>CP000699.1:702500-1405000 GCA_000016765.1 Rhizorhabdus wittichii RW1
GGCGCCGACGCCCTGCGCCGCCTCGACCGCGAGCTTGAGGTCCTTGAGCATCAGGCCCGCCGCGAACCCGCCTTCATAGCCGTTGTCGGCCGGGCTCTGCGGACCGACGCCGGGGACCGGGCAATAGCTGGTCATCGACCAGCTCTGCCCGCTCGCCTTGGACGAGATGTCGTAGAAGGTCTGGAGGTCGAGGCCGAGCTTGCTCGCGAGCGCGAAGGCCTCGCAGGTCGCGACCATCGTCGCGCCGAGGATCATGTTGTTGACGATCTTCGCCGCCTGGCCCGAACCGGCGCCGCCGGCATGGATCACCGCCTTGCCCATCAGCGCGAGCACCGGCTCGGCGCGGGCGAAATGCTCGGCGCTGCCGCCGACCATGAAGGTCAGCGTGCCGCCATTGGCGGCGGCGATGCCGCCCGAGACGGGGGCGTCGACCATCGCCAGCCCCTTGGCCGCCGCCGCGCCGTTGACGGCGCGCGCCGAGGCGACGTCGATCGTCGAGCAATCGATCAGCAACGCCGAGGGCGGCACCGATCCGAACACGTCATTCTCATAGACCGCGCGGACATGCTGGCCCGCCGGCAACATGCTGACGACATATTCGGCGTCCTTGACCGCCTCGGCCGCCGACCCGGCGGCGACGCACCCCGCCGCCACGGCGCGGTCGAGCGCCTCCTTCGACAGGTCGAAGGCGCGCACGTCATGGCCCTTCTTCGCCAGATTCGCGGCCATGCCGCCGCCCATATTGCCGAGCCCGATGAAACCGATCGTCGCCATGATGCTCACTTTCCTTTCCAGACGCCGGGGCGCTTCTCGACGAAGGCGGCCATGCCCTCGGCCTTGTCCTCGGTGGCGCACAGGCCGTTGAAGCTGCGGCGCTCGAACAGCAGGCCGTGGTGGAGGCCGGTCTCGAAGGCGGCGTTGACCGCCTCCTTGTTGGCGATGGCGGCGAGCGGCGGCATCGCGGCGATCGCCTGCGCCATCTTCATCGCCTCGTCCATCAGATCGGCGAGCGGCACGACCTTGCTGCACAGATTGGCGCGCTCGGCCTCGGTCGCGTCCATCATCCGGCCGGTCAGGCACATGTCCATCGCCTTCGACTTGCCGACCGCGCGGGTCAGCCGCTGCGACCCGCCCATGCCGGGGCAGACGCCCAGCTTGATCTCGGGCTGGCCGAAGCGGGCATTGTCGGCGGCGATCATGATGTCGGCCATCATCGCCAACTCGCAGCCCCCGCCCAGCGCGAAGCCCGCCACCGCCGCGATCCACGGCTTGCGCGTCCCGGTGACCTTGCTCCAGTCGGCGAAGAAGTCCTCGCCGAACATCTCGGCATAGCCCTTCTCCTGCATCTGCTTGATGTCGGCGCCGGCGGCGAACGCCTTCTCGCTGCCGGTCAGGATCGCGCAGCGCTGGTCGGGATCGGCATCGAACGCCCGGAACGCGACGATCAGGTCGGCCAGCACCTGCGTGTTGAGCGCGTTCAGCGCCTGCGGGCGGTTCAGCCGGATGACCGTGACCGGCCCCTGGGTCTCGACGAGGATCGTTTCATAGGACATGGGCGAACCTTTCAGGCGTTGGGCAGAGGCGTCCACGCCTCGGACAGCGGGAGCGGCGCGAAGATGGCGTCGATGTCGGCATCGCTGACGCCCGCCGCGGTCGGCGGGTTCCAGCGCGGCGCATTGTCCTTGTCGACGATCAGGGCACGAACCCCCTCGACGATGTCGGGCCGCTGGATGACGCGGACGACGACCGCATATTCCATCGCCATCTCCTCGGCGAAATCGTCGATCCGCGCGGATTCGGCGAGCAGGCGGAGCACCACCTTGCAGGCCTGGGGCGACTTGGTCCCGAGCGTCTTCAGCGTCGCCAGCGCCCAGTCGCCGCCGTCGGCGGCGAGCGCCGCGACGATGTCCTCATAGCGGTCCGATGCGAACAGCCGGTCGATATCGGCCTGCCGGTCGAGGATCGGCGCGGGCGGCACCGCCGAGACCGCGCTGCGCAGCGCCGCGTCGACCGCCCCCGGATTGCCGAGGATCGCCGCCTTCAGCGCCTCGATACCGTCGCTTTCGACATAATGGGTGCCCAGCGCCAGGGCGAGGCATTCGGCGCCGTTGAGGCGGGCGCCGGTCAGCCCGACATATTGGCCCATGCGGCCCGGCATCCGCGACAGATAGCGGCCGCCGCCGACATCGGTGAACAGGCCGATGCCCGTTTCCGGCATCGCGTACATCGTCCGCTCGGTGACGACGCGGATCGAGCAGGGCTGCGAGATGCCGACGCCGCCGCCCATGGTGATGCCGTCCATGAAGGCGATGGTCGGCTTGGCATAGGTGAACAGCAGATGGTTGAGGCGATATTCCTCATGGAAGAAGGCGCGCCCTTCCGAACCGTCGCCCTTGGCGCTCTCGGCGATGTGGCGGATGTCGCCGCCGGCGCAGAAGCCCCTGCCCTCGGCATGGTCGATCATCACCAGGTCGACCGCGTCGTCGGTCGCCCAGGCGGTGAGCGCGCCGATCATCGCGGTGCAGATCGGGTGGGTCAGCGCGTGGATCGCCTTGGGCCGGTTGAGGCGGATGCGGCCGGTCCGCCCCTCCACGAAGATCAGGACTTCATCATTCACTGGATCGGTCATTGGCGCAGCAGCTCCCGGCTGGTGATCATCCGCATGATCTCGTTGGTTCCTTCGAGGATCCGGTGGACACGCAGGTCGCGCCAGAAACGCTCGATCGGATAATCCCGCAGATAACCGTAGCCGCCGTGAAGCTGAAGCGCGCGATCGACCACGGCCGATCCGGTGTCGGTCGCGAAGCGCTTGGCCATCGCCGCGAAGCGGGTCTTGTCGGGGGCGTTGGCAGTCACCTTGGCGGCGGCCGCGTAGAGCAGCATGCGGGCGGCCTGCAATTCGGTCTCCATGTCGGCCAGGGTGAACTGGATCGACTGGAAATCGGCGATCGGCTGGCCGAACTGCTTGCGCTCCCTGGTATAGGAGACCGACTCGTCGAGGCAGCGCTGGGCGCCGCCGAGCGAGCAGGCGCCGATGTTGAGGCGGCCGCCGTCGAGCCCCATCATCGCGATGCGGAACCCCTCCCCCTCGCCGCCGACGCGGTTGGCGACCGGTACGCGGACGCCGTCGAAATTGACCTGGGCGGTCGGCTGCGAATGCCAGCCCAGCTTCTTCTCCTGCGCGCCGAAGCTGACGCCGGGCATGTCCTTGTCGATGACCAGGCAGGAAATGCCCTTGGGCCCGTCCTCGCCGGTGCGGACCATGACGACATAGACCTCGTTCTCGCCGCCGCCCGAGATGAAGGCCTTCGAGCCGCTGACGACATAGTCGTCGCCGTCGCGCACCGCCCGGGTCTTGAGCGCCGCCGCGTCCGATCCCGAGCCCGGCTCGGTCAGGCAATAGGAGCCCATCCGCCGGCAGGCGATCATGTCGGGCAGATAGCGGCCCTTGAGATCGTCCGAACCGAAGCGGTCGATCATCCAGGCGGCCATGTTGTGGATCGAGATGAACGCCGAGGTCGACGGACAGCCATAGGCCATCGCTTCCATGATCAGCGCCGCCTCGAGCCGGCCGAGACCGATCCCGCCAGCTTCCTCCGACACATAGATGCCGCCGAAGCCGAGCGCCGCGGCGGCCTGGATCGTCTCGCGCGGGAAGATGTGCTTCTCGTCCCACTCGGCCGCGTGCGGGGTGATCGCGTCGGCGGTGAATTTCCGCGCCATCTCCTGGATGGCGCGCTGGTCCTCGGTCAGTTCGAACTGATCGGTCATGGGTTGACCCTGGCTCCTACTCCGTCATGCTGAACTTGATTCAGCATCCATTGCCGCAACGGTCGATCATGGAACGCAACCCCTGCGTCTATATCCTCGCCAGCGGGCGCAACGGCACGATCTACATCGGCGTCACCAGCGATCTGATGACCCGCCTTCACCAACATCGGACCAAGGCTATTCCCGGTTTCACGTCGCGCTACAATGTCTTCCGTCTGGTATATTTCGAGATGTTCGACGACATGCCGGCCGCCATCCATCGCGAGAAGCAACTCAAGGCTTGGCGCCGCGACTGGAAGATCGCCCTGGTCGAGGAGCACAATCCCTTCTGGGAGGATCGCGCCCTCGACCTCGGTTTTCCCCGACCGGCGTAGCGCGAATGGATGCTGACGTTCGTCAGCATGACGATTCCATCCGCGCTCCACCGGCTGCATCACCCCATGGTCGGGATGACGAAGGCGCTGTCGCCCGAGGCGCCGCCATCGGGCCAGCGCTGCGTCACCGTCTTCACCTTGGTGAAGAACTTCACGCCTTCCATGCCGTGCTGGTTGGTGTCGCCGAAGCCCGAGCGCTTCCATCCGCCGAAGGTGTGATAGGCGACCGGCACCGGGATCGGCACGTTGATGCCGACCATGCCGACGTTGACGCGCGCCGCGAACTCGCGCGCGGCATGGCCGTTGCGGGTGAACAGCGCGACGCCGTTGCCATACTGGTGCTGGCTCGGCAGCGCGAGCGCCTCCTCGAAATTGGCGGCGCGGACGATCTGCAGCACCGGGCCGAAGATCTCCTCCTGATAGCTTCGCATCGTCGGCTTGACATGGTCGAACAGGGTCGGGCCGACGAAGAAGCCCTTCTCGTGCCCCTGCAGCGTGAAGCCGCGGCCGTCGACGACCAGTTCGGCGCCCTCGTCGACGCCCATCTGGATATAGCTCTCGATCTTCGCCTTGTGCGCGGCGGTGACGACCGGGCCGTAATGCGCCTCCTTGTCGGTCGACACGCCGACGCGCAGCGCCTCGATCGCCGGGATCAGCTTGGCGCGCAGGCGATCGGCGGTGTCCTGGCCGACCGGCACGACGACCGGCAGCGCCATGCAGCGCTCGCCCGCCGAGCCGAAGGCCGCGCCCGCGAGGTCGTTGACAACCTGGTCCAGGTCGGCATCGGGCATGACGATGCCGTGGTTCTTGGCGCCGCCCATCGCCTGGACGCGCTTGCCGGCGGCGACGCCGCGCTGATAGACATAATGGGCGATGTCGGACGAGCCGACGAAGCTGACCGCCTTGATCTCGGGATGGTCGAGGATCGCGTCGACCATCACCTTGTCGCCCTGCACGACCTGCAGTATGCCGTCGGGAAGGCCAGCTTCCTTCATCAGCTCGGCGAGACGCACCGGCACCGAGGGATCGCGCTCCGACGGCTTGAGGATGAAGGCGTTGCCGACCGCGATGGCGACGCCGAACATCCACATCGGGATCATCGCCGGGAAGTTGAACGGGGTGATCCCCGCGACGATGCCGAGCGGCTGGCGCATCGAATAGACGTCGATGCCGGGGCCGGCGCCGATCGTGAACTCGCCCTTCAGCACGTGCGGGATGCCGCAGGCGAACTCGATCACCTCGAGCCCGCGCTGGACGTCGCCGCGGGCGTCGGCGATCACCTTGCCATGTTCGGAGGAGAGCAGGTGCGCCAGCTCCTCCATGTTCTTCTCGACCAGTTCCTTGAAGCGGAACATCACCCGCGCGCGGCGCTGCGGGTTGGTGGCGGCCCAGCCCGGCTGCGCCGCATTGGCGAGCGCGACCGCCTTGTCGAGGTCGGCCTGCGCGCCGAGCGCGACGCGCGCCTGGACGACGCCGTTGTTGGGATCGAACACATCGCTGAAACGGGTGGCGGGGCTGGTGGAGCCGTCCGCGAAGAAATGGGAAATTTCCCGCACCTGGGTGGCCATGATTTGCTCTCCTGCGTGTCGCGCCGTCCATCGGCCCGCGCCGCCCGGCTGGCAAGGCCTTGCCATGCAGCCCAAGGCTGCAATAATGCAGGCGATGCACTGGGACGACCTACAATTTTTCCTGTCGCTGGCGCGGACCGGCCTGCTGACCATCGCGGCGCGACAGCTCGACGTCGATGCGACGACGGTGGGCCGGCGCATCCGCCGGCTCGAACGCAGCCTGGGCGGACAGACATTGTTCGTGCAGGGCCGCGACGGCCATGTCCTGACCGAGGCGGGCCGCCGCCTGCTCGCCCGCGTCGAGACGATCGAGCGCGAGGCCGACGCGATCGCCGGCGGCGGCGACCAGGCCGACGGCGAGGACGTGCGCGGCCATTTGCGGGTCAGCGCCTCGGAGGGGTTCGGCACCTGGATGGTGGCGCATCATCTGGGCGAGTTCGCCGGCGCCCATCCGCACCTTTCGATCGACCTCGCCGCGAACAGCGGCTTCCTCGATCCGTCGCGGCGCGAGGCCGACGTCGCGATCCTGCTCGCCCGCCCCCAGCGCGGGCCGCTGATCACCAAGAAGCTGTCCGACTACCGGCTGTGCCTCTATGCGGCCCGCGCCTATCTCGACCGGCACCCGCCGATCGCGGCGCGCAGCGACCTGCCCGCGCACCGGATGATCGGCTATGTCCCCGACCTGCTCTATTCGCCCGAGCTCAACTATCTCGACGAGCTCGGCCCGGCGGTCGAGGCACGGCTGCGCTCCTCGTCGATCAACGCGCAATATCGGATGGTCGCGGCGGGATCGGGGATCGGGGTCTTGCCCTGCTTCATCGGCGACCGGGACGGTGCGCTCGTCCGGGTGCTGCCCGAGGTCGCGATCACGCGCTCCTTCTGGCTCGTGACCCATCAGGACAGCCGCCACCTGCCCCGCACCGCGCTGTTCGTCGAATGGCTGTCGACCCTGATGCTGCGGCAGCGGAGCCGCCTGCTCGGCGAATCCGACGGAATCGTGGCGACCGCCACCCTTTCATCGCTTCTTCAGGGTCAGGCATAAGCCTCGATAAAAACGCGATTTTCGTTTCGGTCGCCAATTTTTTTCGGCATCCCTTCTGTTGCGAAGTGAACAAGCACGGAGGTGCAACGTTTCATACCGACCAGTGGAGTTGAGTATGATCGAACGCGAAACCGTCCTGCAGAACCGCTTGCTCGGCGCTCTCAAGCCCGACGATCTGGACCTGCTGATGCCGTCCTTCACCCTTCATGAATTCGCCCCGGGCAAGATCCTTCAGGAAGCCGGGACCGATGTCCGCTATTCCTGGTTCCCGCTCGGCGACGCAGCCGCCTCCTTCGTCGTCGCCGCGGACGCCAACCATCTGGTCGACGCCGCCCTGATCGGACGGGAAGGCGCGATCTGCGGGCTGGTGTCGTCGGGCCGGCTGCCCGCCTATGCCCGCGCCCATGTCCAGTTCGGCGGCCGTTTCCTGCGCCTGCCGCTGTCGGCGCTCGCCCAGGCGCGGCAGCAGTCGCCGAGCATCGCCCATTGGATGTCGCGCTATGCCGACTGCCTGGTCGCTCAGCTCTTCCAGTCGGCGGCGTGCAACGCGTCGCACACCATCGCCCAGCGCCTGTCGCGCTGGCTGCTCGCCACGCGCGACCGCATCTGCCGCGACGAGATCGCCATCACCCAGGAGCAGCTCGGCGAGATGCTCGGCGTCGGCCGCAGCTTCATCAACCGCTCGCTGCGCCAGCTTGGCGTGAAGGGCATCCTCAGTTCGCGGCGGCGGCGGATCGTGATCATGGACGTCGAACAGCTCCACGCCATCGCCTGCGGCTGCAACGAACGCATCCGCGAGCATTTCGACCAGGTGCTGGCGGGGGTCTACCCGCATGACGCCGACATGGTCGCCGCCTGACATCGATGCGCCGCCCGCCGGGCGGACGCCATGAGGAGAAGGACATGAAGACTATTTTCCTGGGAGGCGCCACGGCCGCCCTCGCCCTGATCGCGGCGGCGGCGGCGGCCCAGCCCGCCGGTTCGTCCGCCGGCGCGGGGGCCTCACCCGACAGCGCTGCGACTTCGACGGCGGCGGGCATGGACTCGACCGCGCAGACGCCCCTCGCCCCCGGCAGCGACATGAAGCGCGCGACGCGCAAGTCGCGGCGCGATGCGACCGGGACGGCCGGTGCCGGCATGGGCGGCGAAGCGACCGTCCGATCGGATGCCGGGAACCGAACGCCGGACGGCAAGTAAAAGCCGGATATCCCCTCGCGGTATCGGGATCAGCGGTGGCGATCGCCGCCCGCGACGGCGGACCAGCCCGCCACGACGATGAGGAAAGCGAGGTCGGCGGCGAGGATGCCGATCGCGAGCGACTCGGTTGCCCGCGCGGCGAGATAGCCGGGAACGACGAAGAACAGGATCGCGAGCAGCACCGCGAGGAAACGCAGCATCGGCCGCTGCGGCTTCGCCGGGCGGCGGAGGATGCCGTGGTGCATCGCCGGAGCAAGAGCGACCGCCTTGGCGGGGCCGCTGGAAGGCGGCAGATCGGGTTGCAGAAACGCCATCGACTTTGTCCATCGTGCCGATCGCGACCACCGCGATCCCTGTTGCCCACCCCATATAGGGAGCCCGCGTACCGATCGGTACACCCCATATGGCAACACAGCGTTTACGATTTTTGACGTTTCGATGGAGTGACGGCGCTCACAGCGCGACGGAATCCCGAAAAAAGAAGGACCCGGAAGCTATGGAGCTTCCGGGTCCCGTCCGAACCGCATCAGGTCCGACGCCTATTCGGCGGCGACGATCTCCGCCTCGCTGTCGCTGAGCGGATAGTCGAGCCGGTCGACCATCTCCTTCGGGCAGACCTGCCAGATGCGGTCGCGCCAGCGATCCCAGTCGTCGAGGACGCTGTGCGCCCATTTGCTGTCGGTGCGCTCGGCATGTTCGGCGATCAGCGCCTTGCAGCGCATCTCCCAGCGGACCGAGCCGAGCCGCTGCCAGACGATGCTGTCCGGATTGGCGTTGCGCTCGAAATCGCCATGCTCGTCGAGCACGAACGCCATGCCGCCGGTCATGCCCGCGCCGAAATTGGCGCCGACCCGGCCGAGGATCACCGCGATGCCGCCGGTCATATATTCGCAGCCATTGGCGCCGCAGCCCTCGACCACCACGGTCGCGCCCGAGTTGCGGACCGCGAAGCGCTCGCCGGCCTGCCCCGCCGCGAACAGCTTGCCCGCGGTGGCGCCGTAGAGGACGGTGTTGCCGATGATCGTGTTCGATCGCGTCTCCAGCGGCGACGACACCATCGGGCGGACCGCGATGATCGCGCCCGACAGGCCCTTGCCGACATAGTCGTTGGCGTCGCCGAACACCTCCAGCGTGATGCCCTTGACCGCGAAGGCGCCGAGCGACTGGCCGGCCGATCCGCGCAGGCGGATATGGACATGGCCGTCGGCGAGCGAGGACATGCCGTAACGCCTGGTGATCTCCGCCGAGAAGCGCGTGCCGACCGCGCGGTGCGTGTTGCGCACCGTATAGGTGAGCTGCATCTTCTCTCGCCGCTCGAACACCGCCTTGGCGTCCTCGATCATCTGCGCGTCGAGGCTGTCGGGCACCTCGTTGCGGAAGGTCGGGATGTTGAAGCGGCGCTTCTCCTCGGGCGCGTCGACCTTGGCGAGCACCGGGTTGAGGTCGAGATCGTCGAGATGCTCGGCGCCGCGGCTGACCTGGCGGAGCAGCTCGGTGCGGCCGATGATCTCGTCCAGTGAGCGGACGCCGAGCTTGGCGAGGATCTCGCGCACCTCCTCGGCGATGAAGGTCATCAGGTTGATCACCTTCTCCGGCGTGCCGACGAACTTCTTCCGGAGCGCCTCGTCCTGGGTGCAGACGCCGACGGGGCAGGTGTTCGAATGGCACTGGCGCACCATGATGCAGCCCATCGCGACCAGCGACAGCGTGCCGATGCCGAACTCCTCCGCGCCCAGGATCGCGGCGACGACGATGTCGCGCCCGGTCTTGAGGCCGCCGTCGGTGCGCAGCTTGACCCGGTGGCGCAGGCCATTGAGCGTCAGCACCTGGTTGGTCTCGCTCAGCCCCATCTCCCACGGCGTGCCGGCATATTTGACCGAGGTCTGCGGCGACGCGCCGGTGCCGCCGACATGGCCGGCGACCAGGATGACGTCCGCATGCGCCTTGGCGACGCCCGCCGCGACCGTGCCGATGCCGGCCGAGCTGACCAGCTTCACGCACACCCGCGCGCTCGGATTGATCTGCTTCAGGTCGTAGATGAGCTGCGCCAGATCCTCGATCGAGTAGATGTCGTGGTGCGGCGGCGGTGAGATCAGCGTCACGCCCGGCGTCGAATGGCGCAGCCGCGCGATCATCTCGGTCACCTTGAAGCCGGGAAGCTGGCCGCCCTCGCCGGGCTTGGCGCCCTGCGCGACCTTGATCTCCAGCTCCTCGGCGGCGCCGAGATATTCGGCGGTGACGCCGAAGCGGCCCGAGGCGACCTGCTTGATCACCGAATTGGCGTTGTCGCCGTTCGCATAGGGGGTGTAGCGGCTCCGGTCCTCGCCGCCCTCGCCCGACACCGCCTTGGCGCCGATCCGGTTCATCGCGATCGCCAGCGTCTCGTGCGCCTCCGGGCTGAGCGCGCCCAGCGACATGCCCGGCGTCACGAAGCGCTTGCGGATCTCGGTGATCGGCTCGACCGAGTCGATCGCTATCCCCTCGCGCGCCCAGTTGAACTCGAGCAGGTCGCGCAGATAGACCGGCGGCAGGTCCCGCACCCCGCGCGAGAATTGCAGATAGGTCGAATAGCTGTCGGTCGCGACCGAGGTCTGCAGCAGGTGCATGAGCTGCGCCGAATAGGCATGCGCCTCCCCGCCCGCGCGCTGCTTGTAGAAGCCGCCGACCGGCAGCGACACGACCACGTCGTCGAACGCCGCCTCGTGCCGCTCGATCAGGTTGAACTGGAGCGAGTTGAAGCCCTCGCCCGAGATCTTCGCCGGCATGCCGGGGAAGAAGTCGTTGACCAGCGCGCGGCTGAGGCCGACCGCCTCGAAATTATAGCCGCCGCGATAGCTGGAGATCACCGCGATCCCCATCTTCGACATGATCTTGAGCAGGCCGTCGTCGATCGCCTTGCGGTGCCGCTTCAGGCATTCGTCGAGGCTGCGCTCGCCGAACAGGCCGCGCGCATGGCGGTCGGCGATCGCCGCCTCCGCCAGATAGGCGTTCACCGTCGTCGCGCCGACGCCGACCAGCACCGCATAATAATGGGTGTCGAGGCATTCGGACGAGCGGACGTTGACCGACGCATAGGAGCGCAGCCCCTTGCGGACGAGGTGGGTGTGGACCGCCGCCGCCGCCAGGATCATCGCGATGCCGACCCGGTCGGGCCCGACATGCTCGTCGGTCAGGAACAGCTCGGCCTTGCCCTCGCGCACCGCGGTCTCGGCCTCGGCGCGGACGCGGGCGATCGCCTGGCGCAGCGCGTCGGGCCCGCCATGGACGTCGAAGGTGCAGTCGATCTCGGCCGCCTGGGCGCCGAAATGATCCTTCAGCATCCGCCAGTCGCGGCAGTGGAGCACCGGGCTTTCGAGCACCAGCACGTCGGCCTGCTGCCCCTCATTGTCGAGGATGTTGGCGAGGTTGCCGAAGCGCGTCTTGAGGCTCATCACCTGCGTCTCGCGCAGGCTGTCGATCGGCGGGTTGGTGACCTGGCTGAAATTCTGCCGGAAGAAATGGCTGATCAGCCGGCCATTGTCGGAGATGACCGCGAGCGGCGTGTCGTCGCCCATCGATCCGACCGCCTCCTTGGCGTCCTCGACCTGCGGGCTGAGGATCAGCTCCATGTCCTCCAGCGTCTGCCCGGCCGCGACCTGGCGGCGCAGCAGCTCGGCGCGCGGCCAGCGCGGGATCATGTCCTCCGCCGGGCGCGGCAGGTCGGCCGGGGTACGGAAGTTCCTGACCCACTCGCCATAGGGCTTCTCGGCGGCGATCTTGTCCTTGATCTCGGCGTCGCCGTAGATCCGCCCCTCGTCGAGGTCGATCGCGATCATCTGGCCCGGCCCCATCCGGCCCTTGGCGATGATCGTGCTCTCGGGGACGACGACCATGCCGGTCTCCGACCCGACGATCAGCAGGTTGTCGGCGGTCCGCGTGGTGCGCAGCGGCCGCAGCGCGTTGCGGTCGACGCCGGCCACCGCCCAGCGGCCGTCGGTCATCGCCAGCGCGGCGGGGCCGTCCCACGGCTCCATCACCGATCCGATATAGCTGTACATCGCCCGGCGCGCCTCGGGCACGTCGGCGCTGTGCTGCCACGCCTCGGGCACCAGCATCAGCTTCGCGGTCGGCGCGTCGCGGCCCGAGCGGCAGATCGTCTCGAACACGGCATCGAGCGCCGCCGTGTCGGAGGCGCCCGCCGGGATCAGCGGCTTGATCTCGTCCGAATGCTCGCCGAAGGCGAGGCTGGCCATCTTGATCTCGTGGCTCTTCATCCAGTTCTTGTTGCCGCGGATCGTGTTGATCTCGCCATTGTGCGCGAGCGACCGGAACGGCTGCGCCAGCCACCATTGCGGGAAGGTGTTGGTCGAATAGCGCTGGTGGAAGATCGCGACCCGGCTGACGAAGCGCTCGTCCTTCAGGTCGGGATAGAAGACCGACAGCTCCTCGGCGAGGAACAGCCCCTTGTAGACGATCGAGCGCGCCGACAGCGAGCAGATGTAGAAGCCCTGGATCTGCGCCTCGATCACCTTGCGCTCGATGCGGCGGCGGATCAGGTAGAGATTCTTCTCGAACTCCTCGAGGCTCATCTCGTCGGGCATCGGCCCGGCGATCATGATCTGCTCGATCTCGGGGCGGGTCTGCAGCGCCTTCTCGCCGATCACCGACACGTCGACCGGCACCTGGCGCCAGCCATAGATGGTGTAGCCGAAATCGATGATCTCGCTCTCGACGATCGTGCGGCAGGTCTCCTGCGCGCCGAGGTCGGTGCGCGGCAGGAACACCATGCCGACCGCGAGGCGGTTCGGGCGCGGCTTGTGGCCGGCATGCTCGATCGCGTCGTCGAAGAAGCGGATCGGCAGGTCGACATGGATGCCGGCGCCGTCGCCGGTCTTGCCGTCGGCGTCGACCGCGCCGCGGTGCCACACCGCCTTCAGCGCGTCGATCGCGGCGGCGACGACGCGGCGCGACGGCTTGCCGTCGGTCGCCGCGACGAGGCCGACGCCGCAGGCGTCGCCTTCATAGTCGGGGCGATACATGCCCTCGCGGGCGAGGCGCTCATGTTCGGGGGTGAGATGCTCGTAGGACATGGTGCAAACCTAGCTGGCGGTGGGCGAACGCAGCTTCGCCTTGTCTTCGGGGTGGCGCGCGATCCAGTCGGCGACGATCTGCCTGATCTTGGCCATGAACTGCTGCTGGCCGGGCTTCATCGCCTCGAAGGTCAGCGGCAGCATCTCGGCGATCATCGCCGGGGTCTCCGCGCGGAACTTGACCATCACCGGCTCCTTCATGAAGGCGGTGACGCGGCGCAGCTCCTCGACGGTGAAGTGGCGCGCATAGATCGTCGCGAGCTGGTCGATGAAGGCCGGGGTGAAATAGCTGTCCATCGAGCCGACATAGGCCTGCATCGCCGCGGTCAGCTCGGTGCGAAGCCCCTCGGGCATCGTATCGTCCTTGAACATCAGCCGCATCTGCTGGCCCATGCTCTCCGCCATGCGCGGGCCGAGCGCGCGCATCTGCCCCTGCACATCGGTGACCTGCATCAGCTCACGCGCGGCGGCCAGCGTCGCGGCGTCGGGCGCGGTCTCCGCCAGCGCCGGCGACGCGAGTAGGATCGCAGCCGCCATCAAGGCCGCGCGCATCATGCCGCCACCTTCCCGGCCGCCAGCTCGACCCGCTCCGCCTTAGCCTTCAGATAGGCGTGCATCCGCACGGCGACGTCGCGGCCGTCGCGGATCGCCCAGACCACCAGGCTGGCGCCGCGGACGATGTCGCCCGCCGCGAACACGCCTTCGAGCGAGGTCTGCATCGTCTTGTGGTCGACCCTGAGCGTGCCCCAGCGGGTCACCGACAGCTCGGGCGCGCCGAACATGCCCGGCAGATCCTCGGGATCGAAGCCGAGCGCCTTGATCACCAGATCGGCCTCGATCCGGAATTCGCTGCCCGGATCGGGCTCGGGGGTGCGGCGGCCCGACATGTCGGGCTCGCCGAGCCGCATCCGGATCGCGCGCACGCCGCCGACCGTCTCGCCGCCGTCGAACGCCTCGGGCGCGGACAGCCAGACGAACTCGACGCCCTCCTCCTCGGCATTCTTCGTCTCGCGCTGCGAGCCCGGCATGTTCGCCCGGTCGCGGCGATAAAGGCACTTCACCGAGGCGGCGCCCTGGCGGATCGCGGTGCGGACGCAGTCCATCGCCGTGTCGCCGCCGCCGATCACGACGACATTCTTGCCCTTCGCATCGAGCGGCCCCTCGTCGAACGCCGGCACCGCATCGCCGAACCCCTTGCGGTTCGACGCGGTGAGATAGTCGAGCGCCTCGACGATGCCGGGCGCGCCGACGCCGGGCGCCTTGATCGCGCGCGGCTTGTAGACGCCGGTCGCGATCAGGATCGCGTCGTGGCGGTCGCGCAGCTCGTCGAGCGTGGCGTCGCGGCCGACCTCGAAATCCTGGTGGAAGACGATGCCGGCGTCGATCAGCCGCTGCACCCGGCGCTGGACGACCGGCTTCTCCAGCTTGAAGCCGGGGATGCCGTAGGTCAGCAGGCCGCCGGCGCGGTCGTGCCGGTCATAGACATGGACGTCATAGCCGCGCGCGCGCATCAGCTCGGCGACGGTGAGGCCCGCCGGGCCCGCGCCGATCACGCCGACCGACTGGCCCCTTGCCGGGCCGACCTGCACCGGCTCGACCCAGCCGCGCTCCCAGGCGGTGTCGGTGATGTACTTCTCGACCGAGCCGATCGTCACCGCGCCGTGCCCCGAGAATTCGATCACGCAATTGCCCTCGCACAGCCGGTCCTGCGGGCAGATGCGGCCGCAGATCTCGGGCATGGTCGAGGTCGCGTTCGACAGCTCATAGGCCTCGCGCAGCCGCCCCTCGGTGGTCAGGCGCAGCCAGTCGGGGATATGGTTGTGGAGCGGGCAATGCGTCGAGCAATAGGGCACGCCGCACTGCGAGCAGCGCGACGCCTGCTCGCCAGCCTTGTCGTCCGAATAGCGCGCCGCGATCTCGCCGAAATCGGCGATGCGCGCATCGGCCTCGCGCTTGGGCGGGAACGCCTGTCCCACGCCCACGAATTTCAGCATCGGCTCGTTCGCCATGGCAAATGCCCTCCACGTTCGGGAGGCGCATTTCTCACAATCGCAGCCCTGAGTCACGCGCATTCCGCGCAATGAGTCAGCTTAGCTTACCTATTATTTGTGGAAACCATCGTGGGATATGAACGGATAGGCAGAAACTCTTCAATATAGGTCCGATTTGAGACTATCTTGCCAGGAGCCAGATCAGCGCCGCCGTGCCGGCGATGATTCGATACCAGGCGAACGGCGCGAAACCATGCCTGGTCACGACGCCGAGGAACCAGCGGATCACCAGCATCGCGACGATGAAGGAGACGACGAAGCCGATCGCGATCGCCGTGGCCTGGGCATCGCCGAGCTCGTGCCGCGCCTTCCACAGCGCCAGCGTCGTGGCCCCCAGCATCGTCGGGATGGCGAGGAAGAAGCTGTATTCCGCCGCCGTGCGCCGCTCGACCCCCAGGGTCAGCGCGCCCATGATGGTGGCGCCCGAGCGGCTGACGCCCGGGATCATCGACAGGCACTGGACCAGCCCGACGCCGAACGACGTCCTGAGCGACATGCCCTCGACGCTGTCGCAGGTCGGGCTGCGGACCAGCCGCTCGATCACCAGGATCGCGATGCCGCCGAGGATCAGCGCGACCGCGACGATGATCGGGGTGTTGAGCATCGCCTTGATCGCGCCATAGGCGACCGCGCCGATCACCGCCGACGGCAGGAAGCCGACCAGCACGTTGCGGGTGAAGCGGATCGCCGCCGGGTCGCGGCGGCCGAGCCCGGCGAGCACCGCGGCGAAGCGCTCGCGATAGAGCACGACGACGGCGAGGATCGCGCCGAGCTGGATGACGATGTCGAAGGTCTCGGTGCCTTGCGGCACCTTCATGACCTCCCCGGCGAGGATCAGGTGCCCGGTCGACGATACGGGCAGGAATTCGGTCACCCCCTCGACGATGCCGAGGAGGACGATCGACAGCAGCGACATCTCCATGGGTGGCGTCAGGCCGCGGGCTTGGTCTGCGAGGCGAAGCGGCCGTGCGGCCGGTAGCGGACCAGCCAGGCGGGCGCGACCGCCTCCATCGGCGTGGGCTTGATGCCGAACGCCTCGATCCCCTTGGCGCCGGGCGTCACGACATTGTCGGCTTGCAGCATCCGCCACTGGTCGCGGGTGATCGGCGCGCCGGGCAAGGCCCCGGCAACGGTGGCGAGGAGGCCGCCGATCGAATCGGGGATCGGCACGAAGGTCGGGCTGTGGCCGGTCGCGCGGGCGAGCCAGGCGTTGAGCTCGGCCATCGTCACGACCTCGGGCCCGCCGAGTTCGTAGGTCTTGCCGGCATGGGCGCCGGGATCGAGCGCCGCGGCGGCGATCGCGCGGGCGACGTCGGCGACCCAGACCGGCTGGAACTTCACCGCGCCGCGCAGCACCGGCACGAACGGCGCCGACTGCATCGCCGCGAAGCGGTTGAGGAAGCCGTCCTCCGACCCGAACACGATCGAGGGCCGGACGATGGTGGCTTCGGGGAAGGCGGCGCGCACGGCGGCCTCCCCCTGCCCCTTGCTGCGGCCATAGGCGGACGGCGATTCGGGATCGGCGCCGATCGCCGAGACATGGACCAGCGATTCGGCGCCCGCCGCCTTCGCCGCCGCCGCGACATGGGCGGCGCCCTTGCGATGGATCGAATCGAAGTCGCCCTTGAGGATGCCGACCAGGTTGATCACCGAATCGGCCCCGGCGACCGCGGCGGCGACGGTGGCCGGCTTGATGACGGAGGCCGGGACGAACTGCGTCTGGCCCAGGCCGCCCAGCGGTTTCAGGAACCAGGCGTCCGACGGATCGCGCTCCGCGACGCGGACGCGGGCGCCCGCCTTGAGCAGCTCCTGCGCGACATAGCGGCCCAAAAACCCACCCCCGCCGAACAGCGTGACAAGACGGCTCATCCTCAGAATCCCTTGATGTTCAGATGAACTCGCATTGCCCTGCACGGAAGCTGTTGACAAGGCACAAGGAGCGCCGCTATCCGCCCGGCCTCACCCCGGATGCCCAGGTGGTGGAATTGGTAGACGCGCTGGCTTCAGGTGCCAGTGGCCGCAAGGCCGTGGAGGTTCGAGTCCTCTCCTGGGCACCAAGTGGTTTCCGAGCATGATCGGGAACGACCGCTAAGCGGCTGGTTTTACGGTATAAATCCGAAGATTCTCGTCAGCCTTTGACCGGGCTGAACCGCGTAAAACCGCCTCCTGCCGCCTCATTTTGGTGGTCCATTTGGTGGTCCGCGATCAGCCCATTTTGGAGCTGATTCATGCCACTTACCCACATCCAGATCGCCGCCGCCAAGGCCTCAAATGGTGCTCTAAAGCTCTCCGACGGGAGAGGACTCACACTTGTCGTTCAGCCCTCGGGCTCGAAGGTCTGGCGCCTCAAATATCGGTACGAGGGAAAGCAGAAAACACTGCACCTGGGGCATTGGCCCAAGGTGGGGATCAGCGAGGCCCGCATCCGGCGAGAAGACGCCCGCAAGCTGATTGAGGAAGGCACCGATCCCGCCCTCGTCAAGCGCTTCGGACCCGTCGCAGCCAAGGTCAAGATCGTGGCCGGCAACAGCTTCCGCGCCGTCGCCGAGGAGTGGCTGGAGAAATGCGAGCGCGAGGGCCTGTCCCAAGTCACGCTCAACAAGATCCGCTGGTTGCTCGACAAGGCCTATCCTGCGCTCGGATCCAAGCCGATCGAGGTCATCCGCCCGTTGGACGCCCTTGCCGTGCTTAAGAAGCTTGAAGCTGAAGGCATTCTCGAATCGGCGCGGCGCCTGCGTAGTGTCCTGAGCCGCATCTTCCGCTTCGCCGTGGCCACCGGTCGGATTGAGCGCGATGTCGCGGCCGACCTGCGCGGCGCGATCGCGACGCCCAAGGGCAAGAATCTCGCGGCGATCACGACCGCCCGCGAAGCGGGCGTGCTGCTGCGCGCGATCGAGAATTATAGCGGTCATGAGATCACCGCGATCGCGCTCGAATGCTCGGCCCACCTGTTCGTCCGTCCCGGCGAACTGCGCCAGGCCGAATGGCCCGAGTTAGACGCCGACGAGGCGATCTGGGCCATCCCGCCCGAAAAAACCAAAATGCGGCGCCCGCATTGGGTGCCGCTGTCGCGGCAGATGATGGAGAAGCTGCACCGGCTCCATGACCTGACCGGCGGCGGCAAATATCTGTTTCCCTGTCTGGGAAACGACGACATGCCGATGTCCGAGAATACCGTAAACTTGGCGCTGCGTCGGCTCGGCTTCGGGCAGGATCAGATGACGGCCCATGGGTTCCGGGCGATGGCAGCCACCCTCCTCAATGAGTCCGGCCAGTGGCATCCCGATGCGATCGAGCGGCAGCTGGCGCATATCGAGACCAACGAGGTTCGACGAGCTTACACCCGCGGCGAATATTGGCCCGAGCGCGTACGGATGATGCAATGGTGGTCGGACCATATCGAGGAGCTGCGCCGAGCACCGCTCGTCCAGCGCGGCTCCTTCGGATCGGTCCCTACTCCTCCTGTCCGATTAGTTTCTTGAGGTTTTTATAGGGAATGAGAGTAGACCGGCCGATCTTGACGATCTCGAGATCGCCGGCCTCGATCAGCTCGTAAATGCGCGTCTTACCGAGACCCAGCAGCTCGGCAGCGACCGTGACCCGGACGGCCAACGGCTCCAATGTGCCGTTGGCCAACCGCGGGAGCTTATCGACTCCGGTAGCAGTCACTTCTGATCACCGTGCGGAATGTGGCCAGTCAGCCACACGACGTTGCCATCAGCATCGCCGTTTCTGGGCCGCCGGATCATCAGACTGATAGCCTTCGCGATGAACGATTTGAGGCTAGGGTAGTACACTAGTTCGGTCCGACCCACCTTAAAGACTTCAATCTCGCCGGAGGCGACAAGGTCTCTCATCTGCGTCTCATCAAGGCCCGTGAGTTGGGCGGCGACCGGAAGCCTAACGGCCAATGGGTCCATATCGGGCACCACAGCGACGATGACGGAGGGGCCAATTTTGCGATCGGACATGTTATCTCCTGCAAGCACGAAGGCGGGCAGAGATTGTCCTGAAAAATCCGGTCAAGGGGCAGGCCCCTTAGGGGGCCACGAGGTACCTTTTATGGGCCATCAGCGCCCATTGTTCTGATGGTAGCGGAGGAGGGACTTGAACCCCCGACACGCGGATTATGATTCCGGTGCTCTGGGTCAGCCCTCGGCGCACTGATGGCCCTGCACTCCCCTCGTTGCGGGACGTGGGCAGAATTCTAGTGACTTAGCTGGGTTCTACGGTCCTGCCTGAGGACCCTCAAACCGTTACAATTAGATCGGTCGCACTCTCACATTAACGTGGATCGCAAGAATCGCTCTTCAACCTTTTGGATGACCAGGACTTCGGACCTCCCTCTTTTTGGAGACAGCCCTCCCGAAAGACGGATTGAGGGCATCTTTATGTTGCGCGCATCCTCGGCACGATATCCCAATTGGGGGCGATGATGCTGACTAAAAAACAAACGGGGGGTGATACTTCTAACCTTCCGACCCTGTGGCAGCAGACCGCATCGCCCTCGCCGAAGACCACACCTCTCGGTGGAGACAGCAGCACCGATATCGCCATTATCGGCGGCGGGCTCAGCGGCCTTTCCGCCGCGCTCCATCTGAGCGAGGCAGCGATTCCCAGCCTGTTGCTCGAAGCTGGCCGCATCGGCGATGGTGCCTCGGGCGCCAATACCGGCTGGTGGGTGCCCGGCTTGGCCCTGCTCGATGCGGCGACGCTCGACGCCCGCCTGGGGCCCGAGCGCGCCGACGCGCTCAGGGTAGAACTGGCGGCCAGTGCGCGCTCGATTCCCGAATTGGTCCGGCGCCATCGGGTTATGTGCGATCTGTCGACGCGCGGCGTGCTCTATGCCGCATCGACCCCGAAGACCTTGGCGAAGATCAGCCGGGAAGCGGAACGCTGGGCGGCCGCGGGCAGCGCCATCGATGTTGTCGGCCAGGCCGCTATGCCCGGCCATCTCGCCACCGATCATTATATCGGCGGTGTACTCTATGCCGATGGCGGCACGCTCAACCCGCTCGCCTTTTGCAACGGACTCGCCGCCGCCGCGATCGCACAGGGAGCCCTTATCCATACCTGTTCCCCGGCGATCGGCATCGCCCGGGAGCGCGATGGATGGCGCGTCGACACCGCGCGAGGCTCCGTACGCGCCCGCGCTGTCCTGCTGGCGACCGGCGCGTCGCCGCAGTCGCCCTGGCCGGCCGCACGAAACGCCAGATATCGGTTGAAGATCGCGATGGTCGCCTCCGCGCCCTTCGCCGACCATGGGCGGTCGATCCTCCCGTCGGGCGTGCCATTCACCGATATGGATTCGTTCGACACCCTCGGTGGCGCGTTCGATCCGGCGGGGCGGCTGGTCATGTCGATCCTGCCGGGTACCTCGACACGCCCCCGGCCCGCCGATCTCGCCGCGCCTTATTGGCGCAAGTTTCGCCAGATTTTTCCGCAGGCGCCCGCCGATCCAGGCTGGGAATTCGGCTGGTTCGGACATGAGGCGGTGCCGCCAGGCCGCATGGCCAGCATCCATGAACCCGAGCCCGGCCTGTTCGTCCTGCAGGGCTATGCCGGCAACGGCATCAACCAGGCGATTCATTTCGGGCGCGCGATCGCCCGATCGATGGCGAGCGGCGACCGGGATGCGATCGAAATCGGCCTGACGCCGCTGAGACCGGCCCGGGGCGCCACAATCGCTTCGGCGCTGGCCAACCGGCTGTTGCTGCCGCTCGCGCGGACGCTGGTCTATCGATGAAGCCCCGGGGGCGAGGATCAGGCGCGCAGTTCGCCGATAACCTCGCCGCATACGACCTCTTCCTCGTCGCGCTTGAGGATCGTCAGGCGGCCGCCGGCCGGCGACGGCAACTCGATCTGGGTCTTGTCGATCATGATCTCAGCGACGACCACGCCCTCTTCCACCATGTCGCCATCCTCGTAGAGCCAGGTGGCGATCACGCCTTTCTGGTCGGCGGGCCACAATCCGTCGGGTATCGCGATGGCAATAGTCATTTTGCGGCTCCGGTGACGAGATTGAGCGCCTCGTCGACGATCCGATCGGCATTGGGCAGTGCGAACTGCTCCATCGATCGCGCGAAGGGCGTGGGGATATCGGGATAGGTGAGCCGCCGCAGCGGCGCGCGCAGCGGCACACCCAGTTCGGCGACGGTCGCGATGATCTCGCCGGCTAGGCCGCAGTTGCGATAGTCGTCGTCGATCACCAGCATCCGTCCGGTCTTGGTGACCGAACGGACGATCGCGTTCCTGTCGAGCGGGACGATCGTGCGCAGGTCGATCACCTCGGCGTCGACCCCCTGTTGCGACAGCCGCCCGGCCGCCTCCATCGCCTGGTGGACGGTGGCACCGAGGCCCACCAGCGTCACGTCGCGGCCGGGGCGCACGATGTTGGCCACGCCGATCGGCACCTCATAGCCATCGTCGGGCACATCGGTGATCGCGGTCTTGACGGTGCCCAGGAAGCCCATGCCCTGCAGGTTCTTGTGGAACATGAACAGCACCGGATTGTCGTCGCGCATCGCGGCGGTCAGCAGGCCCTTCGCGTCATAGGCGTTGGACGGCAGCACGATCTTCAACCCCGGCAGATGGGCGAAGGTGGCGTAGAGGCATTGCGAATGCTGGGTGCTGTCCGAATACCCGCCGCCGATCGCGGTGAGGATCACCATCGGCGCCTTGAACCGGCCGTTGCTGTGGTAGGAGGATTTAGCCGCGAGATTGTAGATCGCGTCCATGCAGACGCCGAAGAAGTCGACGAACATCAGCTCGACGATCGGCCGCAGCCCGAGATTGGCGGCGCCGACCGCCGCGCCGATGAAGGCCGTTTCCGAAATCGGCGTATCGCGCACCCGTTCGGCCCCGAACTCGTCGAGCAGCCCCCCGGTATGCCCCCAGATGCCACCGATCGCGCCGATATCCTCGCCCATCAGGAAGACACGGGGATCGATGCGCATCTCCTGTGCGATGGCCTCGTTGATCGCCTTGGCGATGGTGAGCTTGCGCTCGACGCGGTTGCGCCACGGTGCGCTGGTGACGCTGCTGTTCATGGGGTCCTCAGGCGAAAAGTGTTTCGAGGGCGGCGGCGCCTTCGGGTTCGGGCGCCGCAAGAGCGAACTCGAAGGCGTCGTCGAGCTCGCGGCGAATGCGCGTGTCGATCGTCGCCTCGAGGTCGGCAGAGAGCAGGCCTTCGCTCACCAGCCGCTCGCGATAGCGCGGAAGCGGATCGAGTGCGGCTTTGGCGGCGCGTTCGTCCGGCGGCAGATAGCCTTCGGTGTCCCCCATGAAGTGGCCCTGGAGCCGGGTCGTCTGGATTTCGATCAGCGACGGCCCCTCCCCCGCCCGGGCGCGCGCCACGGCACGTCCAACCGCCTCGAAGACCCGATCGGGATCATTGCCGGCGACATATTCGCCGGACATGCCGTATGCCGCCGCACGCACATGATTCTCGGGCACGGCCGTCGATGCATGCTTGGGCACCGACACCGCCCAGCCATTGTCCTCGATGATGCACAGGAAGGGCAGCTTCCACACCGCCGCGAGATTCATGACCTCGTGAAAGGCGCCCTGGTTGACCGCGCCCTCGCCGATGCAGGCCACCGCGATGCCGGCCTCGCCGTTCAGCTTGCGGGCCAGCGCTGCCCCCGCAGCGGGCGCCATATTCTGGCCGATGATGCCGCTGGTCCAGAACAGCTTGTCGAAATCGAACAGATGCATATGCCCGCCACGGCCGCCCGATAGACCGGCGCTGCGGCCGAAGATCTCCGCGGTCATCCGGCGCAGATCGACGCCCTTGGCGATCGCCTGCGCATGCGAACGATGATGGCAGGACAGATAATCCTCCGCGCCCAGATGGACGCTGAGGCCGACGGCGCAGGGTTCCTGCCCGTCGCACAGGTGCATCTCGCCCGGCAGCGGCCCCTTGGCCATGTTGAACAGCGGGCGCTTGCCTTCCATATAGGCCTCCGCGATCCGCGCCTCGTAGAGGCGGATCTTGGCCATCGTCTCATACATCCACAGGCGCTGCGTCGCCGTCGGCACAAGGCGTTCCATGATCGTCCCGCTCCATCCGCGGCCCTGGGCAACTCCAGGCCGATGGCGCTAGCTGCGCGCTCGGAGGGCATCTTTCCTATCCGCCGAAAAGGGGGGTGTCGGCCTCGAGCGGCCCACCAAGCGGGGGATTGAGGCCCAGCGCCCCACCATGCTCGCTGTCGGCCGAGAACAGCGGATCGGAGGTTGGGCGAGGTGCTATTGAACGGAGACAGGTTGCAGGCCGCGCGGGACTTTCTCATCCGGCATCGCACCGATCATGACGCCGCGGTAGCCGGCTTCGCCTGGCCGCGCTTCGAGCAGTTCAACTTCGCCTTCGACTGGTTCGATCGGATCGCCGAGCGCAGCGATGCGATCGCGCTGTCGATCGCCAGCCCCCGAGGCCTCCGTGCCTGGTCCTACCGCGACCTGTCCCTCGGCTCGAACCGTGTCGCGCATTTCCTGCGCCGCCATGGGATCGGCCCCGGCGATCGACTGCTGATCGCGCTCGGCAACCGGATCGAACTCTGGGAAACGCAGCTCGCCGCGATGAAGGCCGGCTGCGTGATGGTGCCCTGCACGGTGATGCTGGGGGCAGCCGAACTGCGCGAGCGCATGGCCCGCAGCGGCGCGCGCGCAATCGTCGCCGACGACAGCATAGCCGAACGCCTGGGCACGCCCGATAAGGGCTGGATCGGCTTCAACGTCGACGCCCCCCGCCCCGGCTGGATCGATTATGGCGCGGCTTATGGCGAGCCGGCCGGCTTCGCGCCGGATCAGCCGACACGCGGCACCGATCCGCTGCTGATCTACTTCACCTCCGGCACCACGGCGCAGCCGAAGATGGTGACGCACAGCCATGTTTCCTATCCGGTCGGCCATCTGTCGACGCTCTACTGGATCGGGCTGAAACCCGGCGATACGCATCTCAACATCTCGTCGCCTGGCTGGGCCAAACATGCCTGGAGCAGTTTCTACGCGCCCTGGCTCGCCGAGGCATCGATCCTGACGATCGACCAGCCCGCCTTCGACGCGCGCTTCGTGCTCGATCAAATCCGCGATCGCGCGGTGGACTGTTTCTGCGCGCCGCCGACGGTGTGGCGCATGCTGCTGCAGGAGAGGATCGAGCAATGGCCCGTCCGCCTGCGCGAAGCGGTCAGCGCCGGCGAACCGCTGAACCCGCATGTGGTGGAGCGCGTCCGCGAAGTCTGGGGTATCGACGTGCGCGACGGCTATGGCCAAACCGAGACGACCGCCCAGATCGGCAATACGCCGGGCCAGCCGCTGGTCGCCGGCGCGATGGGCCGTCCGCTGCCCGGCTTCCGCATCGAACTCGACGGCGCCGCCGACCATGGCGAGATCATCCTGCACGCCGGGGACATGGCCGCGGGGGTGATGCTCGGGCTGCAGGCCGAAGCCGGCAGCGCGGTCCTGCCGCCATCTGGCGGTATCCACCGGACCGGCGACATCGCCTCCGCCGCACCGGACGGCACGCTGACCTATATCGGCCGCGCCGACGATGTCTTCAAATCGAGCGACTACAGGATCAGCCCCTTCGAAATCGAGAGCGTCCTGCTGGAACATCCGGCAGTAGCCGAATCCGCCGTCATCCCCAGCCCCGAGCCAACCCGCCTGGCGGTGCCCAAGGCGATCATCGTCCTGGCGCCGGGCCATGCCCCCTCGGCCGAAACCGCCGCGGAGATTTTCGCACACAGTCGCGCCCGCCTGGCGCCCTATAAGCGGATCAGGCGACTGGAATTCGGCGAGCTGCCGAAGACGGTTTCGGGCAAGACGCGTCGCGCCGAATTGCGCGAGCGAGAAGATGGCGGCCGGTCCGAGGGCGAATATCGGGAGGAGGATTTCGCCACTACAGCGAAGAGCGGGTCTCGATCAGGTTGAGCTCACGCGCAGCGCGCAATGCGCGCGACCGTGTATGCGCGTTGAGCTTCGAGAAGAGCGCCTTGCGGTATCCCTTGAGGGTGCTTTCCATCAGGCCGAGCTGGTTCGCCATCTCCTTGGCCGAATAGCCGTCGGCCAGCATCTCCAACACCTCACGCTCGCGCGGGCTCAGATGGGGGCCGCCATGGCTGATCTTCCTCGCAACGCCCTTGCACTGACCTTCGAGCAACTGGACGACGAAGGCGGTCTGGCCTGAAGCTACCGCGTCGAGCTTGGGCAGGATCTGGGCCAGCAATGGCGTGACCAGGGCACGCGGCTCGTCCGCCAGATAGGTCCATCGGCCGGAACGGGTGAGCCGTCGGCCGATATCCCCGCATATCGCCACACAGGGCTCCGCCGCTCCCGACAGGTGCATCAGGCTAGCCTCGAGCGTCATCAGCGGAATTTGCAGGCGCTCGTTCGCACCGTGCCGATCGAAGGACTTCAGGGTCCCCAGCATCTGCTTCGCCCTGGCGAGATCGCCGCCGCACAGGGCCAGCCTGATCGCGCCCGCGAACAAGCCCGGCGCAAGGCGAGAGGCGCGCGAGTCGATCTCGGCGCCCGACAATATCCGGCGCACCGTCGGCTGTTCGGCGATCTTGCGCGCTTCCTCGATCCGTCCGGCCAGGGCAAGCTGGTGCATCTCGCTGGCCGTGGCGACCAGCTCCAGCCGATCGAAACCGTTACGCCGGGCCGCGCCCTGTTGATCGTGCAGGAAATGCAGCGCCGGCTCGATCCCTTCCTTGCGGCGGAGCAGCGAGGCGACGGTCGGCGTCGCCGCTTCATAGGCGGGCAGCCAGCCATGCCGCTCGGGCAATGCCGGCGCGCTGTCACGGCTGATCTCCCACGCGCCTTCGATATCGCCCGTCTCGTAGCGGATCTGGGCGAGCAGGAAGGAGGCATAGGCGGTGACCATCGCCTCCTCGGGGAAGCCCCGGCCCACCGCGTTGCGCCGTTCGACCGAGCGGGCATGTGCTTCCGCCTCCGCCATATTGCCCAGCGCGCCATTGGCCAGGCTCAAGCACAGATCGAGATAGTCGGATACATAAGGCGCGTCCGCGCCGGCCGACAGCAACGCCACCGACGCCCGCAAAAGCCCCTCGGCATAGTCCCCGGTATCGAGATAGTGCGAAACCAGGACGCACAACGCCGACCGCAGGGCTACCGGTCCGATACTGTTCTCATCGAGCGCCGTTTCCATCGCCGCGGTCACCCGGACCGGCATCTCCCTATCCTCGACGAGACACAGCAGCCCCTCCACCACCGAGAAGGCAAGCCGCAGGTTCGCGTCGTCGACCCTGGCGAGCGCCGCATCCTCGCCGCGCAGCCGTTCGAAGGCGGCCCGAGCGCGGGCGACGCGCTCCTCCTGTAGATCGAGATAGATCAGCGCGAGAGCGAGCTGGGGGAAACGCTCGATCCCGGGAATATCGAATTCGCGAAACAGGCGGATCGTCTCGAAGCCCCAGCGCATCGTCAGCAGATAGCCCGCGCCACGCTCGAACAGCGCCGCCGCCATCTCGGGGGCGCCGGCCCGCAGGACGAAACGGACCGCATCGTCATGCCGCCCGAAGCGGACGAGGAAATCGCAGACCGCTTCGATCTGGCGAACCGGGATCGCCCGGCTCGGCGCGAAACGCCGTCGGCGGACATGCGCCGCGAGGACCGGCATCATCCGGTACCAATTGGCCGAGCTGCCGGCTTCGGCGATCAGGTGGCGGCGGCGCAGCGCATCGATCGACTCCATGCTGTCCGATCGCTCGAGGATGATGTCCAGAAGATCGGCGGACAGCTCGTCGAACAGGGCGCCGCAGATCATCGCCTGGCGCTCCGGCGATACGAGCGCGCCCAATATCTCCTCCGAGACATAGTCCGCGATCATCGCATCGGGGAAGGCATCGTCGCCCGATCCGCCGAAGCTGCGCCGCTGCATCATGCCCAGCCGGGCGAGTTGGACCAGCGCCGGCCAGCCATGGGTCTCCGTCCAAATCGCGTCGAGATCGCCGGCGGATGGGTCCGCTCCGGCGCAACCCGCAATCTCGCCTCGGGTGAAGCAGAGATTGTCGAAGTCGAACCTGATGATCCCACCCCGCATCAGCAGCGCGGCGCTGGTCAGCGGCGATGCGGTGCGCGAGCCGACCACCACGGTGATGCCGCCCGGATATTCGGCGAGGATCAAGCGGAGGACAGCTTCGGTCTCGGCGCACTCCGCGCGATCCCAATCGTCCAGGAACAGCCAGATATGCCGCCCGCCGCACAGCTGCGAGAACGCCTCGGGCAGGTCCCTGCCCGGCTCGGCGGGCTCGTCCCGCGCCGACAGCGCCACGGCATGGATCAGCGCCGCGGAGAAAGCCGCGGTCGTCGCCTCCTGATCGGTGAGGCTAAGCCACGCCCGAAAGCCGCCGCACGATCCGACCCGTGCATAGGCCTGCTCCATCATCGTCGTCTTGCCGGCACCCGGCGGAGCGCCGATCCAGACGAGGCGGGATGGGACGTCGGCATCGAGCCAGGCCAGCAGGCGATCGCGTTCGACCAGCGGCACGAGCTGCGGCCGCGGGCGCAGGCGCGACCGCAGGAAGCTGCTGGCGGCAGCCAGATCAGTCACGGCGCCCGGTGATGACAGTGGATGAGCCGCGCATATCTCCGCAAATCCGCCAGTTGATGCCCGAGAGTAACAGTAGCCCATCCCGGTGAGAAGGGCCGCGCCGGCTCCGCTCCCGCCCCGCCGGCCATCGCCTAGACCGTCTCGCCACGGTGCAGCCGTTCCTTCACCGCCGCCAGCAGACGCTTCTCGGCGGTGATGTAGAAATCGGTCCACTGCTCCTCGCCGATGCCGACCGGCACATAGTCGCACCGGAAGCGCAGGACGCAGCGATCCGGCCCCGCCGCCGTGACGGCGATATCACCGACATAATCGGTCACCGGCAAGGGGCCGACGTCGAGCACCCGATACCGGAAGGCGAAGTAATCGCCGCCTTCATCGTCGAGGAAATCCAGCCGTTCGCGGACGGGCGGCCCGCTTTCCATCCAGAGCAGCCGGGTCGCGCCGATCCGCATGTCCGGCTGCTGATATTCGACCCGGGTGAACAGGCCGCCCGGCCCCGCCAACCGCGGAAGATTGCGCCAGCGGAAAAAGGGGATGACCGCCGCGGCCGGCCAGTCGACCGCCTCGACATAGAGCGCCGTCGCCATCGGATCAGACGATGAAGCGCGCGGACGGGTGCGCCCGTGGATAAGCGCGCATATGCGTCAGGAACTGGGCCAATGCCTTGTCGCTGCGCGTCAGCGTACCGGCACGGAAGCGGATACTCTCGAGCACCGAGCGATCCTGCGCATAGAAGTCCAGCTCCAGCTTCACCGCCGCTTCATTGGCCGCTACCGCCGCCTCCATGCCGTCCTCCAGCGAGGTCGCAAGGACAAAATAGGGAATGGTGTAGCCGGGACGCGGCATCGCCATCGGCGACACCAGACCGAACCAGTTCCCATCCAGGACGAGGCTCTGGTAGAAGAAGGTCGTGCCGTGGATGCCGAGACCAAAATGGGCACCGCGATCCTCCCAATGCTGGGCCTGCAGTTCAAAGGTCACGTCATTCGGCGTCCAGCGCATCCCCGTGATCACCTCCTCGTCGCTTCGCGTGAAGCTGAGCCCGTGCAGCGTCTTTATGTGCTGGATGTCGAGCGTGTTGGTGCACACCGTCCAGGGGTCGACCGGGGCATGGTTCGCTTCGGTCGTGGTGATGTAGAGTTCGTCGTCGCGATAGACCCGGCCGGTGCCGACATGACGGAAGTCGGGCAGCTCCCATAGAGGCTCCACCCCGTTGAACGCCATGATCAGCCCCCAGCGCTCGACCGTGGGGAATTTGAACAGGCGGGCCACGCCCGGCGCGGGATCGCCGATCGCCGTCGCCTTGCAAAAGCCGTTCAGATCGTAGCGCCAATGGTGGAATGCGCAGCGCAGCTGGCCCTCGACCACATCACCGGCTTCCAGACTGGCGCCCATATGCGGGCAATAGGCCGAAAGCACCTGCACCGCACCGCTCTCGTCGCGGGCGACGACCACGCGACCGTCGAGGAAGGGCCGGCCCACGATCTGCCCGGGTCCGACGTCCTCCGACCGGCAGACGACGAACCAGCTCTGGCTGAACAGGCCGTCCTCACCCTCCGCCGGCAAGCGCGTATAGGCGGGTTCGGGCGGCATGGCCGTGGTGGCGGAATAGGATGTCTGGTTCATCAGAGGCGCGCCTTCACGGTCAGGCCGAACTCGCGCGGGCGGCCATATTGGGCAAAGGTGACGGCGGTGCCGAAACCGACCTCGTTCTCGGCGAACACCTTGTAGCGCTTGTTGGCCAGGTTGAGCCCGTAGAACTGGATTTCCCATTTATCGCCCGGCTCGCGATAGCCGATCCGGCCATTGTAGAGCCAATAGCTCTTCTGGTTCTCACCCGGGCTATTCGGCAGGAAGAACCAGATGGTGCTGCGATAACTGGCATCGCCGCGCACGGTGAGCGTGCCCTTGCCGCCCAGATCGGCCTCATATTGCGCGCCCAGCGAGCCCGACCATTTCGGCGAGTTCACCAATTTGGTAAAGGGTGCGATCGACACCGCCGCATTGGGATCGACCTTTTTGATGTTCTGGTGGAGATAGCCAAGATTGGCTTCGAGCCGGAAACCGGGGAAGAGCAGCGCGGCGCTCTCGATCTCGAACCCCGACAGCGCGACATTGGCGATGTTGCCGACCACGACCGCGAGATTGTCGAGGGTCGATCCCTGATAATCCTTATAGTCGTAATAGAAGCCGGCGATGTTGAAGCGCAGGCGACGATCCAGCCATTCGGACTTCAGGCCGGCCTCATAGGCCCAGATCGTCTCGTTGCCGAAGCTGGTCGGCGGCGCGGGGACGAACGAACGGCCGTTGAAACCACCGCTGCGGAAGCCGCGCGAGAGCGACGCGTACAGCATGACGTCGTCGTTCGGCTTATATTGCACGCCGACCTTCGGGGAGAGGTTCGACCAGCTGTCCGTCACCTTCGCGGGTGGTCGCACATTGCCGAACACGCCGACCCCGAACGAGCTGATCAGGTCCTTTTCGTCGCGGCTGTAGCGTAGGCCCGCCGTGAGCGAGAAGCTGTCGGTCAGCCGATAATCGAGCTGGGCGAAGGCGGCATAGCTCTTGGTGGTCTGGTTGTTGAAGACGCGCAGCGCCGTGCCGCCGGCAGTTGGCGCGAAATCATAGGCGCCCGGCCCCGTCCGCACGATCGGCACGAACAGATCGGCGAACTGCGACTGCCTTGCACGCTCGCGATAATAGAAGAGGCCGGCGACATATTGCAGCCGCTGGTCGAACGCCTTGCCGGCCAATTGCAGCTCCTGGCTGATCTGCGACTGATCGTCGTCGATCGCCTGTTGAATCAGCGGATAAGGCGTGCTGTCGAAGTCGCGCGACGCCTGAGCCTTCAGGTTGCGATAGGCGCTGATCGACTTGAGCGAGAGATCGGGGCCGATCGACCAGTCGACCGTCAGATTGCCGCCATAGATCTCGTAATTGTCCTTGGCCGGATAGGCCGAATAAGTGTCGAGCGGATCCTTCGGGATGAAGTTCGTGCCGATCGGGGCAAAGCCCATCGCCTGCAACGACGCGTTATAGGCGACCACACCCGCCGACGCGGGATTGGCGAGATCGACCAGGATCAGCGATTCCTGGCCCGGCCCGACATCGCGCTTCGAACCATCGACCGCGAAACGGATGTCGACATCGTCGCCGTCGTAGAAGAGCTGCGCGCGACCGGCGATATTGTCGCGCTCGCCGACCTTCTCGCCGGTGGTGAGCCGGCGGCCATATCCTTCCTGATCGAAGGAAGCGACCGCGACATTGGCGAACAGCCGGTCCTCGATCAGCGGTGCATTGATGCTGGCGCGGATGTCGAGCCGCTTGCGGCTGCCGAAGGTGACCTCCGCCGAGCCACCGAATTCACGGGCGGGCTTTTGCGTCACCACCTGGATCGCGCCGCCGGTGGTGTTCCGGCCGAACAGCGTTCCCTGCGGCCCGCGAAGCACCTCGACCCGTTCGATATTGACCAGATCGAGCGCGGCGCCCGCTGTGCGACCGACATAGACGCCATCGAGATAGAGACCCACGCTGGGCTCCTGCGTAACGATGAAGTCGAACTGCCCGACGCCGCGGATGAAATATTGGCCGCTGGAATCGCCACCTGCGGGACTGGCCTGACCCGTGAAGTTGGGGATGGTGCCGGCCAGGTCGCTGACCGTGGTCGCGCCGCGCTCGGCCATCGCCGCCCCGGACAATGCGGTCACCGCGATCGGCGTCGCCTGCAGCCGCGTTTCGCGGCGCTCGGCGGTCACCACGATCTCGGACAACTGCGCATCGTCACCGCTGCTCTGTGCCGCGACCGGCGCCGCCGACAGGCCAGCCGCCATGCCGAGCGTGGCGATGGCGATCGCCCGATAGCCGGCCTGCGCCCGTCGAGCCGCCCCGTATCCCCCTTGTCCCCGCATCATGAAGTCCCCTTTTGGATTTTTGATCTCACCACGCTGCCGCATTCCAGGTCCGCGGAAACTCCATCCAAAGGGGGTGAGTGATCCAGCGCAATACCCCCCTTGGGGAGGGATTGTTGAAAAGGAGCCGAACGCCTTTCTTCACCCCCTGTCCGATAGACCCGGAGGGAGTGTCATGACCAATCGCCAATCGCTGCATCTTCGGCCCGATCTCGAACGCCATTTCAGCTTTGCCCAGGCGGTTCGGTCGGGAGACCTGCTGTTCGTCTCGGGCAGCGTGGCGATGGATGCGGCCGGGGCGCCGCTGGGCGGCGATATGGCGAGCCAGGTGCATGCCATCTATGCCAGCCTCACCGAGTTCCTCGCCGGCCAGGGCTTCGACGCCGGGCAGGTGGTGAAGGAGACCATCTACACCGTCGACATGGACGCGCTGGTCGCCGCCGCACCGGTCCGCGCGGCCTTCTATGCCGACCGGGCTCCGCCGGCGGCGACCTGGGTGGAAGTGCGCCGGCTGCTTACCGCAGATTATCTGCTGGAGGTCGAGCTGACGCTGATGGCCGACGGCGCGTCTCGCGCCTGATGTCGCGCTTCACCCTCGACAGGCTTCGTCCGCCCGCAGGGGGGGACGAGCGGATCGCCTGGCTGTGCGACCGTCAGGAGATCACCGACGTGCTGGCGGTATATTGCCGGGCGCAGGACCGGTGCGATCGGGCGCTGCTGGAATCGGTCTTCCACGAGGATGCCGTCGACGAACATGGCGGCGTATTCGAGGGGACAATGCGGGACTTCTGCGGCTTCGCCCTGGAGGTCCTCGCCCAATGCGACACGACGATTCATCTGTTGCATCAGCAGCTGATCGAGATCGGTGGAGATGATGGCTGGAGCGAAAGCTATGTGACGGCGATCCACCGCTATCGCGACCGCGGCGAACTGATCGATTCTACCTGGCATGCCCGGATATTGGATCATTTCCAGCGCCGTGACGGGCAGTGGAAGATATTCCGGCGCAGGGTCGTCTACGATCTCAACTCCGACCGGTCGGCGCGAGAGTACTGGGCCCGTGGGCTGTTACTTCCACCGAAATCTCTAGGTAGGCGACTTGAAGCAGATTCATCGGCCTCGTGGTGAAAATCCAGTGCGCCCGACGACTTTTGAAGGACTTAGCTGGATCTCCCGGTCCGGGGTAAGGACTCGAAAAATTGCTCCCTCCGAGAAGCAAAATTTCAAATTCCTTACGAGCATCGTTTCGGCCGCAGTACTGTCCGCAGAAGACCGCCTATTGCCAGCTGCTCGGACCACCATTATGGTGCTCTGTGACGGGTATCGTGGGAATTTTGCCAAGATATTCCATTCGCTTATGGCTGTTCCTTGGTTCTCTCCTGGGCACCACTCATTCCGGAAATCCCCGAGACAATCGCCCGCCTCGGCGGCGTATGGGACGAATAGGTCCCACCGTCCGATTCCATCGGCCGCGGCTCGATGTCGGGGGGCCGGTGCCAAGTGGCAGGACGGCGACGATTTCCGGGCCTTTTCAAGCGCAACGGCATAGGCCACTATCCGCCAAAATCAGGGGATGTCGATGCGTAGCCTGTTGGCGACACTGCCTTTGCTTCTGTCGAGCGGCCTCGCCCTGGCGCAGAGCGCTCAGGACGATGTGGCGGTCACGATCTACAACAATAATATCGCTCTCGTGCAGGACGGGCGCACGCTGACCGTTCCGGCGGGGCGCAGCCGGCAGGAATTTCCCGACGTCTCTGCGCAGATCCGGCCCGAGACCGCGAGCCTCGCCGGCAGCGGCCTCTCCATCGTCGAGCAGAATTTCGATTATGACCTGCTCTCGCCCGACAAGCTGATGGAGAAAGCGGTCGGCCAGACGATCACGATCGTCCGCACCAACCCCGCGACCGGCGCCGAGACGCGCGAACAGGCGAAGGTGCTGGCGGCCAATGGCGGCATCGTCCTCCAGATCGGCAATCATATCGAGGTGCTGCGCGATGACGGCCTGCCGGTCCGCGTGGTCTTCGACAAGGTGCCTGAAAATCTCCGCCCTCGCCCCACCCTCTCGGTGACGATCGACGCCGCCAAGGCCGGGGCGATCCCGACCCGCCTGTCCTACCTGACGCCCGGCCTCGGCTGGACCAGCGACTATGTGATGCTGTTCGACGAAAAGACCGCCGCCGCCGACATGCAGGGCTGGGTCACGCTGACCAACAATAGCGGCACCAGCTATGCCAATGCCCGAACGCTGCTCGTCGCGGGCAATGTCGGCGGCGGACAGAACCGCTTCCGCGCGCTCCAGGGACGGCTCGACCAGGCGGGCACCGAAAGCGGCCCGCGCGAGCAACTGGGCGACTATTACCTCTATCCGCTCGCCGAACGCACGACGATCGCCAACGCCCAGCAGAAGCAGGTGAGCTTCCTCGACGTGAAGGGCGCGCCGGCGCGCAAGGCCTATGAGTTCGTCAATGGCTGGCTCGGCAATAATGACGATCCGCGCAGCGCCGCCAGCGTCATCAAATTCTCCACCAGCAAGCAGGGCGGGCTGGGCGACCAGCTCCCGGCCGGCACGATCCGCGTCTATATGCGCGACGCGCGCGGCGATCCGCAGTTCATCGGCGAAAGCCGGATCGACCATACGCCCATGGGCTCGTCGCTCGCCATCTCCACCGGCGATGCCTTCGACGTGAAGGTCAGGACGGTGGTGGTGGAGCGCAAGCGGCTCTCCGATCGCCGCTGGCAGACGGCGATGCGCTACACCATCACCAACGCCCGGCCCGAACCGGTGGCGGTGGATGTGGCGCAGGACGGCCTGTGGGGGGATGTCCGCCTCGTCGCGCAGAGCATCGAGGGCCATCGCGTCTCGGCCGACCGGATGGAATGGAAGGTGCCGGTGCCGGCCAACGGCACGACCGAGCTGACCGCGACGTTCGACACGCGGTATTGAGAAGGGTGCGCGCGATCGCACCTTTGCTGGCGCTGTTCGGCTGGTCGATCGCCGCGTCGGCGGAGACGGTCGTCTCGCGCGACGTTTCGGACGTATCGGTGACGGTCTACCGCGCTCCCCATCGCGGCAGCGGCGCGCTCGATCGCACCTGGCCGCAGGGCTATGCGCTGATCAGCGAGACGCGGACGATCACCATTCCTGCCGGCGACAACGTCGTCCGCTTCGAGGGCGTGGCTGAAGGGCTGCTGCCCGAGACCGCGATCGTCACCGGCCTGCCCAAAGGCGTGCGCGAGAAGAATCGCGACGCGCGGCTGATCTCGCCAACCGGCCTGGTCGACGCCTTCCTCAAGCGCCGCGTCGCGCTCCGGCGCACCGATCGGCGGACCGGCAAGGTGACCGAGCAGGACGCGATCATCCAGGCCGGCCCCAATGGCGGCGTGATCGTCCAGACGGCGACGGGCTATGAGGCGCTGGGCTGTTCCGGCCTGCCCGAGCGGATGCTCTACCCCGATATTCCCGCCGACCTGTCGCCGCGACCGACATTGTCGGTGCTCGCCAGCAGCGACCGGCCGGTGACCGCGACCGTCCAGCTCACCTACATGGCGCAGGGCTTCGACTGGTCGGCGAGCTATGTCGCGCGGATGGACAAGGATGGGGGCAAGCTCGGCCTGTTCGCCTGGCTGACCGTCGCCAATGGCGGGGCGCAGAGCTTCCGGGACGCGCGATTGCAAGTCGTGGCGGGGCAACCGCGCAAGGAGCGCAACGCGCCGCCGCTCCGGCAGCCCGATCCCGCGCTCCACCTCAGATGCTGGCCGATGGACGGCACCAGCACGCATCCCCGGCAGCTGTTCACGCGTCTGCCCTGGCCGGGAAATGACGGGGATGAAAGGCTGTACGACGGCGGCGAGAACATCGTCGTGACGGCGCAGCGGCGGGGACGCATGGCCCTCGAAATGGCGATGCCCGCGCCTCCCCCGCCCGCGCCCGTCGCGATGGTTGCGCAACAGGAGGAGCTGGGCGACCTCAAGCTGTACCGCTTGCCCGAGCGGGTGACGATATCCGCGCAAGGGCAGAAACAGGTGGCGATGATCGACCGGCCCGGCGCCGAATTCGACCGCGTCTATTCGGCCAATGCGGCCGACGGATCGCCGGACTATCAGTCGATGCCGTTCCTGCTGCGCGGCAAGAACAGCAAGGACAAGGGCCTCGGCCTGCCGTTGCCGGCGGGCGCGGTCGCGATCTTCGAGGACGTCGAAGGCAATGAATTGCTGGTCGGCAACGCCGATCTCGGCGATCTTGCGGTGGACGAGCGGGTCGAGCTGCCGATCGGCCAAGGTCCCGACGTTCGATGGCGGCAAGCCAGGGTTCGGGAGACGCGCCGACGGCAGGACTGGCGGATCGACATCACCAATGCCCGGCCTGTGCCGGTGCGGGCGGAGATCATCGTGCCGCTCGATCTCGCGGAACGACCGCCGGGCATCGAGCGCGGGCGCGGCGGATGGGTGCTGCCCGTCACGGTACCCGAAAACGGCACGGCTTCGCTTTCCTACTCGGTCCGTGTCGAACGTTGATCGGTTCGATTGGACCGTCATCGAGAAGCAAGAAACGAACCGTGAGCCGAGCAAACAGGAGCGTGGGTGACAGACGACAGCTCAATCAGCGAGCAGGTAGCCGTAAGAATCGTCAATTCCGACAGCACTGACGAAGCCTATAAGCTGTATAAGCTCTTTGCGCCGCTCCTGAAGGACTACAAGTTCGCCTTCGCATCCGGCCTGGGGCCCCTTCCAGGCTTTGCCGTAAATCGGAATTTCTCCGCTGGCGCGGCCATCCGCAGCCTCTTCAGGTCGGAACGGGTGTTCGTCCTGGATGCGGAGACCGTCGAAGAAATGGAAAATGGCGGGTCCAGCTTCCATATCGACTATTCGATTTCGCTCGACACCAACGCGATGAGCTATCTGGAACCCCATATCGCGGGCCGGCGGAGCGGAGGACTTCCACGGGATTTTGCCGAGGTCTTCACGTTCATCGCTCGGCCGGGCGTATATGTCGATCCGCTTCCTTACTTTACCGAGAATCGCTTCAAGCTGGCGGACAGCAAAAAGCCGGAGGCGATATACGCCAACCTCATAGCCTATGAGACTCTCCGTACGATCGATGCCGAATGGCTCGAGCGTAATGGCGAGGTGCGATCCATTCTCACCGGGCCTGAACTGGCTGCGTTGGCGCAAGATCACATGTCACGCATGTATTTCGATCTTGGCAATATATCGGCCATGCAGGGCCTGACTCGCCGGTATCAATATGGATATGCCTGTCTTCTGAAGATGGCGGCAATAGAATTGAAAGCGCCAAGCGCCCCGCCATCGAGAAAAATCGCGGCCTTCGTCGAGTTCTGCCATTCCACGCTTTCCTCGATGGCCGCGCGCGAAATCATGGTGGCCAAAGCATATTTCCATCAAGGCCAGAAGCACAGATTCTTTCATAAAATTCAGAAAAACAAGGAAAACATACTCGATATCATACGCAACATGGCATGGGACATGTGGCATGTCCGACAACTGGAGCAGTCCTTTGCACAGAACCCGTCGGACAGCGCCCGATATTTCTTTCCCGCCTTGCTGACGTTTGATCGAGGCCTGATCGAGATCATGGACCTGTATTGGCTCAAGGCCTGTGCCTATGATGTCAAGGCTCGTCGACCGCTCCCCGTATTCGATGGGGATCCATTTCTTCTGCTCGGCACCAACGAACAGGACGGCAAACAGCTATTCGATAGATATTATTCCGAGGAAGCGATCGCCCAGCGAAAAGCCGTCCTGGACGCCACGCTGTCGAATTTCGATGAAATAATAGAAATCCTGGAACAGGACGTCCGGAAAATCGCGCTTTCCGGATGACCTGACCGGCCGCTTGCCTATCCTTTTCAAAGGATGTCGCGGTGGCGGCCACATGGCGTCCTGTCCGGCCCATGACCTGGGGCGACAGCCGAACGACGGGAGGCGGCGCCCCTCCGAGCCGCGAATCGGCAGGTCGGGAGATGATGTGGGGCGGTCGGTATAATGTCCCGGCCTCGCCCGCGCCAATTAACAATCCTTCACTTCCCTTGCGGTCGTTCGCGGCGCAGTCTCCGCCAGCCGATCCATCAGGAGAAGGACGATGAAGGCTCTTTGTATCGCTGTTGCTACCGCGTTGATGTTCACGGCCGCGGCGCCCTCGGTCGCCGCCCCTTGCAAGGACGCCAAGGGCAAGTTCGTCAAATGCCCCGAAAAGAAGGCGCAGCCGAAGCGCTGCAAGGACACCAGAGGCAAGTTCGTCAAATGCGGAACGCCCGGCGCCAAACCCGTCTGAACGAAGGAGATGGGGCGGCTGGCCATTGGCCGCCCCGACCTTCTCGGGCCGACGTCCGAGGCCGCAGGAATATTTCCTGCATATCGTGTAAATGATAGACCATATGGATTATCATATCCGCAAATGACGGAATAAAAAGAACAACAACCTGGGCAGGCAGCGATAGGATGTACGCCATGGATGGACAGCGGTCCGTCCTGATATTGGCGGAGACCATCCCTTGCATCCCATCACCCGCAGCGCCCGAGCCCGCGTCCGTCGTGACGCTTCGTCGTGGAGCGCGCGGGCATGACGATGGCGCTCGATCGCGAGGCGGCGCGCGCGCTGGACGCGGCCGATCCGCTGCGCGGCAAGCGCGCCGGGTTCGCGCTGCCCGACGGGGTGATCTACCTGAACGGCAACTCGCTCGGGGCCGCCCCGCTGTCGGCGGCGGCGCGGGTCGGCCGGCTCGTCCGGGACGAATGGGCCAGGGACCTGATCGGAAGCTGGAACGTCCACGACTGGATCGGCGCGCCACAGCGCCTGGGCGCGCGGATCGCGCGGCTGATCGGCGCCGAAGCCGACGAGGTGGCGATCGCCGATTCGACCTCGGTCAATCTCTACAAGCTGCTCGTCGCCGCCTGCACGGCCCGGCCCGGACGCAAGACCATCCTCAGCGAGCCCGGCAATTTCCCCACCGATCTCTATATCGCCCAGGGCGTCGCGGCGACGCTGGGCGACCGGACCGTCAGGACGGTCGAGATCGACCGCCTGTGCGACGCGATCGACGCGGACACCGCCGTCGTCCTGCTCACCCATGTCCATTACAAGAGCGGCCATATGCTCGACATGGCGGCGATCACCGCCGCCGCGCATGCGCAGGGCGCGCTGGTCCTGTGGGACCTCAGCCACAGCGTCGGCGCCCTGCCGGTCGACCTCAACGGCTGCGCCGCCGACCTCGCGGTCGGATGCGGCTACAAATATCTGAACGGCGGCCCCGGCGCGCCGGCCTTCCTCTATGTCGCCCGCCGCTTGCAGGCGGAACTGGTCTCGCCGCTCACCGGCTGGATGGGCCATGACGCGCCCTTCGCGTTCGGCGACGACTATGTCCCCGCGACGGGCATCGCGCGCTTCCTGTGCGGCACGCCGCCGATCCTGGCGATGGCGGCGCTCGAAGAGGGGCTGGCACAGTTCGACGACGTCTCGTTCGACGACATCCTCACCAAGTCGCGCACGCTCGGCGACCATTTCATCGCCATGGTCGAGGCGCGCTGCGCGGGACACGATCTCGAACTGATCTCGCCGCGCGACGCGGCGCGGCGCGGCAGCCATGTCTCGTTCGCCCATCCCGATGCCTATGCGCTGTGCCAGGCGCTGATCGCGCGCGGCGTGGTCGGCGATTTCCGGGCGCCCGACGCGATCCGCTTCGGCTTCACGCCGCTCTACACGAGCTTCGAGGACATCTGGAACGCGGTCGAGATCCTGGAGCGCGTGCTCGACGAGCGGGCGTGGGACCGCAGCGAATATCGGGTGCGCGCGGCCGTCACCTGAACCGCGCGGCATCGAAGGGCAGATCATTCGCCGCGACCATCGAACAACAGGCGGCGCAGCACGAAGGGGAGAGAAGATGCGACATCTTGCAGGGGCAAACACATCGTTCAGGGCATGTCTGCTGGCGGGGATCGGGCTGTCGATCGCCGTCCCGGCGGCGGCGCAATCGCCCGCCGCGGAGACCGGCGACATCATCGTGACCGCGCTCAAGCGCGACACCACGCTGCAGGACACGCCGATCGCGATCTCGGCGGTGACCGGGGAGACGCTCACCAAGTCGGGCGTCAGGGACATAGGCGCGCTCAACGCGCCCAGCCTCAACTTCGTCGATGGCGGCCCCTCCTCCCGGCGCGTCGTCATCCGCGGCATCCAGGCCGCGGGCGAACCGACGGTCGGCGTCTATTATGACGAGACGCCGGTGACCGGCGCGCTCGGCGCGGGCAACGACGCCGGGTCGAACACGCCCGAACTGCGCCTGTTCGACGTCGAGCGGGTCGAGGTGCTGCGCGGCCCGCAGGGGACGCTCTACGGCTCCGGGTCGATGGGCGGCACCCTGCGCATCATCTACAACAAGCCGGTGTTCGAGACCCGGATGGCGGCCGACGTCAGCCTTTCGGGGACCGAGGACGGCGGCTTCAACTATCTCGGCAACGCGATGGTCAACGTTCCGCTGATGCAGGACGTGATGGCGCTGCGCGTGACCGGCTTCTACGGCCGCGACGCCGGCTATATCGACAATGTCGCGCTGGGCATCGACAACATCAACAAGACCAAGGTCTATGGCGGCCGCGCGCAGCTTCGCATCGTGCCGACCTCGGCGCTGAAGCTCGACCTCGCCGCCTTCGTCAACCGGTCGCGCACCGACACGCCCTCCTGGGCGCTGGAGGCGGGCCGCTACAAGACCGACAGCCTGACCCGCCAGCCGCGCCGCGACGATTTCGAACTCTACAGCGGCACCGCCAACTGGGATCTCGGCGGCGTGGTGGCGACGGGCGTGCTGTCCTACGCGCATCTGCGCTCGGTCGCCGCCAACGACGTGTCGCGCTACCTGGCGGGCAACCGCAGCCCCGGCGCCTGCGCGGCGCTGGTCAACGCCAACACCCCGTGCGGCGCCGACAAGCTCGCCGACTTCTACGCACTGGTCGACGATCAGGTGCCGAGCGCGCTCGATCCCGACCAGACGGTCAAAACGCTGACGACGGAATTGCGGCTCAGCTCGGACGGCAAGGGGCCGCTCAACTGGACGGTCGGCGGCTTCTATTCGCGGCGGCACAGCCTGCTCGCCAACCGCCACCTCCATGCCGATCCGGTGACGGGCGAGCTGCAGCCCGGCCGGCCGCTGCTGGTGCTGCGCAACGTCGACGACCTGCTGAAGCAGGTGGCGGCGTTCGGCGAACTGTCCTGGGACCTCACCGATCGCCTCAACCTGACGGCGGGCATCCGCTACTTCAAATATGACAAGGTCGTCTCGGGCGAGACCCCGATCGGCAACGTGCTGGTGCGGTCGGCGGTGCTGCCGCTCACCACCGTCACGTCGAGCGAGGACGGCACGACGCTGAAGTTCAACGCCTCCTACAAGATCACCCGCGACGTCATGGTCTATGCGGGGGCGGCGCAAGGTTTCCGGCCGGGCGGCCTCAACCAGGTGATCGGGCTCGATCCGTCGCTGGCGCCCTATCGCTCGGACAATGTCTGGAATTACGAGCTGGGCATCAAGAGCACCTTGTTCGACCGGCGGCTGACCCTCAACGCCGACGTCTTCCAGATCGACTGGAGCGACATCCAGATCACCGGCACCACCCCCAACGGCGCCTTCCGCTTCATCACCAATGCGGGTTCGGCGCGGGTCAAGGGGATCGAGGCCGAAGCGTCGCTGCGGCCGGTCGACGGCCTGCTGCTCGAAGCCAACGGCTCCTATATCGACGCCAAGCTGACGACCGACCAGAAGACGGCGACCGTCTCCGCGCCGGGCAAGGCCGGGGACCGCATCCCCTATGTGCCGAAGCTCACCGGATCGGTCGCGGCCGAATATCGCTGGGCGGTCGGCGGCGATCTCGGCGCGATGGTGCGGATCGACCTGCGCCATGTCGGCAGCTCGTTCTCCGACTTCCGGCCCACCGGCACCTTCACCCGCCGCCTCGGCGCCTATGAGCTGGTCAACGCCCGGATCGGCCTGCAGGCCGAGGACGGCCGGTGGGGCGCCTATCTGTTCGCCACCAACCTGTTCGACAAGGTGGCGGTGACCCGATCGACCGCCAGCGCGCTGACCGGCGGACGGACCTTCGTCAACACCGTCGCGCCGCGCACCATCGGCATCAACCTGCGGACCGATTTCTGATCCGCCGCATCGCCGCCTGACAGGGGAGAGAATATATGCGCCTTCGCCATCTTGCCGCACTCAGCATCGGCATCGCGGCCTGGACCATGGCGGTCGCCGCCGAAGCCCGCGACGTCGTCGTCCACGCCGGGCGGCTGATCGACGGGGTCACCGCCAAGCCGCGTGACAAGGTTTCGATCCTGATCCACGACGATCGCATCACCGCCGTCCAGCCGGGGTTCGTCACCCCGGCCGGCGCGGAGGTGGTCGATCTCTCGCGGCAGACCGTGCTGCCGGGCCTGATCGACGTGCACACCCATCTCGGCGATCCCCGGCGCGGCAACTCGATCGTCGGCCGGGTGACGCGCACGGGCTTCGATTCCGCCTATGGCGCGATCCCCGGATACCGCGCGATGCTGCACGCCGGTTTCACCACCGTCCGCAATCTCGGCGCGGACACCGAACTGGTCGTGGCGTTGCGCCGCGCGGTCAAGGACGGCTTGGTCGAAGGACCGCGCATGTACACCTCGGGCCGGATGATGGGGCCGACCGGCGGGCATAGCGACCCGCACAACGGCCTCGATCCCGAGCTCGACCATGCCGGCTGGGAGGATGCGGTGATCGACGGGCCGGTGGAGGCGGCGAAGGCGGTGCGCAAGCGCAACCGCGAAGGCGCCGATCTGATCAAGATCATGCCGAGCGGCGGCGTGCTGTCCGAGAACGACAATCCCGAACATACGCTGATGACCGACGAGGAGATCAGCGCCGTCGTCAGCACCGCCCATGCCCTGGGCATGAAGGTGGCGGCGCACGCGCACGGCGCCGACGCGATCGAGCGCTCGGCCCGGCTGGGCGTGGATTCGATCGAGCACGGCACCTTCGTCAACCCGGCCGGCATCGCGGCGATGAAGGCGCACGGCACCTATCTGGTCCCCACCTTCCTGATCGCGGACCAGATGCTGCGCCGCGCGAACGAGCATCCGGAGATGATGACGCCGTCGACGCTGGCCAAGACCAAGTGGATCGGCCCGCTGACCGCCGAGAACAACATGAAGGCCTATCGCGCCGGCGTGAAGCTGGCCTTCGGCACCGATACGTCGGAGGGCGAGAATGCGCGACAGTTCGGGCTGATGGTGGCGGCGGGAATCTCGCCGGGCGACGCGATCCTGGCGGCGACCGGCAACGCCGCCGACCTGCTGGGCCATGCCGACGACGTCGGCACGATCCAGGCCGGGCGCTATGCCGACATCGTCGCCGTCCCCGGCGATCCGCTGACCGACATCGCGCTCATGGAAAAGGTTGATTTCGTCATGAAGGGCGGCACGATCGTGGTGGGCGGTGGCGCAGGCCGATAGCGCCGACCGCCCGGGAAAGGGGCGCATGGACAAGATCGACCGCAAGATACTCGCCGAACTGGAGCGCGACGCGAAGCAGCCCCTCGTCGCGCTCAGCGAGACGATCGGCCTGTCGAAGACGCCCTGCTGGGCGCGCGTCCAGGAACTCGAGCGATCGGGCGCGATCCTCGGCTATCATGCCGAACTGTCGCCGCCCGCTTTGGGCCTGGTCGTCACCGCCTATATCGAGGTGGTGATCGAATCGTCGCGGCGCGCCGAGTTCGAGGAGGCCGCCATCCGATCCCCGGTGGTGATCGAATGCCTGACGATGGCCGGCGCGGCCGATTACATGATCAAGATCCACTGCCGCGACGTCGCCCAGCTCGACAGCATATTGCGCTACGACCTGACGCTGCTACCCGGCGTCCAGCATACCAAGACGACGATCTGCCTGAAGTCGATCAAGACCGGCGGGTCGCTGGCCGAAGCCGCGGCGGCGCTCGCCGCGCAATAGCGGACGGGCGACCGGGCGGATCGGGCGGGATCGGGACGAAAGGGACGAGGGTGGACGGAACAACGCAGAGCGGCGCACGGCAGCGCGAGGCGGGCCTCGAACGCGGCCTCACCCGGCGCCAGCTCACCATGATCGGCATCGGCGGCGCGATCGGCACCGGGCTGTTCATGGGCAGCGGGCTGGCGATCGGCTATGCCGGGCCGGGCGTGCTGCTGAGCTATCTGCTGGCGGCGGTGATCTCGCTCGCGGTGATGTTCAGCCTCGCCGAGATGGCGGTGCTCAACCCGACCGCCGGATCGTTCGGCACCCATGCCGAGCTCTACATCTCGCCCCTCGCCGGCTGGATCGCGCGCTGGACCTATTGGGCGGAGATGGTGATCCTGATCGGCAGCGAGGCGGTCGCGGTCGGCCATTATCTCAGCTTCTGGCTGCCGGGATTGCCGGTGTGGCTGTCGATCCTGCTGTCCGGCGGCGGCATCCTGTTCGTCAACATGCGCGCGGTGGGCAGCTTCGGTACGGTCGAATATTGGCTGTCGGCGATCAAGGTGGCGGCGATCCTCGCCTTCATCCTGCTCGGCCTCGGCATGGTGCTGGGCGTCGGCACCCCGGCGATCGGCCTGTCCAACTATATGGTCGACGGCGGCCCGCTGCCCTTCGGCATGAAGGGCGTGTGGATGGGCGCGATGATCGCGATCTTCTCCTTCTTCGGGATCGAGATGATCGCCGTCGCCGCCGGCGAGGCCGACGATCCCGGCAAGGCCGTGCCGCACGCGATGCGCACCCTGCTCGTCCGGCTGTGCCTGTTCTACCTGCTGTCGATCGCGATCATCCTCGCCATCGTTCCCTGGTCGAGCAGCGGCGCGGCGGTCGTCGACCAGAGCCCCTTCGTCAAGGTGTTCGCGGGCTTCGGGATCGTCGGCGCGGCGAGCGTCATGAACTTCGTCGTGCTGTGCGCCGCGCTGTCGGCGATGAACAGCAGCCTCTACATGGCCAGCCGCATGCTGTTCTCGCTCGCCCGCGCCGGCGATGCGCCCGCATCGTTCGGCGTGCTGAACGGGGCGGCGGTGCCCGCCCGCGCCGCGCTCGTCTCCGGGCTCGGCATCCTCATCGCCGCCGCCGTCGCGCTGCTCAGCCCGCGCGCCTTCGAATATATGCTCGGCATCGCGCTGTTCGGCGGGCTGTTCACCTGGATGCTCATCCTGGTCACCCATTTCCGCTTCCGCCGCCGCGTCGGCACGGAGGGGCTGGCCTATCGCGCGCCCTTCTTCCCCGTGCCGCAATGCATCGGCCTCGCCGGGCTGCTGGCGATCGTCGCGGCGATGCTCGTCAGCGGCGGGATTTGGCGGATCTCGGTCGCGATCGGCGTGCCGTGGCTGCTGCTGGTCGCGCTGCTCTTCCTGCTGCGCAAGGCCCGGTGACGCGCCGCCGCCTCAGCGGACCCTGGCGAGCAGCGCCGTCATCCGCTTGGCGGCCAGCGGCGGCAGCTTGACCGCCTTCGCCGCCACGAGGTCGGCCGCCGCCGGCTGGCCGACCTGGACCAGCGCGACCATGCCCATCGAATAATGCGGCATGCACTTGATGCCGTAGAGGCCGGGCGCGCTCACCGTCATCGCCACCTCCTTGTTCAGCGCGCCCTTCATCGGGGTCGCGCCGGCCGGCAGCATCGCCGGCAGCGTCTCGGCATTGTGGCTGGGGTCGGTGGGCGTGAAGACGATCCGGTCGCCGACCTTCGCCTTGATGAAGGCAGGCTCGAACACCATCGCGCCGTCCTTGCCCATATTCTTCATGTGGACGACGATGTCCCTGGCATGCGCCGGCAGCGGCGCGGCCAGCAGGGCGAGCGCGGCGATCGAGACGGGGGCGAAGCGGACCATGCGAACTCCTCTCTGTTCGCCTCTCGTCATAGCGCCCTGCCCCGCCGGCAAAATTGACCTTTGGTCCTAGGCGGCCATCAGGGTTCGGGTCGGGCGGGCGCGAGCGGGAGATCGAGGTCGCGCCAGCCGTCGCTTCCCTCCGCCAGCCACCAGATGTTGCGATAGCCCCATGTCCGCAGCCGCTTCGCCGCGTTCCAGCTCATCCAGCAGTCGGCCAGGCAGAAGATGACGATCATCCGGTCGCGCCGCTTCGCGGTCAGCCGGGCCATCCCCCGCCCGAACCAGTCGCCGATGCCCGGTGCCAGGACGCCGCGCCCGGCCTCGGGATACCAGTGCGCGCCGGGGATGCTGTCGTGCGGCTGCGCAAGGCGCCACTGCCCGCTCGCGTCGCGCACCGCTCCCTCGGCCGGGGTCACGTCGACGAACAGCGCGTCGACGTCCGGACGCAGCCGCGCGGCAGCGGCCGGGGCGATGCGCGACGTCCCCTCGGGCGCGCGGTCGACCGGCGCGCGATAATGGGCGATGCGATAGCCGGCGGCGTCGAACAGCGTCTCCTGCGCCGTGGCGGACATGGCCCCGGCCAGCAGGCCCGCCAGCAGCACCCCGATCATCCCCCTGCCTGCCATGGTCGCGTCCGATCTCGTCTGAAGGTCCAATAGTGGCCCGTCCTCGCTCCCGCTACCATTGCACCAAGGGAGAGGATGAGCGTGAAGCTGATGATCCGCGCCGGCCTGGCGCTGCTGCTGGCGACGAGCGGCCTGCCCGCCTCGGCGCGGGCCTATCCGGCCGATCCGCTCGGTTCGCCGATGTGGCAGGCCCATGCCCGCATCCTGTTCGGCGACGATCCGGTCCGCTTCGATCCGCGCGTCCGCGTCGCCTTCCCCGCGATCGCCGAGAACCAGCGGGTCTTTCCGGTCGCGGTCGACGCGCGGGGCATCGCCGGCGTGGTCCGGATCATCCTGTTCGCCGATCTCAACCCCATCCCGGTCGCGATCGACTATCGCCCGCAAGCGGCCGAGCCCTATCTCGCGACCCGGATCAAGCTCGACCAGCGGACACCGGTGCGCGCGGCGGTGCAACTCGCCGACGGGCAATGGCTGGTGTCGGGCCGCTGGATCGACGCGGCGGGCGGCGGCTGCTCGGCCCCGCCGGTCAGCCGGGTCAAGGGCGACTGGGCTCGGCATCTCGGCGAGATGCGCGGCGAGGCCTGGCCGACCGGCCCCGCCGCGAGCCGCCTGCGCGTCACCTTCCGCCATCCGATGGACACCGGCCTGGTCGACAACATCCCGACCTATCATCTCGAAGCGCTGACGGTGAAGGGCGGCGGGGGGCGCGTGCTGGGCAGCATGGAGATCTGGGCGTCGGTGGCCGAGGACCCGGCGATCACGCTGCTGCCCAGGGCCGGCGCGGGCGAGCCGCTGCGGATAGAAGCGCGCGACACCAACGGCCGCGATTATCGCGCCTCGGTGACGGTGGCGAAGCAATCGGCGCCCGCGCGATGAGGATCGACCGGCGCACCCTGCTCGGCGGCCTCGCGGGCTGTCTCGCCCTGCCGGCGGCCGCCGCGCCGCCCGACTATCGGATCGATCCGGTCGCGGTCGCCGACGGCATCTGGATGATCCACGGCGCCGACGCGCCGATCGAACCCGGCAATGGCGGCGCGATCGCCAATATCGCCATCATCGATACGCCCGCCGGCACGGTGCTGTGCGATTCCGGCCCCTCGCTGCGCTATGGCCGCGCGCTCAAGGCGGCGGCGGAGAAGCTGACCGGCAAGCCGGTGGTGCGGGTCTATGTCACCCATCTCCATCCCGATCATGGCATGGGCATCGCCGCCTTCGATCCCGCGATCGTCGCGGCGCTGCCCGGCACGATCGAGGACATGCGCCGCGACGGACGCGGCTTTTCCGATGCGATGTACCGGATGCTCAACGACTGGATGCGCGGCACCGAACTGGTGCTGCCCGGCCGGCCGATCGCGAACGATGCCGAGGATTTCGGCGGACGCCGGTTGCGGCTGATCGCGCTGTCGGGGCACAGCGCGGCCGACCTCGTCCTGATCGACGAGCGCACCGGCCTGCTGGTCGGCGGCGACCTGCTGTTCCACGACCGCGCGCCCAGCACCCCGACCGCCGACCTCGCCGCCTGGCGAGCCAGCCTCGACCGTCTCGCGGCGCTCGACCACAAGGCGGCGATCCCCGGCCACGGCCCGTTCGACCCGTCGGGCCAGGAAGCGATCGCCCAGACCCGCGACTGGATCGACTGGCTGGAGACAACGCTGACCGATGCGGTGCGATCGGGCCTCGACATGGTCGAGGCGGGCGAGCTGCCGATCCCCGACCGCTTCGCGACGATGGCGGCGGCGCGCTACGAACTGCAACGCAGCGTGTCGCACCTTTACCCGGCGATCGAGGCCAGGCTGCTGCCGCGGATCGACGAACCAACCGACTGAGGCGAGGGATCAACGGCCGAAACGTCGCCCTCTCGCTACAACCGCACCCGCATCCCCGCATACCAGCGGCGCGGCGCGCCCGGCCCGTAGGCGCGCGGGTTCGAGGCGCCGGGGGCTTCCTCCAGTTCGATCTCGCCGACCTCGCTGAAGGTGCCGAAAGTGGCGTATCTGCGGTCGAACATATTGCGCAGCTCGGCGAACAGGGTGACGCCGCGGATCAGGTCGACGCTGCCGCGCAGGTTGAAGACGGCGTAGCCGCCGAGACGCGGATTGTCGTTGCCTTCGTCGCCGACCAGATATTGTCCCGAGCGGACGATCATGTCGCCGCCCAGCGACCAGCCGCGCCCGGCATAGTCGACCGCCAGCGTCGCGCTGTGGCGGGGGATGCCGGGCAGCCGGTCGCCGCGCTGAACCGCGATCGTGCCGTCCGCTCCGGCCGCCGGGTTGGCCGGGCTGGAGAGGGTCAGCGGGGTGCGGTAGGGCGCGTCGGTGAAGGCATAGCCGAGCGTCGCGGTCAGCCCGCCGCGCCGCGCCTTCAGCGTCGCTTCGATCCCCTGGCGCCGGGTATTGCCGACATTCTGGAAATAGGCGCGGCCGCGGATCGCGGAGGCGATATATTGGATGTCGTCGCGATTGGTCGCGCGATAGCCCGACAGCAGCCATTCGAGACGGACGCCGCCCAGTTCGCCGCTGCCGCTCGCGCCCGCTTCCCAGGTGCGCGCGACGACCTGCCTGAGCGGCGGATCGGCGACGAAGAAGTTGGTCAGGCTGCACGGCGCGGCCGGATCGGCGCAGGACAGCTCGGCCGGGGTCGGCGCGCGGTTGCTCTCGGCATAGCCGGCGCGCAGCGCAAGGCCGGGCCCCACCCGATAATCGAGCTCGATCCCCGGATTGATCCGATCGAAGCTGTGGCGGCCGTTGAGCGCGGTGCCGATCCGGTCGACCAGGCGGATGCGCGCATGGTTGTAGCGCAGCCCGATCTCGGCCGAGAGGCCGGGCAGGATCGGCAGCCGGTCCTGCATGAAGACGCCCCAATAATCGGCATGGGCGACCAGCCCGATCGGAGCGATCGCGCCGTCGGGCTGGACGATGATCGTGCCGAGGCCGTCGACGCTGCGTTCGTCGGTCAGCTCGCCCAGCTCGGTCGCGGTGGCGAAGCGGGTGCGGCTGGTGTCGTAGCTGAGCCCCAGCGCGAAATGATTGTCTCCCGCGCCCAGCGGCCGCTCGTCGATGATCTGGAACAGCGCGCCCATCGCGTCGGTGCGGGTCCGCCCGCGATTGAGCACGCCATAGCCCTCCCCGCCCAGCACATCGGCGACCGGCCGTCCGTCGGCCCCGATCAGCCGCGCCTGCGCCTCCTCATCGTCGTCACCGCCGCCGACGGTCTCCAGGCAGACGAGGCCGGCATCGTCGTCGTCCTCGCAGCCCTCGATGTCGGCGGCGTCGCCGTTGACGGTGCGCAGGGTCAGCCGCTGCGCGTAGAGCGTGCCCTCCAGCCGGGTCCGATCCGACAGCGCGACCCAGGGGTGGAGGCTGATCCGGCCGTAGCGGCTGCGGCTGTTGTCGGGCCAGGTGAACACCGCGCGCCGATCGGCGGCGAGCAGCTCGACCGGGGCGACGCCGTTGCCGGTCAGGTCGGTGTCCGCGCCGATCAGCTTCAGGTGCATGCCGCCGCCTTCGATATCGAAGCCGAGGTCGGCATAGCCATTGTACAGGCGCGACGGACTATGGTCGCGCCAGCCATGCTCGCTTCTGTACTGGAAGGCACCGAAGGCGCTGAACGCGCCGCGCTGCAGGCCGCCCGACAGGCTCGTCTCGGCATAGCCGAAGCGTCCGCCGGTCGCGCTCGCCTCCAGTCCCGGATCGCTCGCGCCGGTCCTGGTGTCGAGCAGGATCGCGCCGCCCAGCGCGTTGAGGCCATAGACCGGGCTCGCGTCCAGCACCGACATCCGCCGGATCGCCGCCTCGGGGATCAGGTCGAACTGGACGGTATCGCCGAACGGCTGGTTGAAGCGCGCGCCATCGAGATAGACGGCGAGGCCCTGCGCCTGACCTTGCAGGGGCGAAGCGATGAAGCCGCGATAGACGAGATTGGGCTGCCAGGGGTTGTTCTGCGCGTCCTGCAGGCTGATCCCCGCGATCTGCCGAGTCAGCGCGCCGAGCAGGTCGGGCCGGCCGGCCCGCGCGATATCCTCGCCCGTCAGGCGGATCGCGTCGTCGAGGTCGACCGCGCCGCCGGGCGCGGTGACAACGATGGGGGCCGTCGCCTCGGCCTCGGCCTCCTCCGCCGCCATCGCCGGCATAGGCGCCAGAATGACGGCGATGCCTGCCATCAACCGATGCCTGCCGTCCATGCCCGCTCCCCTTCCCTTGTCTTTCGACCATCTAGGAAGAGAGAGCGGGACGGCTCCATTATACCTTGGGTCGCTCGGCGATGATCCGGTTGTCGACGAGGTGCTCCACCACCGCCGGATCGGCGAGGGTGGAGGTGTCGCCGAGCGGGGAGACGTCGCCCTCGGCGATCTTGCGGAGGATGCGGCGCATGATCTTGCCCGAGCGGGTCTTGGGCAGCCCCGGCGCGAACTGGATCGCGTCGGGGGTCGCGATCGGCCCGATCTCGGTCCGCACCCAGTCGCGCAGTTCCTTGCGCAGGTCTTCGCTTGCCTCCTCGCCCGCGTTCAGGGTGACATAGGCGTAGATGCCCTGGCCCTTGATGTCGTGCGGGAAGCCGACCACCGCCGCCTCGGCCACCTTGGCGTGGAGCACCAGCGCGCTTTCCACCTCGGCGGTGCCCATGCGGTGGCCCGAGACGTTGATCACGTCGTCGACGCGCCCGGTGATCCAGTAATAGCCGTCCTCGTCGCGGCGGCAGCCGTCGCCGGTGAAATATTTGCCCTTGTAGGTCGAGAAATAGGTCTGGAAGAAGCGGGCATGATCGTTCCACACGGTGCGCATCTGCCCCGGCCAGCTCCGCGTGATGCACAGATTGCCCTCGCCCGCTCCTTCGACCGGGCGCCCCTCGGCATCGACCAGTTCGGGCGCGACGCCCGGCATCGGCAGGGTGGCGCTGCCCGGCTTCAGCGCCGTCGCGCCCGGCAGCGGCGCGATCATCGCCGCGCCCGTCTCGGTCTGCCACCAGGTGTCGACGATCGGGCAGCGCCCCTCGCCGACCACCTCGTGATACCAGCGCCACGCCTCCGGATTGATCGGTTCGCCGACCGTGCCGAGCAATCTCAAGGATTTGCGCGAGGTTCCGGTGACGTAATCATCACCTTCGCGCATCAGCGCGCGGAGCGCGGTCGGCGCGGTGAACAGGGTGTGGACGCCGTGCCGGTCGACCACCTCCCACATCCGGCTCGCATCGGGCCAATTGGGCACGCCTTCGTAGATCAGCGTCGTCGCGCCGTTGGCGAGCGGCCCGTAGACGATATAGCTGTGGCCGGTGACCCAGCCGATATCGGCCGAGCACCAGAAGACCTCACCGCGCCGATAGTCGAAACACAGCTCATGGGTCAGGCTCGCCCACAGCAGATAGCCGCCGCTCGTGTGCACCACGCCCTTCGGCTTGCCGGTCGAGCCGCTCGTATAGAGGATGAACAGCGGGTCCTCCGCGTTCATCGGCTCGGCCGGGCAATCCGCCGCCACATGCCGGACGGCTTCGTCCAACCAGACGTCACGCCCCGGCACCATCTCCACCGCGCCGCCCGTCGCGCGGACGACGACGACCGCCTCGACGCTGGTGCATTGCCTCAGCGCCTCGTCGACATTGGCCTTGAGCGGCACCAGCTTGCCGCCGCGCCGGCCATGGTCGGCGGTGACGACGACGCTGCTGTCGCAATCCTGGATGCGCCCGGCGAGCGCATCGGGGGAGAAGCCCCCGAACACCACCGAATGGATCGCCCCGATCCGCGCGCAGGCGAGCAGCGCGAACGCCGCCTCCGGGATCATCGGCAGGTAGATGGTGACGCGATGCCCCTTCCGCACGCCCTGCGCCTTCAGCACGTTGGCGAGGCGGCACACTTCGGCGTGGAGCTGGGCATAGGTGAAGCGGCGCGGCGCCTCGGCCGGATCGTCGGGTTCCCAGAGGATCGCGACGTCGTCGCCATGCCCGGCCAGATGCCGGTCGATGCAGTTGACCGACACGTTGAGCGCGCCGTCGGCGAACCACTTCACCTGGAAATCGGCCTCGTCGAAGCTGCTCTCGTCGGCCCTGGTCGGGAAGCGGAACCAGTCGAGCCGCGCGGCGCGGTCGAGCCAGTAGCGCCCCGGCGCGGCCAATGAGAGGGCATGGTCGGCGGCGCGCTCGGCGGCGTTCATCCGGCTCTTGGCCGCCCAGCTGGCGGGCACGGGATAGAGATGGTCGGCCATGGGTGCTCCTCTGCTGCGAACATGTGGCTGGATCCCCAGCCTGGAACGGCAGGAGGCGGCATCCCCGATAGGACGCCGCCTCCGCCTCTGGACATTGGCCCTTGGGTCAGAAGAACAGGATGGCGCCGCTGGCGATCGCGTTCGACGACGCCTTGTTGCCGTTGTGCGCCTTCGACCGTGTGTGGACATATTCGCTGATCAGCGTGACCCAGCCGTTCAGCCCGTAGCGCACCTGCCCCACCCAGCTGCTGTTCTTGTCGACCAGCGCCGGATTGGCGACCGCATCGGCGAGGTTGGCATAGTCGAGATTGCTCTCGCCATAGCTGCCCGCGACCGAGACCTTCCCGAAGGTCGCCAAGCCCTGCAGGTAAAAGCCGTGGCTGTCGCGCTTGTTGCCGAGGCCGTCGGTGTCGAACAGGTTGAGCGCGGTCGTGCCGAGCCCCGAGCCGTCATAATAGGTGCCGACCAGCGTCACCGGACCGACCGTGACCTTGGCGCCGGTGTCGAAGCCGCTGCCGGTATAGTCGGGCCCGCCGACGACATTGTGCTTCTGGGTGATGCCGGCCAGCCACAGCCGGGTCGCGACCCCGCCCAGCTTGCCGTCATAGACCAGCTTGGCCTGGAAGCCCGGCTGCTTGTTCGATTCGGCGGGGCCGGTCAGCGAGCTGAGCGGCTCGAAGATGCCGACGCTCGCCTGGAAACCGGCCAGGCTGGGCGTGGTGTAGGTGATCTGCGGCTGGAAGTCGGTGTAGATATAGCCGGTGCCGATCCGGCCCAGCGTGGTGTTCGACGGGGCGACGTTGCCCGCCGGGGTGCCCGACGACAGCAGGGTGATGTCGTTGAGGATCTGTTCGGACCCGTACAGGCCGATGTCGCGGCCGATCTTCACCTCGCCGAAGCCCTTGCGGCCGAAGGTCAGGAAGGTCTGGCGGAAGTCGATGCCGCTGGTCTGGAGCGCGCGGGGATTGCCGCCGCTGTTGGCGCCGCCACCGACATAGCTGACCGAGTTGATGCCGGGATAGATGCCGAAATGGGCACCGACGTCCCAGCCGTCCAACGTCGTGCTCGCCTCGATCTTCAGGAAGCCGGGCAGCAGGCCGTTGCGGATCGCCGAGCTGTTGGAGCCGACCGTCGCGACCCCGCCGACGACGGTCTTGGCCGGGCCGGGATTGTCGCCATTGTCGTGGACGTAGAAGCCGTTGACCGATCCCGAGATCTTGAGCGCGATGTCGCCGACCTGGAGGCCGAGGCCGCTGCCGTTGACACGAACGATCGACTTGTCGTCGACCCAGGACGGCCCCGAAGCGGCGGAGGCGGACGGCGCGTCGTCCTGCTTCAGCAGCTGCTGATATTCGTCGTCGGTCAAAATCCCCTTCTCGTGCAGCCGCTTGAGCAGCTCGGCCGAGCTTCCGGCCATCGCCGGGCTCGCCGTCGCCGCCAGCAGGACCGCCGCGCAGACGCCGCGCAGGAGCATCTTCCTTCCCATGTCATCCTCCCGTTATGCCGCCGGTCGATGCCGGCCGGGGAGGACTGTCGGGGGAAGGCCGCGGCGCCGAAATTGGACTTTGGTTCTCGTCCCTTGGGCCGGGCGGCCGGACGACGGATCAGGGCGCGACCACGATTCCCCAAGGGCTTTCGCCCGCCGCGACGGTAGCGGCGACCTTCGCGGCGGCGAGGTCGATCACCGAGACATTGTCCGAAAGACCATTGGCGGCATAGGCCCGCCGCCCGTCCGCGCCGACCGCGACGTGCCATACCCGGCGGCCGACCGGCACATAGGCGCGGACCTTGCGGGTGGCGACGTCGACCAGCGCGACATGGTCGGCCCGGCCGAGCGCGACGATCGCCGTTCGGCCATCGGGGGTGAAGCGGATGCCGCAGGGCAGGATGCGATAGGATGCGACGCCGGGAATGGCGAAGCGCAGCGTGTCGATCACCTTGCGCGTCGCGACGTCGGCGATCTGGACGGTGCCGCCGACCTCGGCCGCGACCCACAGCTCGCGACCGTCGGCGGTGAACTCGACATGGCGGGGCCGCAGGTCGACCGGCATCGCCTCCGCCATCGTCCGGCTCGCCAGGTCGATCCAGTTGACGACATTGTCCTCTTCCGAGGTGACCACCACCCATTTGCCGTCCGGGCTCTGCGCGACGCCCTCGGGCTCGCCGCCGACGTCGACCTGGAAGGCGACCTTGCGCGCGGCGACGTCGACCGCCGTCAGCGCGGCGTCGTCCTCATTGGCGATGAACAGCATGGCGCCATCGCGCGACAGGAAGAATTGCTCCGGGTCCTGGCCCGAGGGCAGCTCGGCCACGACCTTGCCGGTCGCCCGGTCGATCACCTGCACCGCATGGTCGGCGCTGGCGCACAGATAGATGAAGCGCCCGTCGCGCGACAGGGTGATGCCGCGCGGCCGCCCGCCGACCGGCCAGGTCGCGATCGTCCGGCCGGCATCGGCATCGATCACGCTGATGCTGTTGCCGCGCTCGTTGGAGACATAGAGCGTCTCCGCGCCGGCCGGCGCGGCGATCATGCCCAGCGCGCACCATGCGATCCACCTCATCCCGTGCCTCTCCCGATCTTTTCCGCCCGAAGGTCTAATCCCCGGCGCCCTGGCGAGGGATTGTACCAAAGGCCAATGGGGAGGCCGATCCCGTGCGCCTACTATGATTCCCGGAAAGGCCGCAGGGCCGACAGGCGAGGATGGATCATGGAATTCGCAAGGATGGCGTTGGTGGGTTCGGCGGCATTGATGGCCGCGTCGATGGCCACCGCGCTGATGGCGCACGGCAACGTCACCCCGCAGGCGGTCGATACGACCGCATTGCCCGACATCGGCACCGAGTGGCTCGAGAAGAACCCCTATAGCGGCAACGCCAAGGCGATCGCGATCGGCCAGTCGGCCTATGGCCAGAACTGCGCGCGCTGCCACGGGCTCGACGCGGAATCGGGCGGCATCGCCCCCGACCTGCGCTACCTGGAGCTCGGCGAGAGCGGCGACCAGTGGTTCATCGAGCGGTTCCAGCACGGCTCCGCCCATGACGGCAAGGTCTATATGCCGCCGTTCGGCGAGGTGCTGGGCCAGAAGGCCGGCTGGGCGATCCGCGCCTGGCTCGAAACCAAGCACGAAGGATGATCGGCCGCCGGGGGCTGCTGCTCGGCGCGGCGGCGACCGCGGGGCTCGCCCTGCTGCCCGCGCTGGCCGAGGCCGCGCCGCTCGCCAAGGTCAAGGCGCTCGGCGCGCTGCGCGTCGCGGTCTACAAGGACAACCGGCCCTGGTCGTGGACCGAGGCCGGCAAGGTCCACGGCATCGACGCCGACCTGGCCCGCGCGATCGCGGACAAGCTGGGGGTGCGCGTCGACCTGGCCGAGATCGCCGCCGACGAGAGCGTCGACGACGATCTGCGCAACGCGGTGTGGAAGGGCGGCCTGCTCGGCTTCATGCCCGCAGACCTGATGCTCCACATCCCGTTCGACCGGACCTTCGCGTCGCGCAACGACCAGGTCGCGATCATCGCGCCCTATTATCGGGAGAGCTTCCAGTTCGCCTGCATGCCCGGCGCGCTCGACTGCGAGGCGCCGCCGATCCAATGGCGCGGCAAGCGGCTGGCGGCGGAACTGGACAGCATCCCCGACTTCTACCTGATCGGCGCGTTCGGCGGCATCCTCGCGAAGGACGTCACCCATTATATGTCGGGGGCCGAGGCGGTCGCGGCAGTGACCGGCGGCAAGGCCGACGCGGTGCTCGCCAGCCGCGCCCAGATCGAGGCGGGCCTGTCCGCCGCCGGTGGTCGCCCGCTCGACCGGCGCAAGATGCCCCTGCCCGCCTTCACCTCGCCCGGCTGGGACATCGGCATGGCGGTCAAGGAGAACAGCCGCACGCTCGGCGATGCGGTCGAGGAGATCATGGCGGCGATGGCCACGTCGGGCGAGCTGAAGGCGATTTTCGCCGCGCATGGCGTCACCTATGCGCCCGCGCTGGCCGCCTGAGGGGCGACCCAAGGTCCAATTGTCGCTCGGCGTCGCTCCAATAGGCTGTTTCACCAGGGATGCCGGTCCGGGCGTCTTAACAAGGGAGGATTGAGATGAAGGGATCCATGCTGCGCACGCTGGCCGGGGCGGCCGCGCTCGCGCTGGTGGCGGCGACGGCGCCGACGCAGGCGAACGGCCCCACCGACGCCGATCTGATGAACGACGCCGCCTCGACCGGCGACGTGCTGACCTATGGCATGGGCCCGCGCGCGCAGCGCTTCAGCCCGCTCAAGGCGATCAGCACCGACAATGTCGCCAAGCTGGTCCCCGCCTTCTCCGCCTCGCTCGGCGGCGAGAAGCAGCGCGGCCAGGAGGCGCAGCCGATCGTCTATGACGGCACCATCTACGTCACCGGCAGCTATTCGCGCGTCTTCGCCTTCGATGCCCGCACCGGCGAGGAGAAGTGGCAATATGACGCCCGCCTGCCCGAAGGGATCATGCCCTGCTGCGACGTGGTGAACCGCGGCGCCGCCATCTATGGCGACAAGATCATCTTCGCGACGCTCGACGCGCATCTCGTCGCGCTCAACCGCGAGACCGGCAAGGTCGTCTGGAACAAGAAGGTCGCCGACTACCAGGCCGGCTACAGCGCCACCGCCGCGCCGATCATCGTCAAGGGCAAGGTGATCTACGGCAATTCGGGCGGCGAGTTCGGCATCGTCGGCGCGGTCGAGGCGCGCGACGTCGAGACCGGCGAGCTGGTCTGGCGCCGTCCGACGATCGAAGGCCATATGGGCTCGCTGGGCGGCAAGGACAACGGCATCACCGGCAAGCTCAACGCGAGCTGGCAGGGCGACCTGTGGAAGACCGGCGGCGGCGCGACCTGGCTCGGCGGCACCTATGATCCCGAGACCAACCTGCTCTATTTCGGCACCGGCAATCCGGCGCCGTGGAACAGCCACCTGCGCCCCGGCGACAATCTCTACACCTCGTCGACGCTCGCCATCGATCCCGACACCGGCGTGATCAAATGGCATTTCCAGACCACGCCGCACGACGGCTGGGACTTCGACGGCGTCAACGAGTTCATCCCGTTCGACGCGACGATCAACGGCAAGCCGATGAAGCTGGGCGCGAAGGCCGACCGCAACGGCTATTTCTTCGTGCTGGACCGCACCAACGGCAAGTTCATCGGCGCGCACAAATTCGTGATGCAGACGACCTGGGCCAACGGCTTCAACGCCAAGGGCCGTCCCAATTATGTCGACGCCAACCGCCCCGGCGCGCCGACCGCCGAGAAGGGCACCAGCGTCTTCGCCTCGCCCAGCTTCCTCGGCGGCAAGAACTGGATGCCGATGGCGTACAGCCAGGACACCGGCCTGTTCTACATCCCGTCGAACGACTGGGGCATGGACATCTGGAACGAGCCGATCGCCTACAAGAAGGGCGCCGCCTATCTGGGCGCGGGCTTCACGATCAAGCCGATCGCCGAGGACCATATCGGCGCGCTGCGCGCGATGGACCCGAAGACCGGCAAGATCGTGTGGGAGTACAAGAACAAGGCGCCGCTGTGGGGCGGTGTCCTGACCACCGCAGGCAACCTCGTCTTCACCGGCACGCCCGAGGGCTATCTGAAGGCGTTCGACGCGAAGACCGGACAGGAGCTGTGGAAGTTCCAGACCGGATCGGGCGTCGTCGGGTCGCCGGTCACCTGGGAACAGGACGGCGAGCAATATGTCGCGGTGATGTCGGGCTGGGGCGGCGCGGTGCCGCTGTGGGGCGGCGAGGTCGCCAAGTCCTTCAAGGACATCAACCAGGGCGGCTCGCTCTGGGTGTTCAAGCTCGCGAAGTGAGGAGCACGGAGCGATGATCCATTGGGGGCGCGGCGGACCACAGGCGCGGCTTGCCGCGCGCCCGATAATGTCGGATCATCCGTTGCGGGGTAACATGATGCAGGACGACATGGTCGCCGACGCGACGATGGAACGCATATTGATCATCGACGATCATCCGCTGGTCCGCGACGGCCTGCGGAGCGTGATCGCGGTGACCTTCGACGGGTGCGAGATATTCGAGGCCGCGTCGATGGACGAGGCGCTCGCCACGCTGGAGAAGCAGAGCAACTTCGACCTGATCCTGCTCGACCTCAACATCCCCGACGTGAAGCGGCTCGACGGGCTGCGCCTGCTCCGCTCGCGCTATCCGATCCTGCCGGTGGTGATGGTCTCGGGCGCGTTCGACCGCGCGATCATCCAGGAGGCGCTGGGCGCCGGCGCCGCCGGCTTCATCCCCAAGTCGATGAAGCGCAGCCTGATCGTCGACGCGCTCCACCGCATCGTCTCGGGCGAGATCTACCTCCCCGCCGCGATCGGCGAGCCGGCCGAGATCGCCTCGGAGGAAGCCGACATATTGCAGCGGATCGAAAGCCTGACCCCGCAGCAGAAGACCGTCCTCGTCCAGCTCGTCAACGGCCGCCTCAACAAGCAGATCGCCCACGATCTCAGCGTGTCGATGACCACCGTGAAGGCGCATGTCTCCGCCATCCTCCAGAAGATGGGGGTGTTCAGCCGGACGCAGGCGGTGATCAAGGCCAACCGGGTGCATTTCACGGGGGAGGAGTTCTAGGGAGCCCTGGAAGAACCACGGTTCCACGGAGCTTACCCATATTCATGCCATCGGAGAACCGACGCGATTCATGTTAAGGAGCGCGGCGAAAGACCATTGCCTCGAAGCCGGGGCATGGCCGAAACCACGACAGGAGCTCCGCTGTGGCCTCGTTAGCTCAACATCTCCTACCCCCGCAGCCCGCGGCGCCGTCCGATCGGCAGCGGCTGTTCCTGCTCGTTTTCACGGGGATTCTGATCGACCTCGTCGTCCTCGGCCTGTTCGCCGAATATTCCGATCACGTCTACGTCGACAGCTTCACGACGGCGCTGTTCGCGTCGATCGTCCTGCAGCTGCTCATCAAGCTGACCATCGTCGCGGAGCATCGCATCCTCGCCCGCTTCAAGGACAAGTCCGGAGCGGGCTGGAAGATCGCGAAATTCCTGGTGGCCTGGCTGATCCTGTTCGGCTCCAAATTCGTGATCCTGGAGGTCCTTTCCGTGATTTTCGCGCGCGACGTCCATTTCGAGGGCGTCATGCACGGCGTCCTGTGGCTCGTCATCGTCGTCGCCAGCATGGTGACGGCCGAGGAACTTGCGGCCCGTCTCTATCGAAGCCTCGCCTGACGGTTAGGCGATCACCCGCGCGCGCTGCCGCGCTTCAGGCGTAAAGACGCACCAGCGCGCGCCGCAGGATCTTGTCCTCCAGCGAATAATAGAGCCAGATGTCCTCGCCCATCACCAGGCACGAGGCCGCGAAGGCGATGTCGGTGGCGTCCCGGCTCTTGGCCGGCGGCGGCATGATGACGGGCTCCAGCCCCCGCCCGGTCACCCGGCTGAAATCCGGCGCGAAGCTGATCCAGCCGATGCGCCACCGCGCGTCGACCGTCGCGCCGTTATAGAACATGACCGGGTCGCGCCCCTCCTGCTGGACGATCGGGCCGGTCGACAGGTGCCAATTGTCCCAGCCGTCCTCGCGGATCGAAAAGGGATCGTCGACTACCGTCCACGGCCCCTCCGCCGTCGGGCCCACCGCCATCCCGATCCGCGAGGCGTCGTTCCTGGCATATTCGTAGAAGAGCCGGAACCGGCCGTCCGAGCCCAGCGCCAGGCTGGCCTCCTTGATGTTGCCCTCGCCTTCCGGCGCCCTGAGCAGCACGCGCTGTTCGTGCAGTTCGGTGAGCTTCGGCCCCTTTGCCACCAGCAGGGCGCCCTGCGAGCGCGCGGCGTCCACGCCGGTATAGAAGACGAGATAGGCGCCGTCCTCGCCCCGCACGACGGTCGGGTCCTCGCATCCCCCGGCATCGTCGGGATTGGGGCCGGGCACGATCGCCGGCGCGTCGCGCATCCGGAAATAGCGTCCATCGTCTGAATCCCCGCCCCAGATGATGCCCGTGGGATCGGTCGGGCCCAGCGGGTTCGGCACCACGCGGACGAGCAGGCGATAGGTCTCGCCTTCGGTCCAGACGAACGGGCTCATCAGGTCGTAATGCGCGAGCCGGCCGTCGGCGCCCGCGATGTCGAGCGTCACCTCCTGCAATTGCTCGACGACATAGGCGACCATCGCCTCAGGCCCCCTGCGCCACGGTCAGCGACAGGGCTCCGTCGATCGTCACCGTCGTCCCGGTGATATAGTCCGCGACCGGCGACAGCAGGAACAGGATGAGGTCGGCCACCTCGTCGGGAGTGCCGGCGCGTCCCCAGGGGATCGCGGCTTCCTTGCGCCGCAGTTCGTCGGGGTGATCGAGCGCGCCCTGGTTCATCGGGGTGAGGATCATGCCCGGCGCGATGCCGTTGACCGCGATGCGCCGCGGCGCCAGTTCGAGCGCCAGCGTCCGAGTAAGCTGCGCCAGGCCGCCCTTGGCGGCGTCGTAATCGGCGCCGCCCGGCCGGGGTGCGCACTCGTGGATCGAGGAGATGTTGACGATCCGGCCGCCGCGCCCCGCCCCGTCGAGCGCGCGCACCATCCGGCGACAGGTCAGGAACGGGCCGTAAAGGTCGGCGCGCAGCAGGCGATCGAACTGGGCGAGCGCCATGTCGGGCAGCATCACGCCCGACATGTTGAGGCCGGCCGAGTTGACCAGCAGGTCGACGATGCCGAAGCGTTGCTCGGCGAAGGCGAACAGCGCCTCGACCGCCGCCTCGTCGCCGACATCGGCCTGGATCGCCCCGGCCCGGCCGCCGCCGTCGACGATGGCGGAGACGACGGCATCGGCGCCCGCGCGATCGGCGAACCAGGTGAGGACCACCGGAACGCCCGCCGCTCCCAGCCGGATCGCGGTGGCGCGGCCGATGCCGGATTCGCCGCCCGTCACGATCGCGACGGACTTCTGGTCGAACGGGACATCGAAACGGGCCATGCCGTTGATAACCCCCGGAAGTGCATTGAGTGCCAGCCGTCGCGAATATGTCCGATCGGCTTGCCGCCATGCAGCCGGTGGTTCATGTCACGGGGTGATAATCAGAAGATATCGTGGGAGACGGATCATGCGCCTGAGGTTTCCAGCAGCAGCCCTGCTCGTCCTTGCCCTGCCGCCGGCGGCGCAGGCGCAACCGGCGCATGTTTCTCCGGCCTCTCCCCTGGCGGCGCCCGCGCCTCACCAGCGGCTCCTGCCTCTCGAAGGCGGACGGAATTTCCGCGACCTCGGCGGCTACCGCGCGCAGGACGGCCGGCACGTGAAATGGGGGCTGCTGTTCCGGTCGGGCGCGATGCACGGGCTCACCGCCGCCGACTATGCCTATCTCGAGAAGCGCGGCATCCGCGTGGTCTGCGACTTTCGCGACAGCCGGGAACGCGCCGCCCAGCCGGTGAACTGGCCCTCCGGGGCGGCGCCGCGCCTGCTCTTCGACGATTACCGTCTCGACATGGCCGGCATGATGCCGAAGGGGCCGCCCAGCGGCTGGACCGAAGCCGATGCGCGCGCCGCCTTCACGGCCAGCTATCCGCGCATGCTCGGCCAGTTCAACGGACAATATCGCCGGATGTTCGCCGAGCTGCTTGCCGGTCACGCCCCGCTCGCCTTCAATTGCAGCGCCGGCAAGGACCGCACCGGCATCGCCGCCGCGCTGATCCTGACGGCGCTCGGCGTGCCGCGCCAGACGGTGATCGACGACTATATGCTCACCAACGATTACCTCGATGCCGCCAAGATGCTGGCCCATGGCCCGGCGCCGGCGAACATGGGACCGGGGCGCCCCGAAAAGGAGGCCGGGGGCGATCCGGCCGCGGCGCTCAAGGGGCTGCCCCCCGGCGTGGTCCGGGCGTTTCTGGCCGCCGATCCGGCCTATATCGAGGCGGCGCTCGCCGTGCTCGACCGTCACAGCGGCGGCCCGGAAGGATATCTGCGCGACGAATTGGGCTTGAAGCGCGCCGACATCCTTCGCCTTCGGACGCTCTATCTCGAATGAGGGCGGTCCCCGTCCGGCGCCTCAGCCCAGCATCGTCCGCAACAGCGCCCTGAGCTGCGCCGGCTTGACCGGCTTGCTCAGCAGCGGGATCGTCTGGGCGGCCATCCTGGCCTTGAGTTCCTCGCCACGATCGGCGGAGATCATGATCGCGGGGAGCGGCGCGCCGAGATGCGCCTGGAGCCGCGCGATCGTCTCGTCGCCGGTCTCGCCGTCCTTCAGGTGATAGTCGACCAGGACGATGTCGGGCCGCGCGTCGCGGTCGATCGCGGCGACGGCCTCGGCGAAACCGTCGGCGGTCGTCACCGTGCAGCCCCAGCCGCTGAGCAGGGTGCGCATCCCGGTCTGGATGCTGCGCTCGTTGTCGACGATCAGGATGCGCAGCCCGGTCATCGACCGGCCCCGCGCCGCGCCCGCCTCGGCCTCCTCGGATTCGCCGCGCTCGACGCCGCGCGGGACGGCGACGGTGAAGCAGGCCCCCGCCCCCGGCGCCGACCGCAGCAGGATCGCATGGCCGAGCATGTCGACGGCGCGGCGGACGATGGCGAGGCCCAGCCCCTTGCCCGACGGACGCGTGTCGAGCCGGCGGAATTCCTCGAAGATCAATTGCTGCTTGTCGGCGGCGATGCCGGGGCCGGTATCGATCACGTCGATCTCGACCCCGTCGCCGCCGGTGCGGCAGCGCAGCGCGACCGATCCCTGCGGCGTGTAGCGGATCGCGTTGGACAGCAGGTTCTGCAACACGCGGCGCAGCAATCGGATGTCGGAGCGCACCCAGATCGGCTGCGCGTCGATCGTCAGCTCCAGCCCGGCCGACTGGGCGAGCGGCGCGAATTCGACCTGCAGGGTGCGCAGCATCCGGTCGAGCCGGAAGTCGCTGATCTCGGGCTGGATCGCCCCGGCGTCGAGCCGGCTGATCTCGAGCAGCGCCTCGAGCAGGTCCTCGACCGAGTCGAGCGCGGTCGAGGTCTGGCTGACCAGCGCGCGGGTCGGCAGCGCCAGCCGCCGGTCGCCGAGCGCGGCGACGAACAGCCGCGCGGCGTTGAGCGGCTGGAGCAGGTCGTGGCTTGCGGCGGCGAGGAAGCGCGTCTTCGACAGGTTGGCCTTCTCGGCCACGGTCTTGGCGTCGAGCAGCGCGGCCTCGATCGAACGGCGCTCGGCGACCTCGGCCTCCAGCCGGCGGTTGACCTCGACCAGCTCGCCGGTCCGTTCCGACACGCGGCGTTCGAGCGTGTCGGCGGTCTCGCGCAGGCTGGCCTGGGCGCGCTGGACATCGGTGACGTCGGTGAAGCCGATCACCTGCCCGCCGCGCTCCATCGCCGTGCTGCGCACCTCGAAGCTGCGGTCGCCGGCCGGGCAGAGCCGTTCGATGCGCCCAGCCCCGGCGCTGTCCCCGCGCCAGTCGAGGCAGCCCTTGTCGCGCATGCCGAGCCGGGTCCGACACCAGTCGACCAGCCCCTGATGATCGGCGATCGCCTGCGTCCAGCCGTCGGGCAGGCGCAGGATGCGTTGCAGCGCCTCGTTCCACGCGCTGAGCCGGCCGGCATCGTCGAACACGCAGACGCCCTCGGAGAGATTGTCGAGCGTCGATTGCAGCACCAGGTTGCGCTCGGCCAGCTCGCGCGCGCGTTCGCGGGCGTCCTCGGCCTTGGCCTCGGTGATGTCGGTGTAGATGCCGACGATGCCGCCCTCGCTGGTGCGCAGCTCGTTGATCTGGACCCAGCGGCCGTCGGCCAGCGCCTGGACATGGCCGCCATCGGCGATGCCGTGCCGCGCCAGCCGGTCCGACACCCAGCGGTCGGGCGCGACCAGCGATCCGCCCGGCCGCTCCCGCTCGGCGGCGAGGCGGGCGATCTCGTCGAAGCTCATCCCCTCGCGCACCTGCCCGGCCAGCGCCGGCCAGAAGCCGAGATAGGCCTCGTTGAACAGCACCAGCCGATCCTCGGCGTCGAACAGGACGAAGCCCTCGTTGATCGAATCGATCGCGTCGCGCAGCCGCATTCGCGCCGCGTCGGCGAGGCCATGGGCGCGGGCGAGATCGGCATTGGCCTGCGCCAGCTTGGCCAGCGCATCCTCGAGCTGCGAGGTGCGGTCGCGCACCATCGCCTCCAGCGAGATCGCGGTCTCGAACATCGAGAAGGCGTTGCCGGCCATGTCGGTCGAGCGCTCGACCCGGTCGATCAGCGCGGCGTTGATCTTGCGCAGCTTGCGCAATTCCTCGCGCAGCGCCTCCAGCTCGGTCTCGTCCGCCGCCGTCATCGTCATTTCCCGATCGCCAGCCCGCTGAAGGTCTGGTTGACGTGCAGCGCGTGATATTGCTCGCCATAGGTGTTGAAGCCGATCACCCGGTTGGCGCCGTAGAGCGCCGACACCCTGCTGCCGAGCTGGCGCTGCTCGGCATCGATCCGGTTGAGCACGCAATCGAAGGCGATGATCCGGTCAACCTCGCCAACCCGCTCGCGGATGTCGCCGAACAGCGCCTCCATCCGCGCGATGCGGTCGACCGGCTCGCCGACCGTCAGGACGATCCCCTCGTCGATCGCGCAGTAGAAGGTCAGGCTGCCGTCCGGATTGGCGCTCTGGATCGAGCGGACATGATATTCGCCGCCCGCGCGCACCATCGGCGGATGCGCGGCGTAGAAGGCGACGCCCAGCGCCTCGCCCGCATGGCCCGCCAGGCGCAGATATTCCTGCGCGGCGGGCTCGGCGTTGATCTCGGTGACGACGCGTTCGTGCGGGATGGCGCCGGTGATCACCATCTTGCTTTCGCCGGGCTGGTAATGCTGCGCCTTGAAGACGTGCATCGGACGCGGCGAGGAGAGGATCGCGACCACCGCCGCGCGGCGGTGGAAGCGGCCGCCCTCGAAGATCGCGGTCTCGCGAAAGGCCAGGCCGTCGCCCGACGATCCGCCGATCAGCGGGATGTCGCCCAGCGCGTCTTGGATCGTCATCGTCAGCAATTCCTCGCGGTGCGACAGGCCGTCGACCAGGAACAATGCGACATGGTTGATGGCGTCGCCCAGCCGGCGGCTGTCGCGATCGGCGACGGCGGCCAGCGCGCGAACCGCCTCGCGCGCCTCGATCGGGTCGAACGCCTCGATGTCGTCGAAGCAGTGCGAGACGAAATGGAAGCCGCTGCTCGGAAAGCCGATCAGGCTGAGGCTGCCCTCGTCATAGCCGCCACGGGTGAGCTCGCCCGAACTGGTGCAGCCGATCACCGGCGTCCCTTCGGTCGCCAGGTTGATCGCCCGCGCCAGCGCGAGGCGATCGAAGCGGTGCGAGCAGAAGACGACCGCCCCGGCCAGCGGCTCGTCGCCGATCGCGGCGGCGATCTCGCGCATCGCATCGTCGGGCGCCTCGGCATGGCTGGACGCGAAGGAGATCGCCTGGGCCACGGTTGTCATCTCCCCTCCTCATTTTTTTGTAGCGGCCACTATGCATCGTCTGGCGCGGTCTTGTCATCCGCCGCCACCAGCCGGTGGCGCATCCGCCCGAGCAGCACTGCCGCGCCGAGCAGGATCAGCGGCGCCGCCAGACCGAGCAGCGTCGTCGCCGACAATCCGGGCCGCCATTTCTCGGCCGCCTTGAGCGGATAGGCGAGCAGCCCGAGCAGATAATAGCTGATCGCCACCGCCGAGAGCCCCTCGACCAGATGCTGGAGGCGAAGCTGCAACCGGGCGCTGCGGTCCATCGAGGCGAGGAGGCGCCCGTTCTGGTTCTCGATATTGGTCTCGATCCGGGTGCGGAGCAGCGCGGTGAGCTGCGCCGCGCGCGCATCGAGCAGGCCGATCCGGTCGGTCAGCGCGGCGCAGGTCCGCACCGCCGGATGGAAGCGGCGCGCGGTGAAGTCGTCGAGCGACTGGAAGCCAGGAATCAGGGCCGCGCGCAATTCCTCCAGCCGGTCCGACACGATCTGCGCATAAGCGCGCGTCGCCTTCATCCGGTAATCGCAGGCGGCGGCGACCGACAGCAGGTCCTCGGCATGCTGGATCAGCTCGGCGAGCAGCTCGTCGTCGCGGCGGTCGCGGGCGCGCAGCGAGCGGCCCGAGGCGGCCAGCGCGCGCTCGATCCGGTCGACCTCGCCCCAGGCCTGCTGCGCGGCGGGCAGGCCGAGCAGCGCGAGGTTGCGGTAGTTGCCCAGTTCCTGGAGACGCTGGACCGCGCGGATCAGGTCGGCGACCGACAGGCCGTTGGCGGCGACCACCAGCCGGCCATAGCCGTCGTCATGGATGCGGAAGTCGCTCCACAGCCGCGCCGCGCCGGCGATGCGGCAGGACACCAGATGCGAGGCGCGGAACCCCGCTTCGGCGACCGCCGGGGCCGCCGCATCATCGTCCGCGACGATCAGCAGGCGCGAGGCCCGGACCACCCCGCCCGGCAGCCCCTCTGCCCAGTCGAGCGCGGCGGCCGCCGCTCCTTCCCTGGGACGGTCCCAGGCCGGCGCTCCCAGTTCGGGGCCGGTCAGGGTGACGGTGACGGTGCTCGCCTCGCTGTGCCGTTCCCAGGAGGCGCGGACCTCGGGCGACCAGCGCATCTCGCGGTGGCGGCCGTCGGGCGCGCCGGGGCAAGGCCCCTCGTCGAGCGCCGCCCGCTCGGCGTCGCGCTCATCGCCCGCGACGAGGCGGAAGAGCTGGAATATCCGGGCCGGCAGGGTGAAGGCCGGGAAACGGCGCAGATGCATCTCGCCCACCACCTGCCGGCGCAGCGGATGCTCGCGAAAGGCCGGGGCGTCGCTCGCGGCCATGATATTCAGCCGCCCCGTGGCGGCTCTCCGGCCGCCGCCAGTTCGGCCGCCTCCGCGTCGCTGAACACCCGCGAGCGGACGATGAAGCGCACCCCCTCCGGGCTTTCCAGCGACATGCCGGCGCCGCGCCCCGGCACCACGTCGATCGTCACCTGGGTATGGCGCCAATAGTCGAACTGCGCCGCGCCGATCCAGACGGGCACGTCGCCCGCGACATGGCCGAGCAGCACGTCCTGCCCGCCGGTCCGGAACTCGCCGAGCGGGAAGCACATCGGCGCCGATCCGTCGCAGCAGCCGCCCGACTGGTGGAACATCAGCGGGCCGTGCCGGGCGGTCAGCCGCGCGATCAGCGCGTCGGCCTCGGGCGTGGTCAGGATTCGCGAAGGCGGCGACATGATCCGGGCCTCCCAAATAGCGAATCGACGGGCATCCGAAGATGCCCGCCGAGGGGAAGCGGCGCGGGGATGGACAGGGCGACGCGCCGCCAGGGGAAGGGTCAGAAGAAGCCGAGCGCCTTCGGGCTGTAGCTGACCAGCAGGTTCTTGGTCTGCTGATAATGGTCGAGCATCATCTTGTGGTTCTCGCGCCCGATGCCCGACTGCTTGTAGCCGCCGAACGCCGCGTGCGCCGGATAGGCATGGTAGCAGTTGGTCCACACCCGGCCCGCCTGGATCGCGCGGCCCATGCGATAGGCGGTGGTGCCGTTGCGGCTCCAGACGCCCGCGCCCAGGCCGTAGAGCGTGTCGTTGGCGATGGCGAGCGCGTCCGCCTCGTCCTTGAAGGTGGTGACCGACAGGACCGGGCCGAAAATCTCCTCCTGGAAGATCCGCATCCGGTTATGGCCCTCGAGCACCGTCGGGGTGACGTAATAGCCCTCGGCCAGCTCGCCGCCCAGCACGGCGCGGTCGCCGCCGGTCAGCACCCGGGCGCCCTCCTCCCGGCCGATCGCGATATAGGAGAGGATCTTCTCGAGCTGGTCGTTCGACGCCTGCGCGCCGATCATCGTCGCGGGATCGAGCGGGCTGCCCTGCCTGATCTTGCCGACGCGGGCGACGGCGCGCTCGATGAACCGCTCGTAGATCGATTCCTGGACGAGCGCGCGGCTCGGGCAGGTGCAGACCTCGCCCTGGTTGAGCGCGAACATCGCGAAGCCTTCGAGGCACTTGTCGAAATAATCGTCGTCGGCGTCCATCACGTCGGCGAAGAAGATGTTCGGGCTCTTGCCGCCCAGTTCCAGCGTGACGGGGATCAGGTTCTCCGACGCGTATTGCATGATCAGCCGGCCGGTGGTGGTCTCGCCGGTGAAGGCGATCTTGCTGATCCGCTTGTTGGAGGCGAGCGGCTTGCCCGCCTCGACGCCGAAGCCGTTGACGACGTTGAGCACGCCCTCGGGGATCAGGTCGCCGACCAGCTCCATCAGCACCATGATCGACATCGGCGTCTGCTCGGCGGGCTTGAGCACCACGCAATTGCCGGCGGCGAGCGCGGGGGCCAGCTTCCACGCCGCCATCAGGATCGGGAAGTTCCACGGGATGATCTGCCCGACGACGCCGAGCGGCTCGTGGAAATGATAGGCGACGGTGTCATGGTCGATCTCGGCGATCGATCCCTCCTGCGCGCGGGCGCAGGCGGCGAAATAGCGGAAATGGTCGATCGCCAGCGGGATGTCGGCGGCGGTCGTCTCGCGGATCGGCTTGCCGTTGTCGATCGTCTCGGCCATGGCGAGAAGGTCGAGATTGTCCTCCATCCGCTGGGCGATGCGGTTGAGGATATTGGCGCGCTCGGTGGTCGAGCGCCGGCCCCAGCCGTCCTTGGCCTTGTGCGCGGCGTCGAGCGCCAGTTCGATATCCTCGGCCGACGAACGGGCGATCTTGCACACCGGCTTGCCGGTGACGGGCGAGATATTGTCGAAATATTCGCCGTTCGCCGGCTTCACCCACTGGCCGCCGATGAAATTGTCGTACCGATCGCGGATCAGGGCCTTGCCCGCGAACCGCGCCATCGCTTCCTGCAGCATCGTCTTCTCCCGCTGATGTGCTTGTCGACGCCGATCAAGCACCTGCAGGAGAGGATGGGCAATTGGACCTTAGGTCGGGCGGGCGGGCCGCGCGGTCAGCGGAAGGCGGGCATCACCTCCCGCGCGAACAGCCGCACCATCCGGCTCATCTCCTCGAAGCTGCCGAACGACTGGTTGAGGCGCGACCGCATCGGCAGGCCGGTGCCGAAGCCGAGGATGAGATGATCGATCCCGGTCTCCGCCTGGAGGTGGCGGATCTGCGCGATGACGCGGTCGGGGCTGCCCCACAGCAGCCGCGCGTCGGCGATCTCGCGGACCGGCACCGGCTCGCCGAGCACATCGATCCGGTGGAGCAGCTCGGCCCGGTCATGGTCGCGGTTGGACTCGCGCCAATGGTCGAGCAGGCCGTCGATATATTCGGGCAGCACCTCCTTCTCGATCGCCTCGTCGTCCTCCGATATCCAGGCGTAGCGGCGCAGCACCCAGTCGGCGGGGCGGCCGAGCTCGGCGCATTTGGCGTCGTAGATGCGCTTCATCGCCAGGATGGTGTCATGCGATTCCACCGGTCCGCACAGCCAGGCGTCGCCCAGCCGCGCGGCGCGCTCGATCGCAGCCTTGACGCCGCCCGCCACCCACAGCGGCGGGTTCGGCTGCTGGATCGGGCGCGGATGCAGGGTCAGTTCGGGAAAGCTGGTGAAGCGGCCCTGGAAGGAGACATTCTCCTGCGTCCACAGCAGCTTCATGATCTGGAGCGCCTCCTCCATGCGCGCGCCGCGATCGGCATAGCGCGCGCCATAGGCTTCATATTCGAGTTCGCGCCAGCCGGTGCCGACGCCGATCCCGGCGCGGCCGCCGGAGAGCTGGTCGATCACCGCCACCTGCTCGGCGACGCGGAGCGGATTGTGGAAGGGAAGCTGGAAGATGGTGGTCGAGAAGCGGAGCCGGCTGGTGATCCCCGTCAGCGCGGCGAGGAAGGTCAGCGGGTCGCTGAAATTGCCCATCAGGAAATGATGATGGCCCTGGGTCGCCGTGTCGAAGCCCAGCTCCTCGGCAAGGCGGACGAACTCGAAGGTCTTCCTGAGCGGCACCGGGTCCGACAGGTCGCGCCATATCGGCAGATAGATCGAAAAGCGCATCGCCCGCCTCCCCTGTCCCATTGTCAGGACAAGGTGGACGATCGTTTCTCAATTAGCAAGCAATCGCTTGACTAATGATTTTCCGACAGCCTGCGCCGCGCGCCGCGCAGGTCGAGCGCGGAGAAGAGCCAGCACAGCAGGAACAGCAGGATCGACAAGGCGAGGATCGGACCGAAGCCCTGCCCCATCAGCGGCGTCGACAGCGCCGGCCCGACCGCGAGGCCGAGCATCTGCAACGCGGCGGCGCGCTGGACGAGCCGCCCGCCCCGGTCGATCCCGGCGACGATCGCGACGAGCAGCGGCGTCATCAGGTTGGCGGCGGCGTTGAAGATGCTGATGCCGACGCCATAGCCGATCGCATCGAGCCGCATCGTCATCACCGCCAGCGGCACGACGCAGCCGATCGTGCCGATCGCGATCAGCCGGCGATGGCCGATCCGCTGGCCCAGCGACGCCGCGAAGGCGCCGGGGATGCCGGCGAGCTGCGCGATCGTCAGGCCGTTGGCGACCGATTGCGGGGCGATGCCCATCCGCTCGCCGATCAGCGACAGGAAGGCCCAGACGACGCCCTGCCCCAGGAAGAACAGGAAGACCGCGCCGAGCAGCAGATAGGGGCCGGCGCGCGGCCCGCCGCCCGCCTGCCCGGCCGCCTCCGCCGGGGCGGGCTGGACGACCAGGGGAAGCAGCGCGAGGCCGGCCGCCGCCATCAGCGCCAGCAGGCCGAAGATGCCGCCCGCCCCCAGCAGCGCCGCCGCCTGCGGCAAGCCGAAGATGCCGAGCGCGCCATAGACGAGCACCGCGACGATCAGATGGCCGAACGCGCGATCGGGATCGGGGGCCGCGCCGACCATCGCATAGCCGAGCGAGATGGCGATCCCCGCGCCGAGCCCCGCGAGCAGCCGCAGCAGCAGGAAGGCCTCGCCCGAGGGGGCGACGGCGGAGGCGAGGTTCGCCGCCGCCATCAGCGCCAGCGCCACGCCCGCCAGCCACGACCAGCGCAGCCGCGTCCCGATCGACGCGGCGGCGATGGTCGACAGCGCGATGCCGAAGATCTCGGCCGAGGCGGCATAGCCGACGATGCTCTCGTCCAGCCCGCTCGCGATCAGCACCGACACGAGGCCGGGCTGGATGATGAAAACCTGCATGCCGATGACCACGAGGGCCATCCCCGCGAGCACGCCCCGGGCGGTACGTTCCAAATCCATCCCCTTTCCGGACGGGCTCCCCCGGCGGAGGAGCCCTTTCCGGCATCATCAATACTGGTAGCGCAGACGCAAGAACCATTCGCGCGGGCGCGACCGGACTGCCTGGGAATATTCGGAGCTGGTGACGCCGCTGACGATATAGGCCTTGTTGGTCAGGTTGGTGCCGCCGGCCGCCACTTCCCAGCGCTTGGTCGGCGAACGATAGGTCACCGACGCGCCGAGCACGCCATAGGCCGGCTGGAAGAGCGACGGATCGTTCGAGAACTCCTTGTACTGGCCGCTGCGGCGGCTGTAGTCGGCGCGCGCGAACAACGTGCCATGGTCGTTGTTGAAGAAGGTCGCGACGCCGCCGACATTATAGGTGAACTTCGACGTGTTCGGGATCTTCAGCGACAGCGCGCCGGGGAAGTTGGCCAGCGCGTCGGCGCTGAACTTCACATATTTGGCGTCGATATAGCCGAAGCTGCCGTCGAAGCGGAACCAGTCGGCCAGCACCGCCGATCCCTCGACCTCGATCCCCTTGATGTGCGCGGTGCCCGAATTGGCGAGCACCGGCACGAACTGGCCGATCGGGCCGGGGCCGTCCGGGTCGACCACATAGGTGACCTGGATGTTCTTGTAGTCGGTGTAGAAGCCCGCGACGTTGAGGCGCAGGCGGCGGTCGAACAGCTCGGTCTTGAGGCCGATCTCATAGGAGGTCGCCTTCTCCGGGCCGGCATAGGAGACGATGTCGTCGGGATCGGTGCCGGGCGCGGGAATGACCGGCGGGAAGTAGCGCATCGTGAAGCCGCCCGCCTTGAACCCCTGCGAGAAGGTCGCATAGGCCATGGTGCCGCGGTCGAACTTGTAGCTGAGCGACACCATCGGCGTCGCCGACTTGCTGGTCCGCTTGTACCAGCCCGCCGGGAACAGCGGCGTGCCGACCGGGCCGAACAGGTCGACGATCGGATTGGTCACGCCCGGCGTCGGGATGGTCGACAGATAGTCGTAGCCGGTGATCACCTGCAGCCCCGGATTGAACTGCTTGCGCTCGTAAGTGTAGCGCAGGCCGCCGGTGATCGAGAACTGGTCGGTCAGGTCGTAGGTGATCTGGCCGAAGGCGGCATAGCTGTCATTCTTGATCTTGCCGCCCGAATCGAACTGCACCAGCGGCAGGTTGACCGGGAAGACCTGCGTGCCGCTCTCGTGCATGTAGAACAGGCCGGCGACATATTGCAGCCGCGAGTCCATCAGGTCGCCCAGCAGCTGCACCTCCTGGCTGAACTGCTTCTGCGAGATGTGCTGCTCGACCCCGCCGTAATAATAGGGCGACCCGTAGAGGTCCTGCGCGACGTCGACGCCGACGTCGCGATAGGCGGTGATCGACTTCAGGGTGATGCCGTCGCCCTTCCATTCGAGGTTCAGCGACGCGCCCTTGATGTCGGTGTCGGACTGGTTCGGCCCCGAATTGGTGGTCGTGCGGCCGTCGATCGGCCGGACATATTGGCTATTGTAGCAATAGGGATTGCCGAACCGCGACGGCCCCGCCGTCGGCAGGCAGACCCCACCCGGCACCGCGCCGTTGTAGATGCCGGCGAAGCCGTCGGTCTCGACCACCTTGAGCAGCACCTGGGCCGGCGACTGCTCGCGGATGCGGGTGCCGTCGAACGACAGGGTGGCGAGCAGGTTGTCGGTCAGGTCGGCCTCGAGCACCAGCCGGCCGCTCAGCCGGTTGATGTTGCCCTGCTCGCCGGTCTTGGCGCCGGTGGGGCTGACCCGGTCCATGAAGCCGTCGCGGCTCTGATAGGCGCCCGACAGGCGCGCGCGGACCCGGTCCGACAGCGGCCCGGACAAGATGCCCTTCACGTCGACCCGGTTGAAGCGGCCGACCGTCGCCTCCGCCTCGGCCTCGAATTTGTCGCTCGGCCGCTTGGAGATGAACTGGATCGCGCCGCCGATCGTGTTCTTGCCGAACAGCGTGCCCTGCGGCCCGCGCAGCACCTCGATCCGCTCGATGTCGACGGTGTCGAGCAGCGAGCCGACCGACTTGCCGACATAGACGCCGTCCAGATAGAGGCCGACCGCCGGCTCGACGGTGATGACATAATCGGTCTGGCCGATGCCGCGGATCGAGATCTGGCTCGACGCGCCGCCGCCGGACTCGCTCGCCGCGCTGTCGAACTGCACGTTCGGCACGAAATTGGCGATGTCGGCCGACGACTGCACGTTGCGGTCCTGCAACGCCTGCGCGCCGAAGGCGGAGATCGACAGCGGCGTGGTCTGCACCGACTCCTCGCGCTTGCGGGCGGTCACGACGATGTCGCCCAGCGACGCCGGATTATAGCCGGCATCCTGCTCGGCGGCCTGCGCCAGCGCCGGTACCGCGGGCAGGACCAGCAGGGCCGAGGCCGTGGCAAGGAAAGCGCGCTTCATGCGTCTCGCATCCATTTCAATTCCCCTTTTTCAAGCAATATCCGATGGTTACAGGCTCAACTTGTCCAACCGATCGAAGCAAACCCTCCAGCCGCCGTCATAATGGTTCCACTCCGCCTGATCGCGCAGGCCGCTATGGGTGAGGACGAGGCGGCTGCCGCCCTCCTCCGGTTCGATGGTGACGTCGACGAAGGTCGGCTCGGGTCGCGGAGCGGGATTGGGCCCGCGATAGTTCCAGCTCTTGCGGAGCCCCCGCCCCGGATCGAAGCGCAGGAACTCCCCGATCACGACATGCCTGCCGTCGGGGCCGACGATGTCGTGGCGGTAATGGCCGCCCGGCGCCGCCTCGACCTCGGCATGGACCAGGTCGTAGGGATCGGGCGCCAGCCATTGCGGCAGCAGCGCCGGATCGATCCAGGCGCGGAAGAGCTGGTCGGGCGTCTTGCCGGCGAAGCGATGCTCGACAGTCGCGACGATGGCGTCAGTCATGGGAGTCTCCTCCTGAAGTCGGAAGGTCGGGCGGCCCCTCGGGCCGGGTGAAGGCGCGGATCACGTTGGCGGTGATCCGGGCGACGTCGTTGTCGCCGCCGCGATCGGCGAGGCAGCTCGTCCAGGCGATCGACGGCGCGGAGAAGACCCGCCCGCCGCCCGCCAGCCGGCGATAGGCGATATGCGATTCCATCGCCCCCGCCGTGCCGGTCGACAGCACGTCCTCGCTGGCGATGAAGGTCAGCGCCGGATCGAAGCCGATCGCGGTGGCGAGCCGGACGGTGTCGGCCGGGGTGCCGAGATCGGCCCGCATCGCATCGACCTCGAAGCCCGAGGGCCCGCCCAGCAGTTCGGCCCGCGCATCGATCGCGGTCGCGTCGACGCCGTCGAACATCCAGGCGAAGGCGGGATCGTGGCTGGCGGCGTCGCGGACATAGGGCCGCCCCTCGCCGAAGCTGACCGCCGCCGTGCCGGTGCCGAGCAGCCGGTGCGCCGATCGCCCGCGCCAGCGCCACAGCCCGCCGGGCTCGCCGGTCGCCGCCTGGCGCCCTTCGCCCGGCGGCGATTGCCAGGGGATGGTGCCGGCATGGCCGCGCCGCACCTCGATCACATGCGGCTCCTCCGCGAAGACCGAGGTGACGAAGTAGAAGGCGTTGCCGCCGAGGTGGATCAGCCGCCCGCCGCCGCCGACATAGGCCTCGACCGCGTCGAACAGCGCCGCGCTGACATATTCGGGATGGCTGCCGGTCATCACCGCGCGATAGGGTTTCAGCGCCTCGACGCCGCGCTCGTGCAGGACATGGTCGGTGATGACGTCGAAGCGCTGGCCGGTCGACCGCAGCCATTCGATCGTCGCGATGTCGGCGCCGAGCTGGTGCGGCCCGCGCAGCAACGGATGGCGATAATCGGCGCGCATGTTGACCAGCGGCCGCCGCAGCGAGGCATGGGCGCAGCCCGATCCGTCGCGATGATAGTCATAGGCGCTGATCAGCCGCGCTTCCTCGGCCCAGCGCTCGATCGGGGCGACGATCGCGTCGAGCGGCGCGCCCGCGATCGCCTCGACGGCGGGATTGGTCCACCAGTGCCGCTCATTGGCATAAGCGAGATAGCTGAAGCTGGGCACGAGAAAGGCGAGCGGCGCGGGCTCCGCGTCCGGTGCCGGCAGAACGAAGAAAGGCACCACGTCGCGCTGGTCGCCCTGGCGCAGCTCGATGCCATAGGCCTCGCTCGGCAGATCGGCGGGCGGCGTGAACGCGAAGCTCTCGGGCCAGCCCGCGTCGGTCAGGTCGTCGCTGTGGAAGGCGATCGCATCATAGCCCTCCGGGTCCTCGCTCCAGCCGCCACTGAGACCGTTCCATTCGGGGCCGGTGACGCCGCGCTGCGGTGTCTGGAACAGCCGCCCATGGCGCGCCGCGGGGCCCTCGTCGATCACGACCGGACTGCCGGGGTCCTTCGCGAAATTCCAGGCGGCGAGCGGCGCGCCGCCGTCCGCGACGCGCGGCCGGGCGATCTTCCCGTCGAAACAGGCGACGGGAAGATCGTTTTCGATAATCGCAGCGATATAAAAGGCTTGTGGATCGATCTTTAGATCAGTTGGAGGCAACGCCGCCTCCCCCGATCCGTCGGCGATCCCCTCGTCGGCGGTGCGGACCGACAGAACGATCCGGTCGCCCCGCGTCTCGACCTGCACCTCGCTCCAGCGCGCGGCGGCGAGCGGCCGGCCGGTGACGATCTCGACACCGCCCCAGCTCAGCCGCAACCGCCCTTCCCCGTCGAGGAACAAGCCATGGCTCCGTCCCCAGCCGAGCAGCGCCTGGTCGCGCCCGTCCGCCGGCCGGGTCGGGCGCACCCATAGCGAGATCGCCGGCCGGGCGGGCAGCGGCACGCCAGCCGCCACCGCCATATGGCTGCCGGTGGCGATCGGCCGCTCCGCGCCGTCATGGACGCCGTCGATCGCCGAGGCGATCGGGACGAGGTCCCCGGCGCGGCGCGCCAGCCGGACGAGCCTGGCCTCGAACCCGCCCGCGGGCGCGCTCACATGGAAGCCGAGGCTTTCGCCCGGGGCGACCTCGAAGCGGTCGCCATAGCCGATCAGCGGCGCTCCGGTCATATCTTGTGCCGCAGCGTCAGATACCATTCGCGCGGCCGCGACCGCACCGCCTGCGCGCGATCGGAACTGGCGACGCCGCTGACGATATAGGCCTTGTCGGTCAGGTTGGTGCCGCCCAGCGTCACGTCCCAGTTCCGATCGGCGGACCGGTAGGTCAGCCCCGCGTTGAGGATGCCGTAGCCCTTCTGGAACAGCGACGGGTTGTTCGAGAACTCCTTGAACTGGCTGCTGCGATAGGCCCAGTCGGCGCGCAGGAAGACATTGCCCGACTCATTGTCGAAGAAGGTCACCGTCGTCCCGACATTATAGGTCCATTTCGGCGTGTTGGGCAGGTCGAAGCCCAGCGCGGCGGGATAGGCGCCGATCGCCGCCGCGGTGAACTTGCGGTATTTGGCGTCGATATAGCCGAGGCTGCCGTCGATCCGCAGCCAGTCGGTCGGCACCGCCGCGCTCTCGACCTCGATGCCCTTGATGCGGGCCGAACCCGAATTGGCAAGCACCGGCAGGAAGCGGCCGATCGGGCCCGGGCCGTCCGGATCGATCGTGTAGGTGACCTGGATGTTGTTGTAGTCGGTGATGAAGCCGGCGACGTTCAGGCGCAGCTTGCCGCCGAGCCACTCGCTCTTGATGCCGGCCTCGTAGGAGGTCGCCTTTTCGGGCTTGGCATAGGGGATCAGCGTATCGGGATCGACGCCCGCCGCCGGCTTGACCGGCGGGAAGAAGCGCATGGTGAAGCCGCCGCCCTTGAAGCCCTTCGAATAGGTCGCATAGAGCATCACGTCGTCGACCGGCTTGTAGCTCAGCGAGATCATCGGCGTGCCGGCCTTGCTGTTGCGCTTGTACCAGCCCGCCGGGAACAGCGGCGTGCCGGGCGTGCCGAAGGCGTTGGCGACGGGATTCACGAAGCCCGGGATCTTGATCACCGACAGGTCGTCATAGCCGATGACGTGCTGGAGGCCCGGATTGAACCGGCGCGTCTCATAGGTGTAGCGGAAGCCGCCGGTCAGCGAGAGCCTGCTGGTGATCTCATAGGTGAGCTGGCCGAAGGCGGCATAGCTGTCGTTCTTGATGTCGCCGCCCGACAGGAACTGCGCGAGCGCGGTCTGGACCGGGAAGAGCTGCCGCCCCCATTCGCGCTGGTAATAGGCGCCGAGGACGTAGGACAGCCGCTTGTCGAGCAGGTTGCCGCTGAGCTGATATTCCTGGCTGAACGACTTGAAGTCGATGTCCTGCCCGACCTGGCTGTTGTAATAGGCGCTGCCGCCGAGGTTCTGGTCGACGAACACGTCGACCTTGCGGAACGAGGTGATCGACTTGACGTTGATGTCGCCCGGCTTCCAGTCGAGCGTCAGGGCGACGCCCCGCACGTCGGTGTCGGCCGTGTTGCCGCCGGCATTGTAGGTGACGCGCGTGTCGGTCGGCAGCGAATATTGGTCGTTGAAGCAATAGGGGTTGGAGAAGCGCGACGCCCCCGCCGCCGGCGCGCAGACGCCGCCCGGCACCGCCAGGTTGAACAGGCGCGGGAAGCCCGCATCCTCGGTCACCCGCCGCAGATAGGTCGCCGGCGACTTCTCGCGGATGCGCGTCCCGTCGAAGGCCAGCGTCGCCAGCAGGTTCGGGGCGACGTCGGCTTCGAAGACGAGCCGCCCGCCCAGCCGGTTCATGTCGCCCTGGACCTCGCCGGTCCGCTCGCCGCTGCGCAGGATGCGCTTCATGAAGCCGTCGCGGCTCTGATAGGAGGCGGACAGGCGGAAGCGCAGCCAGTCGGTGATCGGGCCGGACATCGCGCCGCGCGCGTCGAGCCGGTCGTAGCGCCCGGTGGTCAGTTCCATCTCGGCCTGGTTGTCGGCGGTCGGGCGCTTGGTGATCACCTGGATCGCGCCGCCGATCGTGTTCTTGCCGAACAGCGTGCCTTGCGGGCCGCGCAGGATCTCGACGCGCTCGACGTCCACCGTGTCGAGCAGCGAGCCGAGCGACTTGCCGACATAGACGCCGTCCAGATAGACGGCGACGCCGGGCTCGACGGTCAGCACATAGTCGGTCTGGCCGATGCCGCGGATCGATATCTGGGTCGACGCAACGCCGGATTCGTTGGCGACCGGATCGAGCTGGACGTTCGGCACGGCGCGCGAGACGTCGGCGATGTTCTGCAAGCCGCGATCCTGGAGCGAGCGGGAGTCGAAGGCCGACACCGACAGCGGCGTCGTCTGCACCGATTCCGCCCGACGGCGCGCCGTGACGACGATATCCTCGAGCCCGCCCGAGCGAGCGCCTTCTTCCTCGACCTGCGCGGCGGCCGGTTGCAGACCGCTGCAAAGGGCGATGGCGCAACCCGACAGCAAGATCATCTTTGCATGGCGATAATTCATAACGAGATCCCCTTTATTGAATATTGAATTCCCGCGACGAAAATACTTTTCGAAAGGCGCGAAATTCCAGCCGCCAAAACAACGTCAAGGCGAAATACACGGACGATATTCTTCAGTATCGACTAAATATTATTCAGCGCTTTGGTATCGGAGCATGCGTCATCACTATGCCTCCTCTATGTCCGAGGCGTCCCGCAGGACGCGGCGATAGGCGGAAAGTCCGGTCAGCAGGCACAGGCCGGCGGTCAGCGACAGCAGGCCGCTGCCGATGCCCAGTCCCCAGCGCAGCATCGCTTCCCGGCCGAAGAGATGATCGGTCAGCAGCGCCACCACCAGCGGGCCGACCGATATCCCGATGATATTGACCAGCATCAGCGCGATGCCGTTGACGCGCCCGCGCAGCGCGTCGGGCGTGATCAGCTGGATCGCCGTCGGGCCGAGCGACACGAACGAGGTCGAAAGGAAGGTGAAGGGCACGTAGAGCGCCAGCGACAGATAGGGGTTGCCGGCGATCGCCGCGACCAGGCAGATCGGCGCGAGCACCAGCGCGATGATCGCCGCCAGCCGCAGGGTCGCGTCGGCGTGGCGCCGCGACAGCCGGATCGCCCCCATGCCGCCCGCCAGGATGCCGGCCGTCCCGAAGACGAGCATCATCAGCCCCAGCCAGCGGGCAGTGTCGGCCGTCGCCCAGCCATAGGTCCGCTCGAACATCGCCGGAATCCAGGCCATGTTCGCATAGCTGACGCTGGTGAGCAGCCCGATGCCGAGGCAATAATGCGCCAGGAAGCGGCTGCGCGGCGACAGGAAGGCGCGGAGGGAGGGTCCGCCCTGCGCGCCCGCCACCCGCGCGCGCGCCGGCTCGCGGATCGTCAGGATCAGCAGCGAGATCGCGAAGCCCGGCGCGGCGACGATGAAGAAGGCGGCCTGCCATGGCGCGAAACCCTGGAGGAAGGGCAGCGCCGCGGTCGCCGGCGCGGCCATCCGCTCGGCGAAGGCGCCGAAGATATAGGCGAGGCCGGCCCCGAGCGAGCCGCCGATCGAATAGACGCTGATCGCCAGCGGCAGCCGGTCCTTCGCGAAATAATTGCTGATCAGCGAGAAGGCGGCGGGGCCCAGCACGGCTTCGCCGATGCCCACGCCCATCCGCGCCATGAACAGCTCGGGGAAACTGCGCGACAGCCCGCAGGCGATCGTCATCAGGCACCAGATCGCCAGCGCCATGGCGAGGATGTTGCGCCGGTTGAACCGGTCGACCAGCCATCCGGCCGGCAGGATGCAGGTCGAATAGAAGATCGCGAAGGCCAGCCCCTGCAACAGGCCGATCTGGACGTCGGAGATGCCGATGTCGCGCTTGATCGGCCCGACCAGCAGGCTCAATATCTGCCGGTCGAGGAAGGCCGCGATATAGGCGAGCACGAGGACGCCGACGACGTACCAGCCATAGCGCGCGGCCTTGCCGGGCGCGGATGCGGGGCCGGGCTGCGCCGGAAGCGCCATCGCCATGGCCGGAAGCTCGACCGGCCTATCCATCGATCCCTCCCCGCCCGGCGAAGCGCCGCAGCACGTTGCGGGTGATGGTCGCGACCTTGTTGGCCCCGCCGTCGGTGAGCAGGCATCCGGTCCAGGCGATCGACCCGACCGAGAACACGTCGCCGCGCCGGCCATGGCCGGGGATCAGCACGAGGTCGGCGCGGTTCTCGCCGAGCGTCCCGGTCCAGCGCCAGTCGTCGAGCAGATATTCGGTGACGGGCGGATCGAAACGCGCGACCGCGAGGCAGACGGCGTCGGCCGGCGTGCCGAGGCCGGGCTCCATCCGGTCATATTCGAAACCGCCCGGCTGGCCGAGGACGCAGCTCTCGGTATCGATCGCATCACCCTCGATGCCATCGAACACCCAGGCATGAGCGGGATCATGGCTCGCCTCGGTGCGGACATAGGGGCGTCCGCGATCGAACGTCACCGACGCCGTCCCGACGCCGAACAGCCGGTGCGCCGACCGGTCGCGCAGCTTCCACTTGCCGCCCAGTTCTCCGGTCGAGGCATGATGCGCCTCGCCGGGCGGCGATTTCCAGTGCGAGCCGCCGCTGTGGCCGCGCCGCAGCTCCATCACCTGCGGCTCGTCCGGATAGGTCGAGACCGCGCAGTAGAAGCCGTTACCGCCGAAATAGACCAGGTTCCCGCCCTGCCGGTTGAACGCATCGAGCGCATCGAGCACGGCGGCGCTGACATATTCGGGATGGCTGCCGGTCATCACCACCGCATAGCCCTGCAACGCCTCGACGCCACGGACGTGCAGGTCGTGATCGGTCAGCACGTCGACCGGCTCGCCGATGCTGTCGAGCCAGTCGAGGATCAGCAGGTCGGCGCTGAGCTGGTGAGGTCCGCCGATATAGGGATGGTGATAGCCGGCGCGGAGATTGACGATCGGATGCAGCCAGGACGCATGGGTGCAGCCGGTGCCGTCGCGATGGCGGTCATAGGGGCTCAGCATCCCGTGCCCGGCCGCCCACAGCTCGGCGGCGATGACGCTCTGTTCGAGCGGCTTGCCGGTCCGCGCCTCGACATTGGGCATGTCCCACCAATGCCGCTCATTGCCATAGGCCAGATAGCTGAAGGTCGGGGCCAGGAAGGCGCAGCGGGGCTTCGGTCCTCCGGCGCCCGGCGTGACCAGGAACGGCAGGTGATCGGAACCCTCCGCCGTCGATATCTGCAAGGCATAGATGCCGCTGGCGAGGGTCGCGGGCACCGTCCAGGCGAGCGTCGTCGCCCAGCCGGCGTCGGTCAGGTCGTCGCTATGGAAGGCGATCGCGTCATAATGCGACGGCTGCCGGCGCGGATCGTGGGCGGTGCCGTCCCAGGCCGGCCCGGTGACCGCGCGGCGGGGATGCTGGACCAGGCGAAGCTCGTTCCCGCCGCCCGCGACGTCGACGACGCGCGCCGTTTCGAGATGCCGGCTCATGTCCCATTCGGCGATCGGCCCCCGCGCGATCGAATGGATCGCCGGCCGGGCGATCTTGCCGTCGAGGCAACCGACGGTCGCCTCCCCGTCCCACCAGCCGGAGAACCGGAAGTCCTCCGCGCGGATCGCCTGGAAGTCCTCCGCCGTCTCGACGCTGCCGCCGACCTCGCGATCGTCGAGCGGCGTCACCTCCAGCCGGGTCGGGCTGCCCATCGCCAGGACGACCCGATACCAATGGTTCGGCCGCAGCGGGACGTCGGAGCGAAGCTCCACGCCTCCGCCGAGCGCGACCAGCCGCCCCGCCTCGACGAACAGGCCATGGTCCGGGCCGCTGGTCGCTATTCCCTGCCGTTCGGAACTCTCGGCCGTCGGGCACAGGTGGAGCGAAAGCGTGAGATCCGCCGGCCAGCCGGATGCCGGCCGGGCGAGCACCGCATGGCTGCCCATCCGGATCGGCTGGAGCGTCCCCGGATGGCGGCCGTCGACGTCCGAGGCGATCGGCTCGAACAGCGCCGGATCGCGGTGGAGCTTCACCATCCGCGCCTCGAAGCCCGCCGCGGCCGTGCTCACCGCGAATTCCACGGTTTCGCCCGGCACGACGTTCAGCTTCTTGGCATATCCGGTGATCGGTAGCTCCACGCACTGTCTCCAGAAGGATGATCCGGCCCGTTCAATAGCTCAATCGATGCGTCTCACGCCTTGATGTGATGTCCATAGGGTTCGGCGAGCACGACCGGATCGCGATGGCGGGTGACGAGCTTGCCGTCCTCGACGTCGAAATAGTCGGTCGCGACATTCTCGATCGCGTCGCGATCCTCGATGCGGTCGAGGTCGTAGCAGTCGCCCGCCGGCCCGGTGGAACGCGCGAGCACCGCATCGATCGCCTGCCGGTCCTCCTCGTCGAGCGCGAATTCGAACAGCTTGAGATTCTGGGCGAGGTGCCGGTCGTGCCGGGCGCCCTGGATCACCGCGGCGACGCTCGGCTGGTCGAGGACGTAGCGGCTGGCGACCGCCGGGATCGCGACGCCATGCCTGGCGCCGATCGCGTCGAGCGTGCGCAGCAGCTCCTGGAACAGCGCCCAGCCGCCGAAGTCGACGATGATGCGGTAATATTTGTCGAGCGAGACATTTTCGAAGGTCGGCTTGCCCGGATCGGGGATGCCGAGCCACTTGGACGAGATCAGCCCGCCGCCGATCGATCCATAGCAGAGGAGCTGGATGTCGTTTTCGGCACAATATTGCTCCATGCCGTTCTTGGGGCGGCGGTCGGTCAGCGAATATTGCACCTGGTTGGCGACGATATCGACACCGGCATCGACCATCCTGGCCAGCTCGGCGACATTGTAGTTGGTACCGCCGATATGGTGGATCTTGCCCGCCTGCTGGAGCTCCTTGAGGATCAGCGCGGTCTCGACATTGCCGTCGATCTCGTAGTTCCACCAGTGGAGCTGGACGAGGTCGAGCCGCTCGACCTTCAGCCGGGCGAGCGAGCGGTCGATCGTGTCGACGATGGTCTGGCGGCCGTGGTTGCGCAGCTCCTCCTCCTGGAGGAAAGCCGGGATATATTTGGTATGGACCGCGATCTTCGACGCTTCGGCGGGGCCGCGCTCGCGGCGGAAGCGCTCGATGAAGCGGCCGATCCGCTCCTCGACCCCATAATAGACGTCGCCGCAGTCGAAGGCGGTGATCCCCGCATCGACGAAGGACACCATGTGGCGATGCATGTCGTCGTCGTCGCGCACGCTGCTGCTATGGTCGTCGGCGATCTGCCAGTTTCCCTTGATGACGCGGGGAACCGAGAAATCGGGGCGCAGATTTACGCGGGGAATGGTCATGCATGGTCCTCTGATTGGCTGGTCTTGTCGAGCGACAGCGCCGAATTCTCCGAATGGCTGTGCATCCGGCGGGTCTCGCGGATGATCCTGAAACGGCCGCCGCAATGCGGATCGGGACAGGCGATCACCGCGTCCGTGTTCATCCAGTCGTTGGGATGAAGGTCTCGCTGCTTGGCTGGCAGCAACGGCAGGATCGCTGCCAACGAATACATAGGGAAGCGCACCCCCTCCCCCATGGTGATCAGGTCATCGTCAGTAACGGTGAAATAGTCACCTGTCTTGTGCTTGCAGATGAACGGCTTGCCATCCTGTTCCGGCATCACTTCGACGCGAAGATCATGAAGCGGATAGCCGTCATCTGCCGCTGCGCTGCTCACGATACCTCCCATGATTATGCTTGTCTGGAAAAGAAAGATGCGCGCATCGGCGCCGGATGGCGCGATAGGAATTGCGCAAAACCCGAATAAATTGCTTTTAATTGAAAAATCACCCGCCCGCCGGAGCAGCCGTCGCCGGGATCGGAGCGGAAATATTGACCGTCTGGACGATCAATAAATTTGCGGCGACGGACGGGACCCTATTGACATCAATGGCGCAGCTTCAATAATCGAAGAAATTCGATTTTATAAGCAGGGAGGATAGGCGCAGGCCAAACCAGCGGCGCGCATCAGGTAAGTTTTTTCGCTACCAGCTAGAAATTTCATCCGGCAACGGGGCGCAACACCTACCAACAAACTCGATGTTATACGGCTTATCAACGCCAGCCGCTCCAGCGCCATCATCCATCAGGGACGAACATCACCACCTGCCGCAGACGATCGAGGCAGACAGAAGGGGGTTTTTATGAAGAAGCATTCACATCTTGGCTGGACCAAGTCGTCGGTTGCCGTCGCAGCGCTGATGCTGCCGGCGATCGCCCTCGCCCAGGCCGAGCAGCCGGCCGAGGAGCAGTATAGCGGCGACATCGTCGTCACCGCGACCCGCCAGTCCGAATCGCTGAGCAAGGTGCCGCTGAGCGTCAGCGCCTTCTCGCAGGAGAAGCTCGACAGCCGCGGCGTCCGGAACTTCGCCGACGTGATCCGCCAGACGCCGGGCGTCGTGTTCCAGGCGACCAACAACACCACCAACATCTCGATCCGCGGCATCAACTCGACCGCCGGCGCCGCCACCACCGGCGTCTATATCGACGACACGCCGATCCAGATCCGGTCGCTCGGCTATAGCGGCGGCAACACCTATCCGGTGATCTTCGACCTGGAGCGCGTCGAGGTTCTGCGCGGTCCGCAGGGCACGCTGTTCGGCGCCGGTTCGGAAGGCGGCACGATCCGCTTCATCTCGCCGCAGCCGAGCACGACCAAGTCGTCGGGCTATGCGCGCACCGAATTCGCGATGACCGAGGATGGCGGCCCGAGCTACGAGGCCGGCCTCGCCCTCGGCGTTCCGCTGATCCAGGACAAGCTGGGCGTTCGCGTCAGCGGCTATTATCGCCGCGACGGCGGCTGGATCGACCGCGTCCGCTTCGAAGACAAGGGCGTGGTCACCGACGACGCCAACTATCAGAACAGCTATGTCGGCCGCATCGCCTTCGTCTGGGAGCCGACGCCCGAGCTGAAGATCACGCCGTCGATCGCCTATCAGAAGGTCTATAACAACGACAGCACCGATAGCTGGGACAATGTCCGCACCTCGCTCGCCACGCCGGACGCGCAGTTCTCCAACTATGACAAGGGCGAGTTCCTGAACGGCAACCGGGTGCCGGAATCGGGCCGCGACCGCTTCTACCTGCCGACGCTCAACATCCAATATGCGTTCGGCCCGGTCGACCTGACCGCGATCGCCTCCTATTTCGATCGCAAGCAGAACTTCCAGTCGGACTACACCACGTTCGACCAGAGCCTGTTCACCGGCATCACCCTGCCACTCTTCGCCAACCAGCGGGCGTTCAGCGCGTTCGAGAACACCCAGAAGGTGACGACGGGCGAACTTCGCCTCGCCTCCACGGACCGCGACGCAATGCTCACCTGGCAGGTCGGCGGCTTCTACCAGAAGGCCAAGCAGACCTCGATCCAGCAGGTCGACGATCCGTTCATCTTCCAATATGCGCCCGCGCTGCAGGCGGTGTTCCCGCCGCTGGTCAACGGCCGCCTGATCTACGACCAGTCGACCAGCTCGAAGGACGAGCAGATCGCCGCCTTCGGCCAGGTCAACTTCAAGCCCGTCGACCGGCTGACGCTGACGGTGGGCCTGCGCTACGGCCAGACCAAGTTCACCATCAACTCCTTCGCGCAAGGGCCCGTCGTCGGCCCGTCGGTGACCGACGTCGGCCGCCAGAAGGAGAAGCCGTTCACGCCGAAGTTCGGCGCCGAGTTCCAGGTGACGCCGAGCACGCTGGTCTACGCCTCGGCCTCGAAGGGCTTCCGCCCGGGCGGCTACAACCCGCAGGTCGGCGTCCCCTGCCAGGCGAGCAACCTCAACGCGCTCGGCTATCCGAACGGTCGCCCGCAGACCTATAATTCGGACTCGGTGTGGAGCTACGAGCTCGGCCTGAAGACTCGCACCAGCCGCTTCAGCGCGCAGGGCAGCGTCTACCAGATCGACTGGAAGAACATCCAGCAGGTCGTCGGCCTCGGCGCCTGCGGCTTCCAGTTCACCTCCAACCTGGGCTCGGCGCGGAGCCGCGGCCTCGACATCCAGCTCGACTATCGCCTGACCGACGATTTCACCCTGCAGGCGGAGATCGGCTACACCAACGCCAAGTTCCTCGACACCGTGTTCGGCGGTCCGCTCGCCACGGTGCCGCTGGTGACCAAGGGCAACCATGTGGTGTCGCCGCCGTGGACGGTGTCGCTGCACGGCCAGTATGAGCTGTCGCTGCGCGACCATCATGACTCGTACATCCGCGCCGACTTCGACTATCGCTCGCACCAGTCGGACCTGATCCCGGGGATCGATCCGCGCAACGGCGGTTCGGACCCGACGCTGAGCACCGCGCCCGCGCTCAAGGCGCTGTCGATGCGGATCGGCCACCGGATCGACGGCATCGACATGTCGCTGTTCGTCAACAACCTGCTCGATCAGGCCGTCTGGCAGGGCTACCGCGCCCGCGACAACAACCGGGGCGCCGTCTATCGCTCCTATGTGGTGCGCCCGCGCACCTTCGGCGCGACGATCGGCTACCGCTTCTGACCGAAAGCGGCGGGGGAAGGAAGTCCGCGACACCTTCCCCCACCATGATCTGACCTGGAGGAGGACGACGATGAAGACGGCACGTCATAAAGCAACCCTGATCATCGCCGCCCTCCTTTCGGCATCGGCGCTCCAGGCCGCGGACCGCACCGCCGACCTGATCCTGACCAATGGCGAGGTCTATACGCCGCAGGGCTGGGCCGCCGGCGTCGCCGTCAAGGACGGCGCGATCCTGGCGGTCGGCGACGCGGCCGCGCTCGGCGCCTATCGCGCGCCCTCCACGAAGATGGTCGACCTCGGCGGCAAGACCGTGATGCCCGGCCTTTACGACATGCACGTCCACCCGCTCGGGGCCGGGCTGGCGATGTCCGAATGCCGCTTCGAATATGGCGCGGCGCCCCAGCATATCCTCGACGCCGTCACGGCCTGCGTGAAGGCGGCGAAGCCCGGCGAGTGGATCACCGGCGGCCGCTGGCAGGCCGTCTCCTTCGGCGACACCCCGCCGACCCGCGAGATGCTCGACCGGGTCGCCCCGAACAATCCGGTGGCGCTGACCGACATCAGCGGACACAGCATGTGGACCAACAGCCTGGCGCTCAAGTTGGCCGGCATCACCCGCGACACGCCCGATCCGGAAGGCGGCATCATCGAGCGCGACGCGCGGGGCGAGGCGACCGGCCTGCTCCGCGAGAGCGGACGCGACCGGGTGAAACGGGCGATCCCGGCCCCTTCGCTCGAGAAGAACGTCAAGGCGCTCGACACCGCGCTCGACACCATGTTGTCGCACGGCGTGACCGGGCTGGTCGACGCCCGGGTGCCGCGCGCCGGCCTGGAAACCTATGCCGCCCTCGCCGACCGGGGCCTGCTGAAGCAGCGCGTGGTCGGGTGCCTCCACTATAGCGGCGACAAGGAATTCGAGGATATCCTCCGCAACCGCCGCAGCTATGAGCGCGCGCGCTTCCGGACCGACTGCGTCAAGATGTACGAGGACGGCGTCCCGACCGAGAGCCACACCGCGGCGATGATCGATCCGTACGCGCCCGGCGCGGACGGCCATCTCCACGAGCCGGCGCGCGGGCTGCTGCTCGTCGGGCCGGCGACGCTCGATCCGCTGGTCACCCGCCTCGACAAGATGGGGATCACGGTCAAGTTCCACGCCGCCGGCGACCAGGCCTCGCGCACCGCGCTCGACGCCATCGCCGCGGCGCGCAAGGCCAACGGCCCGAACGGGCCGATGCACGAGGTCGGCCACCTGACCTTCGTCAAGCCGGACGATCTGGCGCGCGCGAAGACCATCCGGGCGACGCTCGAATTCTCGCCCTATCTGTGGTTCCCGTCGGCGATCAACGACGACATCATCAAGGCCATCGGGCCGGACCGGATCAAGCGCGTCTGGCCGGTGCGCGAGGGGCTGGATTCGGGGGCGCTGGTCATCGCCGGGTCGGACTGGTCGGTGGTTCCCTCGGCCAATCCCTGGATCGGCATCGAGACGCTGGTCACCCGGCGCGCGCCCGACGACCAGCGCCCCGGCGAGGTCTACGGCCCGGCCGAGGCGATCACCCTCAAGGAAGCGATCGACATCTTCACGATCAACGCCGCCAGACAGCTCGGCATGGCCGACAAGCTGGGGACGATCGAACCGGGCAAGATCGCCGACCTGATCATCCTCGACCGCAATCCGTTCAAGATTCCGGCGACCGACGTCCACAACGTCGTCGTCACCCAGGTGATCATCGACGGAAAGACCGCCTACCAGCATCCGTGACGCGGCACGGCCGGCGGCCGGTCGACCGGCCGCCGAACCGGAGCAAATTGCTTTTCATTGAAAAGTCACGCAACCTGCCATCGGTCGGAGCGTCAGGAGCGATCACGTCATGTCGGCAAAGGCAGGCTTCGACTGGTATGGGGACCTGCCCGCCGGGGTCGAATGCCTCATGCGCTGCTACAGCGAGTCGCGGCGGTCGGCGAGCTATTTCATCCACCGGCTCGACCGCGAGACCGCGACGATCAAGGATCAGTCCAACGATCCGGTGATCAGCCTTTCGATCAACCCCAACGGCGTCGTCGACCGCGCCGTCGAGGGACAATGGGAACGGGCGGAGCTGTTGCGGGCGTCGCTCACCCTCACCCCCGCCTTCCTGCGCTGCGACTGGCGCTGGACCGGTGATCCGCTCGACATCTTCGACGTCTACCTGCCCTATGAGCTGATGCAGGCGGCCTGGGCCGAGCATTTCAAGGGCGATCCCGCGCGCGTCAACTTGCAGGCCAAGCTGGTCTTCGAGGACCCGAGCATATTGCTGCTGATGCAGTCGATCTTGTCGACGATCCTGTCGCCGCGGCCGATCTCCGCCTTCCTGATGGAGACGATCACCAATCACCTGATCTCGAGCCTGCTCTGTTCGGAGAACGGCGCGATCGTGGTCCGGCCGGCGGCGCGATCGGTGCTGTCGAGCCCGGTGCTGCAACGGGTGAAGGACTATGTCGAGGCGCATATCGCCGAGGACATCTCGCTCGACATGCTGGCGCGCGAGGCGGGGGTCAGCCGCTTCCACTTCATCCGCCTGTTCAAGGACAGCGTCGGCATGACCCCGCATGCCTATCTGATCGAGCGGCGCATGGTCCGCGCCTGCAACCTGCTGATGCATACCAAGCAATCAATTGGTGAAATCGCGGTCAATTGCGGATTCGAGGACCCATCCTATTTCGCTGCGCGTTTCCGCCGCCTCTACCGGATGTGCCCACGGGAATTTCGCAAACGGCTATAGCATTTTTCTTCGATTCCCAAGCGATCGCCCTGGAACAGTCCCCGAATGGCGGTATCGGGCAGCATTCCGTGGCCACTATGGACTCGTCATTACCATAAATGGCTTGCCGACCACGGCCCCCCACGGGCTAAGTGCCGGCGACGCAGGCAAGGAACGGCGCGAGGGGATTGATCGATGGCGACCGGACATGATCTCGATCGACGGGGCGCCGACGCCATCCTGACGCGGCTCGACGCGATGGGCCTCGCGCGGATGATCGCGGAGAGCGAGGCGATGACCCTCGCCGCGCACGGGCCGATCGTCACCTATTCGCGCAAGGTGTTCATTCCGCTGACCCGGCTGTGCCGCGACGTCTGCCATTATTGCACCTTCGCCACCACCCCGCGCCAGGCCGGCCCCGCCTATCTGAGCCGCGACGAGGTGCTGGCGATCGCCCGCGCCGGGGAGGCGGCCGGGTGCCGCGAGGCGCTGTTCACGCTCGGTGACCGACCCGAGGACCGCTATGCGGCGGCGCGCGAGGCGCTGGCGGCGAGCGGCCATGCCAGCACCCTCGCCTATCTTCGCGACATGGCGCGGGCGGTGCTCGACGAGACCGGCCTGCTGCCGCACCTCAATCCCGGCCTGATGGACGCCGACGACTATGCCGCGCTGCGCCCGGTGTCGGCGTCGATGGGGATCATGCTCGAAAGCGCGTCGGACCGGCTGTGCGAGCCGGGCGGGCCGCATTTCGGATCGCCCGACAAGCGCCCCGCCGCGCGGATCGCGACGATCGAGGCGGCCGGGCGCGCCGGCGTGCCCTTCACCACCGGCCTGCTGATCGGCATCGGCGAGACCCGCGCCGAGCGGATCGAGGCGCTGGTCGCGATCCGCGACCTGCACGCGCGCCACGGCCATATCCAGGAAGTCATCGTCCAGAATTTCCGCGCCAAGCCCGACACCCGCATGGCCGGCCATGCCGAGCCGTCGCTCGACGAGCATCTCTGGACGATCGCCGCCGCCCGGCTGGTGCTCGGCCCCGCCATGACGATCCAGGCGCCGCCCAACCTCCACGACCGCGCCGAGCTGACCGCGCTGCTGCGCGCCGGGGTCAACGACTGGGGCGGCGTGTCGCCGGTCACCCCCGACCATGTGAACCCCGAGGCGCCCTGGCCGCATCTGGAGGTGCTCGCGGAGGCGACCGCCGAGGCGGGACGCACCCTGCTCCAGCGGCTCGCGATCGGCCCGGCCCATGCCCGCGCGGTCGACCGCTGGGCCGATCCGGCGCTCGCCACCCGCATCCGCCGCCTCGTCGACGGGCGCGGCCTGCCCAAGACCGACGACTGGGCGGCGGGCGAAGGCGGCGCGGTGCCCGCGATCGGGCTCGATGCCGAACCGAAGGCGACCGCCGGGATCGCCGCGATTCTCGCCAAGGCAGGATCGGGCGCGACGCTCGACGAAGGCGAGATCGTCGCGCTGTTCCGGGCCGAGCGCGGCGACCTCGCCGCGATCGTCCGCACCGCCGACGAACTGCGGCGGCAGGTCAATGGCGACCGCGTCAGCTATGCCGTCAACCGCAACATCAACTACACCAACATATGTCTATACAAATGCGGCTTCTGCGCCTTTTCCAAGGGATCGACCAAGGCCGAGCGCGGTCCCGCCTATCGGCTCGACCTCGATGAGGTCGGCCGCCGCGCCGCCGAGGCGGCCGAGCGCGGCGCGACCGAGGTGTGCCTGCAGGGCGGCATCCATCCGAGCTTCGACGGCGACACCTATCTCGCCATCGTCGCTGCCGTCCGCGCCGCCGCGCCGTCGATCCACATCCACGCCTTCTCCCCGCTCGAAGTCACCCATGGCGCGCAGACGCTCGGACTCCCGCTCGAGGATTATCTAGCGCGGCTGAAGGCGGCCGGTCTCTCGACCCTGCCCGGCACCGCCGCCGAGATCCTCGATCCCGAGGTCCGCGCGATCCTCTGCCCCGACAAGCTGACCGCCGACGAGTGGATCGAGGTGATGCGGACCGCGCACGGCGTCGGCCTGCGCAGCACCGCGACGATCATGTTCGGCCATGTCGACGGCTATGAGCATTGGGCCCGCCATCTGCTGCGGGTCCGCGCCTTGCAGACCGAGACGGGCGGCTTCACCGAGTTCGTCCCCCTGCCCTTCGTCCATATGGAGGCGCCGCTGTGGCGCAAGGGCAAGGCGCGCTCGGGCCCCAGCTATCGCGAGGCGGTGCTGATGCACGCTGTCGCGCGGATCGTGCTGCACCCGGTCATCGCCAACATCCAGACGAGCTGGGTGAAGATGGGTCCCGACGGCGCGCGCGCGATCCTGGACGCCGGCGCCAACGACCTGGGCGGCGTGCTGATGGACGAATCGATCACGCGCTCGGCCGGCGGCCAGAACGGCCAGTGCTTCGATCGCGCGCAGATGATCGCGCTCGCCGCCGACGCCGGCCGGCCGGCCTATCAGCGCACCACGCTTTACCAGCCGGTCGATCCGCGGCCGGCCCCCTTCCTGGAGCCTCTTGCATGACCATCACCCAGACCATCGCCGTGATCGGCGGCACCGGCAAGCTCGGCGCGGCGCTCGCCCGCCGCCTGGCGCGCGCCGGGGCCGTCGTGACGCTCGGCTCGCGCGATCCCGACCGCGCCCGCGCCGCCGCCGAGGAGCTCGGCCACGGCATCGCGGCGGCCGGCTATGCGGAGGCGGCGGCGGGCGCGGACCTGGTGATCGTCGCGGTCCCCTTCGCCGCGCAGGAGGGCGCGCTCGCCGAGATCGCGCCGCATGTCGCGGGCAAGATCGTCGTCGACACGACGGTGCCGCTCGTCCCGCCCAAGGTGATGCGCGTGTCGCTTCCCGCCGAAGGCAGCGCCGCCGTCCGCGCCGCGCAGCTTCTCGGCGAAGGCGTCACCGTCGTTTCCGGCTTCCACAACGTCGCCGCGCACAAGCTCGCGACCGACGAGGATATCGGCTGCGACGTGCTGGTGTTCGGGGACGACAAGGCCGCGCGCGAGCAGGTGGTGGCGCTGGCCGACGCGATCGGCCTGCGCGGCATCCATGGCGGCGCGCTCGCCAATTCCGCGGCGGCCGAGGCGCTGACCTCGGTCCTGATCTTCCTCAACAAGACCTATCAGGTCGACGGCGCCGGCATCCGCATCACCGGCACGCTGATCGATCCGGCCAGCGGCAAGGTGCTGTAGGCAACCCATCCGCTCATCTTCAATCGACCATGGCCCGCCCGGCCGACTGGTAATGGCTGGGCGCGACCCCGGCGAGCCGCTTGAACATCGTCGTGAAGGCGGCCGGGCTCTCATAGCCCAGGTCGAGCGCGATCGTCGTCACCGCCTCCCCGGCCGCGAGCCGGGGCAGCGCGATCAGCAGGCAGGCCTGTTGCCGCCAGGCGCCGAAGCTGAGCCCCGTCTGCTGCCGGAAGAGGCGGGTGAAGGCGCGCCGGCCCATGCCGAGCTCGGCGCTCCACATATCGATCGTGTCGTGCGGGCTCGGCGCGTCGAGAAACGCCTGGCACTTGCGCGCGATCTCGGCCTTTTTCGGGAAGGGCACGGCGAGCGACACGCTGGGCGCGCGGGCGAGTTCGGCGAGCAGCAGCGCCATCACCATCCCGTCACGCCCGGCGACGTCATATTCGGGATCGATCTCGCACGCCGCCGCCAACAGGCTGCGCAGCAGCGGGGAGACCTGGATCACCTTGTTGGCGTCGCCCAGCGAGCCATGGGCGTCGGGCTCGATCAGCACGCTCCGGGTGCTGACGGCGCCGACCATCCGCACCGCATGGCTGACCCCGCCGGGCGTCCACACCGCGCGCTCGGGCGGCGCGACCCAGACGCCCTGCGCGGTGCTGACCACCACCACCCCGCGCGCGGCATAGATGAGCTGGCCGCGCCGGTGGCGATGCCAGTCGAGCTCGAACGCCGGCGGATATTCGTTGCCGACCGCGACGATCGGACGATCGACATGCTCGACGAGGGATGGGTCGGACCACGGCACCGGATTGTCCCACTCGCGTAAGTGAAAGACCCATATAGGAATGCGGGCCAGGAGGGGAGGCCCTATGGCGACGAAAACGCTTCGACCGACGAGTCAGGACCATGAACGCCACCAAAGCCGCCCCGCCCCGTGTCGAGACCGACGGCACCGTGTTCGGCATCATCGCCGCGATCAGCCTGTGCCATCTGCTCAACGACATGATGCAGTCGCTGCTGCCGTCGATCTATCCCAACCTGAAGGCGGAACTCGGCCTGTCGTTCAGCCAGGTCGGGCTGGTGACGCTGGTCTATCAGATGACCGCCTCGATCCTGCAACCGCTGGTCGGGCTCTATGCCGACAAGCGGCCGACCCCGCTCGCCCTGCCCGGCGGCACGCTGTTCTCGCTGGCTGGGCTGATGCTGCTGTCGGTCGCGCACAGCTATGGGCTGCTGCTGGTCGGCGCGGCGCTGCTGGGGATGGGGTCGTCGGTGTTCCACCCCGAATCCTCGCGCGTGGCGCGGATGGCGGCGGGCCGCCGGCTCGGCCTGGCCCAGTCGATGTTCCAGGTCGGCGGCAATGCCGGGTCGGCGCTCGGCCCGCTCGCGGCGGCGATCGTGGTGCTGCGCTGGGGCCAGTCGAGCCTCGCCTTCTTCGCGATGCTGGCCCTGCTGTCCTGCGCGATCCTGTGGAACGTCAGCCAATGGTATCGCCACCACGGCCTCGCCCGCCTGTCGCGCGGCCATGCCGGCCGGCAAGCGGCCCCGCCGCTGCCGCGCGGCAAGGCACTGACCGGCATCGCCATCCTGCTCGCGCTGATCTTCTCGAAATATTTCTACCTGGCGAGCATCACCAGCTATTTCACCTTCTACCTGATCCAGCGCTTCGGCGTCAGCGTCGAGGTGGCGCAGCTCCATCTGTTCGTCTTCCTCGGCGCGGTGGCGGTGGGGACGATCGCCGGCGGCCCGCTCGGCGACCGCTTCGGGCGCAAATATGTGATCTGGTTCTCGATCCTCGGCGCGCTGCCCTTCACGCTGCTGCTGCCGCATGCCAGCCTGTTCTGGACCGGGCCGCTGACGGTGATCATCGGCCTGATCCTCGCCTCGGCCTTCCCCGCGATCGTCGTGTTCGCGCAGGAGCTGGTGCCGGGGAAGCCGGGGATGATCTCCGGCCTGTTCTTCGGCTTCTCCTTCGGCATGGCCGGGCTGGGCGCGGCGATACTGGGCGAGGTCGCCGACCTGGCGGGGATCGAGATGGTCTACGCCATCTGCGCCTTCCTGCCGGTGATCGGCCTGCTCGCCGTGTTTCTGCCCGATCCCGAACGCGACCGGGGCTGAACCCCGGTCGCCCGCCACCCTCACGGCATCTTAGGATCGGCCTTCAAGTCGTTGGCACGCTTGATGACATAGGCGCGGATCGCCTCGACCTCGTCGGGCTTCAGGTCCTTCGAGAAATTGGGCATGCCGAGCGGCTCGGCCGCCCCTTCGAGGACGAAGCCGCGGAAGGCCGCCGCGTCCGCGATCACCATCGAGCGGCGCAGGTCGGGAACCCCGCCATGGTTCACGACGGTGTCGCCATGGCACATCCAGCAGCGGACATGGTAGAGCACCCGTCCCTGCTCGATCACGGCGGCGGAGGCGGTCGAGGGCGGCGGGGCGAGCGGCGCCTCGGCCTCCTTCGCCGGCAGCGGCAGCGGCGCCTTGCCGCCGATGCGGAAGGTCACGACGCGATTGACCTTGGGCTTCACCGAGGCCTGGAGCGCCTCGCCCATGTTGAGCGGCAGGATGCCGCCCCAACCGACCGCGACCGAGACATATTGGACCCCGGCGACCGAATAGGTGATCGGCGGGGCGACGATCCCCGACCCCATCGGCATCGACCAGAGCTTCTTGCCGCTGGTCGCGTCATAGGCGGCGAAGTCGCCGGTGCCGTTGCCCTGGAAGACCAGGCCCGCCGCGGTCGACAGCACGCCGCCGTTCCACGGCAGAGGCATCGGCACCGACCAGACCCGCTTGCGCGCCTTCGGGTCCCAGGCGACGAGCGCGCCGCCCATCATCCCGCGAATCTGCCGCCGGATCGCCGGGTCCTCGGGCATCGCGGTCTTGCCCGGGTCCTGCCCAGTGTTCCAGCCGCGCGGGTCGAAGCGGAAATCCTCCGTCTTGCCGGAGATATAGCCATAGGGAATCTCAGCGGTCGGCAGGTAGACGAGGCCGGTCTTCGGGTTGAAGCTCATCGGCTGCCAGCCATGTCCGCCAGCCGGCGACGGCATGCCGAGGAAGGGCTTACCGGTGCCGCTATAGCGCGCCTCGGGCACGATGTCGGGACGGCCGGTCTTGGGATCGAGGCCCTTCGCCCAGGTGACGGGGACATAGGGCGTGCCCGAGATGAAGGCGCCGTTGGTCCGGTCGAGCACGTAGAAGAAGCCGTTCTTGGGCGCCTGCATCAGCACCTTGCGCGGCTTGCCGTCGATCTCGAGGTCGGCGAGGATCATGTGCTGGGTGGCGGTATAATCCCATTCGTCGCCGGGCACCTCCTGGAAGTGCCAGACATATTCGCCGGTCGAGGGACGCACCGCCACGATCGACGACAGGAACAGGTTGTCGCCCTTGCCGGCGCTGCGCACGGCGCGATCCCAGGGGCCGCCATTGCCGACGCCGATGTAGAGCAGGTCGAGCTCGGGATCATAGGCCATCGAGTCCCAGGCGGTGCCGCCGCCGCCATATTTCCACCACTCCCCGTTCCAGCTCTTGGCGGCCATCGCCATGGCGTCGTTCTCGAAGCCCTTCTTCGGGTCGCCGGGGATGGTGTAGAAGCGCCACGCCTGCTTGCCGGTCGCGACGTCATAGGCGGTGACGTAGCCGCGCACGCCATATTCGGCGCCGCCATTGCCGATCACCACCTTGTCCTTGACGATGCGCGGCGCGCCGGTGACCGTGTAGGACTTGGTCGTGTCGGTGGTCTGCACCGTCCACACCGGCTTGCCGGTCTTCGCGTCGAGCGCGACCAGCCGGCCGTCGAGGACGCCGACGAACACCTTGCCGTCGGCATAGGCGACGCCGCGATTGACCACGTCGCAGCAGGCGCGCCGCGCGATCGCCCCGTCGAACTGCGGATCATATTCCCACAGCTTCTTGCCGCTCTGCGCGTCGAGCGCGATCACCTTGCTCCACGGGCCGGAGGCGTACATGACGCCGTCGACGACCAGCGGCGTCCCCTCCACCCCGCGCAGCGAGCGCGCGTCGAAATCGGCATACCAGGCGACGCCGAGCTGGCCGACATTGGCGGGCGTGATCTCTCCGAGGTCGCTGAACCGCTTCTCGCCCGCGTCCTGGCCATGCAGCGCCCAATCGACATTGGCCGCCTTCCGGGGCGCGCACGACGCCAGTGCGACCACCAGCATGGCCGCTGAAACCGCCTTGAATTTCACGCTTCTCGCTCCTGATAGCCTGGACCGGACAAGGGACATCCCTCCCTTATCGGTCGCGAGGCGGATGCCGACTAGGTCATGGACGCCGTCATTGTACGCGTTGCGCAACCTTGGGCCCGGTCATCGCGCGCAGCGCCGTCGCCCGCGCGCGGCCGAGCGTCGCCGACGGCGGCTCGCCATAGATCTCGCGGTACATGTTGGCGAAGCGGCCGCCATGGCCGATCCAGTACTGGTTGGCGAGCGCGGTCACCGAAATCTCGCCGTCGCTGGCGATGATGTCGGCGCGCGCGCTTTCCAGCCGGCGCAGCCGCAGCCAGCGCATCGGGCTATGGCCCATGAAGCGCTCGAAGCCGTGATAGAGCGTCCGCGCCGGGACGCCCGCCGCCTCGACGATGTCGCTGAGCTGGATGTCGTCCTTCAGATGCCGGGCGATGAACTGCTCGGCGCGGCGGACGAAGACCGGCAGCACCGCCGCCTGCCGCACCGGCATCTCGCGGTCGAACAGGGCCGCGCGTATCATCGCCAGGAAGCTGTTCTCGTTCGCGGCGACGACGTCCTGCATGCCGAAGATCGGCGATCCGCGATGCAGCTCGGTACAGAGATATTCGATGAACCCCATCAGGCTGGCGGCCCCGCCATTGGGGGCGTCCGCCGCGCGCTCGACGACGTTGTGGACCGCCTCATAGGGACGGCCGCTGCCGATCAGCCGGCTGCACGGGATGCCGATCGCGAGATGGGTATGGTCCTGCCCCATCTGGAAATTGTAGCGGACGCTGGGCGACAGCAGTACGCTGTCGCCGCTGCGGAACGCCCAGCTCTGCTGGTTGAACTCGACCACCGCCTCGCCGGTCAGCGCGACGACGAAGACGAAATGCGTCCGCTGCAACTGCGTGATCAGCACGTCGACGTCGGCGCCATAGGCGATCTGGTTCAGGCTGATGTCGCCGAGCGAGGCCGAGCAATGGTTGAAGTCGAGATGCTTGTCGTTGCTGCGGACGACGACCTCATGCGGGAAGAAGACGCGGGTGACGCTGTCCAGCGCGTCGGCCGGGCGCAGGCTGGCGAAACTGTGCCGATGGACGCTCTCCAGGGCCGGCGCGGCGGCGTTCGCGAGGAAGCGCTGATCGACAGCCATCTCCTGCAAGACCGGTCCAAATCCAGACATGGCGTGCTCCCATCGCGCCGGGCGCCCCCGTCGGGGCCCGCAAGGCGCCTTCCGCGTCCTCCGTCCTTCGAAGATCATCCCAATCGTCATGCGAGTCTAGCCCGAACGCGCAATGAAGGTCGTAATTACGAGGCCGATTCGGCGGTGGGCAGCGCGGCGAGGCCGAGCGGCAGCACCCCGAACGCCTTGATCATCGCCACATAGTCCCAGCAGTCGATATTGTGGGCGATGCGGCCGTCGCGGAAGACGTAGGAGGACAGGCCGTGGAACTCGATCGGGTGGCCGGTCCGGTCGACGCCCTCGAACGGGCCGTTCCAATGGGCGCTGATCGTCCAATGGCTCGATCCGCGTTCGGGCGTCACCAGCCGCACCGGGAAGCGCAGGGTGAAGTCGGGCATCGTCGCGAACACGCCCTCGGCGAACTCGCGCACCCCGGCATGGCCCTCGTGGCGGGCGCCCAGCGCCAGGTCCTCATAGATGCAGTCGGGCGTGAACAGCGACACCAGCCGGTCGATGTCCTTGTCGCTCCAGGCCTGTTCCAGGTCGTCGAAAATGGCTTCGGTCAGCATGGCTCTCTCCCGGATGCTCGTCAGCGGTCCCGCAGCTTGCGGAAATGCGGCAGGATCTTCTCGCCGATCAGGCGCAGCGACCCGGCCGGATCGGGGCCGAGCGGCGGCCCGAAGGCGATATGGTCGGCCCCGCCCGCGATCATCGCCTCGATCTGGCCGATCACGTCGCCGGGCGTTCCGGTCAGGCTGAACGCCTTGACCGCCTTGTCGGTGACGAGCGCCTTGGCCTTCTCGACCTCGCCCGCGGTGAAGGCGTTGTAGGAGGCGTCGATCTCCTCCTGGGTGATCCCCGCCGCGAAGGTCATCGGCGCGAGGAAGGGCTGGAGCAGCGCCAGCATGCCGCGGATATTGTCCTCGGCCGCCGCGCGGTCCTCGTCGATCGAGGCGAGCGGGCCGGCGATGATCTCGATATTGCCGGTGTCGCGCCCGGCCGCCTCGGCCCCGGCGATGAACTGGCGGCGCAGCTCGGCGATGTGATCGGGGCTGGCGGTGCAGTCGATCTTGATGCCGGGCGCGATCGAGCCCGCCATCTTCGCCATCTGCGGGCCCCAGGTGCCGATGAACAGCGGGATCGTCCGGGCGACGTCGAACTGGAAATAGAGATCGGCGGTGGCCTTGAAGAACTCGCCGTCGAACGGTTCCCGGCCGCCCTGGAGCATCCGGCTCATCAGCAGCCAGGCCTCCTTGAGCATCTTCACCGGCTTGACCGGGTTGGTGATGCCGAGCAGCGGGTTGAAGCCCCCCCGCCCCACGCCGCACACCATCCGCCCGCCGCTCAGCTCGTCGAGCGCGGCGAGGTTGGCGGCGTGGTAGACCGGGTTGGCGACCTGCGGGGTCACGATGAACGGGCCGAGCTGGAGGCGGCTGGTGTTCATCGCGATCATCGTCAGGATCGGCCATGCCGGACGGAAGACGAGGTCGTCGGCGATGTGCATCTGGTCGAAGCCATAGGCCTCCACCTGCTGCGCGAGCGGAACATAGTCCTTCATCGGCAGCGCCCCGGTGACCATGATGCTGAAACGTGTCGGCATGACCATCCTGTGTCTGATGTTGAAGCTGCGACCGATGCCCGTCAGAGGCGATATTTGGCGCGGACGAACCATTCGCGCGGCCGCGAGACGGTCGCCTGGGTATAGCCGATGCCGGTGTTGGAGACGCCGCTGACGATATAGGTCTTGTCGGTGATGTTGGTGGCGCCGGCCGACAGCTCGATATGGTCGCCCGGCAGCTTGTAGGTCAGGCTGGCGTTGAGCAGTCCGAAGCCCTTCTGGAACAGCGTCGGATCGTTGCTGAACTCCTTGAACTGGCTGCTGCGGTACGCATAGTCGACGCGGACCAGCGCGGTGCCCTTGTCGTCGCTGTCGAACAGCGTCGCGGTGCCGCCGATGTTCGCCGTCCATTTGGGCGTGTTCGGCACCCGGAAGCTGCCCGCCGTCGGATAGTTGGCCAGCGCCTGGGCCGAGAAGCCCTTATAGTCGGCATCGGTATAGCCGAGGCTGCCGTCGAGCCGCAGCCAGTCGGCGAGCCGGGCCGACGCCTCGACCTCGACGCCCTTGATCTTCGCCGAGGCGGCGTTGGCGAGCACCGGCACGAAATTGCCGATCGGGCCGGGGCCGTCCGGGTCGATGTTGTAGGTGACCTGGATGTCCTTGTAGTCGGTGTAGAAGGCCGCGACGTTGAAGCGCAGGCGGCGATCGAACAGCTCGGTCTTCAGGCCGACCTCGTAGGAGGTCGCCTTTTCCGGGCCGGCATAGGAGACGATGTCGTTCGGGTCGGTGCCCGGCGCCGGGATGACGGGCGGGAAGTAGCGCATCGTGAAGCCGCCGCCCTTGAAGCCCTTCGAGAAGCTCGCATAGGCCATGACGTCGCGGTTGAACTTGTAGTTGGCCGAGACCATCGGCGTCGTCGACTTCGACCCGCGCGAATACCAGCCGGCCGGGAAGAGCGGCGTGCCGGCCGGGCCGACCGCGCCGGCGAACAGGTTGACGAAGCCCGGCACGTCGGTCTGCGCGGCATAGCCCTGGAGCACCTGCACGCCCGGATTGAAGCGCCGCGTCTCGTCCGAATAGCGCAGGCCGCCGGTGATCGAGAACTGGTCGGTCAGGTCATAGGTGACCTGGCCGAAGCCCGCATAGCTGTCGTTGCGGATCTTGCCGCCCGACAGGAACTGGACGAGCGTGAGCTGCACCGGGAAGAGCTGGGTGCCGCTCTCGTGCAGGTAATAGAGGCCGAGCACATAGTGCAGCTTGTCGTCGGCGAGATCGCCGAGGAGCTGGAACTCCTGGCTGAACTGCTCGGTCTTGATGTGCTGCTCGATGAAGTTGAGATAGTGCGGCGAGCCGGTGATGTCCTGCGCGATGTCGACCTTCACCTTGCGCCAGGCGGTGATCGACTTGAGCGTCGCGCCGCCGAGCTTCCATTCGAGGTTCAGCCCCGCGCCATAGACGTCGGTGTCGGCATAGTTGGGGCCGCTGTTGGTGGTCTCCAGCGACTTGAGCGGGCGGACCCACTGGCTGTTGTAGCAATAGGGGTTGGCGAACCGGCTGGCGCCGGCCCCCGGCAGGCAGACGCCGCCGGGCACGCCGGCATTATAGGCGCCCGAGAAGGCCGCGCCTTCGTCGGCCTTGACCAGTATCTGGCCCGGCGACTGCTCGCGGATGCGGGTGCCGTCGAAGGTCAGCGTCGCGGTGAGGCTGGAGGTCAGGTCGGCCTCGATCGCGAGGCGGCCGCTCAGCCGGTCGACATTGCCCTGCCGGTCGCCGGTGTCCTGGCCGGTCTCGGTGACGCGCTTCACGAAGCCGTGGCGGCTCTGATAGGCGCCCGACAGGCGCGCGCGGACGGTGTCGCTGAGCGGGCCCGAGATCGCGCCCTTGGCGTCGAAGCGGCTGTAGCTGCCGCTGGTCAGCTCGCCATAGCCTTCGAGCGTGTCGGTCGGCCGCTTCGAGATGAGCTGGATCGCGCCGCCGATCGTGTTCTTGCCGAACAGCGTCCCCTGCGGGCCGCGCAGCACCTCCAGCCGATCGATGTCGACCGCGTCGAGCAGCGAGCCCATCGACTTGCCGATATAGACGCCGTCCAGATAGACGCCGACCGCCGGCTCGACGGTCAGCACATAGTCGGTCTGGCCGATGCCGCGGATCGAGATCTGGCTCGACGCGCCGCCGCCGGACTCGCTCGCCGCGCTGTCGAACTGCACGTTCGGCACGAAGCTGGTGATGTCGGACGAGCTCTGGACGTTGCGCTCCTCGAGCGCGGCGCTGCTGAACGCGGAGACCGAGAGCGGCGCCGACTGGATATTCTCCGCGCGCCGGCGGGCGGTGACGGTGATCTCCTCGAGGCCGCTGGCGACGACGGGCCCCGCCGCGTCCTGCGCATGGCCGGCACCCGGCGCGAACACGGCCAGCGTGGCGGCCGAAGCCGACAATATCCCAATTCCCCTTTTCATCGTCATACCCCTGACATCTGGATTTCTTATGGGGCCGATGGTGCCGGGGTCTTGTCGATGCACCAAGACGCCCCCTGCAAGGCAGAGCCGCTTTTCGCCACCGAATGCGTGGGCGGCGCAACATACCCTTCGTCATGCTGAACTTGATTCAGCATCCAGAACCGCAACGCTCCCGCTCTATCTCAACGAAGCGGCAATGGATCCTGACTTTCGTCAGGATGACGATCCTGTCGAGGGGGTGTCGTCCTTCTAAGGAATGACGATCGCCGTGTCGGCCTTGACCCGGTCGAGCGCGACCAGGGTGCGGAAGCGCTCGACGCAGTCGTTCTCGGAGAAGAGGCGGCGGGTCAGCGCGTCATAGGCGCGCATGTCCGGGGTGACGATGATCAGCACGAAGCTGGTGCCGCCCGTCGTATAATAGCATTGCTGGACCTCGGGCGCGGCGCGGAACAGCGCCTTGGCCTCGTCGACGGTCGCCGCCTGCTCGTCGCGGAGGTGGACCTCGACGATCGCGGTGATCGCCAGCCGGACCGCGTCGGGATCGACGATCGCGACGTTGCGGGTGATGACCCCGGCCGCCTCCATCGCCGCGATCCGCCGCTGCACCGCGGCGGTCGAGAGGTTGACCGCCTCGGCGATCGTCCGCTGCGGCAGCTTGTTGTCGCGCTGGACGATGCGGAGGATCGCCAGGTCGAAGGCGTCGAGCAGGCGCGCTGGCGAAGATGATCTGCCGGCCATGGGCGAGTAATTGTTGCATTTGATGGGTCAATCAAGAGCAAAATTATCGGCCCTCCGATGATATAACCCGCACATCTTCCCATGATGAGCATCGCCGTGGACCGAACCTCCCGCACCAATCCAACCTTGACCGGCATCCTCTGCGGCATGGCCGCCGGGGCGCTGTGGGGGCTGGTGTTCCTGGCGCCCGAGCTGGCGGGCGCGTTCAGCCCGCTCCAGCTCACCATCGGCCGCTACCTCGCCTATGGCGCGATCTCGGCCGCGCTGATCGCGCCGCGCTGGCGCGCCGCCGTCGCCGGGATCGGCCGCCGCGAGTGGCTGGCGCTGGCCTGGCTCGCGCTGGCCGGCAACACGCTCTACTATATCCTGCTGTCGAGCGCGGTGCAGAGCGGCGGCATCGCGATGACCTCGCTGGTCATCGGCTTCCTGCCGGTCGCGGTGACGATCATCGGCAGCCGCCACCGCGACGCGGTGTCGCTGTCCCGGCTCGCGCCCTCATTGCTGCTGTGCGCGGCCGGCGCGCTCTGCATCGGCTGGCAGGCGGTCGCCATGCCCGCGTCGGGATCGGTGACGGCGCAGGTGACCGGCCTGCTCTGCGCGGTCGGCGCGCTGGCGTCGTGGACGGCCTATGCGGTCGGCAACAGCCATATGCTCGGCCGCCTCCCCAAGGTCTCGGTCCACGACTGGAACCTGCTGTCCGGGATCGTCACCGGCGCGCAGAGCGTCGTGCTGCTCCCGCTCGCGCTGCTGCTCGGCTCGGCGCGGCACGACACCGTCGCCTGGGCGCAGTTCGCGGGCGTGTCGATCGGCGTCGCGGTGCTGGCGTCGATCGTGGGCAACGCCTTCTGGAACCGGATGAGCCGGCTGCTGCCGCTGACCCTGGTCGGGCAGATGATCCTGTTCGAGACGCTGTTCGCGCTGATCTACGGCTTCCTGTGGGAACGCCGCCTGCCGACCCTGCTCGAAAGCGCGGCCTTCGCGCTGGTGGTGCTGAGCGTGCTGTCGTGCATCGCCGCGCACCGCAGGCCGGCGACCGGGACGGTCCCGGTCGCCGCCTGAGCGATCAGAGCCGGCCCGCCCGTATCTCCCCGTCGATATGCTCGGCCTGGCGCAGGGCGAGCGCGACGATCGTCAGGGTCGGGTTGCAGCCGGCCGCGGTCGGGAACAGGCTGCCGTCCGAGACGAACAGGTTCGCGACGTCGTGGGTGCGGCCATAGGGCGTGCAGACGCTGGCCTTCGGATCGGTGCCCATCCGCGCCGTGCCCATATTGTGGGTGGCGGGGATGAAGTCGCCCATCTCGACGATCTTCTCGGCGCCCAGCGCCTCGTAGATCCTGCGGCCGACCTTCCAGGCATAGGTCTTCATCGCGATGGTGTTGGGGTGATCCTCATAATGGATCACCGGCACCGGCAGGCCGTAGCCGTCGCGCTCGGTCGGGTGCAGGGTGATGCCGTTCGAGAGCTGCGGCGGGTCCTCGCCGGTCAGCAGCAGCCCCGCGAGATGATCATATTTGTCGAGCACCGAGGTCAGGTCCTCGCCCCAGCCGCCGATCATCATGTTCTTCGCCAGGATTTCCGGCGTGAACGGAACGGTGCTGATCAGGAAGCCGCCGACGAAACCACGTTCGGGCTTGTGGGTCCGCTCGTCGCGGACGACGCCGGCCAGGTGGGTCTGGCGGTGGAAGTTCACCTTGCCCGGCATCACCCCCATCACCTGGATGGTGAAGTGGCGCATATAGTTGCGGCCGACGAGGCCGCTGCCATTGGCGAGGCCGTTGGGGAAACGCGCGCTGCGGTTGTTGAGCAGCAGGCGGGTCGTCTCGACGACGTTGCCGGCGACCGAGACGGCGCGGCACTTCTGCGTGACCGTCCGGCCCTTGTTCAGATAGGTGACGCTCTCGACCCGGCCATCGGCGCCGAGATTGACCCCGGTGACCATCGATTCCGGGCGCAGCTCGAACCGGCCGGTCTCCTCGGCCTTCGGTATCTCGGTGTAGAGGGTCGACCATTTGGCGCCGACCGCGCAGCCCGAGGTGCAGAAGCCAAGCTGCTGGCATGGCGGCCGATCGTCGCGCGGGACCGAGTTGATCGCCATGTTGTGCGTGTCGATGTCCGTATAGCCGCACATCCGCGCGCCGGCTTCGAGCACCTTGGTATTGTTGCCCGCCGGCAGGAAGGGCAGCCCGTGCTTGCCGGTCACGCCCATGCGGATCTCGGCCTTGTCATACCAGGGCGCGATCTCCTCGGGCGTCACCGGCCAGTCGACCAGCGTCGTGTCGGGCAGCGGGCCGTAGGTCGACAGCGCCCGCATCTCATAAGGCTCGATGCGCGGGCAGGCGCCGGTCCAGTGCATGGTGGTGCCGCCGACCGTCTTGCAGCCCCAGACCGGGAAATTGGGATCGGGCTTGCCGGTCGCCATGCGGCGGTCGAGCCAGGTGAGCTTCTCGAACATCACCGCTTCGTCGTTGACCACGTCGGTCAGCGACAGGCGCGGGCCCGCCTCCAGGCAGACGACCTTGTGACCCTTCTGCGCCAGCTCGTTCGACAGCGTGCCGCCGCCCGCGCCCGATCCGATGACGACGAAGACCGAGCCGTCGTCGAGGTTGAAGCGCGCGCTCATGCCCGCCCTCCCGCCTTGGGCAGCCAGTCGATATCGTCGAAGCCGCGGTCGTGATAGCCGCCATATTCGAGCGACGAGCCCTCATAGCCGACCATCTTCCACACCGATCGGTCGCGGTAGATCAGCTCCGCGCCGCGCCAGAGGATCGCCTTGAAGAAGGGCTCCTGGTCGATCTTCTCGACCAGGCCCTTCCGGATCACCGCCGGCAGGTCGGCGAAGGCGGCGATGTGGTTGCCGTCGAGCAGCGCCAGCCCCCGGTCGTGCTCGGCGACCGCGGCGGGCTTCGCCGCGATCTCCCCGAGATAGGTTTCCGCGACGCCGCGATAGAAGTCCGGCGTCAGCCGGCCATGCGGAAAGGCGGTCCGCAGCAGCGCGGCGGTGGTCGCCGTCCGCCGGTCGGCCGCCGCCACGGTGGCCCCGATCGCCCGGCCGCAGGCGAACGGGATGGTGGCCGCGAGGGCGATGCCGCGCACCGCCCCCCGCCGCGTCATGGAAAGGCTGGTCATCGTCACGTCCCGGTTGGTCAGAGGGAGAAGCCGGCCTTCACATAATATTGCCGGCCGCGATCATAGGCCTGCATGAAGAAGCCGAAGGACGGCTGGTAATCGCCGAACGTGCGGAACTTCTTGTCGGCGATGTTGTCGACCCCGAAGGTCAGCGAGAAGGTCTTGCTGTCGCTCTGCCAGCGGACGTTGCCGTTGAAGACGCTGTAGCCCGGCTGGTAGAGTTCGGGGTTGTTGATGCCGTTGGCGTTGGTGAAGAAGCCCGACCGGTACGACCAGTCGACATGCGGCGTGAGCGAGCCGTTGTCGCCCAGGCCGATCTCCTTCTCGCCCGACGCGCTGACCGTCCATTTCGAGACGTAGACGAACTTGGAGTCGAGGGTCAGGCCCTGGACGCCGGCGTCGAGCTGCTTGAACTTGGCGTCGGTCAGGCCGACCGCCGCGTTCAGGCGCCAGCCGTCGCCGGGCGCGAAGTTGGTCTCCAGCTCGAAGCCCTGGATGCGCGCCTTGCCGGCGTTGGTGATGAACGGCCCGACCCGGGTCGCATCCGCCACCAGAAGCTGCATGTCCTTGTAATCGGTGTAGAAGGCGGCGCCGTTCAGGCGCAGACGGTTGTCGAGCGCCATCAGCTTGAAGCCGGCTTCGTAGGAGTCGACCGTCTCGGGCTTGAAGTTCGGCAGGCTCGGCTCGGGCGGGAAGATGCGCTGGGTATAGCCACCGCTCTTGAAGCCCTGCGAATAGGTCGCATAGAGCATGAAGTCGCGCGTCGCCTGGTAGGACAGGTTGACCATCGGCGTCCATTTGTTGACGTCGGCCTTGACCGTCTGGAGCGGCACGATCCGGGTGCCGGGCGGGATCACCAGGAACGGCGCCAGCGTCGACTTCACGAACTGGTCGGGCAGATAGTCCTTGCGGTCCTGCGTGTAGCGCAGGCCGCCGGTCAGGGTCAGCTTGTCGGTGAGCTTGTAGCCGAGCTGCGCGAAGGCGGCCCAGTTCTTGTAGTCGTAATAGCCGCCCGATTCCGCCGACACGACGAGGAAGTCGATCGAGTTGAGGTCCTTGCCCTTCTCCTTGAAGAAATAGAGGCCGGTGACCCAGTTGAGCCGGTCGTCGAACGCCTTGCCGGTGAACTGGAATTCCTGGCTGAACTGCTTCTGGGTGAAGTCGTCATAGACATGGTTGATCGGCAGGTTCGATCCGTCGCGGTCCTGCGCGAAGGTGCCGTTGATGCGACGGATCGCGGTGATCGACTTGATCTGCATCTCGTCGGTCAGGTCATAGGAGGCGGTCAGCGACGCCGACCACAGCTCGAGGTCCGAGAAGGTCGGCCCGGTCGAATAGTTGGTGTCCTTCGAGAAGAGGCGCTGGTTGTAGCACTGGGTGTTGGCCGCAGCCGCCGGGGTCAGGCAGTCGGCCGGATTGCCCAGGCCGGTCGCGATGACGTTCTGCAACGTCACGAAGCTGCCGGTCGCGGTCGGATCGATGCCCGAGATGGTGACCGGCGCGCCGTTGCTCTTGTCGCGGGTATAGTCGCCGGCGATCGTCGCCTCGAACCGGCTGTCGACCGGCGCGATGCGCAGCGCGCCGCGGATCATCTTGGTGTCCTGGTTGCCCAGCTTCTTGCCGAGCCCCGGCGCCTTCACATAGCCGTCCTGCGAGAAGAGGCCGCCGCTGACCTTGGCGTAGATGCCCTCGGCGATCGGGCCGCTGACCATGCCGCGCACGTTGATCCGGTCGTCGGTGCCGTATTTGATGTCGGCCTTCAGCTTGAACTCGTCGCTCGGCTGGACCGTCGTCAGGTTGATCGCGCCGCCGATCGTGTTGCGGCCGAACAGCGTGCCCTGCGGCCCGCGCAGTACCTCGACCGAGTTGACGTCGATCAGGTCGAACACGCCGCCGGCGGTGCGGCCCAGATAGACGCCGTCGATATAGATGCCGACGCCCGGCTCGACGGTCGGCGCGAAGTCGTTCTGTCCGATGCCGCGGATGTAGACGGCCGCGTTCGACGCGATGCCGCTGTTCGACGGGATGTTGGCGAAGGTCAGGTTCGGCGTGAAGTCCTGGATGCGGTTGACCTGGGTGATGCCCTGCGCCTCGAGCCGGTCGCCCGAGAAGGCGGTGATCGAGATCGGCGTGCTCTGGAGGTTCTCGGTCTGGCGGCGGGCGGTGACGGTGATCACCTCCAGCTCATTCTCGCCTTCGGTCGAGGCGCCCTGCGCGAGCGCTTCCTGGCTGACCCCGCACAGCGCGGCGGCGATCATCGCCGAGGACAGGAGGCGGCGCTTGGTCCAAGCTGTAGATATCATGACATTCCCCTTTCGCAATTGACGGGCCCTGCGAACTCGCGCCGGTCTATGCCGGGCTACGATGGGGAAGGTCTCAATTCGGGCGGCCGCCGACTATCCAGTATCCGCAGCCGATGTGCGTCATTGGTACGAAACGGTTGGCGAGAAATGGATGACGGTTTTATTCGACGTCATGCCGGCGGAGGCCGGCATCTCGGGAGGAAGGGAGATGAGGTCGAGGCAGGAGCCTCCCGAGATGCCGGCCTCCGCCGGCATGACGAGCATCCTTGCAGGCGTTACTGGCCCAGCAGCGACCGGGCGAAGCCGAGCAGCGCCGCATCGGCGTGGCGCGCGCCGGTCAGCATCATGCCGATCGGCATCCCCTGCCCGTCCGTGCCGGACGGCAGGCTGATCGACGGCAGGCCGGCCATGCTGTCGGGCCGGGTGAAGCGGGTGATGGTCGGGAAGGTCGGCGCCGGCCGGCCGTTGAGCGCCAGCTCGGGCCCGGTATCGATCGCCGGCGCGACCAGCGGCGCGGTCGGCAGCAGGATATGGTCGACGCCGCCCGCGAAGATCGCGGCATAGGCGGCGCGCAGCGCCGGCCAGTCATGGCCGATCGCCTGCGCATAGTGCGCGGCGGTGACGGTCGCGCCGTCCGACGCGAGCCCGAGCAGATGCGCGACGTCGGGGCTGGCGACCGCCGCGACCAGTTCCTCGAACGAGCGGCCGGCGAGATCGGGCGCGGTCGCGCGCAGCGTCTCGTGCGTCTGGTAGAGCGCGATCGGGAAGCCGCAGGCCTCGTCGAGCGCGTTGACCCGCGCGAGATCGACGGTGACGACGCGATGTCCGGCCGCTTCGATCCGCGCGATCATCCGGCGATAGGCGTCGGCGACGGCGGGCTCCAGCTCGCCCAGGTCGGCGTCGGCGGCGATGCCGATGGTGCGCGCGCCGACCGCCGCGTCGGCCGGGATTTCGCCCGCGAGCATCGCATCGGCCCACATTATCCAGCGCAGCTCGCGCGCCATCAGGCCGATCGTGTCGCGGCTCGGCGACAGTCCGATCAGCCCGTCCGAGGGATAGCGCCCCATCGAGGGACGAAAGCCGATCACGCCGCAGAAACTTGCCGGAATCCGCGCCGACCCGCCGGTGTCGGTGACCAGCGAGAGATCGCCGAGGCCGGCCGCCAGCGCGGCGGCCGATCCGCCGCTCGATCCGCCAGCCACGCGCGCGGGATCGCGCGGGTTGGCGATCGCGCCGGTCCAGCCATTGGCGCCGGTGACGCCGAAGGCGAGTTCGTGGAGCGTCGTCTTGATCGGCAGGACCGCGCCCTTCTCGCGCAGCAGCCGGACGGCGGTCGCGTCGCGCTCCGCGCGGACGGCGGCGAAGCCCGGCGATCCAGCCGTCCATTGCAGGCCGGCAACGGCGATATTGTCCTTCACGAGCACCAGGGGCGCGCTCCCTTCCGGAAGCGCACCCCAGGCCGCGATGGCGTCGCGGTCGACCTCGGCGATGGCGTTGAGCGCCGTCGCCCGGTCGATCAGGCTTTCGAGTGTCGCTTGGTCGACGATGATCCTTACCCCAGTGCGATGGTGACCGACTTGCTCTCGGTGTAGAGGTCGCGGGCGACATGGCCAAGCTCGCGGCCATAGCCCGACATCTTGTAGCCGCCGAACGGCACCGCCGGATCGAGCAGGTTGTGGCAGTTCACCCAGACAGTGCCCGCCTTGAGCTTGCGGACCATGCGGTTGGCGAGCGAGAGGTTGTTGGTCCAGACGCTGGCGCCGAGGCCGTAGCTGCTGTCGTTCGCCATCGCGGTCGCAGCCTCGAGGTCGTCGAACGGGGTCGCGGCGAGCACCGGGCCGAAGATCTCCTCGCGATAGATGGTCATGTCGGGGCGGACGTCGGCGAACACCGCCGGGCGGAAGAAGAAGCCCGCGCCGTCGACCGCCTTGCCGCCCGCGATCAGCCGGCCGCCCTGCTCCTGGCCGAGGTCGAGGAAGCCCTGGACCCGCTCGCGCTGCTTGGCCGAGACCAGCGGTCCCATCTGCGCCGACGGATCGAAGCCCGATCCGAGGGTGAAGCCTTCGGCGACCTGGGCGAGGCCCTCCATCACCGCGTCGTAGATCGGTCGCTCGACGAACAGGCGCGATCCGGCGGTGCAGACCTGGCCATGGTTGAAGAACACCGCCTGCGCGGCGCCCTGCACGGCCATGCCGATATCGGCGTCCTTGAGGATCACGACCGGCGACTTGCCGCCCAGTTCGAGCGAGATGCGCTTCATCGAGTCGGCGGCGCGGCGCTGGATGATCTGGCCGACCTCGGTCGATCCGGTGAAGGCGATCTTGTCGACGCCGGGATGGTCGACCAGCGCGGCGCCCGGCTCGGCATCGCCGGTGACGATGTTGACGACGCCGTCGGGGAAGCCCGCCTCGCAGATGAGCTGGCCCAGGCGCAGCGCGGTCAGCGGCGTGTCCTCGGCCGGCTTGAGCACGACGGTGCAGCCCGCCGCGATCGCCGGGGCGATCTTCCACACCGCCATCACCAGCGGGAAGTTCCACGGGATGATCTGCCCGACCACGCCGACCGGCTCGCGCAGCGTCTGCGACGTGAACTGCATGTCGGGGATATAGGCGAAGGACGGGTTGATCGTGGTGCCCTCGATCTTGGTCGCCCAGCCCGCCATGTAGCGCAGCGAGTCGATCGCGATGTTGAGGTCGCCATGGCGCGCCATCATCAGCAGCTTGCCGTTGTCGATCGTCTCCAGCTCGGCGAACTCGTCGGCATGCTGTTCCAGCAGGTCGGCCAGCTTGAGCAGCAGCCGCTCGCGCTGGACCGGACGGACCGCCGCCCAGCTACCTTCGAACGCCCGGCGCGCGGCCTTGACCGCACGGTCGACGTCGCCGGCCGTACCGGCGGGGACGGTGGTGACGGGAAGCCCGGTCGCCGGATCGGTGACGGTGATCGTGCGGCCCGACTCGGACCCGACCCACTGGCCGTCGATCAGCATCTGTCCCGGCGCCGAAACGAAGGCGCGGGCCCCTGCCCCGAGCTTGCCCTTCTGGTCGATGACGTCCGACATTTCCACTCCTCAAGCCTTGCGAAAAAGATGCCGCAGCTAAGCCTCGGGGCGGACCGGCCGCTATCCGCAATGCGAAGCAGCCGTCCGCATCTCGCATCCTAAGCCGGGGGTGGCCGAAGCACCACTTGACATTTCAACTAATTTGCATTGTCCTTCGCGTCCCGGCAGGCCTAGCCTCAGAACCGGCCTGAGCCGGCCACTGCCTGCACGGCGGGAGGAGGTGCGATATGCTGACCCTGGCACGAAACGACCCTCGCAAGGCGACGCGCGATTTCCAGTCGAACGATCCGGGCGAGATCATCGACTATGTCGGCAAGACGCTGGCCCCGCACCGGATGGACATGGGCGATCCGTCGCGCATGTCCGCCAAGCTGAGCTGCATCGGCGTCGCGCCGACCCAGATCGTCGACATCCAGTACGGCACCGACGTCTGGATCGACCCCGGCGAGCTCGACGCGCATTTCCTGGTCCATGCCTCGATCGAGGGGACCAGCGAGGTCTGGGCCGGCGGCTCGGAAGGCTCGATCCGCCCCGACAACCTCCACATCAGCTCGCCCGGCGCGCCGATCCGCATCCACATGACGCCGGCCTGCCGCCACCTGACGGTGCGGATCGCCCGGTCGGCGTTCGAGGATTATCTGACCCGGATCATGAACATCCCGGCCAACCGGCCGCTGGTCTTCTATCCGGGCCGCGAATGCGGGCGCGAGCTGCCGGTCGTCTGGCGCAACCTGCTCAACCATCTGATCGACCAGACCAGCCATGGTCCGATGCTGATGTCGAACAACCGGACCCAGCGCCAATATTCGATGCTGATGATCGAGCTGCTGCTGAGCAATTATTGCAACAGCTATTCGGACCAGATCGCGCTCTACGGCAACGACATCTCGCCCTGGCACGTCCGCCGCGCCCGCGACATCATCCACGCCTCGTTCGACGACAGCATCTCGGTCACCGATCTCGCCAACCAGGTCGGGGTGAGCGTCCGCAGCCTGCAGAACGGTTTCCGCCAGTTCCTGGGGCTGACCCCGGTCGAATATGTCCGGCGGCACCGGCTGGAGAAGCTCCACAGCGCGCTGATGGACGCCAGCCCCGAGGCGAGCGTGACCGAGCTGATGCTCGAATGCGGCATCGTCAATTTCGGCCGCTACGCGCAATATTACCGGCAGCAATATGGCTGCCGCCCGTCCGAGACGCTGCGCAGCAGAAGGCCGTGCTGACCTCCTGAAATCCTCCCCATCGCAGATGGGGAGGGGGACCATCCGAAGGATGGTGGAGGGGTTTGGCGCGCAGCGCCAGCTTCGCTGTCGCACCCCTCCACCGCCTTCGGCGGTCCCCCTCCCCATCTGCGATGGGGAGGATTTAGAATATCCGGCCCCGGTTCAATATCCCCTTGGGATCGAGCGCCGCCCGGATCGTCCGCATCATCGCGATTTCCGCGGCGCTGCGGCTATGGCCGAGCCAGGCGCGCTTGAGGATGCCGATGCCGTGCTCGGCCGAGACCGATCCGCCGGCCGCGCGCACCGCGTCGTAGACGATCGCCTCCGCCACCGGCCGCTGCGCCTCCTCGGCCAGTTCGAGCGCGAGGTGGAGGTTGCCGTCGGCGATATGGCCGAAGCAGATCGGCCGGCTGCCCGGCACCTCACTGGCCAGCCGCGCGCGCAGTTCGGTGACGAGGCCGCCGATCGCGCCGATCGGCGCGCTGACGTCGAACGGCTCGACGATCGCCATCGCCCCGACCAGCTCGCCGACCGCGTCGCGGAAGCGCCAGAAGCGCTGGTGGTCGCGCTCCGACCGGGCGACCAGCGCGTCGCGCACCGTGCCGTCGGCGAAGCTCTCCTCCAGCGCCGCCGCCAGCGCCTCGTCGTCGCCGCTCTCGGTCTCGACGAGGACGACCAGTTCGTGTGCCGCGTCGAACGGATAGCCCTGCCCGCTGGCGACGCAGGCGGCGCCGAAGAAATCGCTCCACATCAGCTCATAGGCCGAGAGCTGGCCCGGCATCGCCCGTTCGAGCCGCGCCAGCAGCCGCACCGCCGCGGCATAGTCGGCGACGGCGCAAAGCGCGGTCTGCCGTCCGATCGCGGGCGGGCGCAGCCGCAGCACCGCGCGGGTGACGATCCCCAGCGTCCCTTCCGATCCGATGAAGAATTGCTTCAGGTCGTAGCCGGTGTTGTTCTTCAGCATCGCGCCGAGCGACGAGATGATCGTCCCGTCGGCGAGCACCGCCTCCAGCCCCAGCACCTGGTCGCGCATCATGCCGTAGCGCAGCACCTGGGTGCCGCCGGCATTAGTCGCGATCATCCCGCCGATCGTGCAGCTTCCGCGCGCGCCGATGTCGACCGCCAGCCGCCAGCCTGCGTCGGCCGCCGCCTGCTGCGCCACCTCCAGCACGCAGCCCGCCCCGACCGTCATCAACCCGGCATCGCTGTCGATCGCCTCGATCGCGGCCATGCGTTCGAGCGACAGGATCAGCTCGCCGTCGCGCGGCAGGCCGCCGCGCGTCATGCCGGTGCGGCCGCCCTGGACGACGACCGGCTGGCCGGCGGCATGGCAATGCCGCAGCACCGCCGCGACCTGCTCGACCCCGGCGGGGCGGACCAGCCCGACGGGTCGCCCCGCCGCGCCGCCGGTCTCGTCGTCGAGATAGCGGGGCTCGACCGCGTCGGGCCCGAAGGCGTTGCCGGCGCCGACGATGGCGGCGAGCGCGTCGATGGTCATCAATCCTCGCTATCGGCGAATTTCGGCATCAGGCCGCGCTGGCGCAGCAGCGCGACGAAATCGGCGAGCCGGCCGCTGCGATAGGCGCCGACGTCGACACCGTCATAGTCGTAGAAGCCCGCCCCGTCGCGCAGCCCCCGCCGCGCCTGCGCCATGTTCTCGCCGATGATCGCGGGAGCGGCGAAGCGGCCGGCGTCGATTGTCTCCGACAGGAAGGCGCTGGCATGGTGGAGGATGTCGCCCCCGCCCCAGTCGATGAACTCGAGCAGGCCGAGCACCGCGAAGCGCAGCCCGAAACCGACCCGGATCGCGGTGTCGATATCCTCGGGCGAGGCGACGCCCTCCTCCGCCATCCGCGCGGCCTCGTTCATCGCCAGCGCCTGGATGCGCGGCACGATATAGCCGGGCGAGGTGCGGCAGGTGACGGGCACCTTGCCGATCGCGGTCAGTATCTCGCGGAGCCGCGCCAATATCTCGGGCGCGGTGTCGGCCGAGGGCGACACCTCGACCAGCGGCATCAGATAGGCGGGGTTGAGCCAGTGCGCGTTGAGGAAGCGGTGCGGCCCCCTGACCAGCGGCGCCAGCGTATCGGCGTCGATCGTCGAGGTGGTCGAGGCGATGATCGCGTCGTCGCGGGCATGCTGGCCGACGAAGGCGAAGCAGTCGCGCTTGGCGTCGACCGTCTCGGGAACGCCCTCGAACAGCAGGTCGCACGCCGCGATCGCCGCCGGGGCGGCCCCTCGATCGGCGAAGCTGACGCGGCCGAGCGCGGCGGCGACCGCGCCTTCGTCCATCGCGCCGACCGACTTCAGGAAGGCGAAATCCTGCCCGATCTCGCGCAACGCCTCGGCCGCGAGCCGTTCGGCGGCCTCGGCGTCGCGCGGCTTGACGTCGATCAGGACGACCGCATGGCCGGCCAGCGCGAAGGCGACGGCGATGCCGCGCCCCATCCGCCCCGCGCCGACCGCGCCGATCCTGAGCGGCTCAGATGCCGTCATGCAGGAAATCCTTCATCGCGTTGCGGTCGAGCGTGTCGAGCCCGAGGCTTTCGAGCGTGCGGCCGGCGGCATAGAGGTCCTCGCCGGTGATCGCCGACGCCATGGCGAGCAGGCCGGAGGCGACCGGGGTCTCGACGCCCAGCCAGCGGCCGATCGACACCAGCATCGACAGGCCGAGCGCGGTATCCTCGCGCATGTAGCGATGCGTCTTGAGATCGATCTTCTCGCGCCAGTCGCCGCTGTCGGTCAGCTTCTCGTGCGCGGCGTTGCCGTACATCCATTCGTCGCCGTCGAGGGTGTAGTGATCGGCGAGCGGGAAGTGCGGCGCGCGATAGCCGAGCGCCTCGCGCAGCACGATCCGCTCATTGTCGAGCGCGGTGGTGACGGCGCGGATCGACGGCTGGGTGCCTTCGTTGTGGATGTCCCAGGCCGGGAAATATTCGAGCGGCCCGGCATTCATCAGGATCAGCGGCGGGTGGATGATCGGCCCGGCGTTCATCAGCCCGCCCGACAGCCCGTCCTCGATCCGCTCGATCGCCGGATAGACCTGTTCGAGCAGCCCGAAGGCATGGTCGGCGTTGCGCGCCGGGAACACGCCGGTCGGCAGGCGGGTGGCATAGGCGCTGACGACGATCTCGGCCGGACCGTGCTTGCGCACCAGATAGGGCAAGGTGCCGGTCTCGGCGAAGCTGACGTCGGCGCTGTTGCCGGCCGCGCGCGCCGCCTGCGCGAACAGGATCGAGCCGAGGGTGCCCGGCGGCAGGAAGGCGACCTGCCCGTCACGCCAATAAGGCGCGCAGGCGACGGCCAGGTCCGCATGGGTGTCGGCCGGCAGCGGGATCACGACGACCTCGGCCGAGGTGATCGCCTCCTCCAGCGACAGCGTCGGGTGCGCGATCGCGACCTCGCGGTCGCCCCTGGAGTCGCGGATGCGGATGCCGCGCTTCTCCAGCACCGGCGCGAACGCCTCGGCGCCGCGGCGCCAGAACCAGACCTCATGGCCCTTCTCGCTCAGTTCAACCGCCGCCGCGTAGCAGCCATGTCCCCCGCCCAATACCGCGACACGCATTCCCGAATTCTCCCATGGATCGATGTCTGCGAGCATTTGTGCCGGACACGGCCGCCGCCACTATACGCTATCGGCAGGGTTGATCCGCAATCTGCAGCAATGTCGCGATGCCCTTTCCGGCGAGGATTGACAGGCAATGGCGCGCCGGGCCCTCATCGCCGCACGGATGGCCTATCTTTATTGCCATTTCACGTGACATATAATCCACCCACCCGCGGAGTCGAACCGGGCGGACAGCGAGGAGCCAGCGGATGCAGCCGGACGAACGACGGGGATGGTATGTCGTCATCCTGTGCATGACGGCCTATATCTTCTCGTTCATCGACCGGCAGATCCTCGCCCTGCTGATCGCCCCGATCCAGGCCGACCTCGGCATCACCGACACCCAGTTCGGCCTGCTCCACGGCCTCGCCTTCTCGCTGTTCTACGCGACGATGGGCATTCCGGTCGCCAGCCTGTCGGACCGCGCCTCGCGCCCGCTGATCATCGCGATCGGCGTCGCCTTCTGGAGCGCGGCGACGATGGCCTGCGGGCTGGCGCGCAGCTTCCTGTCGCTGTTCCTCGCGCGGATCTGCGTCGGCGCAGGCGAGGCGGCGCTGTCGCCCGCCACCTATTCGCTGATCAGCAACCTCTTCCCGCGCGAGAAGCTGGGTCGCGCGGTCGCGGTCTATTCGCTCGGCTCCTTCCTCGGATCGGGCATCGCCTTCCTCGCCGGCGGCGCGGTGATCGCGATGGTCAGCGGCAGCGACGGCATCACCCTCGCCGGCATCGCCTTCCGGCCATGGCACCTCGCCTTCCTGATCGTCGGCGCGCCGGGCGTGCTGCTCGCGGCGATCATCTTCCTGACGGTCCGCGAGCCGCTGCCGCCCGCCGCCCGCGCGGGCGCAGCCGACCATCCCTCGCTGAAGGCGGTGCTCGCCTTCCTGGCGCGCGAGCGGGCGATCTTCGTGCCGCACATGCTGGGCTATACCTTCGCGGCGATGGCGCTGTTCTCGCTGCTCGGCTGGTCGCCCGCCTATCTGATGCGCGTCCATGGCGTCGATCCCGCCGCCTCGGGGCTATGGCTGGGCGTCGTCACCGTCGTCGCGGGCGGCGGCGGCGTGCTCGCCAGCGGCTGGATCATGGATCGGCTCGCCAGCCGCGGCGTCGCGGATTCGCCGTTCCGCACCGGCATCATCGGGGCGCTGGGGACGATGCTGCCCGCCGCCGCCCTGCCCTTCGCGCCGTCCTTCGGGGCGGGGATGGCGCTGCTCGCGGTCGCGCTGTTCTTCGCCTCCTTCCCGATGCCGCCGTCGACCGCCGTCATGCAGATCGTCGCGCCGGCCGCGATGCGGTCGCGGGTCGCGGCGATCTTCCTGTGCAGCAATTCGCTGATCGGCCTGACGCTCGGATCGCTGCTGGTCGGCCTGCTCAACGACCATGTGTTCGCCGGCAAGGCGGCGGTCGGCAGCTCGCTCGGCATCGTCGTCGCGGGCGCCTCGATCGTCGCGGCGGGGTTGCTGGCGTTCGGATGCCGGCCCTATGCGGATACGCTCGCGCACCGGCCGGCCCATGGCGCGGCCTGACCGGAATGCGGACGTTTCCTCTTCCGGGAGGCCGTATAAATTAGTTGCCTTTTCAAGTGATATGTTTAGCATTGGTGGGAAGGAGAATCCCACCAGCCAGGAGCACGCGGCATGGACGCCAAGGAGCAAGTGAAGCCCGAACCGAGCGACCGGACGGCCGCGCTGGAGACGCTGCTGTCGGCGGCGCGCGCGCGCCGCGACGAGTTCAGCGCCAACCAGCAGATCAGCGCCGACGTCGTCGAGATGATGAAGGCGGCCGGCGTCTATCGCGCGATGGTCGCCAAGCGCTTCGGCGGCGACGAGAAATCGCCCGCCGAGTTCCTGCGCCTGATCGAGACGATCTCGCAGGCCGACGGATCGGCCGGCTGGGTCGCCAGCTTCGGCTTCTCGGCGGTCTATCTCTCGGCGCTGCCGATCGAGACGCTCGAGGCGATGTACGCCAACGGCCCCGACGTGGTGTTCGCGGGCGGCATCTTCCCGCCGCAGAAGGCGGTGCCGGTCGACGGCGGGCTCGAAGTGTCGGGCCGCTGGAGCTGGGGCAGCGGCTGCACCGGCGCCGAGGTCATCGGCGTCGGCATCAAGGTCGAGGGCGGCGGATCGAACGGCGGCCTACCGCTGATCGCGGTGACCCCGGCGAAGAACGTCCAGATCGTCCCCAACTGGGACGTCATCGGCATGCGCGGCACCGGCAGCCATGACATGGTGCTCGACAAGGTCGTCGTGCCCGAGGCGTGGACCTTCGTACGCGGCGGCAAGTCGAGCCTCGACACCCCGCTCTATCGCTATCCGTCGATGCCGCTCGCGGCGCAGGTTCTGGCGGTGGTCGGCCTCGGCATCGCGCGCAGCGCGCTCGACCAGATGATCGCCCTGGCCGGCGGGCGGACCTCGATCACCGGCCAGCCGACCCTGGCCGACCGTCCCTATGTCCAGACCGACATCGCCAAGGCGGAGGCGGCGCTGCGATCGGCCCGCGCCTTCTTCTACGAGATCACGGAAGAAGCCTATGCGACGCTGGTCGCGGGCGACGAGCTGAGCGTCGAGACCCGCGCCCTGCTCCGCCTCGCCTCGACCAACGCGGCGCGCGTCGGCGCCGACATCACGCTCGACATCTACCGCATGGCCGGCACGACCGGCGTCTTCGCCAATCACTGGATCGCGCATCTGATGCAGGATGCGCAGGTCATCCCGCAGCATGCCTTCCTCGCCGATACCACCTGGCAGAATGCCGGCAAGGTGCTGCTGGGTCTCGAATCCCCTCCCGGATATCCCTGAACTGGAAAGGACGACTTCATGACCACCGAGAAACAGCGTCTTCGCGTCCTCTTCTGCGGCGCGGTGCTGCAGAATTTCTTCGATCTTCCCGCCAACGACATCGGCAAGGTGTGGGCGGCGACCGGCGAGATGCTGAAGGGCATCCGCGACCTGCCCGGCGTCGAGATCCTCGGCACCATCGACGACGACCAGACGATGGTCGGCACCTCGCCGACCGGCTGGCCGTGGACCTTCTACATCCTCGCCGAGGTTCCCGATCGCGAGACCGCCGTCGCCGCGTGCAACCTGTTCCGCACCATCGAGGTCGGCGAATATCGCCTGTGGAAGTATATGCGGGTCGAGGCGCGGATCGGCCGTGAGCTGGTGATCCCGGCATGACGCAGGGCAACGGCGGCGACGTCGTCCTCGTCACCGGCGGCGCGAGCGGCCTGGGCGCGGCGATCGCGCGCGGGATGCACGAGCGCGGCTTCCGGGTCGGCATCGGCGATCTCGATGCCGCCGCCGCTTCGGCGCTGGCGGCCGAGCTCGACCCGAGCGGGGCGACCGCGATCGGCATCGCCCTCGACGTGCGCGAGCAGGCCTCGTTCGAGGCGGCCCGCGACGCGCTGACGGCGCGCTGGGGATCCGTCGAAGGGCTGGTCAACAACGCCGCCGCCACCGCCGCCAGGCCGGTGCTCGACATCACCCCCGACGAGTTCGACGCGGTGATGGCGGTCAACGCGCGCGGCACCTTCGTCGGGTCGCAGGTGTTCGGCCGGGTGTTCAAGGCGCAGGGCTATGGCCGCATCGTCAACCTCGCCTCGCTCGCGGGGCAGAATGGCGGGACGGCGACGGGCGCGCATTATGCCGCGTCGAAGGGCGCGATCCTGACCCTGACCAAGGTGTTCGCGCGCGACCTCGCCGCCTTCGGCGTCACCGCCAACGCGATCGCGCCGGGGCCGCTCGATTCGCCGATGGTCCACCGCACCATCTCCGAAGAGGCGATGCCGCGCTTCCTGGAGAATATCCCGGTCCGCCAGCTCGGCACGCCCGCCTTCATCGCCGACATCGCCGCGCGCCTGTGCGCCCGCGACGCCGGCTTCGTGACCGGCGCCACCTGGGACATCAATGGCGGCCTCTTCATGCGCTGAGCCGCGCCGGCCCGCATCCGTGAAAACGAGCTTGCGCGGCCGGCAAAAGGGGGAGAGAGCGACGAGCATGATGGACAACGCCCTGCGTGACAGCCCTCCCCCCGACGCGACCGGGTTCGACCCGCACGACTGGCCGTTCTTCTGGATGACGCAGGCGGTGGGCCGCTATCTCCAGCGGCTGGAGACGGCGCTGAAGCGGGTCGAGCTCGACGTGTCGCGCTGGCGGGTGCTGATGTGCCTCAAGGAAGGCCAGGCGACGAGCGTGAGCGAGATCGCCGAACTGGCGATCGTCAAGCTGCCGACCATGACCAAGATCGTGCAGCGGATGCAGGCCGACGGCCTCGTTACCTGCGAGGCGCGGGCGTCGGACGGGCGAGTGACCGAGGTGTCGCTGACCGATCGCGGCCTCGCCGCGCGGCAGGAGGCCTGGACGATCGCCAACAAGCTCTACGTCCAAGCTTTCCGCACCATCGCGGACGACGACAAGCACCGCCTCAACCGGCTGGTGGAATCGATCTTCAACAATCTCAGCGAGTGGTGATCACTCCCCGGGGCGTCAGCCCCGGGGCGCCGCCTTGACCACGGTGCAGGCGATCGCGCCGAACGCGCCGAAATCGGCGGTGCAGCGCTGGCCGATGCGGACGACATGGACGCCGGTGATCGCGCCGGTCGAGATCAGGTCGCCCTTGCGGATCGACCGGCCCATCCGCGCCGTGCGGGCAAGCGCGAAGGCGAGCGCCGCGATCGGCGTGCCGGGGATCGCGCTGGCCGCCGCCTCCCCCGCCACCGCGCCGTCGATCGTGGTGGTGCAGCGGATCGCATCGAACGACAGAGCGCGCCAATCCGCGATACCGGCCCCGAGGATCAGGCCGTTATTGCCCCCGAAGCTGGCGATCGTGGTGAGCGGGCCGAGATCGTTGGCCGCCGCGAACGGGCCGCCCGCCACCTCGACCGCGATGTGCATCGCGCCCGCCAGATCGGCCGCCTCGTCGGCGGTCCAGTCGGTCTTGCCGGCCGGGGCATCGGCCGAGGCGACGATCACCAGTTCGGCCTCGAACGCCGAGAAGCCGTTCTCGATCGCGGCGAAGTCGTTCGCCGCGCCGGCGCTCAGCACGGTGGCGGCGAAGATCGGGCCGACGAACCGGTCCTCGCCGAACGTCTCGACCAGCGGCGGCGCGATCCGGCCGACCTTCCAGCCGGCGATCCGATCGGCCCATTGCCCGATCTCCGCCGACTGGACGGCATAGGCCTGGTCGAGATCGGCCGGCAGCGGGCCGGGATAATCGGGAAAACCGATGGCCGCGCTGCGGGCCTCGACGAATTTCGCCGCCTGTGTTTCGACGCTCATGGACCTCGCCTGCTGCCTTTCCGGATTCGATGTAAACCCCGATCCTTCCGTCATTCCCGCGAAAGCGGGAATCCACGGTCACGGAACATTCCTTCTCCTGCGGGCCGCCGTCCATGGATTCCCACTTTCGCGGGAATGACGGGACGGTGCTGGAAACGGCGGCCTGCTCAAGGATTAGAGAAGATAGCCGATACCATGCTGGTAATCGTCGCAATTGACCAGCGTGACGATCTTCCGGTCGAGCTTCAGCCCGTCGGCGGTCGAGACGATACGGTAGACGACGTCGGCCGCCATGGTGCGCATCCGCTCATATTTATACTCGACCATGATCATCGCCGCGCGCAGCGTGATCGCGCCGTCCTCGACCACGACCGGCACGAAGCGCGAGACGGTGCGGACGGTGCGGGCCGGCGGCGCCGACGACATCGAGAAGCCCGACAACAGCCGCTTGACGCGCGCCTGCCGCATCTCGGCATCGTCGTTGAGGATGTTGAGCCGGTCGTCATAGTCGCTGATGTCGCGCTCGGTCGGGACGATGTAGCGGCCGTCCTCGGTCCACAGCGGCAGCCAGGCCTTGTAGTCGAGCCGGTCGAGCATGTCGGCCTCGGCCCAGACGAACTGGATCGCGTCCTGCAGCGACGGCGCCGCCGCCGCGTCGGAACGGTTCAGGGGTTCAGCGATCGTGCTCACGCGGTCATCATCCTCTTCCACATCTGATAGGCGGCGCGCATGCCGGTCTCGGCGCTGACGTCACCGGCATTATGCCCCGGGGCGGCGACGCCCTCGGGCGCGTCGACACCGCGATTGACCATGACCCACAGGTCCTGGCCCGCGCGCGCGCCGCGCTGGACGCGCTCCCAGCCCTCGGCATCGTCGGGGGTGCCGAAGCCCATCGGGCCCTGGAAATGCTCGTGCAGGCGCAGCCGCATGCGGTTCGCCGCATCCGGGCCGCCGTCCATGCCGATCGCGACGTGCATGATCTCGGTCTCGTCGACCTCGATCGGCCGCAGCACGCGGAAGAAGGCCATCGAGCAGGCGACGTTGGGGAACAGGTTCAGGTTGAAGCCCGAGCCGCCGACGGCGCGGACGACGCGGCGCACCTGGTCGTCGGGCATGCCCTCGGCCGCCAGTTCCTTCGCCAGTTCCTCGAAACGCTGCGGGATCGGCGCGTCGAGATTGTCCTCGAGGTCGATCAGGTCGGGGATCATGACCATCACGCTGTGGCCGTTGCCCAGATCCTCGACCCAGCCGCCATGCGCCAGCACCTGGAAGACGTTCTCCGCTTCCGGATCGAGCGAGTCGAGGAAGGTCTTGTGGACGATCGGGAAGTGATAGGCGTCGGTGGTGTTCTCGAGCTGGATCTTCCAGTTGCCGGGGAAGCGGAAGCGATGCTCGCCCAGCGTCTTCACGCCGTAGCCGCCGCCCTGCTTCATGAACAGGTCGATCCACTTCTTCGCCGAGCCGAGGAACTCGACCAGCGGCTGGATGTCGTCCTTGAAGGTGGCGAAGATCATCCCGTTATATTCTTCGGTGCGCAGCGACACGAGGCCGTAGTCGTCGGTGTCGAGCCCCTCGCCATAGCCGCTGATGTGCGGCACCTTGCGGAGCTTGCCGTCCACGTCATAGCTCCAGCCATGATAGGGGCAGACGAACACGCTGGCCTTGCCCTTGCGCTTCTCGCACACGCTGGCGGCGCGGTGGCGGCAGCGGTTGAGCAGGGTGTGGATCTTGCCCTGCTTGTCGCGGGTGACGATCACCGGCTCGCGGCCGACCCAGGAGGTCTTGAAGGTGTTGCCGGTCGGCACGTCGCTGGCGTGCGCCACCCAGACCCAGGTGTTCTTGAAGATCCGGTCCATCTCCTCCTCGAAGATGGCCTCGTCGGTGTACATCGGCGTCAGGACACGATCGTCCCGCACCAGGGTGGCGAAGTCTGTGCTGCTCATGATGGCTCCTTTGACGCAACGTCAGGGACGGAGATGGGGGCGGCGTCGGACCAGTGGTCGACGTCGCGGGCGAAGAGGTTCTCGGTGATGAAATGGGATATCCGCCAGGCGCCGTCCTCGACGGCGCAGCGGATCGTCAGCGCGGCCGAGCGCAGGTCCGACCGGCCGTCGCGATAGGTCGAGGTCTGCAGCATCGACCATTGGCCGACCGCCGCCTCGGGCCCCTCGGTCGTGCCCTCGATCGTGATCGTCTCGGTCGACAGGAAATGCGCGTTCATCGCGAAATGGGCAACCGGCACGGCATAGCTGCCGAGCATCGCGACGATCGCGTCGCGGCCCTCGTGCCGGCCGAACGCCTTGCGGTAGCGGCCCCGCCCTTCCCACAGCGCGTCGCGGGTGAAGCACAGGCCGAGATCGTCGAGCGAGGTATCGGGACCCAGCGTGTCGCACAGCCGGAAATAGCGCATCACGACGGCGCGCACCGCACGCTCGGCGCGCAGGTCGGCCAGTTCGGCGCGGAGCGCCGCGATGTCCTGTTCGATCGTCATGCCGCGAGGCCCTGCTCGATGCGCGCGCCGACCGCGCAGAGCGTCTCGTCGTCGTTGCGGCGGCCGACGAGCTGGATCGCGATCGGGCGGCCGGCGAGCGGGATCGCCAGCGCCGGATGGCCCGAGACGTTGAACGGCCGGATCAGCGAGGTCAGGCGCAGCATCCGCGCAGCATCGCCGAGATCGTCGAGCGCGGGCGGCAGCGCCGGCAGGGCCGGGAGGGCGAGTGCGTCGACCCCGGCGAGCGCCTGGTCGACCGCCGCGACGAAGCGGGTGCGGACCTTCTCCGCCTCGGCGAGCTGGGCGGCCGAGACCTTGCTCGCGCCGAGCAGCCGGGCGCGGACATCGGCGCCGATCCGGGGGTCCTCGACGAGATCGCCGAAGGTCGACCAGGCTTCGGCCGCCATGATGGTGATGCCCGCCTCGAACGCCTGGCCGAGGCCCGGCAGATCGACCGGAACGACATCCGCTCCGCTGCGCCGCAGTTCGGCGAGGACGGCCTCGGCGATCTCGGCGTCGGCCGAGCTCTCGACCCAGCCGATGCGGACCGATGCCGGCCGGCCGGCGGGCACGAAGGTCGGGTCGATCAGCGCCATCGCCGTCTCGATTCCCGCCACGTCGCGCGCGAAGGGGCCGACGCAGTCGAGGCTCGAATCGGCCGGGATGCAGCCCTCGCGGCTGACCCGGCCGAAGCTGGGCTTCAGGCCGAACACGCCGCAGCAGGTGGCGGGCATGCGGATCGAGCCGCCGGTGTCGGTGCCGATCGCGATCTCGACGAGCCCCGCCGCGACAGCCGCGGCCGATCCGCTCGACGAACCGCCGGGGATCAGGCCGGGATAATTGGGGTTCACCGGGGTGCCGAGCCAGCGGTTCACGCCGGTCACGCCATAGGCGAACTCGTGCATGTTGGTCTTGCCGACGATGCGCGCGCCGCCCGCGATCAGCGCGGCGACGACCGCCGCGTGCGCGGCCGCCGGCGGCGCTTCGGACAGCGCCTCGCTGCCGACGCTGGTGCGCTTGCCGGCGATGTCGATGCAATCCTTGACCGCCACCGTCGGACCGGCGCCGCCAAGCTCGAACCGTTCGACGAAGATGTTGTCCGACGTCACCCTCAGCCCCTCAACTTGAATATTCAACCTATCCATAGCATGTCGAGTTGAATATTCAACCAGATTGTCGCCGCCGCCTCGGGCGGATAGAGAAGGAGGCGAACGGAGAAACCAATGACCGCGAAGCATGACAAGAAGGCCCCGGTCCGCGACGAGCGGTTCAACTACCGGAGCTGGCCCTTCTACTGGATCGCCCGGGCGAGCGGGCGCTATCGCGGCCGGATGGAGGAGATGCTGCGCGGTACGACGCTCGACATGCCGCGCTGGCGGGTGCTGATGACGCTCCATCAGGACCGGGTCGCCAGCGTCAGCGAGATCGCCGCGCATTCGAGCGAGAAGCTGCCGACGATGACGCGGATCATCCAGCGGATGGAAGCCGACGGACTCGTCCGCCGCCGCCCCCGGCCGGGCCGCGAACATGTCATGGAAGTGGTGCTGACCGACGCGGGCGAGGTCGCCGGCAACGAGGCCTGGGCCTGCGCCGATTCGATCTACGGCCAGGCCTTCGCCGGGATGACCGACGCCGAGCTGGAACAACTCACCGGCCTGCTCCAGCGGGTGGCGGAGAATCTGAAGGCGTCGGGGGAGTAACGCCCGCCGCCCAAAACGAAACCGTCATGCTGAACTTGTTTCAGCATCCACCCATCATCCGCACTGTCGCGGCTTGTGGCACGGTGGATGCTGAAACAAGTTCAGCATGACGGTATTCAACCTATTGAAATACCTCAGATCGCGTTCATCGTCAGCAGGTCGTAGGTCGCGACCAGCTCGTCGGCGGAGTCGGTGACCGTGACCGCCCAGCGGACCTCGCCATATTCGTCGTTGCGCTGGGTCTTGCTCTTGACGGTCAGCGCGACCTTGATCGCCTCGCCGGGCGACACCGGCTTGACGAAGCGCAGCCCTTCCAGGCCGTAATTGGCGAGGACGGGGCCCGGCGCCGGATCGACGAACAGGCCCGCCGCGAACGACAGGATCAGATAGCCGTGCGCCACCCGGCCCGGGAAGAAGGGATTGGCCGCGGCCGCCTCCTCGTCCATGTGCGCATAGAAGGTGTCGCCGGTGAAATGGGCGAAATGCTCGATATCGTCGAGCGTGATCGTGCGCGGCGCGGTGCGCAGCGTGTAGCCGATCTGCAGCTCGCCGAAGCGCTGGCGGAACGGGTGGACCTCGCCCTCCGGCTGCGGCGCGCCGGCCAGGTAGCGGCCCGCGACGACGCTCAGGCTGCGCGGATGGCCCTGGAGAGCGCTGCGCTGCATATAATGCTTCACGCCGCGGACGCCGCCCATCTCCTCACCGCCGCCGGCGCGACCGGGACCGCCGTGGATCAGCATCGGCAGCGGCGAACCGTGGCCGGTCGATTCCTTGGCGCTGTCGCGATCGAGGATGACGATGCGGCCATGATAGGCGGCGGCGCCGATCACGAACTGGCGCGCGACCTGCGGATCATAGGTGAACAGCGACACCGCGAGCGAGCCGAGGCCGCGATTGGCCAGCGCGATCGCGTCGTCGAAATCCTTGTACGGCATCAGCGTCGAGACCGGGCCGAACGCCTCGACGTCATGGACCAGCTTCGCCGTCCAGGGATCGTCGCGGCGGAACAGCAGCGGCGAGACGAAGGCGCCCTTGGCCGCCTCGGCGCCCTGTACCTGGACCGTGTCGATGTCGCCGAAGACGAGCTTCGCCTCGGTCGCCAGCTCACGCGCCTTGGCACGAACGTCGTTGAGCTGGGTGATGCCGGCGAGCGGGCCCATGGTGACGCCCTCCTGCGCCGGATCGCCGACCACGACCTTGCCGAGCCGGGCCTTCAGCGCCTCCTCGGCGGCGTCGAGCCACTGGGCGGGGACGAAGGCGCGGCGGATCGCCGTGCACTTCTGCCCCGTCTTCACCGTCATCTCGCGCGCGACCTCCTTGACGAACAGGTCGAACTCGGGCGTGCCCGGCGCGGCGTCGGGGCCGAGGATCGAGGCGTTGAGCGAATCCCGCTCGGCCACGAAGCGCACCGACTCCCGCGCGATGACGGGGTGCGACTGGAGCTTCATCGCGGTCGCCGCCGATCCGGTGAAGGAGACGACGTCCTGGCAGGTCAGATGGTCGAGCAGGTCGCCGACCCCGCCGACGATGAGCTGGAGCGCGCCGGCCGGCAGCACGCCCGCCTCGATCATGATGCGGACGGCATGCTCGGTGACGTGGCAGGTCGCGGTGCCCGGCTTGACGATCGCGGGAACGCCCGCGAGCAGCGTCGGCCCGAGCTTCTCGAGCATCCCCCAAACCGGGAAGTTGAAGGCGTTGATGTGGACCGCGACGCCCTGCAGCGAGGTATAGACGTGCTGGCCGACGAAGGTGCCGTTCTTGCCGATCGGCTCGAGGTCGCCATCGATCAGGACGACGTCGTCGGGCAATTCCCGCCGGCCGCGCGAGGACATGGTGAACAGCGTGCCGGCGCCGCCCTCGATGTCGATCCAGCTGTCGACGCGGGTCGCGCCGGTCGAGGCGGAGAGCGCGTAGAGCTCCTCCTTGCGGGCCATGATCGCCTGCGCCAGCGCCTTGAGCATGCGGGCGCGGGCGTGGAAGGTCATCGCGCGCAGCGCCGGGCCGCCGACATCGCGCGCGTGGCGCAGCATGCCCGCGAAATCGAGTCCCGCGCTGCCCGCCTGGGCGACCGGCGAGCCGTCGATCGCCGACAGCACCGGCAGCTTCTCGGTGGTGCTCGCCACCCACTGGTCGGCGGCATAGTTGTTGAGCGTCTTGGTCATGGCTTCCTCGATCTCGATCAGGAAAACGGGCGTCAGCGCCCGGTGAATTTGGGGGCCCGCTTCTCGGTGAAGGCGCTCACGCCCTCGCGATAATCGTCGCTATAGCCCAGCTCGCGCATCCACCGGCCCTCGATGGCGAGCTCCTCGTCGAGGGTCTTCATCATCGAGCCGCGGATCAGATGCTTGGTCGCGGCGAGGCCGCGCGTCGGGCCGCTGGCGAATTTGCGGGCGAGCTTCATGCTCTCCTCGGCCAGCGCCGCGTCGTCGACGCACTTCCAGATCAGCCCCCATTGCTCGGCCGTCTCGGCCGGCAGCGGATCGCCGGTCATGGCGAGGCCCAGCGCGCGCGCCTGGCCGATCAGGCGCGGCAGCACCCAGGTGCCGCCCGAGTCGGGGATCAGGCCGATATTGGCGAAGGACTGGATGAACTTGGCGCTGCGCGCGGCGAACACGATGTCGCAGGCGAAGGCGATGTTGGCGCCCGCCCCGGCCGCGACGCCGTTGACCGCACAGACCACCGGCTTGTCCATCGTCGCGAGGCGAGTGACGAGCGGCGCATAATATTTCTCGACCGAGGCGCCGAGGTCGACCGCCTCGCCGCCCGGCGCCACCGCGCGGTCGCCGAGGTCCTGGCCGGCGCAGAAGCCGCGGCCCGCGCCGGTGAGCAGCATCGCGCGAATCGCCGCGTCGCCCTCGATGGTGTCGAGCGCCGAGGCGACCTCCTCGTGCATCTTCACGGTGAAGCTGTTCAGCCGATCCGGGCGGTTCAGCGTCAGGCGGGCGACGCCGTCCTCGACGGCGAGCTCAATCGTTTCATAGGCCATAGGCGATCCTCGACTTCCTTTTAATAGACTGCCCGGTCAGACAATTATTGGCAAGCGCTATTTTGCGGGCTAGATATACATGATCTGACGGTTAGAGAGAGACCATGACGATCGGAACGGACGGCATCATCGCAGTGGTCGGCGCGGGCACGATGGGCGCGGGGATCGCGCTGGTCGCGGCGCAGGCCGGCCATGCGGTGCGGGTGATCGACACCCAGGACGCGGCGCTCGACCGCGGGCGGCAAAGCGTCGCCCGGTCGCTCGCCTCGCTGGTCAAGCGCGGCACGATCGACGAGGCGGGCGCCGCCGCGATCGCCGAACGGATCGGCTGGAGCACCGACGTCGCCGACGCCGCCCCCGCCGCGCTCGCGATCGAGGCGATCGTCGAGCGGATGGACGTCAAGACCGGCCTGTTCGAGACGCTCGCCCGCCATGTCGCGCCCGGCGCGATCCTGGCCAGCAACACCTCCTCGCTGTCGATCGAGGCGATGGCCAGCGCGGTGCCGGGGCCCGAGCGCTTCGCCGGCCTCCATTTCTTCAACCCCGTGCCGGCGATGAAGCTGGTCGAGCTGATCCCCTCGTCGCGCACCGCGCCGACGGTGGTCGACGATCTCGAAGCGCTGATGCGCGCGTGGAAGAAGCTGCCGGTCCGCGTCCGCGACGTGCCCGGCTTCATCGTCAACCGGGTCGCCCGGCCCTATTATGCCGAGGGCTTCGCCGCGCTCGGCGAGGGCGTCGATCCGGCGACGATCGACCAGGCGCTGGAAAGCGCGGGCGGCTTCCGCATGGGGCCGCTGACCCTGGCCGACCTGATCGGCCACGACGTCAACTACACCGTCGCCTGCCAGGTGTTCGACGGCTATGCCGGCAAGACCCGCTTCCGCCCGCAGCCGAGCCAGCAGGCGCTCCACGATGCCGGACATCTCGGCCGCAAGAGCGGGCGCGGCGTCTATGATTATGGCGCCGACCTCCCCGCCCCGCCCTTCGTCGCCCCCGCCGCCCCGCCGCGCAGCATCGAGGCCGGCGCCGACGCGGGCGATCTCGAACCGCTCGTCGCGCTGGCCGAGGCGGCCGGCGGCGCCGTCGCGCGCAGCGCCGACCTCGCCCCCGGCCTGCTGCGAATCGACGGCCGGCTGCTGGCGACGGGCGACGGCCGCCGCCTCGCCGACCGCGCCGATGCCGACATGCTGCTCGACGCGGCGCGCGACTATGCCGCGACGCCGACCCTGGTCGTCACCGCGCGCGACGCGGCGGCGCTGGCGCTCGCCGCCGGCTTCGCCGGGCTGATCGGCAAGCGGGTGCTGGCGCTGCCCGACCGGCCCGGCCAGATCGTGCTGCGGACGCTCGCCCAGCTCGCCAATGCGGGCTTCGACGCGCTCGACGACGACGTCGCCGACGCCGCCGGGGTCGATACGGCGATGCGCTACGGCGCCAACCATCCGCAGGGCCCGATCGAATGGGCCGGGCGCTTCGGCACCGCCCGGCTCGCCGCCGTGCTCGCCACCATCGCCGCCGCCACCGGCGATCCGATCTACGCCCCCTCCCCCTCGATCGCCGTCGCGGAGCCCGCATGACCGACGACATCCTTGCCCGCCGCGTCGCCGAGCGGCTGCTCGAACTGGAGGGCACCGCCCCGGTCTGGGGCATCGTGCTGGAGGAGGCGCGGGTCGGCTATGCGCGCCTCGCGATGACGATCCGGCCGGACATGACCAACGGCCATGGATCGATCCATGGCGGCATGATCTTCGCGCTGGCCGACACCGCCTTCGCCTATGCCTGCAACAGCCGCAACGTCTCGACCGTCGCGCAGGGCGCATCCATCCTGTTCCTGGCCCCCGCCCATCCGGGCGAGGAGCTGATCGCCGAGGCGACCGAACAGGCCGTCGCCGGCCGCAGCGGCGCCTACAGCGTCGCGATCCGCACCCGCGACGGCCGTGCCATCGCGCAATTCCAGGGCCATAGCCGAGCGATCGGCGGCCAGGTCATCGAAGACGAACCCCAAGGAGACTCCCATGGCTGACGCCTATATCTGCGACGCGGCACGTACCCCGATCGGCCGTTATGGCGGCAGCCTCGCGGCCGTCCGCGCCGACGACCTCGCCGCGATCCCGATGCGGGTGCTGCGCGAGCGCAACCCGGGGATCGTCGGCCATATCGACGACATATTGTTCGGCTGCGCCAACCAGGCGGGCGAGGACAACCGCAACGTCGCGCGCATGGCGGCGCTGCTGTCGGGCCTGGGCGAGGACGCGCCGGGCACGACGATCAACCGGCTGTGCGGATCGGGCATGGACGCGGTCGCCTATGCGGCCCGCGCGATCAAGGCCGGCGAGGCCGACCTGATCGTCGCCGGCGGCGTCGAGAGCATGTCGCGCGCGCCCTTCGTCATGCCGAAGGCCGACGGCGCCTTCTCGCGCAGCAACGCGGTCTACGACACCACGATCGGCTGGCGCTTCGTCAACAAGCTGATGAAGGAGCGGTTCGGCATCGACTCGATGCCCGAGACCGCCGAGAATGTCGCGCAGGACTTCCAGGTCAGCCGCGAGGACCAGGACCGTTTCGCCGTCGAGAGCCAGCGCCGCGCCGCCGCGGCGCAGGCCAATGGCCGCCTCGCCGCCGAGATCGTCCCCGTGACCATCCCGCAGCGCAAGGGCGATCCCATCGTCGTCGACCGCGACGAGCATCCGCGCGAGACCTCGATGGAGGCGCTCGGCAAGCTCAAGCCGATCGTCCGCGCCGACGGCACGATCACCGCCGGCAACGCCAGCGGCGTCAACGACGGCGCCGCCGCGATCATCGTCGCCAGCAAGGCGGCGGTCGAGGCCTATGGCCTGACCCCGCGCGCCAAGGTGCTGGGCGGCGCGGTGGCGGGCGTGCCGCCGCGCATCATGGGCATCGGCCCGGCCCCGGCCAGCAAGAAGCTGCTCGAGCGGCTCGGCATCGGCATCGGCGCGATCGACGTGGTCGAGCTCAACGAGGCGTTCGCCAGCCAGGGCCTCGCCGTGCTCCGCCAGCTCGGCCTGCCCGACGACGCGGCGCATGTGAACCCGAACGGCGGCGCGATCGCGCTCGGCCACCCGCTCGGCATGTCGGGCGCGCGGCTGGTGCTGACCGCGACCGAGGAACTGGTCCGCAGCGGCGCCGGCAAGGCGCTCTGCACCATGTGCATCGGCGTCGGCCAGGGCATCGCGCTGGCGATCGAACGGGTGTGAGGCCCCGGCGGAGCCCGGTTTGACGGCCGGGCTCCCCGCCTCTCGCTAATTGATTGACCGATCGTTCGGTTAATTATATAGTGCAGGTCATAAGGAGATTCGCTCATGTACACGACGGAACTCGACAAGACGGCCACCGCCCCCACGCCGATCGGCGGCGAGGACCCCGCGCTGATCGCGGCCTTCGAGGCCCGCGTCGCGGCGGATGAGTTCATCGAGCCGAAGGACTGGATGCCCGAGGCCTATCGCCGCACTCTCACCCGCCAGATCTCCCAGCACGCGCACAGCGAGATCGTCGGCATGCTGCCCGAGGGCAACTGGCTGACCCGCGCGCCGAGCCTGAAGCGCAAGGCGATCCTGCTCGCCAAGATTCAGGACGAGGGCGGCCACGGCCTCTACCTCTATTGCGCGGCGGAAACGCTGGGCACGAGCCGCGAGCAGATGATCGACGCGCTGCACAGCGGCCGCGCCAAATATTCGACCATCTTCAACTATCCGACGCTCAACTGGGCGGATATCGGCGCGATCGGCTGGCTGGTCGACGGCGCCGCGATCATGAACCAGGTGCCGCTGCAGCGCACCAGCTACGGCCCCTATGCCCGCGCGATGGTCCGCGTCTGCAAGGAGGAGAGCTTCCACCAGCGGCAGGGCTTCGACATCATGATGGCGATGGCCAACGGCTCGCCCGCGCAGAAGGCGATGGCGCAGGACGCGCTCGATCGCTGGTGGTGGCCGTCGCTGATGATGTTCGGCCCGTCGGACGACAATTCGCCGAACACCGCGCAGTCGATCCGCTGGCGGATCAAGCGCGAGACCAATGACGAGCTGCGCCAGAAGTTCGTCGACGCCACCGTGCCGCAGGCCGAGCTGCTCGGCCTGACCATCCCCGATCCCGCCCTGAAGTGGAACGAGGAACGCGGCCATTATGATTTCGGCGCGATCGAGTGGGACGAGTTCTACGCCGTCGTGCGCGGCGAGGGCCCGACCGCCAAGGAGCGCATGAAGGCGCGCCGCGCCGCCTGGAACGACGGCGCCTGGGTCCGCGCCGCCGCCGATGCCCATGAGGCGAAGCGCGCCGCCCGTTCGGCCGCCGCGGCCGCCTGACAGAAGGAAGGAAAGAGATGAGCAAGGATTGGCCGCTCTGGGAAGTGTTCGTCCGCGCCCGCGGCGGGCTCGACCATCGCCATGTCGGTTCGGTGCATGCGCCGGACGCGGAGATGGCGCTGCGCCACGCGCGCGACACCTATACCCGCCGCATGGAAGGCGTGAGCCTGTGGGTCGTCAAGTCGACCGACATCGCCGCGTCGGACCCCGACCAGTCGGGCGAGTTGTTCGAGCCGGCGCAGACCAAGATCTACCGGCATCCGACCTTCTACGAGCTGCCCGACGCCGTGAAGCACATGTGAGGGCGCGATGAGCGACATTCTCTTCCGCAGCCTGCTCGAACTGGGCGACGACAGCCTGATCCTGGCGCAGCGCCTCTGCGAGTGGTGCGGCCAGGCGCCGAGCGTCGAGGTCGACCTCAGCCTGTCGAACCTGGGCCTCGACCTGATGGGCCAGGCGACCTTGTTCCTCGGCTATGCCGGGGAAGTCGAGGGCAAGGGCCGCGACGCCGACCGCCTCGCCTTCCACCGCGACGCCGAGCAGTTCCGCAACTGCCTGCTGGTCGAGCAGCCGAACGGCGACTTCGGCCAGACCATGGCGCGCCAGTTCCTGTTCTCGACCTATCAGCTCGCCTTGTTCGAGGGGCTGGTCGGATCGACCGACCCGCGCATCGCCGAGATCGCCGCCAAGGCGGTCAAGGAAGTGCGCTACCATGCCGACATCTCGGCCGACTGGGTGATCCGCCTGGGCGACGGGACCGAGGAGAGCCACCAGCGCATGGTCGACGGCTTCGACTGGTTCTGGCGCTTCATCGACGACATGTTCGCGGTGGACGCTGACCAGCGCGCGCTGATCGACCAGGGCGTGCTCGTCGACCGGGCGGCGCTCCGCCCGGCGTTCGACGCGCGCGTCGCCGAGGTGCTGGCCGAGGCCACCCTGCCCGCCGCGGAGCCGGTCTGGCAGGTCGGCGCGGGCCGCGAGGGCCGGCACACCGAGCATCTGTCGCACCTGCTGGGCGTGATGCAGCAGCTCCCGCGCGCCCACCCGGAAGCCGCCTGGTAAGCAGCATGGCCGCCGGAGCCGCCCTGTCGGAACAAGCGCTGCGGGACCGGATCGAGACGGTCCTCGCCGAGGTGCCCGATCCCGAGATCCCGGCCGTGTCGGTCGTCGAGCTCGGCATCGTGCGCGGCGTCGACCCGGAGGGGCCGAGCGTGATCATCACGCCGACCTATACGGGCTGCCCGGCGACGATCGCGATCGAGATGGCGATCCGCGTCGCGCTCGACGAGGCGGGGATGGCGGACGTCGCGATCCGCACGGTGCTGTCGCCGCCGTGGAGCACCGACATGATCAGCGACGCGGGGCGCGAGAAGCTGCGCGCCTACGGCATCGCGCCGCCGCCCAAGGGGGCCGAGGCGCGGTCGCTGCGCGGCGCCGACATCGTCGAATGCCCGCGCTGCGGATCGCCCCATACGCAGGAGGTCAGCCGCTTCGGCTCGACGCCCTGCAAGGCGCTCTGGAAATGCGCCGACTGCCACGAGCCGTTCGACCGGTTCAAATGCCATTGACGTTGATGGGACGAGGCCGACGCGGGATGCGCGGCCCGGCCCGGGGGAAAAGGAAGTAGATATGTCCAGCGGCTTTCACGCCCTCCAGATCGCCGAGGTCCGGCGCGAGATCGACGACGCGGTGTCGCTGCGCTTCACCGTGCCCGACGAGCTGCGCGATGCGTTCCGCTTCACCCCCGGCCAGCACCTGACCCTGCGCACCGAGATCGAGGGCGAGGACATCCGCCGCAACTATTCGATCTGCGCCGCGCCGCATGAAGGCGAGCTGCGGGTCGCGATCAAGCAGATCAACGGCGGCGTCTTCTCGACCTGGGCCAACCGGACGCTGTCCGCCGGCCAGACGATGGAGGTGATGCCCCCGCACGGCAGCTTCACCTGGACCTTCGATCCCGATCGTTCCGCCGTCTATGCGGGCTTCGCGGGCGGATCGGGGATCACGCCGATCCTGTCGCTGCTCAAGACCGCGCTGCGCGAGGAGCCGAAGAGCCGGTTCGTCCTGTTCTACGGCAATCGGGCGAGCAGCAGCATCATGTTCCTCGAGGAGATCGCGGCGATGAAGAACCGCTTCCTCGACCGCCTCGAAGTCTATCATTTCCTCGAGGACGAGGAAGACGACATCACCCTGTTCAACGGCCGGCTCGACACCGCCAAGACCGCCGAGATCTTCGGCCCGCTGATCGACCCGGCGGCCATCGACGCGGCGTTCATCTGCGGTCCGGGGCCGATGATGGACGCGGTCGAGGCCGGGTTGAAGGCGGCCGGCGTGCCCGGCGAGCGCATCCTGATCGAGCGCTTCACGGTCGGCGAGATGACCGGAGCCCAGCTTGCCGCCGCGCGCGAGCTGGAGCGCAAGGCGGAAGGGCTGAAGGTCAAGCTGACCCTCGACGGCCGCCGCCGCACCGTTACCTTCGACGCCGACAAGGGCTCGATCCTGGAGAATGCGCGCGCCGCCGGCATGCCTGCTCCCTTCGCCTGCAAGGCCGGCGTCTGCGCCACCTGCCGCGCCAAGGTGGTGTCGGGCGAGGTGACGATGAAGCAGAATTACGGCCTCGCGCCGGAGGAGGTCGCCGCCGGCTATGTGCTGACCTGCCAGGCGGTGCCGCTGACCGACGACGTCGAACTCAACTTCGATGCCTGATCCCCGCACCCTGATCGTCGAGCGCCGCGCCGGGGGCGTGGTGCTGATCCGCCTCAACCATCCCGAACGGCGCAATGCGCTGGCGACCCCGCTGCTGCGCGCCGTCGCCGACGAGATCAATGCGGCCGAAGGCGACAAGGACGTGCGCGTGGTGGTGATCACCGGCAGCGACACGCTGTTCGCCGCGGGCGCCGACATCGACGAACTGCTCGCGAGCGGGGCCGGCGATCCGATCGAGACGCCGCGCTACATCGCCTGGGCGGCGATCCGCTCCTTCTCGAAGCCGCTCGTCGCCGCGGTCGAGGGCTGGTGCCTCGGCGCGGGGGCGGAGCTGATGATGTGCGCCGACATCGTCGTCGCGGCGAAGGGCGCGAAGATCGGCCAGCCCGAAACCAACCTGGGCATCATCCCGGGCGCAGGCGGCACCGCCACCCTGCCCCGCCGCATCGGCCAGGCGCGGGCTATGCACATGGTGCTGACCGGCGAGCCGATCGGCGCGGAGGAGGCGCATGCGATCGGCCTGGTCGCCTGCCTCGCCGAACAGGGACAGGCGCTCGACGACGCGCTGGCGCTGGCGGCCAAGCTGGCGATGCGCGCGCCGCTCGCGCTGCGCGCCGCCAAGGCGAGCATCCGCGACGCCGAGCATCTCGACGAGGCCGCGCATCTGCGCAGCGAGCGGGTCCGCTTCCTCAAGCTGCTCGGCACCGCCGACAAGGCCGAGGGCATCACCGCCTTCCGCGAGAAGCGCCGGCCCGACTGGCAGGGCAGATAGCCTCTGCTCAGGGGCCCGCCGGAACCGGCACCCCACGGACAGTGCGCCGCTCGCGGAACCAGGCGAGGATCGGCCGCTCGATCAGCAGATAGCCGATCAGGCCGGCGGCGATCCCGCCGACGATGCCGAGCGCGATCGTCGGCATCTGGGACAGCCCGAGCCGCCCGGCGAGCCGGACCGTCACCGAGATGGCGAGCGTGTGCCAGATATAGATCGAATAGCTGGCGTCGCCGAGCAGCAACGGCAGCCGCCACTCGCCGATCGCCGCGCGCCGCTCCAGCGCCAATATGCTCGCCAGCAGTAGCGCGGCGGGCAGGCCGAAGCCGATCGCGCGCGGGAGCTGCGGCGCATGGAACGCCACCCAGCCGACCGCCGCCAGCGCGACCAGCGCGCTCCCCCACCCCAGCCAGCGCGGCCAGTCGCCGGGACGCTTCCACAGGATGCCGAGCCAGCAGCAGCCGGCGAATTCGAGCAGGATCGGATCGGTGTAGAAGGTGGCGAGCGCGCTGGCCGGATCGAGCAGCGGCCGCAGCGTCACCAGCCCGGCGAACAGCAGCGTCAGCGCCGCGACCTGCCGGACCTGCCGGCCGAGCGGCAGCAGCGCCGCGAACAGCAGGTAGAAGGCCATTTCGAAGTTGAGCGTCCAGCCCGGCACGAGCAGCGGCCAGACATGGCCGTTGCTGGGCGAGGTCCAGGGCAGGAACAGATAGGAAGCGAGGACATGGTCCGCCTCCAGCCAGACCTTGGGGAAGGCGCCGGCCAGCGCGGCGGCGAGCATGACGCTGGTCGCGATCCAGTAGACGGGGACGATCCGGCGGACCCGGTCGGCGAGGAAGGCGAGCGGGCGCGTCTCCGGCCCGCTGATCGCGACCATCAGGAAGCCGCTGAGCAGGAAGAACAGGTCGACCCCGGCCTCGCCGGCATGGAAGTTCAGCCCGGACCGCCCGGCCGCGTGGAACAGCACCACCGCCACCGCCGCAAGGCCACGCAGATATTGGAGACCCAGCAGCTTCCGCATGGCTGAGGTTTAGAGCGGACCGGAATCGAAAGCCAACGGATGCACCCCATTCTTCCCACGCGTCATCCCGGCGGAGGCCGGGATCTCGGGAGGAAAAGAGATGAGGTTGCCGCAGGAGACGCCCGAGATGCCGGCCTCCGCCGGCATGACTGGCATGGGCTTTGCCTTACCCCGCGATCAGGTCGAAGGCGCGGTCGGCGATCGCCTCGGGCTTGAGCGGGCCGGCGGGGTCGTACCAGTTGCCGGTCCAGTTGATCATGCCGAACAGCAGCATGGTCCGCACCCGCGCCTCGCCCTTGTCCCCGGCGAGCGCGGGATCGATCTCGACCAGCAGCGCCTGCACCGTGTCGACGATGCGGCGCTGCTTGGCGATGATCGCCGCGCGCCGGTCCTGCGGCAGGTTGTCGAGCTCGTTCAACAGAACCTTCTGCCGCGACGCCGCGCCGACATAATCGGCCATGAATAGCCGCAGCAGCCGGCGCAGACGATCGCGCGCCGCGCCGGCTTCGCCCATCGCGGTCTCGACGCTGTCCACCAGCCCGTCGATATGCGAGGCCATGACCGCGTAGAGCACGTCCTCCTTCGACGGATAATAATGGTAGAGCAACGACTTGGAGGTCTTGCAGGCCTTGGCGATGTCCGACACCGACGCGCCCAGGAAGCCGCGCTCGGCGAACAGCTCGGCCGCCTTCTCGACGATCGCCTCGCGTCGTTCCTCATAATCGGCCGCCTGCGTCCGCGCCATTATCGCCCCGTTGCCATTTCCAATGCGAAAGAACGGACTAGCGGGTGTTGGCGGCACGTCAACCGCGCTGATCCACCGGTGATGGCGATCGCTATCGGCCCTCCCTCACGACGGCCAGTTTTCGAGCGTCTCGACGAAGGCCGAGAGCCAGCCGTTGGTCTGGTGCCCGTCGACCACGCGATGGTCGATCGTCAGGGAGACATAGGCGAGCGACCGGATCTGGATCGTGTCGACGCCGTCGACCTCGCGCACCACCACCCGCTTCTCGGTCTTGCCGATGCCGAGGATCGCCGACTGCGGCTGGTTGATGATGATCGGCGTGGCGAACAGCGATCCCGACACGCCATGGTTGGAGATGGTGAAGGTGCCGCCACGCATGTCGGCCGGGGTCAGCTTGTTGGCGCGGGCGCGCTCGACCATCTCGGTCAGCCGCTTGGCGATGCCGAGCAGCGACAGCTCCTGGCATTTCGAGACGACCGGGACGACCAGCCCCTTGTCGCCCAGCGCGGTGCCGATGCCGATGTTGACGTCGTCGAAGATGTCGAGCCGGTCGTCGTGCCAGCGGCTGTTGATCGCCGGCGCCGCCTTCATCGCCGCGACGCAGGCCGCGATGAAATAGGCGGTGAAGGTCAGGTTCGCGCCCTCCGCCGCGAACGCCGCCTTGTGCTTGCGGCGATGCGCCATGATCGCGGTGAAGTCGCATTCGAACATCGCCGTGACGTGCGGAGCGACCGTCACGCTGTTGAGCATGTTCTGGGCGATCGCCAGGCGCATCCGGTCGTGCGGGATCGACCGCACGCCGCCTGCCGACGCCGGAGCCTCCTCGCGCGCCGCGACAGGGGCCGGCGCGGGCCTGGGAGCCGGCGCGGCGGCGCGCTCGGCGACCGCCTTGTCGACGTCGGCGCGGGTGATCCGCCCCGCCTTGCCGGTGCCGGTGATCGTCGCCGGATCGATGTCGTGCGTCCGCACGGCGCGGCGCACCGCAGGGGACAGCGCCAGCGCCATGCTCTTGTCGCCCGGCGCGGCCGGCGCCGGGGAAGATGCCGGAGCCGGGGCGAACCCCGCCTCCCCAGGCTCGGCTCCGGCATCCCCGGAAGCGGCCGGGGGCGTCGCGCCCGCCGCCGCCTCGTCACCGACCCTCAGGCGGCCGAGCAAAGCGCCAGGCTCGGCCTCCGCGTCGGATGCCAACAGTATCTCGGCGATCACGCCGGCGGCCGGCGCGGGCACTTCCTGGGTGACCTTGTCCGTCTCCAGCTCGACCAGCGGATCATTCTCCTCGACCCGGTCGCCGACATTGCGGAGCCAGCTCCGCACGATCGCCTTGGTGCCCTCCTGCTCGGCGGGCACGAAAATATCGATATATCCCATCTCTGCCCCCTCGATCAGAACGCGATCAGTTCGTCGATCTTCGCGCGGATGCGCTCGACCGACGGCACCGCCCAATCGAGCAGCAACGGATTATGCGGGCTGGGAATGTCGGGCATCGTCACCCGCGCGACCGGCGCGTCGAGGTCCATGAACGCCTGGTCGGCGACCACCGCCGCGATCTCCGCGCCGAAGCCGGCGGTCTGGAGATCCTCGTGCACGATCAGGCAGCGGCGGGTGCGGCGCACCGAGTCCAGTACCGCCTCGCGGTCCCACGGCATCAGCGTGCGCAGGTCGATGACGTCGGCCGAGACATGCGCGGCCGCATCCTCGCAGCGCGGCACCATCGCGCCCCAGGTGACGATGGTGATGTCGCTGCCCTGCCGGGTGAACTTCGCCTGGCCGAACGGCAGCACGAAATCGTCGCCCGGATAGGGCCGCCGCGCCCAGGCGAGGTCGAGCAGGTTGCGATGCTCGAAGAAGATCACCGGATCGTTGCCGCGCAGCGAGGCGCGCAGCAGGCCGACCGCGTCCTCGGCATTGGACGGCACCGCGACCTTCCAGCCCGGATTGTGGACGAAGGCGACCTCGTTGGTCTGGCTGTGCCAGGGATCGCCGCACTTGAAGAAGCCGCCCGGGATGCGGACCACCATCGGCGCCGCGAAGCGGTTGTTGGTGCGCCAGCGCATCGTGCCGCAATCGTTGATCTGCTCGGTCGCCGGCTCGGCATATTTGCGGAACTGGATCTCCGGCACCGGCATCAGCCCGGCGAGCGCCATGCCGACCGCGCGGCCGATGATGCCCTCCTCCGACAGCGAGGTGTCGAACACGCGCTCCGTGCCGTATTTCTCCTGGAGGCCGAGCGTCACCGCGTGGACGCCGCCCTTCGGCCCGATATCCTCGCCGAACAGCACGACCTTGTCGTTGATCGACAGCTCATGGTCGAGGGTGCGGCGGATCGCGGTCACCATGTTGATCCGCTGCCCCTCGGGCCTGGGCTCCCCGGTCGCGGCGGGCGCGACATAGCCGTGCAGCGCCATGCCGCCCTCGGCCTGCATCTCGCCTTCGAAGAAGACGTTCTTCATCACGCTTTCGGGCTGCGAGACTGGGCGCGCCTTCGCCTCCTCGCAGGCGGCTTCGGCGGCGGCCTGCGCCTCGCCCTGCAACCTGTCCCACTCGGCCTCGCTCAGCACGGCGGGGACCAGGTAGGACTTGAGCTTGGGCAGCGGATCGCGCGCCCATTCGGCCTCGACGACGTTGGACGACTTGTAGGTCTGGGTGTCCTGGAAGCTGTGGCCCTGGAGGCGCGGCACGGTCAGCCGCAGCATCGCGGGCGCGCGCCGGTCGCGGACATAGGACGTCGCCGCGTCAACGAGGCGCGCGGCCTCGGCCGGGTCGGTGCCGTCGCCCGAGAATATCTCGAGCCCCTGCCAGCTCCCCAGATTGGCGGCGATGTTGCCGCCCGGCGTCTGGAAGGTCGAGGGCACCGAGATGCCGAAGCCGTTGTCCTCGATGTAGAAGAGCATCGGCAGCTTCTGCGTCGTCGCGATGGTCAGCGCCGCCCAGAAGCCGTTCGACGCGACCGATCCGTCGCCGCCGAGCACGACCGCCAGCGCCTTGTCATAGGCGGGGTCCTTCACGACGGTGCGGTAATATTCGATCGCCTGCGCCCAGCCGGCGGTCGGCGTGTATTGCGCGCCGACCCCGCCGCACATCGGCAGGGCCGAGGCGCCGTCGGGGTTGGGGAAGTTGAACACCACGCCGATGTCGCGGCCGTCCGAATAGCCGCCCGCGCGGCCCATCGCCGAGCCGAGCGCGTCGGCCACGTCGACGCCGAGCGCCAGCAGCAGCGGGCGCGAACGATAATAGCCGCAGCTCGCATCCTGCGGATTGTCGAGCCGGCAGCCGAGCAGGATCTGCCCCATGTCGTGGCCGCGCGCCGAGAACTGGTAGAGCACCTCCTTCTCGGGAACGAGCCGGGTCTCCTCCATCTTGTCGAGCGCGCGCGACAGGTGGACGAGATAGGCGACGCGCTTCCAGTCGACATTATCGTCGGGGGCGTTGCGGAGCGGCTGCTTGAGCGCGGCGGTGGCCATGGGGAAACTCCGTCTTCGGTCAGCGGACCGCCGCGAAGGCGGCGGCGAGCGGGGCGAGCTTGGCGGGGGTGAGGCCCGCGATGTTGATGCGGCCGGACCCGGCCATGTAGATGGCGTACCGCTCGCGCATCGCCTTCACCTGGTCGGGCGAGAGCGGCAGGGTCGAGAACATGCCCTTCTGCCGCCCGATGAAGGCCAGCGCGGGATCGAGCGCGGCGAGCCCGGCGCGCATCGCGGCGATGCGGGCGCGGACCTCGTCGAGCTCGGCCAGCCATTGCGCGCGCAGCTCGGCGCTTTCGAGGATCAAACGCACGACCGCCGCGCCATGATCCGGCGGCATCGACCAGTTGGCGCGGGCGAGGCTCAGCAGGTTCGACTGGACGACGGCGGCCGCCTCGGGCTCGGCGGCGAGTATGAACAGCGCCCCGACCCGCTCGCGATAGAGGCCGAAATTCTTGTCGCAGCTATAGGCGACCAGCATCTCCGGGCAGTGGCGCGCGACGATGCGGACGCCCTCGGCATCCTCGTCCATCGACGCACCGAGGCCCTGATAGGCGAGGTCGATGAAGGGCAGCAGCCCGCGCTTCGCCATCAACGCGCCGAGTGCCTCCCACTGGTCGGCCGTGAAATCGGCGCCGGTCGGGTTGTGGCAGCAGCCGTGGAGCAGCACGACGTCGCCCGGCACTGCGGTCTGCAAGGCGGCGAGCACGTCGTCGAAGCACAGCTCCTGTGTGGTCAGGTCGATATGGCGGTGCTGGCGCAGCGCGAGCCGCGCCGCCGCGAAGATCGGCGCATGGTTCGGCCAGGTCGGGCCACCGACATGGATGACCGCATCGGGATTGTTGCGGGCGATCAGCTCGGCGCCCAGCCGCAGCGCGCCGGTGCCGCCCGGGGTCTGGAGACCGGCGAGGCGGGCGCGCGGCGCGGCGTCGCCGAACACAATCGGCGCCAGCCCCTCGAAGAAGCCGATATCGCCTTCGGGCCCGACATAGGCCTTGGTCGGCTGCTCGGCGAGCAGCTTCGCCTCGGCGGCCTTCACCGCCGCGAACACCGGGGTATGCCCGGCCTCGTCCTTGTAGACGCCGACGCCGAGGTCGATCTTGCTGGCGCGCGGGTCGGCCGCATAGAGGCCGATCAGAGCCAGCAGCGAGTCCGAAGGCTGAAGCTCGAGCCGGCCGAACAGCGCGCGCGGCGGCGCCACGGTCGTCTCGTCGAGGGTGATCATCGTCGGCCGCTCCTTCGGACATGCATTTCCTGTGGATTTTTTATCGCATGCAGCCGAAAGATGTCGTTCAAACTTAGGCATGATAACGCCAGATATGAAATCAGCGTTTCACATTATCGGATTTGATGATGGAAAAAGTTCAGCTCGATTCGATCGACCGCAAGCTGCTCCGGGTGCTGCAGCGCCGCGCCGACATCAGCCAGGCGGCGCTGGCCGAAGAGGTGGGGTCCTCCCCCGCATCATGCTGGCGCCGGCTGAAGGCGCTGGAGGAGGCCGGTGTGCTCGGCCCGACCGTCCGGCTGCTCAACCCGCAGGCGATCGGCAAGACGCTCGACGTGGTCTGCCAGGTGCGGATGAAGGCGCACGACGTCGAGAGCCGGTCGGCGTTCGAATCCTTCATCGTCGGCCGCGAGGAGGTGATGGAATGCCTCTCCATGTCCGGAGAGTGGGACTATCAGATCCGCGTCACCGTCAGCGACATGGCGGAATATGAGGATTTCCTGATGCGCCGCCTGCTCGCCCAGCCGGCGGTGGCGCATTCGGCGTCGCACTTCGCGCTCAAGCGCATCAAGTCGACCACCGCGATCGCGGTGTGACTTCCCCACCTCCCCCGTCATGCCAGCGAAGGCTGGCATCCATGTCTGTCGTCTCCCGGATGGCATCTGGCTGATGAGAGACATGGGCCCCTGCCTTCGCAGGGGCGACGGTGAAGTTGGGAGGCCTCAGAAGCTGTACCGCGCCTGCACGCCGAACCAGCGCGGGGTGGCGTAGGTGCCGTAGGAGCCGCCGAGCGGCGGGGCCGAGACGTCGAAGGCGAAGGTCTTGCGCGCCTTGTCGAACAGGTTGTTGACGAAGCCCGCCAGCTCGAAGCCGCTGTCGGCGAACTTCAGCGACACCCGCGCATTGGCCAGCCAGCTTCCCTTGATCAGGGTCGCCTGCGCATTGGTGAGCTGGGCGTAGAAGTCGTCGGTGTAGATCGCGTTCATCGTGCCGCTCAACTGGCCGAAGCCGAGGTCGAAGCGCTTCGTCGCGGCCAGGTTGATCGTATAGTCGGGCGACTGCGGCGCCTTGCGGTCGACCAGGCGGGTGCCGATCGGGATGCCCTTCACATTGGTGTGGAGCAGCGCCAGGCCCGCATCGAACTGGAAGCCCATGCCCGGCCGCGCCGACAGCTCGAAATCGGCGCCGTACATCTTCGCGCTGGTGTTGAAGAGCGTGAAGTTGAAGCCACGCTGGTCGAACGCCTGATAGTCCGAATAGTCGTAATAATAAGTGGCGCCGTTAAGCCGCAGGCGGCGATCGAAGAACTCGAACTTGCCGCCCACTTCATAGGCCATCAGGTTCTCGCCCTTGAAGCGGAAGCCGGTGAGCGGCGCCTGCCCGACGAAGCCGGCATTGTAGTTGAACGCCTTGTAGCCGCGATTGATGCTCGCATAGAGCAGTGTGTCGCTATTGGGCTTGTAATCGAGCGCGAGGCGGCCCGAGACGCCGGTCTCGCCATGCTTGTCGGTGGTGACGCCGGCCGAGGCGAGCGATCCCGGCGCGATGAAGGCCGGGCACAGCGGGCCGGTGCAGACCTCCGAGTAATAATATTTCTTCTCGTCGCGGGTGACGCGGATACCGGCGGTCAGCTTGAGCTGCTCGGTCAGGTCATATTCCGCCTGCCCGAAGGCCGAGTAGGATTGGGTGTCGACGCTGTAGTCGGCGCGCGGATAGGTGCCGAAGGCCGGCAGGTTGAAGCCCTGAAAATAGTCGCCCTTGATGTTGAGGTAATAGAGGCCGGCGGTCCAGCGGAACGCGCCCTCATCCTCGATCAGGCGGATTTCCTGGGTGAAATGCTTGGCCTTGGCGTTCTGCCCGAAGATGCCGATGTCGATCGGCGAGAAGTCGTTGTCGGCCGCATATTCGCTGTCGAGGCTCTGGTAGCTGGTGACGGTCGCAAGCGAATAGCCGCCGCCGAGATCGAGGTTGATCTTGCCGCCGACCGTCCAGGTCTCGCGGGTGAAGCGGCCCGCGAAGTTGAACGAGCCGGTATAGGGATCGCCGTCGGCGTCGACATAGCCGAAGCCGGTCGGCGAGCCAGGCGGCAGCAGCACGCCGAGCCCGTCCGCGTCCTGCGCCGCGCCGGTGATCATCGCGCCGCCGGTCGCGACCGGGCGGATCTTGTACCAGTCGGCGAACAGGTTGACGGTCAGCCGGTCGTTCGGCTCGATCTTCACCTGGCCGCGCGCCGCCAGCGTGTCGTTGGCCAGGATGTCGGAGCCGATGTCGTTCTTGATATAGCCGTCGGCCTTGTTCTTGAGCACCGCGATGCGCGCCGAGACGCCTTCGCCCAGCGGGCCGCCGACCGCCGCCTCGACCCGGAACTGGTCGTAGCTGCCATAGGTCGCGTCGACGAAGCCGCTCAGCTCGTCGGTCGGCTGGTTGGTGATGACGTGGATCAGGCCGCCGGTCGCGTTGCGGCCGAACAGCGTGCCCTGCGGCCCCTTCAGCACCTCGACCCGGCTGACGTCGAACAGCTCCTGCACGCTGGTGGCGTTGGAGGGCTGATAGACCTCGTCGACATAGAAGGCGTTGGCGGGCTCGATATGGCCGGCGAAGTCGTTCTGCGAGACGCCGCGGATCGAGATCAGGCCGGCGACCGGCGGGCCGCCCGGCGCGGTGAACTGCAGGCCCGGCGTCATCGCCGCCAGGTCGGTCGAGTTGCGCAGGCCCAGTTCGGTCAGACGGTCGCCCCCCAGCGCCGTCACCGCGATGCCGATATCCTGCACGTTCGCGGCGCGGCGGGTCGCGGTCACGACGATCTCGTCGACCGCGTCGTCGGCGGCCGGTGCCGCCCTGTCCTGCGCGAAAGCGGGCATGGACAGGCCCGCGACGGCCAGCGCGAAGCCGCAGGCCGCCGAACGGAACGCCCCGATGCTGTCTTTGAACACTCTTGCCTCTCCCCGATAGGCCGGACCACGACGACAGGCCGGCACCTTTTTGGAACGGAGCCTATCTGCATCGGGGCGGGTGCGCTGCCTATGACGGGAAATACTCACCCGCTGAAGGTGCAACGACATGGACGCAAGGCCCGTGGCGGCGTAGAACCAGCCCCGGTTATCGAAGGCGGTTCGCCGCCGCAGGCCGCGCCAGACGGCCCAGCGACGAGGGAGGAGGAACGAAGACGACCATGTCGAAGCAGAGTTTCACCTCCGCCCCGTCGGCCAGCCTCTACGAGAAGATCCTGTCCTGCGACGGGCTCGACGACATCGGCGGCCACATCCTCGAGCCGCTGGTCGACGCGCTCGGCGCGACCAGCGCGGTCTTCATCCAGATGTTCGCCTCCCCGCTCGGCGACCGCCATTTCGGCGCCCACAGCTATGTCGGCCACAAGCCGGGATCGGTCGGCGTCTATCTCGACGAGTTCCACAAGCTCGATCCGGTCATGCGCCCGGCGATGGACTGGCTCGACGATCCCAAGCGCCCGCTGCCCAACATGCTGACCGGATCGTTCAAGCGCATCCTGGAGCAGAACAGCTATTATGGCAGCAGCTTCCTGCAACCGTTCGACGTCGGCCATGTCGTCGCCTTCGTCCTGCCGATGAACACCGCCTTCGAGACCCAGCTCGCCTGCGTCGGCTTCCACCGCCGGCTCGACGATCCGGCCTTCTCGGCCGATCAGATCGGCTGGTTCGAGCGGCTGGGGCCCGCGCTCCGCTCGGTGCTCTACGTGCTTGCCGCGAAGGAGGCGATCACCCTGTCCGAGACGATCGCGATGGCGGCGAAGGAGGCCGGCAACGATTTCGGCTTCCTGATCTTCGACGAGGACCTGGTGATCCGCAACGCCAATGCGCGCGGCATGGAGGATATCGGCGTCGGCGGCGCGGACGGCCGGGGGTCCTCGCTGCTCGGCGAGATCAAGCAGAAGCTGCTCGGCTGCGATCGCAGCGAAGGCGGCGCGCTCACCTTCCGCGCCGACATGCCCAAGCCGGTCGAGGTCGAGATCCGCAATTTCCATTCGGCCGACGGACGACTGTTCCATCTGGTCGTCACCAACGGAGCGGGCAAGCATCACGCGATCGACGGCGCCTGCCGCAAATTCGGACTGACCGAGCGCGAGGCCGAAGTCGTCTCGCGGATCGCGGCAGGCAAGTGCAACGCGTCGCTCAGCCAGGAACTGGGCATCTCGCTGCGCACCGGCGAGAATCATCTGCGCTCGATCTACCGCAAGGTCGGGGTCGGCAGCCGGACGCAATTGCTGTCGCGGCTGCTCCAGATCCACTAAAGCAATGAGCGTCGCGCCTTAAACATGACCCGCTCCGCCTGAGGAGCCACTGAGCGTGGCGAAGTGGCGTCTCGAAGGCCCTTCGAGGCGGGCTTCGACTTCGCTCAGCCCTCCTCAGGGTGAGCGGACAAGGCGATCCCGCGATTCAATGACTTAGGAAAGCCGCCTGATCAGGCCGCCGGCTCAGCCGCCAGACAAACGGCGTGGCGGGCGCGCAACGCCTTCTTGTCGATCTTGCCCGTCGCGGTGAGCGGCACCGCCTCGAACAGGATGCGGTCGGGCATCCACCAGCGCGCGATCCGCGGCGTCAGGAAGGTGCGGACCATCTCGACCGTCACCATCGCGCCGTCGTGCGCCTCGATCACCAGGATCGGGCGCTCCTCCCATTTCGGATGGTGGACGCCGACGACGGCGGCGATCCGCACGCCGGGCAGGCCGACGACGATATTCTCGATGTCGATCGAGCTGATCCACTCGCCGCCCGACTTGATCACGTCCTTGGCGCGGTCGGTGAGGCGCAGGAAGCCGTCGCCGTCGATCGTGGCGATGTCGCCCGTGTCGAACCAGCCATCGGCGTCGGCGGCGTCCTCCTCCGCGCGGAAATAGCGCCGGATCGTCCAAGGGCCGCGCACCATGAGCGCGCCCGCGCTCTCGCCGTCATGCGGCAGCGCCGCGCCATCCTCGCCGACGATCCTCAACTCGACGCCGAACTGCATCCGGCCCTGCCGGGTCCAGATGACGTCGTCGACATGATCGGCGCCCCATTCGGCGAGCGCCGGGGTCGGCGTCGCCACCACGCCGACCGGGTTGAGCTCGGTCATGCCCCAGAGCTGGAGCACCCGGACGCCATGGTCGCGCGCGAACCGTTCGGCCATCGCGCGCGGCACCGCCGATCCGCCGATGACGATGCGGTCGAGCGTACCGGTCCCCGCCCCGCTGCGCTGGAGATGATCGAGATACATTGTCCAGATCGTCGGCACGCCGCAGGTGAAGGTGACGCCCGCCGTCTCGACCAGCTCGTGCAGGCTGGCCGCGTCCATCCGGTCGCCGGGCAGCGCGAAGGCGCAACCGTTGAGCGCGCCCGCGAAGGGCAGGCCCCAGCCGGTCGCATGGTAGAAGCTGCTGCACGGCATGATGCAGTCGAACGCCCCCAGCCCGAAGGCCGAGCCGAGGCTCGCCGCCATCGCATGCAGCACGGTCGAGCGGTGCGAGTAGAGCACGCCCTTGGGATGCCCGGTGGTGCCCGAGGTGTAGCAGAGGAAGGCCGCCGCCTTCTCGTCGAGCAGCGGCCAGTCGAACGCCGCCGTCTCGCGCGCCAGCAGCACCTCCCAGCTTTGCGCGCCGACCGAACCGGCGACGGTGCGTTCCGCGTCGCTGAACATCACATAATGGCGGACGGCGGGCAGCAGCGGCGCGAGCCGCTCGACCAGTTCGGCGAAGCTGCGCTCGTAGAACAGCATCGAACTGCCGGCATGGTCGATCGTATAGGCGATCTGCTCGTCGGTCAGGCGCGGATTGGCGGTGTGCAGCACCGCGCCGATCCCCGGCGCGGCGAACATCAGCTCCATGTGGCGATGGCCGTTCCAGCCGAGCGAGCTGATCCGGTCGCCGGACCCGATGCCGAAGCGCCGCAGCATATGCGCCGCCTGCGCGGCCCGCGCCGCCAGCCCATGATAGTCGTAGCGCCACAGCGGCTCGTCGACGACCCGCGACAGGATCGCCCGCCGCGGATGCGCCGCCGCCGCATGGGCGAGCAGGCCGCTGATCAGCAGCGGCCGATCCTGCATCAGTCCGAGCATCGAACGTCATGCCGGCGGAGGCCGGCATCTCCGGAGAGAGGAGCGAAGGTTGAGGCAGGAGCCGCCCGAGATGCCGGCCTCCGCCGGCATGACGGACATGGGTCGCGCATCCTGCCGATCACCAATCGGCGGGCTTGTCGATATGGTCGGCGGCGTTGCCGGCCACCGCCATCTCGTACATCAGCTTGGCGTCGACGATCGCCGCGACGCTGCCGTCGGCGTTGTAGCCGACCAGTGGGCCGTTGACGGTGGCGAACATCACCATGCCGTCGGGATCGGTATCGGGGATATGGTTGATCCCGCCCGCCTCGCGGACATACCAGCCCGCACGGCCGCGATCCTCGCCATAGCCGAAGCCACCTTCGAGCAGGATGCCCTCGACCCCGCCGATATGGCCGTGGACCGGCGCCTCGTTGCTGGGTCCGACCTTGAGCAGCAGGGTGAAGCCGCCGGTCAGCGCATTGACGTTGAGCAGCTTGAACCAGGTCTCCGGCATCACCCAATCGAGCCAGGGCAGCTTGCCGACGTCATGGAAGGCCGGGCGGTGGAGCTTGGTCTGGGCGATATCGGGGCTGTCGCCCTTGGTGAGCAGCACCATGGTCACGTCTCCTAATGGCTGTTGTCCCGGCCACAGTGGCCGCATCGTCCGGCACGGGAAATGACGGGGAACACCTACGCCCGCCGCCTTCGCCGGCCTGAGTGGTTCCCGCTATTTGCCCCTCCCCGCCCGCTGCCTAGCCTCGGCCCGGATCAACGAAGCGGGAGGAAGCGGGACGGTGCGCCTGAAGGACAAGATCGCGATCGTCACCGGCGGCGCGTCGGGCATCGGCCGGGCGACGGCGCTGACCTTCGCCCGCGAGGGCGCCCGCGTCGCCGTCGCCGACATCGACGCGGCCGGCGCCGCGCGCACCGCCGCCCAGATCGGCGAGCAGGCGATGGCGATCGCCTTCGACGTCGCCGACGAAGCCGCCTGGGCCGACGCCGCGCGGCGCACGGTCGATCGCTTCGGCCGGCTCGACATCCTCGCCAATATCGCCGGGATCGGCTTTCCGGGCACGATCCTCGACCTGACCATGGACCAGTGGAACAGGATGATCGCGGTCAACCTGACCGGCGTCATGCTCGGCTGCCAGGCGGCGATCCGCGCGATCACCGCCAGCGGCGGCAGCGGCGCGATCGTCAACGTCTCCTCGCTCGCCGGGCTGGTCGGCATCTCCGACGTCGCCGGCTATTGCGGGTCGAAGGGCGGCGTGACGACGCTCAGCAAGTCGGTCGCGCTGTTCTGCGCCGAGCGCGGCCTGCCGATCCGCTGCGTCTCGGTCCATCCCACCTATGTCGACAGCGAGATGCTCGATCCGATCGCCGATGCGGTCGGCGGACGGCAGGCGATGGTCGACGCGATGGCGCGGCTGGTGCCGATCGGCCGGATCGCGACGCCGCAGGACATCGCCAACGCCATCCTCTTCGCGGCCTCCGACGAAGCTGCGATGATGAGCGGGCATGCGCTGGTCATCGACGGGGCCCAGTTGGCGGGCCCCACCAGCGCCCATTCGAAAGGCTGAACATGAGCGGACGGGTTTCGGGCAAGGTCATCATCGTCACGGGCGCGGCCGCCGGGCTGGGCGCGGCGATCGCGCGGCGGCTGGCCGAGGAAGGCGCCACCGTCGTCCGCACCGACATAGCGGGCGGCGACGGCGTGATCCGCCAGGACGTGACCGACGAGGGCCAGTGGCAGGCGCTGATCGCCGACGTCGCCGCGACGCACGGCCGGCTCGACGGCCTCGTCAACAATGCCGGCATCGCCGACGGCAAGGGCCCGCCCGATCCGGAGGGCGCGCTGGCCGAGGATTGGCGCCGCATCTACACGGTCAATGTCGAGGGCGTGTTCCTCGGCTGCAAGCATGCGATCCCCGCCATCGCGGCGGCCGGCGGCGGCGCGATCGTCAACATGTCGTCGATCGGCGCGCTGGTGCCGACGCCCTTCCTGTCGGCCTATGGCGCGTCGAAGGCGGCGGTGATGCAGTTCACCCGGTCGGTCGCGCTCCATTGCTGCGAGCAGGGCCATGCGATCCGCTGCAACAGCGTCCATCCCGGCCAGGTCCGCACCCCGATGCACGACGAGCTGATCGCGCGCACCGCGGCCGAGCACGGCCTCGACGAGGCGCAGGCGGCCGAGGCCTTCCTGTCCAAGGTGCCGATGAAGAAATGGCAGGAGGCCGTCGACATCGCCAACGGCGTGCTCTTCCTGATGTCCGACGAAGCCCGCTTCGTCACCGGCACCTCGCTGGTGGTCGACGGCGGCATGAGCCTCACCAACTAGGGAATCCCATGGATCAGATCCTCGACTTCGGCCAGCCGATGGGCGGCATCATGCAGGTGGCCTATATCGTCCCCGACATCCGCCAGGCGATCGAGCAGTATCGCGCGCGGCTGAAGACCGGCCCCTGGTTCGTCATCGACCATTTCCCACTGTTCGAGGCGCAGTATCGCGGCCGGCCGTCCGAGTTCGACGTCAGCCTCGCCCTCACCTATTCGGGCTCGATGTGCGTCGAGCTGATCCAGCAGAACAATTGGGAGACGCCCTCGGTCTATACCGAGGTGCAGGCGAAGCGCGGCTGGGGCTTCCACCATTTCGGCGTCTCCTGCCGCGACTTCGACGCCGACGTCGCGCATTACCAGGCGCTGGGGCATGAGATGGCGCTGTACGGCGTCGCCGGGGTCGGCGCCCGCGCCGCCTATATGGACACCAGCGACGCGCTGCCCGGCATGATCGAGCTGATCGAGATGACCGACAAGACCGAAGCCTTCTTCACGATGATGAAGACGGCGGCGGAGAATTGGGACGGCAGCGACCCGGTGCGCGTACTGGGCGCCTAGCCCCCGCGCCCCATCACCCGTCATTCCAGCTTTCGCTGGGATGACGTCTAAACTGCCCAGTCGGCGATGTTCTCCGCCTGGCCGATCAGCGCGAGGCCGTGCGCGATCGAGGTCAGCTCGCCGCCCCCGCCGATCCGCTCCTCGCCGAAGCGGCGCTCGAACGACCGGCGGATCGCCGGGATCAGCGACGAGCCGCCGGTCAGGAAGACGCGGTCGATCGCCTCCGGCGTCACCCCGGCGCGAAGCAGCGCCGCGTCGACGGCGGTTTCGATCCGGGCGATGTCGGGGGCGATCCAGCTTTCGAAATCGGCACGGCTGACCTCGCTCGCGATGTCCAGCCCGCCGCCGGTGAAGCGGAAGCCGGCATGCTCCTCGGTCGACAGCGCGCGCTTGAGTTGGCCGACCGCGTCGTAGAGCGCATAGCCCAGCTCATTCTCGATGATCGCGATCATCCGGTCGATCGCCGCCGGCTCGACCGCGCTGCGGCGCAGCTTGCCCAGCTCGTCGAGCGTACGGCGGTTGCGCATCAGCGCCAGCTTCGACCAATCCGAGAAGTCCGAGAAATAACCGGCTGGAATTTCGAGGATCTTGTCGAAGGATCGATAGGAGCCGCCCTTGCCGAGCAGCGGCAGCACCAGCCGCTCGACGATCCGGCTGTCGAAGCGGTCCCCGGCGATGCCGACGCCGGTCGAGCTCAGCGGCACGCAGCGCGGACGCGCCTCGGGCTCGGCGACCCGGACGATCGAGAAGTCGCTGGTGCCGCCGCCGAAATCGGCGACCAGCACGGTGGTCGGCTCGGTCAGCCGCGCGGCGAAGCTGAACGCGGCGCCGAGCGGTTCGTAGACATAATGGACCTCGGCGCCGAAGCCCGCGAACATCTGGTCGTAGCGCTCTCGCGCCAGCGCCGGATCGGCCCGCGCGCCGGCATAGTCGACCGGCCGCCCGACGACGATCCGCGCCCCGCGCCCGTCGAGCGCCCCGCCCGCATGCGCGGCGAGATGCGCCAGGAATATCTGGCCCAGCTCCTCGAAGCGGAAGCGCTTGTGGAACACCGAGGCCTGTTCGAACAGCGGACTGGCGGCAACCGACTTGAACGACTGGATGAAGCGGCTGCCCTGCGGATAATCGAGATAGTCGGCGATCGCCCAGGGCCCCGCCGCATGCCCCAGCCCGCCGCGCTCGTCCTCGTCCTGCCAGAAGCAGAGCGCCGAGCGGAACACCGACCCGGTCGCCTGCTCGCCCGCGAACGTGACCAGTTCCGCCGCCCCGTCGTCCCGCGAAACCGCGGCGACGGTGTTGGTCGTGCCGAAATCGAGGCCGATCGCGCGGCCGGCATTTTCCTCCCGCATCAGAGCTTCATCACTCCGACGCCTTCGATCGCCTTCTCGACCGTCTCGATCGAAACGCCGAACACCTTGGCGAGGCCCTCGACCGTCGCCCCGCGCATCGCGAGCTGGCGCATCCGGCTGATGTCGACATTGGTGCGGTAGTTGCGGGTGTCGCGCACCACCTTGGTCTCGCCGGTACGGGCGAGCGATCCCGAGGCGCGGCGCTTCGGGCGATCCTCGCGCGCCTCGGCCAGCGCGGCGCGGCGTTGCTCGTCCTCGACGCGGCGGGCGTCGCGCGCCTGTTCGCGCAGGCGGGCGGCCTCGTCGCGCTCGGCGGCACGGCGGTCGCCGCGCGCCTGCGCGGCTTCGGCGCGCTCGGCCGCCCGGCGGCCCCGTTCCTCTTCCCGGTTGCGCGCCCGGTCGTCGTCCATCGGTTTTTCCTCTGCTTCCCCGTTGCTCGCAAATGCGGCTCGCCCGGCCGCAAGCCGGGCGGCCTTGTTCGGGCCGTTCATCGATCAGTCAACGAAATTCTCTATCGTCCGCTTCGCCCCCGAACGTCGCAAGCGAACAAGATAATGTTGGTAAAACAGAGAGATATCTCCGAAAATATTCCGCAGGAAATCGGGGAGGAATCCTCCTACTTCCTGCTCCGCGCCCGACAGGAAGTGGAACGCTCCGAAGCCGCCACGGCGCCGCAGGCCGTCGCCGCCCATCGCGAACTCGCCATGCTCTATTCGGTCAAGGCGCTGCTCGCCCATGCCGATGCGGATGCCGACGACGAGCCCACCTGATCAGTCGATGATCGCCGGCAGGAATTCGCTGACCCCCGAGAAGCCGTAACGCTGATAGGCGCGCTGACGATAGGTCAGCACCGTCGCCCGGCCAATCCCCAACTCGGCCGCGATCTCGTCGGCGTTGCGGCCCGCCAGGGTCCGCGCGCAGACCTGCAACTCGCGGCCGCGCAGGTCGGGATGGACGCGCGCCAGCCGCCGTTCGAGCCGGTCGGCAAGGCTGGCCTCCGGCTGGTGCGGCTTCTGCGCGATCGCCGACAGCGCCACGCTGGCGAGCGCCGCCAGCCGCGCCGCGCCCTGCCATTCGGCGACGCCGCGCCGGTACATGCTGAGGAACAGGCTCTCCTCGCTGCCGCGCCAGCCGAAGCAGAGCTTGTCGGCGAAGGCCGGCTTGTCGAAACAGATCGCACGATAGTCGTGCAGCAATATCTGGCTGGCATGGACCCGCCGCGCGAACACCGCGCCGACCGGGGTCTCCGCCCAGATGCCGCGCGCCGGATCGTCGCGGTAGAAGCGGCGGGCGAAAATCTCCGCCCGCTCGTCCGAGCGGTCGAGCCCGCTCGACGAGGCGACGACCCGCGGCTTGCCGTCAGCGCCGAGCCGATAGGCGAACACCTCCTCGACGAAGTCGTAGCGCTGCGCCGCCGCCAGCAGCACGTCGCCGAACGTCTCGCGGCCCGCCGCCTCGATCAGCGCCGCGCCGACATTGGGGTCCACCGGTTCGGGCAATCCGCTCCACGCCATCGCCGCTTTTCATAGCAGCCGCGCCGCGCCCGCGCGAGTCCTGTCCATAGCTCTATGGACATGGAGCGATCGGCCGCGCGCTATAGCCGATGCCGACAGATCACCCGAGAGGAGACGGACATGGCCAAGCCCTTCGCATCGTCGGCCGACCTTGCCGAGAAGAAAGAAACCCTCGAGATCCTCGCCGACGGCGTCTACGCGCTGACCGCCGAGGGCGACCCCAATGTCGGCGCGATCGAGGGCGAGGATTTCCTCGTCTGCTTCGAGGCGCGCGCCACCCCGGCCGCCGCGCGCGACTGGCTGGCCAAGCTGCGCGAGCACACCGACAAGCCGATCAAATATCTGGTGCTGACCCATTATCACGCGGTCCGCGTGCTGGGCGCGAGCGCGTTCGGCGCCGAGCAGATCATCACCAGCGAGACGACCCGCAAGCTGATCGAGGAGCGCGGCAAGCAGGATTGGGACAGCGAATATGGCCGCATGCCGCGCCTGTTCAAGCAGCCCGAGGAGATCCCCGGCCTGACCTGGCCGACCAAGACCTTCGAGGACGCTTTCTCGATCGAGCTGGGCGGCGATCGCGGCCGCATCGACCTGCAATTCTGCGGGCGCGGCCATACCGCCGGCGACATCGTCGCCTGGCACGAGAAGAGCCGGACGCTGTTCGCGGGCGATCTGGTCGAGGCCGAGGCGGCGCTCTACACCGGCGACGCCTTCCACTTCGATTGGTCGTCGGGCACGCTCGACAAGGTCAAGGCCTATCGCTCGGAGAACCTGATCGGCGGGCGCGGCGCGGTGGCCAAGGGCGTCGCGGCGACCGACGCCGCCGTCGAGCAGACCCGCGAATTCCTGAAGGTCATGATCGAGCAGACCGGCGCGGTCCACAAGCGCGGCGGCACGCTGAAGGAGGCGTTCGAGGCGACCCACGCCGCGCTCGGCCCCAAGTTCGGCCGCTGGCCGATCTTCGAGCATTGCCTGCCGTTCGACGTGCAGCGCCTGTGGGATGAGTTCGACGGCATCGACTGGCCGCGCATCTGGACGATGGAGCGCGACCGCGAGGTGTGGGACCTGCTGCAGGGATAAGCCGCCATGACCGACGTCCGTTACGGGCATGTCTGGCGCAGCATCGGGCCGTCGCCACGGCCCGCCACGACGGCCGACGAAGCGCCGGTCGTCATCGCGGGGGCCGGCCCGGTCGGCCTCGCCATGGCGCTCGACCTCGGCCGGCGCGGGCACCGCGTCGTCGTGCTGACCCGGCTCGCCCATATCGCCGGGGGCTCCAAGGCGATCTGCTTCTCGAAGCGCTCGCTCGACATCATGGACCGGCTCGGCGTCGGCCAGCGCATGGTCGACAAGGGCGTGACCTGGAACGTCGGCAAGGTGTTCTGGAAGGACCGGCCCGATCCGGTCTACCAGTTCGACCTGCTGCCGGTGAAGGACCAGCGCCGCCCGGCCTTCATCAACCTCCAGCAATATTATGTGGAGGAATATCTCGTCGACGCGCTCGCCGAGCTACCCGGCGTCGAGATCCGCTGGGGGCATGAGGTGCGCGGCGTCGCGTCCCATGACGGCGGCGTCTCGATCGAGGTCGGCACGGCCGAGGGCGGCTATGCGATCGAGGCCGGCTGGCTGATCGCCTGCGACGGCAACCGCTCGCCGATCCGCAATATGCTGGGGCTCGATTTCGAGGGCCGCGTCTTCGAGGACAATTTCCTGATCGCCGACATCCGGATCAAGGAGGATCGCCCGGCCGAGCGCTGGTTCTGGTTCGATCCCCCGTTCAATCCGGGCAAGTCGGCGCTGTTCCACCGCCAGCCCGACGACGTCTGGCGGCTCGACTTCCAGCTCGGCTGGAACATCGACCGCGAGACGTGCGTCGAGGACGCGAATGTCGAACGCTACATCCGCGCGATGCTCGGCCCCGACGTGGCGTTCGAGAAGGAATGGTACAGCGTCTACACCTTCCAGTGCCGCCGCATGGCGCGCTTCGTCCATGGCCGGGTGATCTTCGCCGGGGACAGCGCGCATCTGGTGTCGCCGTTCGGCGCGCGCGGCTGCAACGGCGGGTTCGCCGATATCGACAATCTCGGCTGGAAGCTCGACCTGGTGCTGGGCGGAGCGAGCTCCGAGCTGCTCGAAAGCTATAATGACGAGGCGATCGTCACGGCCGACGAAAATATCCTGAACTCAACGCGTTCGACCGACTTTCTGACACCGAAGAGCGAGATCAGCGAGACATTCCGCGACGCCGTGCTCGGGCTGGCGGCGGAGCACGGTTTCGCCCGGCCGATCGTCAATTCGGGGCGGTTGTCGACCGCGATCAGCTATCCCGACAGCGCGCTCAGCACGCCCGACGAGGACGACTGGACCGGCGGCGTCGCCCCCGGCTCGCCCGCGCTCGACGCCCCGCTCGGCGAGGGCTGGCTGCTCGGCGGGCTGGGCGACCGCTTCGTGCTGCTCCATGCGGGCAGCGCGGATGCCGCGCCCGAGGGGCTCGACGCGGTCGCGATCGACGGCGACATCGCGCTGGCCCGCTACGGGCTGGAGGCGGGCGGCGCCTATCTGATCCGCCCCGACCATTATGTCGCGGCGCGCTGGCGCAGGCCCGACGCCGCCAAGATCGCCCGCGCGCTCGCCCGGGCCCAGGGAGGCGACCCGCGATGAGCCTGATCCTCACCCCCAACCTCGCCGATCCCGACGGCATCTACGAAAAGCTGATCGCGCTCCACGAAGGGCGCGACGCGGCCGACAGCCAGCGGGTCAACGCGCGGCTGATCATGACGCTGATCAACCATATCGGTGACCGGGAGACGATCCTCGAAGCGATCGCCGTCGCGGCGGGCGGGAAAGCCTAGTCCTTTGCTCCGTCACCCCAGCGCAGGCTGGGGTCCATGTCTCTCATCAGCCAGATGGCATCTGAGAAGAAGACAGACATGGATGCCAGCCTTCGCTGGCATGACGGAGGTGGTGTCGATCAACCGACCCGGCGCACCCAGCCATAGGGGTCGGCGACGGTGCCGCGCTGGATGCCGGTCAGCCTGTCGCGCAACCGCGCCGTGGTCTGGCCGGTGCCGCCGGCGCCGATGGTGAACTCGCCGTCATCGCCCTTGACCGTGCCGATCGCGGTGACGACCGCGGCGGTGCCGCAGGCGAAGGTCTCGACCAGCTTGCCCGAGCGGGCGTCGGCCTTCCACTGCTCGTAGGAATAGGGCTCCTCGCGGACCGCGATGCCCTCGTCGCGCGCCAGGCGGATGATCGAGTCGCGGGTGATGCCGGGCAGGATCGTGCCCTGCAGCGGCGGCGTCACCATCGATCCGTCGTCCATCACGAAGAAGACGTTCATGCCGCCCAGTTCCTCGATCCACTTGCGCTCGGCGGCGTCGAGGAAGACGACCTGGTCGCAGCCATGCTCGGTCGCCTGCTTCTGGGCGAGGAGGCTGGCGGCATAGTTGCCGCCGCACTTGGCGCTGCCGGTGCCGCCCGGCGCGGCGCGGGTATAGTCGGTCGAGACCCAGACGGTGACCGAGTCCTTGCCGCCCTTGAAATAGGCGCCGACCGACGAGGCGATCACCATGAACAGATATTCGGACGAGGGCTTGACGCCCAGGAACACCTCGTTCGCGAACATGAACGGGCGCAGGTAGAGGCTGCCGCCGCCACCCGGCACCCAGTCGCGGTCGATGCGGACGAGCTGCTCGACCGCCTCGATGAACAGCTCCTCGGGCACGTCGGGCATCGCCATGCGGCGCGCCGACAGGTTGAAGCGGGCGGCGTTCGCCTCGGGCCGGAACAGCGCCAGGCCGTCGTCCAGGCGATAGGCCTTCATCCCCTCGAAGATCTCCTGCGCATAATGGAGCACCGCCGACGCCGGATCGATCTGCAGCGGCCCGCGCGCCTTCACCTCGGCATCGTGCCAGCCCTTGCCCTCGACATAGCGGACGACGACCATATGGTCGGTGAAGACGCGGCCGAAGCCGGGATTTTCCAGCAGCTTGGCGCGGTCTTCGGCCGGGGTCGGCGCCGCGTTGGGCAGGATGGTGAACTGGGACGTCATCGGCAACTGCTCCTGCGAAACTCTTCCTGCTTGGCGGCCGGCCCGGACTCGGCCGGTCGACCGCCTGTCATGCTAGGCATGGATGGCGTGCCCCATAGCCTTGAGCGCGGCTTCGTGGAAGGCCTCGCCGAGGGTGGGATGCGCATGGATGATGCCTTCGACGTCCTCCAGCACCGCGCCGGTCTCGATCGCCTGGGCGAAGGCCGCCGACAGCTCGGAGACATGGAGCCCCACCGCCTGCACGCCGACGATGCGATGCCCGGCCTCCAGCGCGACGACGCGGACGAAGCCGCCCGCGTCGCCGGCCTCCATCGACAGGGCGCGGCCATTGGCGGCGAAGGGGAAGACGCCGGTGATCGTGCCGGGCGCATCGGGGCCCTGCCCGACGCTGACGATCTCGGGCTCTGTGAAGCAGACCGCCGGGATGGCGCGCGGATCGAAGCGGCGCTTCCGGCCGGCGATGATCTCCGCCACCATCGCGCCCTGTGCCGACGCCTTGTGCGCCAGCATCGGCTCGCCGACCAGGTCGCCGATCGCCCAGACGTTGCGGGTGGCGGTGGCGCAGCGATCGTCGACCGCGACGAACGCGCCGTCCATCGCGACCGCCATCTCCTCCAGCCCCCAGCCCCTGGTCACCGGGCGGCGGCCGACGGTGACGAGGATATTGTCGGCCGGCAGCTCGATCGCCTCGCCGCCCGCCGTCTCGACGAGCAGCCCGTCCCTGCCCTGCCCGGTCGCCCTGGCGGAGAGGTGCAGCGCCACGCCGTGCCTGTCCAGCCAGCGGCGAACCGGCTCGACCAGCTTCGCGTCGTAGAGCGGCAGGATGCGGTCGGCGGCCTCGACGACGGTCACCTCGGCGCCGAGCTTGCGATAGGCGATGCCGAGCTCGAGCCCGATATAGCCCGCGCCGACGATCGCCAGCCGCTTCGGCACCGCCGGCAGCGACAGCGCCTCGGTCGAGGAGATCACCTTGCCGCCGAACGGCAGGAAGGGCAGCTCGATCGGCTCCGATCCGGTCGCGAGGACGATATGCTCGGCCTGGACGGTCACCGCGCCGCCCTCGGCGGTGGCGACATGGCAGGTCCTGGCGTCGGAGAAGCGGCCATGGCCCGCGATCACCCGCACCTTCGCCCGCTTGAGCAGCGCGGCGACGCCGCCGTTGAGCCGATCGACGACGCCGTCCTTCCAGCCGATCGTCGCCGCGAAGTCGAGGCTCGGCGGCGAAGCGAGGCTGATCCCCAGCCGGGGCGCCGTCGCCGCCCCGGCCATCGCCGCATATTGCTCCGCCGCGTGGATCAGCGCCTTGGACGGGATGCAGCCGCGGATCAGGCAGGTGCCGCCGAGCCGCCCCGCCTCCACCAGCACCGTGTCGAGGCCGAGCTGGCCGGCCCGGATCGCCGCGACATAGCCGCCGGGCCCGCCGCCCAGCACCAGCACCCTGGTCTTCACAATCTCGGTTTTCGGCTCGGTCATCGGTCAGTCCATGAAGATGAGGGCGGGATGCTCGAGCAGGCGCTTGAGCTGCTGGACGAACAGCGCGGCGTCGTAGCCGTCGACGATGCGGTGATCGAAGGAGGAGGACAGGTTCATCATCTTGCGCACCGTGACGAAGCTGCCCTGCACCGTCGGCCGCTCGACCAGCTTGTTGGGACCGATGATCGCGACCTCGGGATGGTTGACGATCGGGGTCGATGTGACGCCGCCGAGCGTGCCGAGCGAGGTGATGGTGATCGTCGCGCCCGACATCTCCTCGCGGGTCGCGCTGCCGTCGCGCGCGGCCTTGCTGAGCCGGGCGATCTCCTCCGCCAGGGCCCGGAGGTCGAGCGCCTCGGCGTGGCGGATGACGGGGACGAGCAGGCCCGCCGGCGTCTGGGTGGCGATGCCGAGGTGGATCGCGTCCGACTGGTGGAGCACGCCCGCGTCGTCGTCATAGCGCGCGTTGACCTGCGGGAAGCGCGGCAGGACGCGGGCCAGCGCGCGGATGAAGAAGGGCAGCAGGGTGAGCTTGGGCTGTCCCTCCTCGCGGTGCGCGTTGAGGTCGGCGCGCAGCGCCTCCAACTCGGTCAGGTCGCATTCCTCGACATAGGTGATGTGGGGAATGCGGCGCTTCGCCTCCTGCATCTTCTCGGCGATCTTGCGGCGCATGCCGACGATGCGGACGTCGCTGCCGCCGGTGCGCGGCGTCAGGCGCCCCGCCCCGCCCGCCGCGAGCGCGCCGCCCGTCTCGACATAGCGGTCGAGGTCCTCGGAGGTGATCCGCCCGCCGGGGCCGGTGCCCGGCACATATTGCAGCGCGATCCCCAGTTCGTGCGCGCGCCGCCGTGTCGCCGGGGCGGCGAGCGGCTCCTGTCCCGGCGTCCGCGTCGCGAAAGCGGGTTGGGCGGACGGCGGCTGCACGGCCTTGGGAGCGGCAATGACGGGAGGCGCCGGCGCAGCCTCGACGACCGGAGCCGCCGCTTCGACGACGACGACGGCCGGCGCATCGGCGCCGTTGCCCTCGCCTTCGACCTCCAGCTCGACCAGCGTCGATCCGACCGCGCGCAGCTCGCCGATCTCGCCGTGCAGCGCGACGACGGTGCCCGCGACGGGCGAGGTCATGTCGACGGTCGCCTTGTCGGTCATCACGTCGACCAAGCTCTGGTCCTCGGCGATGCTGTCGCCCGGCTTGACGTGCCAGGCGATGATCTCCGCCTCGGCGACGCCCTCGCCGACGTCGGGCATGCGGAACAGGTAGCGCCCCATGGTCAGGCCTCCATCGCGCGGTCGAGGGCGGCCGCGATCCGGGCGGGGCCGACGAAATAATCCCATTCGAAGGCGTGCGGATAGGGCGTGTCCCAGCCCGCGACCCGCTCGATCGGGCTCTTGAGGCGGTAGAAGCAGCGCTCCTGCACCAGCGCCGACAGCTCGCCACCGAAGCCGCCGAAGCGCGACGCCTCATGGACGATCACGCAGCGGCCGGTGCGCTCGACCGAGGCGGTGATCGCGTCGATGTCGAGCGGGACGATCGAGCGGAGGTCGATCAGCTCGGCGTCGATCCCGCTCTCCTCGATCGCGCCCAGCGCGACATGGACCATCGTGCCGTAAGCGATGACGGTGACGTCCTTGCCCTCGCGCACCGTCGCCGCCTTGCCGAGCGGCACGGTGTAATGGCCCTCGGGCACCTCGCCCGCTGCATGGCCGGCCCAGGTCCGGAGTTGCCGGTCGTGGCGGCCGTCGAACGGGCCGTTGTAGAGGCGCTTGGGCTCCAGGAAGATGACCGGATCGTCGCATTCGATCGACGCGATCAGCAGGCCCTTGGCGTCATGGGGGTTGGACGGGATCACCGTCTTCAACCCGGTGATGTGCGCGAACACCGCCTCGGGGCTCTGGCTATGGGTCTGGCCGCCGAAGATGCCGCCGCCATAGGGCGATCGCACCGTGATCGGCGCGGAGAATTCGCCGCCCGATCGATAGCGGAGCCGCGCCGCCTCCGACACCAGCTGGTCATAGGCAGGCAGGATATAGTCGGCGAACTGGATCTCCGGCACCGGCCGCAACCCATAGGCGCCCATGCCGATCGCGGTGGCGATGATCCCGCCTTCGGAGATCGGCGCGTCGAAGCAGCGGGTCAGCCCATGTTTCTTCTGGAGCCCGTCGGTGACACGGAAGACACCGCCGAAATAGCCGACATCCTCCCCGAATATCAATACATTGGGGTCATTACCTAACATCACGTCGAGCGCCGAGTTGAGCGCCTGGATCATGTTCATCTGCGCCATCGGATCAGACTCCCAGCTCGCGGCGCTGCTCGATCAGGCGCCAGTCGGGTTCCTTGAACACGCCCTCGAACATCTCGCGGACGCTGGGCTTGGACTGGCCGAGCGTGCCGACCGCCTCGCCCTGCTTGACCGCGGCGCGGATCGTCTCGGTCAGCTCGGCGACCAGCGCGGCATGGCGCTCCTCGTCCCATTCGCCGATCGCGATCAGGTGCTGCTTCAGCCGGTCGACGGGATCGCCGAGCGGCCAGTGCTCGGCCTCGTCGGCGGGGCGGTATTTGGTCGGGTCGTCGCTGGTCGAATGGCCGGCGGCGCGATAGGTGAACAGCTCGATCAGGGTCGCGCCATGGTTGGTGCGCGCGCGCTCCGCCGCCCATGTCGTCGCCGCCCAGACCGCAAGGAAGTCGTTGCCGTCGACGCGCAGGCCGGGCAGGCCATAGGCGATCGCCTTCGCCGCGAAGGTCGTCGCCTCCGCGCCCGCGATGCCCGAGAAGGACGAGATCGCATATTGGTTGTTGGTGACGCACAGGATGACCGGCGCGCGATAGACCGAGGCGAAGGTCAGCGCCTCGTGGAAGTCGCCCTCGGCGGTCGTGCCCTCGCCGATATAGCCGATCGCGATGCCGTCGTCGCCCTTGTAGGCCGACGCCATCGCCCAGCCGACGGCATGGCCGAAGCGGCTGCCGACATTGCCCGACAGCGAGTAAAAGCCGTAATCGCGCGCCGAATAGAGGATCGGCAGCTGCTTGCCCTTGAGCGGGTCCTCCGCGTTCGAGAATATCTCGTTGACGAGGTGGATCAGCGGATAGTCGCGCGCCATCAGCCAGCCCAGCATCCGGTAGGTCGGGAAGGACATGTCGCGCTCGCCCAGCGCCAGCGACTGGGCGACGCCGATCGCCTCCTCGCCCAGCGACTTCATGTAGAAGCTGGTCTTGCCCTGGCGGTGGAGGCGGAACATCCGGTCGTCGAACAGCCGGGTCGCCAGCATCGCGCGCAGCCCGCGCCGCAGCATGTCGGGCGACAGCTTCGGGTCCCAGGGGCCTACCGCCCGCCCTTCGCCGTCGAGCACGCGGACCAGGTCATAGGGCAGGTCGCGCATCTCCGCCTCGGGCGCGGCGCTGTCGGGACGGCGCACCGCTCCGGCCTCCGAGAGGCGCAGATGATCGAAGGAGGGCGCGTCGCCGGGCCGCGCGGGCGGGACCGGAATGTGGAGCCGCAGGCTCGGCAGGTTGGACATGGGCGCGGACTCTCCTCGCGGTCGTTATGCGTGGAGATTGGCAGAAGGCGCCGAGAAAATCCTTGCGAAGATGGCTCAGGATTCGATAATTTAGAGGATAATCCTTGTATGAAAATTACTTTATTAGGACATTTATCCTAATCTGGAGAAAGTGCCGATGGACGAGATGGACGGCCGGATCCTCCGCACGATCCAGAAGCATCCCGACCTCGCGGTGGCGGAACTGGCCGAGCGCGTCGGGCTGTCGCACACGCCCTGCTGGCGGCGGCTAAAGCGCCTCCAGGCGAGCGGCGTGATCGAGCGGAACGCGGTGATCCTCAACCCCAAGCGGCTCGGCCTGGAGGCGGTGGTGTTCGCCAGCATCCGGCTGAAGCAGCATGACGAGGAGACGCTGGACGCGTTCGAAACCGCGATCCGCAACCTCCCGCAGATCGTCGAATGCTTCTCGATGAGCGGCGACAGCGACTATCAGCTCCGCATCGTCGTCGCGAACATCGAGGCCTATCACGACTTCCTGAAGAAGATCGTGCTCCACCTGCCCGGCGTCGCCTCGGTCAACTCGCACTTCGCGCTCAACACGGTGAAGCTGACCACCGACCTGCCGATCTGACCGCTCCGCTCAGGGCGCCGAGCGATATTCGGTCGCCTCCGCCAGCAGGATGAGGAAATTGTCCTCGGCATCGCTCCATTGCGCGCACGGGCTCCAGCCGCTCGCCTGCAACATCAGCCGCGCCTGGTCGGGGGTATATTTGTGGCTGTTCTCGGTGTGGATCGTCTCCCCACGCCGCATCGTCACCGGGCGGCCGGAAACCTCGAAGGCGACGTCCTCGATCGCCTCCAGATGCATCTCGATCCGGTTCCAGTCGGCGTTCCAGCGCGCGACGTGGCGGAAGCGGTCGACGGGAATGGTGCCGTCCAGCTCGCGGTTGATCCGTATCAGCAGGTTGAGGTTGAAGCGCGCCGTCACCCCTTCGGCATCGTCATAGGCGGCGATGAGGCGTCCGATATCCTTGATCCGGTCGACGCCGATCAGCAGGTGCGACCGATCGCCGAGCGTCGCCCGCATCGACCGCAGCAGGTCGATCGCGGTGCGCGGCACCATGTTGCCGATCGTCGATCCGGGGAAGAAGCCGAGCATCGCGAGATCGCGGACCGACGCCGGCAGGGTCACCGGCTTCATGAAGTCGGCCTCGATCGGGATCACCGGCAGATCGGGGAATTTCGCGGCCAGCTCGACGCTCGACTGGCGCAGGAAATCGCCGGAGATGTCGATCGGCACATAGGCGGCGGCGTCCATCCGCGCGAGCAGCAGCGGCGTCTTGACCGAGCTGCCCGATCCGAATTCGACCACCGCCCGCCCCGGCCCGACCAGCGCCGCCGCCTCGGCGGCGTGCGCCTTCAGCAGGGCGGTCTCGGTGCGGGTCGGATAATATTCGGGCAGGGTCGTGATCCGCTCGAACAGTTCCGATCCGGCGCGGTCGTAGAACCAGCGCGCCGGAACCGCCTTCTGCCGCTGGGCGAGCCCGTTGAGCACGTCGGCGCGGAAGGCGGGATCGACGCCCTCGCCGTCCCGGTCGACCAGCTTGATGTCGGCATGGACGCCCATGTCACAGATCCTTTGCCAGGCGCAGGCCGGTGAACTGCCAGCGCTGCTGCGGGTAGAAGAAGTTGCGGTAGGAGGCGCGGGCATGGCCGCGCGGCGTGGCGCAGCTTCCGCCCTTGAGGACGAACTGCCCGCTCATGAACTTGCCGTTATATTCGCCGACCGCGCCCGCCGCCGCGCGGAAGCGCGGATAGGGGCGATAGGCGGAGCCCGTCCATTGCCAGACATTGCCGAACAGCGACGATCCCTCCCCCGGCGCTTCGGCCTGGGGCGCGACCGGACCCGCCTCGTCGAGCTGGACGCCGCCCGAAGGGTCCTGCGACCGGGCGACGGCCTCCCATTCCTGCTCGGTCGGCAGCCGCGCGCCGGCCCAGCCCGCAAAGGCGTCCGCCTCGTAGAAGCTGATGTGCGCGACCGGCGCGGCGAGGTCGAGCGGCTGCCAGCCGGACAGCGAGAATTGCTCCCAGCCGTCGCTGGCGCGGCGCCAGTGCAGCGGGCTGGCTATGCCTTCCTGCCGCACCCAGGCCCAGCCGTCCGACAGCCAGAGGCCGGCGGTCGCATAGCCGCCATCGGCGATGAAGCGCAGCCAGTCGCCATTGGTGACGAGCCGGTCGGCCAGCGCGAAAGGGGTCAGGTGGACCTTGTGAACGGGCCGCTCATTGTCGAAGGCGAAGTCCCCGCCCCGGTCGCCGATCTCGACCAGCCCCGCCGGTCCTTCCCGCCAGCCGACCGGCGGAGCTTCGTCCGCGCAGGCGCGCAAGGCGGGCCCGGCCGGCCAGACGGCGGGGCCGAGCGGGTTGCAGGACAGGAGATGCTTGAGGTCGGTGAGCAGCAATTCCTGATGCTGCTGCTCATGGTTGAGGCCGAGCTCGATCAGCTCGCCGCAGCGCTCCGCCAGCAGCGGCATCGCATCGAGCATCGCCGCGTCGACCGCGGCGCGATAGGCGAGCACCTCGTCGAGCGACGGCCGAGTGAGCAGCCCGCGCTGCGGCCGGGCGTGGCGCGGCCCCTCCGCCTCATAATAGCTGTTGAACAGATAGGGCCAGCGATCGTCGAACAGGCGATAGCCGGGCAGATGGTCGCGCAGCACGAAACTCTCGAAGAACCAGCTGACATGCGCCAGATGCCATTTGGCCGGCGACGCGTCGGGCATCGACTGCGCGGTCGCGTCGGCGTCCGACAAGGGCGCGGCGAGCGCCTCGCTCAGAGCCCGAATCCGCGCATAGCGTCGCGCCAGCGCTTCCGGGGACGGTCCGGCCGGTCGCCGGATCGGGTCGGTGATGGTGGCCAAGCCGGAACCCCTCCCTCTTCGAGCGGACCGCGGGAAAGGCCGGTTCGCTCAAGAATCCCTGATAGAACTCATGAGGGACGATTAAGTTACGGGCCCCTCGTCCTTTTCGTGTCGAGCAGCCAGCGCGCGGCCTGCGCGGGGCTGCGCTTGGCGATATCGCGGTCGACCATCCCGTTCGCCGTCCGCATCCGGCCGATATCGATCGCGCCGACCAGCGGGCGCAGCGCCGCCACCAGCCCGGGATCGGCGGCGGCGCGGCGCGAGAGCAGCAGCACCGCGTCATAGTGCGGCAGCGCGGCGCGCGGATCGGCGATCGTCACCAGGTCCATCGCCGCGATCCGCCCGTCCGACGAAAAGGCCGAGATCACGTCGGCCGATCCGTCCGCCAGCGCCCGGTACATGAAGGTCGGGCTGTAGGAGCGCTGGTCGGCGAAGGTGGGATGGTAGCGCGCCTGCACCGCCCGCCATTCGGGACGGCTGAGGAATTCGAGGTCGCTCGCCAGCCGCAGCCGGGGCGCCGCGCGGGCGAGATCCTCGAGCGTGGCGATGCCGAGCGCCCGCGCCCGATCGCGCTTCATCGCAAATGTATAGGCATTTTCGAAACCGAGCGCGCCGAGCAGCCGGACGCCGTCGCGCGCCGCCAGATCGCGCTCCAGCCGGCGCAGCATGACGTCGGGCGGCGGCGTGTCGGTGCGGCCGAGGACGTTGCTCCAGAGCGTGCCCGAATAGTCGACATAGACGGCGATATCCCCGGCGGCGAGCGCGCGATAGGCGATCGCCGAACCGAGATTGTCGCGCCGCGCGGTGCGATAGCCCGCCGCCCGGAGCCGCTGCTCGATCGCCTCGGCGAGGATATATTGCTCGGAGAAATTCTTGGCGCCGATGACGACGACATCGCCGGTCCGCGCGGCGTCCCCCCTCGGCAGCGGCGCGAAGGCCGCAGCCACGGCAAGCAGGAGCACGGCGAGGCCAGCGATCAGGCGCGGGCGCGAGCGGGCCTCAAGGCCGCTCTCGACGAGCGCGAGGACGGCGTCGACCAGCAGCGCCAGCGCCGCCGCCGCGAAGCAGCCGATCAGCACCCGCTGCCAGTCCTCGGTCTGCAACCCCGAGAAGATCAGGTCGCCGAGGCTCGGCTGGCCGATCGTCGTCGCCAGCGTCGCCGTGCCGATCGTCCAGACCGCGGCGGTGCGGATGCCGGCGAGGATCACCGGCGCGCCGAGCGGCAGCTCGACCAGCCACAATTTCTGCCGGCGGGTCATGCCGACGCCATCGGCCGCTTCCTTCAGGGCCGGATCGATGCCGTCGATCGCCGCCACCCCGTTGCGCAGGATCGGCAACAGCGCATAGACGCACAGCGCCAGCAGCGCGGGCAGGAAGCCGAGCGCCGGGATCGCCAGCCCGCTCGCCCGCCCGAGCACCAGCAGCAGCGGATAGAAGAGCGCGAGCAGCGCCAGGCCGGGTATGGTCTGCATCAGCCCGACGACGGCGAGCAGCGGCCCCCTGACCCGCCGGCCATGCGCCGCGACGATCGCGAGCGGAACGCCCGCCGCGACGGCGAGGATGACGGCGCAGCCGCTGAGCAGCAGATGCGCCTGGGCGAGCCCCGCCAGCTCGCCCCAGCCGGTGCTGCCGCCGATCACCGGCCGGCCGCTATCGCGTCGAGACGGGCGGCGGACCGCCGCGCCACGGCGATCATCGCTTCGATGCGGGGATCGCCGGCGCCGTGGATCAGCGCGCGCGGCGGCTGGTCGGCCAATATCCGCCCCTCCCCGATCACGATCACCCGGTCGGCGAGCAGCAGCGCCTCGGCCATGTCGTGGGTGACGATCAGGCTGGTCAGCCCCATCGCCTCGTGCAGCGCCCGATAGGCCGCGCCCAGCTCGTCGCGCGTCACCGGATCGAGCGCGCCGAACGGCTCGTCCATCAGCATGATCGCCGGCCGGGCGGCGAGCGCGCGGGCGAAGCCGACCCGCTGCGCCTGCCCGCCGGACAGCTGCGCGGGGCGCCGTTCCGCGAAATCGGCGGGGAGCGCCACCAGGTCGAGCAGCTCGGCGACCCGCGCCGCCCGCTCTTCGCGCGGCACGCCCTGCAAGCGCGGCACCAAAGCGACGTTCTCGGCGACGCTCATATGCGGGAACAGGCCGATCCCCTGGAAGACATAGCCGATGCGGCGGCGCAACTCGGCGACCGGCTGCGCCGCGACGTCGCGCCCCTCGATCGCGATCGTGCCCGTGTCGATCTCGACCAGCCGGTTGATCGCCTTGAGCAGGGTCGTCTTGCCCGCGCCCGACGCGCCGACCAGCGCGACGAAGCTGCCGCGCTCGATCGTCAGCGAGACGTCGTCGAGGACGTGGCGCCCGGCATAATGCTTGCCGACATGGTCGAAGCTGATCATCGCCCTCCGCCCGCCTTCCATTCCCACCATAGCAGCAACCGGAGCCGGAGCATCAGGTTCCCGATATCCTCGCACGGGTCCGCGCATTCAGGCTCCAGCAAGACCGCTCGCCTCATGATGCTCGGGAAACCACGAAGGAGAGAGAGGCGATCCGGTGACGGCGCGTCGAGGCAAGGTCCATATCCGTCCCATCCCGCTGGCGCTGCTCGCCGCCGTCCTGCTCACGACCGGCTGCCAGCGCCCGGAGACGCTCGGCCGCGAAGCGCAGGCGCCCGCACCTGCCCGAACAGCCGCCCTCGCTCCGTCCGCGCCCGCCGTCCGCCAGGAACCGGTGGTGGTGACGCTCGCGCCGCCGGTGCCCAGCGCCGCGCTCGCGCTCGACGCCGCGATCGACCGGCTCGGCCGCCACTTTCCCGGCGATGTCGGCCTCGCCGTGCGCGACGTCCAGACCGGATGGACCTCGCATCATCGCGGGCTCGACTATTTCCCGCAGCAGAGCGTCTCCAAATTATGGGTGTCGCTGACCGCGCTCGATGAGGTCGATAGCGGCCGGCTCGATCTGTCGCGGGCGCTGACGGTGACGGCGAAGGACCTCACCCTGTTCCACCAGCCGATCCGCGCGCTGGCGCTGCGCCCCGGCGGCTTCCAGACGACCGGCGACGACCTGATGGTCCGGGCGCTGACCCAGAGCGACAACAGCGCCAACGACCGGCTGCTGCATCAGGTCGGCGGCCCCGACGCGGTGCGCGCGACGCTGCGCGGCAAGGCGATAGCGGGGATACGCTTCGGCCCGGGCGAGCCCCGGCTCCAGGCGACCATCGCCGGGCTCGACTGGCAGCCCGACTGGGCCGGCGGGACCGGCTTCTATACCGCACGCGACGCATTGCCCGCCAGGACCCGCCGGGCCGCGTTCGACGAGTATCTCGCCGATCCGATCGACGGGGCGACGCCGATCGCGATGGTCGACACGCTCGCCCGGCTGCGGCGCGGCGACCTGCTGTCGCCCGCATCGACCGCGAAGATGACCGCGATCATGGAGGAGACGCGCACCGGCGCGCTGCGCCTCAAGGCGGGGCTGAAGCCCGGCTGGCGGCTCGCGCACAAGACCGGCACCGGTCAGGTCTATCAGGGCGAGCAGGCCGGCTATAACGACGTCGGCATCCTGACCTCGCCCGAGGGCCGCAGCTATGCGGTGGCGGTGATGATCGGCCGCACCGGCCGTCCGCTGGCGGAGCGCATGAAGCTGATGCAGTCGGTCGTCGCGGCGACGATCGCCTATGACGCGGCCCTCGCCGCCCAGCGCGCCGCCGCGCCCCATGACCCGAATGGCTCAGATCCGGCGCCCGACGGCGGCCCAGTAACGGTCGCGCAGGACGCGCTTCAACACCTTGCCGTTCGGGCTGCGCGGTAGCGCGTCGACGAAATCGACGCGCTTCGGGCATTTGACGCTCCCCAGGCGCTGCCGGCACAGGCCCAGCACCGCGTCCGCCGAGATATCCTGCCCCTCGATCGTCTCGACGACGGCGGTGACGAGCTCGCCCCATTCCTCGTCGGGCACGCCGATGACCGCGCAATCGGCGACCGCCGGATGCGACCAGATCACCTGCTCGATCTCCTGCGGGTAGATGTTGAGGCCGCCCGATATGATCATGTCCTTCTTGCGATCGCAGACGTGCAGGCGGCCCTCGCCGTCGAGGAAGCCGATGTCGCCGGTGTGCAGCCATCCGTCGACGATCGCCGCGGCGGTCAGCTCGGGCTGGCGGTAATAGCCGGGGGTGACGAGATCGCCCCGCACGCACACCTCCCCCATCTCGCCCGCCGGGACCTCGCGGTCGTCGGCGTCGAGGATGCGCAGCTCGATCAGCGCGGTCGGCCGCCCGCAGCTGGACAGGACCCGATCGGGGGCGGGATCGCCGTTGTCGTCAACATGCTCCTCGGGCGCCAGGAAGGTGCAGAGCGCGGGGGCCTCGGACTGGCCGTAGAATTGCGTCAGGCACGGCCCGAACAGCCGGATCGCGCGCTTCAGCTTCTCGACCGACATCGGCGCCGAGCCATAGCCGAAATAGCGGACCGACCGCAGGTTCCGGTCGCCGATGCCGGGATGGTCGAGCATCCGGTAGATCAGCGTCGGCGGCAGGAAGAACTCGGTCACCCGCTGCGCCTCGATCGTGTCGAGCATCGCGTCGATATCGGGCGCGGGCAGGATCGCGACGGCGCCGCCCCGCGCGATCGCCGGAACGGCGAGCGGCCCGGCCGCATGGGTCAGCGGCGCGGCGGCCATCGCCACCGGACGCTCGCCGGTCCGATAGACGAAGCTGAACAGATAGGTGGCGACCATCGCGGCGAGATTGCGCTCGGTGAGCATGACGCCCTTCGGCCGGCCGGTGGTGCCCCCGGTCGGCATGATGATCGCCAGCGCGTCATTGTCGAGCGGAAGATCGGTCCAGCCGTCGGGCACGCCCGACAGCCATTCGTCGAGCGACGGGATGTCGCCGATCCGCCGGTCGAGGCAGACATAGGCGGCGATGCGGGGCAGTTGCGGGCGGATCGCCCGGACCATGTCGGCGAAGCGGCTGTGGAAGACGAGCAGGTCGCATTCGAACATGTCCAGCGTGTAGCGGGCGTCGTCCTCGCCGTTCTTCGGGTTCATCGGAATCCAGCTCATCCCGGCGCGATGGAGGCCGAAGGCGCATTGGAAGGCGACGGCGTCGTTCAGCGACAGCACGGCGCCGCGGCTGCCGGGCGCGAAGCCCGCATCCCGCGCGCGCCGGGCGAAACGACGGGTGAACACCTGCACCTCGGCATAGCGCCAGCGGCGATCGCCTTGCAGCAGGACCGTTCCCTCCGGATCGATCCGCGCGCCCTGGTCGAGGAAGCGGGCGAAGAACATGGTCAGGCTCCCGGCGCGGCGAGGATGGCGACGGCGGCGGCGGCGTCCTCGACACCGTAGAGGCCGCCGCCATTCTCCAGCATGGCGTGTCGCGCGCGCGCCACCTGCCGGGGCCCCGCGCGACCGCGAAGCTGGGTGACGAGCTCGTGGACCTGGGCGAGCCCGGTCGCGGCGAGCGGATGGCCGCGCGATTCCAGGCCGCCCGAGACGTTGACCGGCACGCGCCCGCCCAGGGTGAAATCGCCGCGCTCGGCCGCCGGCCCGCCCTCGCCCCGCGCCGCGAGCCGCAGATTCTCCACGTTCAACAGCTCGCCGAAGGCGGTCGCGTCATGGACCTCGGCAAGGTCGATCGCGTCGGGCCCGATCCCGGCCTGATCATAGGCGCGGTCGGCGGCGAGCCGGGTGACGTGCCGGTCCCAATCGCGGTCGTCGCGGTCGCTGCCGGTCTGGAGCACGCTGGCGGCGATCCGAACCGCCCCGGCGCGGGCGGCATCGCCCAGCCTGCGAAGCCCTTCGGCGGAGCAGAGCAGCGCCGCCGCCGCGCCGTCCGAATAGGCCGAGCACATCGGCACGGTCAGCGGATAGGACAGCGACCGCGCGGCCAGCACCTCGTCGACGGTGAAGGCCCGGCGGAACTGGCAATAGGGATTGTCGACCGAATGGCCGTGGTTCTTCGCGGCGATGGCGGCGAGCTGGCGCCGGGTGGTGCCGAAATCGGCCATGTGCGCGCGTGCCCAGCAGCCATACATGTCCATGAACACCGACCGCTCGCCCTCCGCCGGCGGAACGGATATCCCCGCCCCCAGCGCGGCCAGCCGCGCCATCGCGGCGTCGCGATCATGGACGTCCATCCCGCCCGCGAACAGCGCATCGCGCTTCGCCACATCCTCGACCGACAGCTTCTCCGCCCCGATCGCCAGCACGATGTCCGCCATGCCGGCGCGGACCTGCGCCATGCCGAGGTGCAGCGCGGTCATGCCCGAAGCGCAGGCATTCTCGACATTGACGATCGGGATCGCCTGGAAGCCGAGCGGACGCAGCGCCATCTGCCCCGGCGTGCCGGTCTGCCCTTCGAGCAGGCCCTGCCCGACATTGGCGAAGAAGGCGGCCTCGACATCGGCCGCGCGGGCGCCGGCATCGTCGAGGCAGGCGGACACCGCCTCGCGCACGAGCTGCTTGACGGTGCGCCCGGGAAGCAGGGCGAAGCGGGTCATCCCGACCCCGGCGACATAGACCGAATCCTGCATCAGCGCCGCCGCCCTTTCCTCTCTCCCGTCGAGGCGGAAACCTAGTTGTGGCGGCCGGCGGCGGCAGTCACAGGAACGTGCTACGCCGTCGTTCCCTAACCGATTATTAGCCATTTCCGTTTACCGGTTCCGCGTTGGACGGCGGAAAAGGTGAAGGCATGGCCGACGAAACCGGTGCGAATGGCGCGACCCCGGGCGGAGCCGCGCTTCCGCCGATGCGGTTCGGCTGGCTCGACGAGGAACTGCCCGCCGGGCCGTGGCCGGGCGCGCTGCGTGGTTCGCTATGCGATGCGATGAAGAACCTCGGCTGGGCGGCGGTCCATGCGGGCGAGTTCGCCCCGCTCGAACGTCTCTACCGCGACTTCGCCGCGATCTTCCCCCGGCTGCTCGTCGACCGCGACGACGTCGACCGCGCCGCCGATCTCTACACGCTGCTCCACATCATGCTGTGGCGGCGCACCCAGATCCTGTCCGAGCTGACGGTGTTCAACGCCGATGTGGTACGGCCCTTCGTCGACTATCTCGCGCGGCATTTCCCCCGAAAGGCGCCGCCCGCGTCGGACCGGCGGGTGCCCCGCATCGCCTATCTGTCGGAGACGAGCGACCTGTTCGGCGCCAACGCGGTCGCGCGCATCACCGTCTCGCTGATGCTCGGCCAGCACGAACTGCGCGCGGAAACCGATCGGCCGATCCTCTATTGCATCAACCGCCCCGCCCCCGAGCTGTGGGCCTTCGCCGAAGCGTTCGGGCTGCACATCCGCGACATGGCGCGCGAAACCCCGTCGCGGACGGCGGAGGCGATCGTCGCGCAGCTCGCGGCCGACGAGATCAACGTGCTGATCGCCGACAGCAATTGCGCGGTCGCGACGATGGTGCTGCAACGGCGGCCGGTACCGGTGCAGGCGTTCCACGAGAACGGCTTCGCGGCCTGGGCGATCCCCGAGCTCGATCTCGCCTTCATGGGCATCACCCGCCCCTCGCCCGAGCTGTTCGCGCCGGGCGTCGAGATGGTCCGGACCCCACGCAACACAGCCTTCGTCTTCCAGAGGATCGAGCGGCCGGAGGCGAGCATCGCGGCGGTGCGCGGCGTGCTCTGCGCGGAATCGGGCGTGGCGACGCCGAGCGTGGTCTACGGCGTCTATGGCCGCATGGCGAAGATCACCGCCGACTATATGGCGCAGGTCGAGGCGATATTGCTGCGCGATCCGCGGGCGATCTTCTTCGCCGGCGGCACCGGCCGCATCTCCCCGATCATGGACCGCAAGCGGGCCTCGCCGGCGGGCGACCGCATGGTGATCTACAACGACTTCATCGACGGTCATGTCATCGGCGAATGCATCGACGTCTTCCTCGACAGCTTCCCCTTCCCCGGCGGCATGTCGTGCATCGAGGTGCAGGCGCGCGGCGTGCCGGTGGTCTGGATGGCGCCGCCGCCGGGCAGCGAGCAGATGATCATCGGCGACCAGCGCGATCCCAAGCTCAAGGCGCACGATGCGGACCATTATGTCGAGCTGGCTCTTCAAGCGGCCGACCCGGCGGCCTGGGCCGCGTTCGGCGAGACCGCGATCGGCATCGCCCGGCGCTTCGGCGACATGCGCGAACAGGCCGAACTGGTCGAGGCGCATCTCGCCGCCGCCTGGGCGCGAGCGCGGCGGGACGGGAGGATGGCGGCATGACCCGGCTTCCCGTCGCGCGACCGCGCATGCCGGCCGCCGAGGCGCTGCTCCCCTATCTCCGGCGGATCGACGCGCAGCGCTGCTACACCAATTTCGGCCCGCTGGTGGCGGAACTGGAGGCGCGGCTGGCGGACCGGCTCGGCCTCGATCCCGCCTGCGTCGCCACCGTCGCCAATGCCACCGCCGGGCTGACGCTGGCGCTGCGGTCGGTGGCCGAAGGCAGGTCCGGCGTCTGCCTGATCCCGTCCTGGACCTTCGTCGCCACCGCCCATGCGGTCACGGCGGCGGGCTTCGCGCCGTTCCTCGTCGACGTTGACGAGGCGAACTGGGCGCTGACCCCGGCGATCGCGCTCGACGCGGTGGCGCGGATCGACGGGCCGGTCGCCGCGATCATGCCGGTGGCGCCGTTCGGCGCGCCGCTCGACATCGCCGGCTGGGACCGCTTCACCGCGCTGACCGGGATTCCAGTGGTGATCGACGCCGCCGCCGGCCATGACGCGGTGCGTGCCGGCGACACGCCCTGCGTCGTCAGCCTCCACGCCACCAAGATCCTCGGCGCTGGCGAAGGCGGCTATGTCGCCTGCCGCCGGCCCGAACTGGCGATCGAGATCAGGAAGCGCAGCAATTTCGGCTTCTACGGTGCGCGCAACGCCGAGGTCGCGGCCTGCAACGCCAAGATGAGCGAATATCATGCCGCGGTCGGCCTCGCGTCGATGGACGCCTATGCCGCCGACATCGGCCGCTTCCGGGCGGTGGCGACCGGCTATCGCGATCGCCTTGCCGGGCGGGCGGATGTCGGATGGCAGCCGGGCTACGGCGTCGAGTGGTGCGGCAGCACCTGCGTCGCGCGGTTCGCCGGGGAGGATCGCGACCGGATCGCCGCGCGGCTGGATGCGGCGGGGATCGATAGCCGCGCCTGGTGGGGCGGCGGCGTCCACGACCAGACCGCCTTCGCCGACCTCCCCCGCCTGCCGCTGCCCGTGACCGAGCGGTTGGCGCGCGAGACGATCGGCCTGCCCTGTTTCGTGGACATGGCCGAGGCGGACGTCGTCCGCGTCTGCGACGCGCTCGACGGCATCGGGCGCGTCCCGCTCCGCAGGGCGGCCTGACGGGCGCCATGGCCACCCATCGCAACGCGGCGTTCCTGTCGCCCGACGAACTGGCGGAACTCGACTTCGCCCATCTGGGCAAGGACGTCCTGATCCATTCGACCTGCGTGCTGGTCAACTGCCAGCGCATGTCGATCGGCGACGGCGTGCGGATCGATCCTTTCTGCGTGCTGTCGCCGGGCAGCAGCCTGGAGATCGGCGACCATGTCCACATCGCCGCGCAATGCGTGCTGATGGGGTCGGCCGCGATCGCGCTCGGCGATTTCGCCGGGCTCTCGCACGGCGTGAAGATCCTCTCCGCCTCCGATGATTTCGTCGGCGGATCGCTGATCGGGCCGACCATCCCCGACGCCTTCCGGACGGTCGACGCCCGGCCGGTGCGGCTGGCGCGCCACGCCGTGATCGGCGCCGGCGGGCTGGTGCTGCCGGGATCGACGATCGAGGAAGGCGCGACGGTCGGCTCGCTCTCGCTGGTCAAGGGCTCGCTCGCGGCCTGGACCGTCAACGCCGGCACCCCCGCCCGCAAGGTCCGCGATCGCGACCGCGACGGCGTCCTCGACGCCGAGCGAAGGTTTCGCGCCTCCCGCCCGCCCCGATTGCCGCGCCCCGCATTCGAGGCTTGACCGCCCGCGCCCGCGCGACCGATCATGCCGGGACCCGGACGGGCGGCGTTCGGGGCGGATGGGGACCGGTCTTCATGGCGATGCCGATGCGCGACAGGCGATCGTGAAGACCGACGGAGCGCCCGGCGAACGCCGCTATCGCGCGTTCATCAGCTATAGCCACAGCGACGAGGCGGCCGCGCGGCGGCTGCACCGCTGGCTCGAATCCTATCGCATTCCCCGGCGGCTCGTCGGACAGGGCACGGCGCGGGGCGAGGTGCCCCGGCGGCTGGCGCCGATCTTCCGCGACCGGCTCGAATTCCCGGCGGCCTCCAGCCTCAACGCGGCGATCGAGGAAGCGCTCGCCATGTCGGACGCGCTGCTGGTGCTCTGCTCGCCGGCCGCGCGCGCCTCGCTGTGGGTCAATGCCGAGATCAGGCTGTTCCGGCGGCTGCATCCCGATCGCCCGATCATCGCCGCGCTGCTGACCGGCGAACCCGCCGACGCCTTCCCCGAGGCGCTGCTGGAGCCCGATGCGGCGGGCGTCGCCGACGAACCGGTCGCCGCCGATTTCCGCCGCAGCCATGACGGCGCGAAGCTGGCGCGCCTGAAGATCGTCGCCGGCCTGACCGGCCTCGCGCTCGACGAACTGATCCAGCGTGAAGCACAAAGGCAGCTTCGACGTGTGATCGCCGTCACGGTCGCCTCGCTGGCTTTCGCCCTAATCATGGCGATGCTGCTCATCTTCGCCATCCTCGCGCGAAGGGAGGCCGAACATCAGCGCCGGCAAGCGGAAGGCCTGATCGAATTTATGCTCACCGACCTCAGGACCAGATTGCAGGGGGTAGGCAGGCTGGAGATCCTCCAATCGGTGAACGCACGCGCCCTCGCTTATTATGGCGAGCAGTCGGACCTGAACCGGCTGCCGGCGGAATCGCTCGAACGGCGGGCGCGAGTGCTCCACGCGATGGGCGAGGACGACCATAAGCGCGGCGACTATGCCGCCGCCCTCGCCACCTTCCGCGAGGCGCACCGGGTGACGGCGACGCTGCTCGCGGCGAAGCCCGGCGACCCCTTGCGCATCTTCGCCCATGCCCAGAGCGAGTTCTGGCTGGGCTATGTCGACTTCGTGCGCTTCCGCTACGCGCGCGCGCTGCCGCGCTTCGTCGCCTATCGCGACCTCGCCCGCCGGCTGGTCGCGATCAGCCCCGAAGACCTGAAATATCGCCGCGAGCTCGGCTATGCGGAGGGCAATCTCTGCACGATCGCGGTGGCGCGCAAGGGTCCGCCCGCCGATCTCGACGCCTGCGCCGCCGCGCTGGCGACGATGGAGCATATCGCGCGGTCGTCGCCCGGCGATCCCGGCATCCAGAGCGACCTCGCCAACCGCCACGCCTGGATGGCCGACGCGCTGCGCCTGACCGGCCACGACGAGGAGGCGATGGCGCACCGCGACAGGCAGCGGGCGATCATCGACCGGCTGCTCGCCGCCGATCCCAAGAATGCCAGCTATCGCCAGGACTGGATATTGTCGCGCTACTCGACCTCGGAACTGCTCCGCGCGCTCGGCAAGCCGGCCGAGGCGGACGCGATGATCGCCGAGTCCCGGCGGGTGATCGACGGCCTGATCGCCTCCGATCCCGAGAATGAGGACTGGCGCGTCTGGCGCGAGAAGCTCAATCAACCCGATCCGCAATAGGAGATGTCCGTCATGCGCACCTGTCGCCCAACCTATATCCAGCAACCGCTCGGCCGGCTGGCGCCGCATGGCATCAAGCCGGCCAGGACGATCCGCTTCCATGTCCTGATGGGTGTCGAGGACGGGCGCATCGCCCTGCGCTATCATCAGGAGAAGGCCGACGGGCACGACCCGGTCGAACAGGAATATATCGCGATCGAGGAGGACGCGGTCGTCGAGATCCACCTCCATGGCGACCAGATCTTCTTCTCGAAGGAGCTCGACGCGATCACCACCAAGGAGGAGCTGGACGGCTTCTACGGCGCCCTCGAATATGACGGCTATGACGAGAAGCTCGACCATTACCGCGTCGCCCGCTTCGTGGCGAAGCACAACAAGGGCGGCAAGTACGACACCACCCATCCGTTCAACATCAACGTCGACTTCCTGCAGCAGCATTGCGGGGGCAAGCCGAAATGGATCGTCCTGACGATCGATCCCGACATCAAGAACCCGCCCCCGATGCGCACCTGACCGACAATGGACGAAACGGCTATCGACCGGAGGTGACGACGTGACTCTCTCGAGCCTCGCACTGATCAGGCAGGCGGCCCGCGCCGGGGACACGCTGCGCGCATGGCGCATGTTCGAAGCAGCCGGCCTGCTCGATTCGACGCAGGAGGATGCGTTGAGCCTGCGGGGCCGCCTGCTCAAGGATCGCGCGCTCAAGAGCGGCGGCGCGGAACGGGCCGTGCTGTTCGACCAGGCGGAAGCCGCCTATCTGGAGGCGGCCGGCGACCGGCGCGCGACCTATCCGCTGATCAACGCGGCGACGATCGCCTTCCTCAACGGCAAGCCCGACCGGGCCCGCGAACTGGCGGAGCGGACGATCGCGCTGCTCGACAGCGGCGACCATGAGCCGGAGACGAGCTACTGGCTGGGCGCGACGCGCGCCGAGGCCGAGCTGCTGCTGGGCCGGGTCGACGCCGGCAAGGCGGCGCTCGAACAGGCGGTGGCGGGCACGCCGGCCGCGTGGGAGGATCATGCGGCGACGCTCCGGCAGCTCCGTTTCGTGCTCGATCGCATGGGCGAGCCGACCGACATCCTCGACCATCTCCGTCCCCCCGCCAGCCTGCATTTCAGCGGCCTGATCGGACTGCCGGCCGAGGACGAGGAGGTCCGGGCGGCGATCGGCGCGGCGCTCGACGAGATCCGGCCCGGCTTCGCATTCGGCGCGCTCGCCGCCGGGGCCGACATCGTCGTCGCCGAGCTGGCGGTGGCGCGCGGCGCGCAGCTCCACGTCGTGCTGCCCACGCCGATCGACCTGTTCCGCGAGGAATCGGTCGTCGCCTTCGGCGCGCACTGGGCGGACCGCTTCGACCGGCTGATCGAGGCCGCCGAGGCGATCGACACGCTGCCCGACGTCGGCCCGCTCTCCGAAGCCGCGATCGTGCTGGGCGAGGAGATATCGATGGGCCTGGCCCTGCGCCGGGCGCGATCGCTGGCGAGCGAAGCGGTCGCGCTGCGCGTGCGCCGGTCGACCGATCCGGCGTCGGTTTCCGAACGGGTGTGGCGCGATCGCGGCCTCGCCCATCACGACATCGTCGTCCCCCGCTCCGAGGCGCGTCGCGATCACCCGCTGGCCGAACGGAGCCGGTGCGCGATCCTCGCGCCCGCCGCCCCCTTCCCCGCCGGCCTGCCCCTGCCGCCGGGCTGCACCCTGCGCACCGTGGCCGGACAGACGATCCTCTGCGTCGACGCGCTCGCCCCGGCGGTGGCGCTGGCGCTGGAGATATTGCGCGCGAGCCCCGACAACCGGATCGGGCTCGACTATCGCGTCGCCGGCCCCGGTGCCGACATCCCCGGAGAAGCGGCCGAACTGGCGATGCTGCTCGCCCGCGCCGCGCCGCCGTCGAGCATCTTCGCCGCCTGCCCCGGCGCACTCGCGATCGAACTGCACGCCGCCGATCGCATCTTCGAATCGGCAGGCGAGATCGTCACGCCGCTCGGCGACATCCCGGTCAGCATGTTCCCATTGGCGGCGGCGGGCTGAGGCGTTTCGGGCTTCGATCGGAGCTTGCCGCTTTACCCACTCTTTCCGTCATCCCGGCGAAAGCCGGGATCTCACTTCTCTTCGCCTCTCCTCCTCCAAGGCACGGAAAGGCAGTGAGATCCCGGCTTTCGCCGGGATGACGCAAGAGGCTGGCCGGATTATGCGCCGGCCGGTCATCATCAGTAGATGAGTTCCTGCAACATGCGCGGGGCGAGGATGGTCAGTTCCTCGTCGGTGCGGCGCACGATGCCGCGCCGGATCAGCGCGGCCAGCGCCCGCGACGCCGTCTCGCGCGTGGTGTTGGCGCTCAGCGCGAGCGTCGTCACGATCGGCGGCGGCGCGATGCGGTTGGCGTCGCCGGCGAGCTGGGCAAGCTGGGCATAGACGCGGCCGGCGGCGCTGTAGGTGGTGCGCGCCACCATCCGGTCGAGCGCCATGTCGAGCTGCCGCGCGAGCAATATCGCCATGGCCGAGCCGATCTGGGCATGCTCGGCGGCGAGCGCGGCGAGCGTGCGGGCCTCGGCGCGCAGCAGATGGGTGGCGGCGAGCGCCAATATCTCGGCGCGATGGATGGTCGGCTCGGGATAGGCGCCGAACAGTTCGCCGGGGCCGTGCTGGGCCAATTGCTGGCGCTGCCCGTCGATCCCGAAGCTATGGACGCGAACCGCGCCGTCGACCACGAACCAGCAATGCGCCGAGCGGTCCCCCTGCGCGGCGATCACCTGCTTGGCCGGGACATGCTGATAGGTCAGCGCGGCGTCGAGCCGCCGCGCCGTCGGTTCATCACATCGGAGGATCGCCTGAACAGCGACAATTCGCTCATCGACTTCCAACGGCAACGTCCCCTGCATCGATAGCCATCGGCGCTGTCCACCCGCATAACCCAATTTCGTGACGGCGATAATCTGGATTAGCCATCGTTTCGGCGCAGATAGCCATCCATATGGCGCTGCCCGGCGCATCCTTGCGATCGCGCCGGGCAGTCCCCCGTCAGGCCATGGCGGGCGCGAGCGCCCTCGGCCTGTTCTTCGTGCGGCTGCGCGTCGCGCCGACCGAGATCATCGGCGCCTGGTCGCCGTCGCCATCCTCGGTCGAGACCGTGTAATTGTCCCAGCCGGTCTCGCTGGTCGTCGTTCCCACGCGATAGTAGATCGCACCGGCGGGCGCGAGCCGGCTCCACACCGCGTCGGGCATGTCCCACTGGTCGCCGGTCAGCAGGTCGCTGTCCTGCCAGGTCGCGTAGAAATTGTCGTCGGTGCGGCTGGTGTCGTCGGCGAACAGCGCGCCGTCGGTCGCCACCTCGACCACGGCATAGGGCGCGCCGGCGCGATCGATGGTGAAGCTGGGCGCTGGATCGTCCGCCGCCATGCTGTCGGGCCCGCTGATCGACGGCAGGCCGCTCGCCGCGCCGTCGTCGACCGGCTGCTCCTCCTCGCCCGACACGGCGTCGCCGCTCAGCGAGATCGACGGCGCCAGGTCATATTGCTGGTCGGGGGTCGAGACCATGTAGTTGCCCCAGCCGGTCGACGCCTCGGTCGAACCGATCCGGTAATAGAGCGTGTCGGCCTGCTTCAGCCGGTCCCACACCGCCTGCGGCAAGCTATATTCGGTGCCGCTCTGATGGGCGGAGTCGCTCCACGACCCGTAGAAATTGTCGTCGGTCCGCTCCCCGTCGCCGACATTCCCGGTGTCGAACAGCCGCGCCTCGCTGGTGATCTCGAAGATGAAATAGGGATTGGGACCGCCATTGACGCGGAAGGTCGGCGGCGCGTCCGAACGGTCCATCGTCTCCGGGCCCGTCACCCACAGCGAGGAGGCGACCGGCTCGTTGGTCGCGTCGGTCGTCAGGGTGAAGGGATGCTGTGCCTCGAAGGTCGGATTGGACGCCCCGGTGGTGAAGTAGTTGGGCGACTGGGTCGACGGCATCAGGTCGAGAATCGCCTTGTGGAAGGCGCGATAGTCGCCCGAGAAGCCGCCGTCGTTCCAGACCTTGAGCAGGGTTTCGGTGAACAGGCCGTTGCCGTCGCCATCGGCGGAGAGCTGGTTGTCCTGGCAACCGGAGATCAGGATCACCGATGCCTGGACGCCGTCGTCGACGTCGCGGCCGATCAGCCGCTGGAGCGTGCCGTAGAGGCCGCCATTCTTCTCGATGCTGCGGCGCCGGGCCGAAGGATCGAGCCAGCGGAACGTCACCTCGCCCGCCGCAGCCGGCGGGATGCGCTGCGCGTCGGCGGCGACCGGCGCGAGCGGAGCTGGCCGGGCGGCGATCGCGACGGCCGGCGGCGGGGTCCCGCCGCCGCGCACGGCCAGCGCGCGCGTCGTCACCTTGGGCGGCTTGATCGCCGTCGGGCTGAACATGTCGCGAAGCTGCGGCGACGCGGCGAGCTTGCGCTCCTTGATCAGCTTGGCGACCGTGCCGCTGTGGCAGCTGTCGGACAGCATCAGGATCCGCACCCCGGCCTCGAACCGCGACCAGAGCTGGCTGAGTTCATCGTCGATCAGCATCCGGTCGTAGAGGCACCAGGTCTCGTCGAGGCCGTCCGCCTCGTCACCGTCGACGTCGCTCACCTGGCTGCCATGGCCGGAATAGGTGAGGAACAGCATGTCGCCCGAGCGCAGCGTGTTGGCCGCGTCCGAGATCGCCTCGATCACCGCATCGGCGGTCGCCTCCTCGTCGACCATCCGCCGGGTCTGGAAACCCTGGCCCGCGGCCAGGCTCTGCATCGAGTCGGCATCGTTGATGCAACCGGCGAGCACGGTCTGCTCGCCATAGGATGAGACATCGAGGTTGTTGAGCCCGATGTGGATAGACATTCCCATAGCCATCATCATTCTCCTCAGAAATGCCGGACCATTCCGGCGGTCACGCAATAGTTTCCCATGAAAGGCTGATGACATTGCCGTCCTCGGCCAGATGCCATTCGAGCCAGGCGGTGGTCGCGACGGTGCCGTCGGCGAAGCTCTTGGTGACGGCGAACTCGACGACCGGCTTCGCCAGGTAGCGGGTGAGCGGCAGCACGAAGTCGAGCGAGGAGACCGGCTGGGTCTCCTCCAGCACGAGCCGCTGGCTGCCTTCGACGTCGCGGATGCGGACTTCGGCGGAGAGCGCCGCGAGCCCGTGATTGGCGTAGTTGACCAGGTTCACGAAGGCGATGTTGGTGTGGACGTCCTCGACGAAGCTGCGGATCTCGGTCAGCGTCGCGGCGCCGTCGTCGACCGGCGCGCACAGCACGGTCAGCGCCCCGGCCGGCGGATCGGCGGCGACCTCGATCGCCGCGCCCGGCTCGATGCGGCGATCGACGGCGATCGTCACCGACTCGCCCTCCGGCGGCTCGACGACGATCTCGCCGACGTCGACCGGCCGCTCGATCGGATTGGCGAGCCGGATCACCCCCTGCCCGCGCTCGACCGCGACGGGACCATCAGGAACCGGCCCGACGACGCGGGCGAGGTCGATCCCGAGGTCGCAGGCGATCACCGTCCCGTCGGGCAGGGTGAAGTCGACCGCGCCGGCCAGCCCGCTCGTCTCCAGCATCGAGACCAGCAGCGGGGTCGTGTCGAGCGGGCATTCGGCCGTGACCTGGATGCAGGCCCCGAGCTTGACCGCCGCGACGGTGAGGCCCGACAGGGCCGGCACCGTCCAGCGGAAGCCGAGCTGCGCCTCGATATCGTCGAGCGACAGCAGCAGCGGCGTCGCCGCCAGCCCGGCCAATCCCCGCCGGATCGCCAGGGTGCGGGCCGGATCGATGTCGGGGACCAGCGAGGCGAGCAGCGCGCAGCGGTTCTTGGCGGCATCGTCGGGATCGACGCTCGAATAGAGGAAGATGCTCGGCCGCCAGGCGCGCCCGGCCGGGGCCTGGGCGTCGAACCGGCCGATCGACCAGCGCGCCGGCACGACCAGGAAACGGCCGGGCTGTTGCAGCGAGCGCCAGACGCTGGCGGTCGCATCGCTGAGATCGTCGAGACGCTCGAACTGGCGATAGACGGTCTGGCCGAGGCGGAAGGCGTCCTGGCAACCGATCGCGACGATCCCGCCGTCCCGCTCCTCGCGGTAGAAGGCGCCGAAATCCTTGCAGGGGAAGGTCGCGGGCAGTGCCTGTGCCCGCGCGATGCTGCGGATGCCGTATCGGCGCTTGCGCAACAGCTCGGCGATCGTCGCGGCCTGGAGCAGGTTGGGCTTGACCGCCAGCGTCGCCACCGCCGCCGGACGCGGACGCGCCGCCATCGTCGCCCTCGATCTCCCGGCCGGCTCCCGGCCGAGCTTCACCGTCGCCGCGCCGTCGGACCAGCTCAGCATCTCGGTATCGAGATAGCCGGTGCCCAGCGACCGCGCGCGGCGGCCCGTGCCGAGCGCGACCAGCGCCGCCTTGCGATCGAACAGGAGCTGGAGATTGCCCTCGCTGATCGGCACATAGCCGCGGAAGCTGTAGGCGACCGACAGCTCGGGCGCGCGGCTCTGGAAATCGGGATAGGCAAGACTGCCATAGGCCAGCCGCACCCAATCATCGATCAGCGCGACCTCGGCATGGACCGCATCGCCCTCCTCGCGCAGGTCGGCGGGGAAGGCCTGGGTGCGCGTCTCGCCGGCCTCGTCGCGAAAGGGGATGAGGAGCTGCACCGAGAGACCGCCGGTCGGCACCGGCGCGGCGGCGGGCTGGCCCGCTGCATTCCAGGCGGCCAGTGTCTCGGCGCTCATCCCCCGGTCGAGCCGGACATGCACGGTGCCGCTCAGGCCCGGCGTCCCGTCGGCGCGATGTCCCTCGGCATGGAACAGCATTCCGAACGACGCCTCGTCCGGGTCGTCGGTGGCGGCCGGGGCCGCCAGGGTGAAGGCCGGCGCATACCAGAAGCGGTTCGGATCGACCTTGTCGCGCCACAGCGGCGCGGTCTTCTCGTCGACCTCCGGCAGCGCCTCCTCGGTGGCGGCGGCCTGCACCGGCATGATCTGGAGATCGGCGATCGCGACGAAGGACGGCTTGAGCGCCGTCACCGGCTGGACGTTCGCGGTCGCGATCAGCGCATGGGCGTCGATCCTGGCGACGGTGGGCTGCGCGGCGGCCTGGAGCTGGATCATGTTGGTCCGGTCGAACCGGGCGAGCTTGATCATCGGCGACGCGTCTCGCGCGCGGGGCTGCGCGACGAGGCGCGGCACCGGCCCGAAGCCGCCATTCCCGTCGGGCGCGACGATCCGGACGTAGCGATCGAGGTCGTCCGCTTCGGCGACCGGGGCCAGCAGGGTCTCGAGCGGCCGCGCATAACTCCGCCGATCGGTCGTGGCCGCGCCGGGCTGGTCGATCCGGCCGGACAGCAGCATCGGATTGGGCGTGACCGGCAACACCCGCCAGCGCCGCCCCGCCTCGGTGGTGACGGGGCGCAGGATCGGCCGCGCCATCGCCAGGAAGCCATCGACCAGCGTCTCGCGATCGGGCGTTCCGGCGGGCGATACCGACAGGCGGCCGGCGTCCAGCATCGCCGCCGCGATCCCGCCGATCATGGCGCGATCGAGCAGCCCGGCCGGATCGAGCGCCGCCGCCACGTCGGCGAGCCGCGCCCGGACGATCAGCGGCTCGGACGCCGCCCCGCGCCGCTCGACATCGCAGGCGAGCGCCATGCCGCTCGCCTCGCCGCGCAGCGCGGCGAGCAGGCGAAGCGCCGCATCCCGCTGCACGGTCAGCGAGAGGGCCGCCGTCGGCCGCTCGCCCATCGCATCGACCTGTTGCAGGGCGATGTCGCCGTCGCGCAGGACGAAGCGGGCGGAGCGGGCGAAGGCGGGGGCATCGAGCTGCCCGGTGAAGCCGAGCATCGCGTGCGAGACATAAGGCTCGATAGACCCGTCGCTGGCGGGCGGGTGGCGATCGAGCACGATGGTGATCGCCGCCTTCGCCCGCCCCGCCGGGTCGAGGGCCAGGACCAGCCCCCGATCCGCGTCGGGCGAGGGAGGTGCGGGGGGCGCCGGTTCCGGCTGGCCGGGGCCCGGAGCCCCCCGCTTCTCGTTCGGACCGGACATGATCCCGTCCTTTCGCTCGACCGGCCGTCAGGCCGCGCCGTTCAGGTGGAGCGCCCGCGCCTGGGCGGCGGCTTCGCTCTCGCTCGGCACCGGGCTGAACATCTCCTCGGAGGCCTTGCGCCGCCGCTTCGATGCCGTGCGTTCGCTCGCTTCCCGGGCCGCCAGTTCGCGATCGCGATCCTGGCCAGCGCTCTTGCCCGGAGGCGTCGCGCCCTTGCCGCGCACCGCCTTCGACGCGGGCCCCAGATCATAGCCGGCGACCGTCTTCGGCTTGGCCGTCACGCCGCGCGACGGCGGTGCCGAGGGCGTTGCGGGAGGATGGGCGCCATTGCCCGACGCGGGCGGACGGCTCCCCTGCCCCGATGCCGGCGGCGCGACGACGGCCGGCGTCACGGGCTTGCTCTTCGATCCGACCATTGGGATCTTCAGCTCGCGGGTGACGACGCCCTCGTCCTGCGGGGTCGGCACGGTCAGCATGATCGGGCCGTTGCCGCTGGCCTCCTGCCAGGTGCCGATCCATTCCTGGCCCTTGGTGAAGATGCTGCCCTTGACCAGCACCCGCACCTGGTACTTGAACTTGGGCAGGTAATCGGGATCGCCGGTATAGACCATCCAGTAGCGCGGCTCGGTCTGGTCGCCGAAGCGCCACGAGAAGGTGACGGGGACGCGATCCTTGCCGTCCTCGGTCTTGCCCTCCGCCTGGAAGGTCACCTCGACGATCTGCTTGTCGTTCTCCAGGTCGACGCCCAGGAAGATCGGGCCGCAGTTGATCCCGCCGACATTGTCGACGCGGATCTCGTTGTTGACGAGGTTGAGCGGGACGCCCGCGTCGCCCGGATCGAGATCGACGACGTTCTTCTCGATCGACACGCGGACGAACGGGTTCTCGGTCTCGTTCGGCGGCTCGCCGAAATGAACCTGGCGCTTGATGAAGGTCTTGTCGGGTTCCCAGCCGGCGGGCGGATTCTCGACCTCGTCCTTCCGCTTCATCGTCATCTTGACGCGCCAGTTCTCGTCGGGCTTGTCGCTCGCCTGGAACATGTGGCCGGTCCACTGGAGGTTGCCCTCGGTATCGGGATAGCCGACCTGCGCGGACAGGAAGGCGACCGGCTGGCCGACCCATTTCTTGGCGGGATCGGGCCAGTTGACGACCGGCTTGAAGACGCGCGTGACCGAGCGGTTCCAGTCGTCGAGGAAGATCTTCTGGAAATATTTCTTCTCGGCGTCGGGATTGGCCTTGATCTCGTCGTACAGCCCTTCGAGCTGGCCGCTGATCGGGTTGGGTTGCAGATAGGCCATCTGCCGTTTCTCGTGGAACTCCAGCTGCAGATCGACGCGATCGCGCCGCAGCTTGACCGCGCCGCCGCCGCCCAGCCCCAGGAAGCCGCCGCTCGCCTCGGCCGCCTTCTCGTCATAGGGCGCCGGCTCAAAGATCACCTTGTTCGCCTGGTCGAGGAATTTCTGGAAGACGAGATCGGAGCGCTTCTCCATCATCTCCTGGATCTTCTCGGCATTGGGCAGGGTCGAGTCGACGAGGATCTCGCTCTCGATCGTGCCGTTCTGGCGCATCGAGTTGAACTCGGCCTTGATGTCCGCCGACCAGAACCAGCCGCCGGCATGCGCCGCCGCCGAGAAATGATCCTGGATACGGCTCCAGTCGCCCCGGATGCGGATTTCGCAGATCGGGCTCCAGACCTTGAGCTGGAGGATCTGCCAGACGGTGATCGCCGACTGGCCGCCGTGGAAGGTGCTGTAGACCATCGCCGCCGGATAGCTGCCGAGCAGGCCGGAGAAGGCGTTCTCGGCGAAGGGCGTGACCGAGCCGGGGCCGCTGCCCGCCAGATTGGCGTACCAGGCGTCGAGGTTCGAGGCGCGCATCGCCCGGTCGAGGGTCATGGTGCGCGGCAGCTCGGTGAGCAGCGGCGGACGGGTCAGCCCGCGCAGCTCGGGCGCGGCGATCAGCGAGCGGCTGGGCGGGCCGCCCGGCGCCGCCGGTCCGGCCGGGGCGGGCCCCGCCGGTGCCGGGCTCGGCGCGGCGCCGCCGCCCGAGGCGACCGAGGGCATCGAACCGTCGGCGTTCGGCGACAGGCTGGTGATCGACATGGTGTTCGAGACGATCGGCGCGGGGCGGATCATCGGCGTCGCGGGCGATCGCCAGCCCCAATAATAATCGTCGCTGCCGCGGAAACGGTCGACCAGCTCGTCGCCGGCCTGCTTCAGCACCTCGGGCGGCGGCGAGCTGGTGGTCGAGAAGCCGCACAGCGCGCCGGCGACCTCCTGGGTGCCCTCGACGCCGACATTGCTGTCCTCGCTCTGGACGCCGACGAACTGGAGGAACGAGAATTTATAGTCGCCATTGTCCTTCCGCGCGAGGCGGACGCTGTTCGGCAGCCAATGGTAGACCGGCGGCTTGCCCTCGCGCTGGAGCGCGTCGTTGTTGGCGTCGGGAAGGAACAGCAGGGGATAGCCGTCCTTGGTGACGGTCTGGAAACCCGCGGCGAAAATCGGTCCGATTGCTTCAGTCACGATAACCTCCTTCGTCAGAAACAATGGCCCCCCATTGCAGTCCTTCGAAGAATATCGTTCGAAACCGCCGTTCCCGCGGACGATGACAGCCCGCCTGTCGAGCAAAGTGCCCAACAGTTGAAATCATGAACGGCCCTGTGACGATCTTCTCAGCCTGTGGGATAATCGGCGGCTTCGTCGATTACGCGTGACGGCGATCACTCCATTGGAAGATCACGAAATATTTTCGGCGGGCGCTTGTCGGCCGCGTGATGCGCCTCACGCGCATTCCGGCAGCCCCGGACCTAGACCGGGTGCCGGACAAGGAGATCAGGAATGCGTCACCACCGTGGTTGTCATTGCGAGCAATGCTGGCCGCCGTCGACATCGGACCTGGCCCTGATCGGCATCCTGCTGCTGGTCGGGCTGGGCCTGATCCTGATGTCGGGATCGAAGCTGCTCATCCTGTCGACGCTGGCCGTGCTCGCGGTCGCCTCCGCGCTGAAATTCCTGCGCGTGCGGCAGCGGACGCGACAGCCCAAATCGGCCGACGGCGGAGAGATCGGGCGCGGCGTGAAGTCGCTCTGATCGGGATCAGCGGCGGGAACCCGTCAGCAACAGCTCCAACCCGGGGTCAGGCGTGTCCGAAGGCCGCTCGCCATAGGACGCCGGGGCGGGCAGCGCGGTATCGAACAGCCTTTTGGCCAGTGCATCCGCATCGAGCGGCGGAGTCACCTGGTCGTCGGCGCGGCGGACGGAGATCAGGGCAAGCACATCACGCCGCGATGCCGAAGACCCGTTCGTCGACAGGCCGGGCAGCGGCGCCGCGACGAGCGACCGGTTGCCGCTCTTGCGGCGCGTGAGCGATCCGGTCGATCCGACGAGCACCGCCTTGCGAAAGGGCACGCGCGCCGCCGCCTCGACCCGGGTCTTGTCGGTCTGGAGCAGGCTGGCGCCGCGACCGGCATCGCTGAGGCTCTGGCCCGTGATGTTCGAAAGTTCCAGCACCACGGCGAGATCGACATAGTCCTCGCCGATCTGCTCGGGAGTGACTTCGACGGTAATGCCGACATCGCGCTCGACCGGATCGCTGTCGTCGGCGAGCGGCACGATCAGCACCGATCCGCCCTCCAGGAATTTCGATGTCTTGCCCTGGCGGGCGAGCACCAGCGGACTCGCCTCCAGCGATACTCGCGACAGGTCGCGGGCCGCGAGATTGAGCGAATAGCTGATGCCGGGCAACGTCACCGACACGTCGCCCCGGGTTTCGTGGCCGGCACTGTCATAGCTGTAGTTCACCAGCGTTCCGCCGAACTGGAGCGCGAGGCTGTCGAGCAGGTTGATCCCATCGCTGAGCCCCGCGCTACGGGTATCGCGGATCAGGAAGGCCTCGATCAGGATATTCCCGTCCTGGCCGTTCGCCTTGGGCGGCGATGCCGCCGTCGCCCCTGACGGACGCCAGGCAGCGGGGCCTGTGAAGGCGCGGCGGAGAAAGTCGGCATTCTCGCCGGGGGGAGCGGCGGCGAAGGCCAACCGCGCCAGTTCCGGTTCCTGAGCGCGATAGGCGACCAGCGCGTAGGGAAGCGCGAAGTCGCCTATCGCCCCGCGCCGCTCCACCGCCGCCGAGAAGGCCGCGAGCGCATCGCGATATTCGCCGAGCCGATAATGAGCGGCCGCCAGGCCGATCAGGGGTTCCCAAAGATCGGGCGCGAGCCGCGCGGCCGTCTGGAAGCCGCTCTTGGCGAGCGCGATGTCGGCGCTGGTGCGCTGGCCGCGCGCGAGCAACTGGAGGCCCGTCTCGATATGCGCGCGGGCATTGAGCGGCTCGCGCCGGGCGGTCTCGAAGCCTTCCAGCGGTGCGCTCACCCCGGTCAGCTCGACGGCCCGGCCGAGGCCTCCCGCCGCGCATCCGCCGAGCAGCGCCGCCGGCACCAGCGGCAGGATGAGGCAAAGCCGCCGCAGCCTCGCGCGGTGATGATCGAACCGGACCATGATGTCTCCCCCCGAGCAGGCTCGAAACGGCGATAGGCCCGGAGACCGTCGGGCGGATATCCCATGTTCATGGGGTCCGCCGCGCGGCGGTCAGGACAGCGCGGCGAAGGAGCGCGGGAGCCGCAGCCGCACCTGGGTCGCATGCCCGTCGCGACCGATGGCCAGCGTCGCGTTCAACCGGCCGGCGCGCATGCGCATATTGCGGATGCCGCTGCCGCCCGCCTGCGGGTCGAAGCCCGCGCCGTCGTCGCTGATCGCGAGGACCACGGCATCGCCATCCTCGAACGCCGCGAGCGTGACGCGCATGGCCCCGGCATGCTTGATCACGTTGGTCACCGCCTCCTGCAGGATGCGCAGGATGTCGAGCACCTGGGCCGGGCCGAGCCCGTCCAGCGGCGGCAGGTCGCGAACATCCCAGATCAGCCGCAGGCCCGAAGCCCGGAGCTGGGGCTCGACGCGCTCTCGCCAGGTGCCGAGCGCGAGCAGGAGATCGCCGCCATAGTCATCGAGCGAGCCGATGATCAGCCGCATGTCGGCCAGGGCGGCACGGGCGTGCCGGGCGATCTCCTGCGTGTGCGGCCGGGGGGCGTCGGCGAGGGCGAGCATCGAGGCGAGCTCGCCGCCGAGGCCGTCGTGCAGGTCGCGCATGAGCCGCCTGCGCTCGCGGTCCACCGCCTCCGCCTCGCGGCGCGCGCGCAACTCCTCATAGGTGTCGCGCAATTCGCGCTCCACCGTCGCGACGCGGTCGCGCAGCGTCTCCGCGATATTGTCCTGCTCGCGCATCGCGCGGACGAAGCGCGCGGTCATCAGCGTGGCGGTCGCCAGCAGGAAACCGCCATAGACGCTCCTCGCCAGAAAGACGCGGGAGGGGTCGGGGCCGAGGATCGAAAGCGTGTCGCGCGCCGAGAATATGACGAGGACCAGGATGCCGAACATCACCACGAGCGCCTCGCCGCTGCCGTGCAGCGCCGCCCGCGCGAGCCCCCAGATGGCGATGCCCATATAGACGAAGAACAGCAGCATCACCGCCAGGAGCACGCCGCTGGGGACGTCCCTGTTGGGCCCCAACACATAGATCATCGTCAACAGCAGCGGTGGTCCGGCGAAAAGCCATGTCCGCCGCGTGACCGGCGCGCCCACCAGCGCGCGGCAGAACATCAGCGCCGCGGCGATTTCCCAGACGACGAGCATGTTCCAGAACGGATGGCCCGATCCCGCGACGCCGAAATCGGGCATGATCACCGATCCGCGCGCCGCGCCGAGCGCGAGCGTGACCGCCAGCCAGCCGAATTCCGCCTTGCGCGGGCGCGCCGCCCAGATCAGCGCGAAGATGATCGCGAGCGCGACCTCTCCCCCGACCACCAGCGTGGGCAGGACCGCCGCCGCGAACCAGCGGCTGTGATAATAGGGTCGCAATTCGCTCGCCGCGCCGACGAAGATGCGGTCGAGCGCCGCCGCGCGACCCGGCAGGGCCGACAGCGTCACGGTGAAACGGTTCCGGCCCTTTGCCAGCACGCTCCCCGACAACGGCACGAAGGCCGGCATCGTCGTGAACCGCAGGTTGCGCATCACATAGAGTTCGGCGACGGCGACACGCTGGCCGTTCACCGTGATCGTCAGCGCGTCGGTGAAGGACGGGATGAGCAGGGCGGCATTGCCGATCTCGTCGGCGGTGAGATCGAGGTCGAAGCGGCAATGCGTGACGGTGCGCGCATAGCGCTCGGCCCATGGCGCGGCGAACGGCAGATATTCCCACCGCTCCGCCATCGCGACCGCGCCGTCCGGCCCCGCCCGCGAGCATCGCGCACGATCGATCGCCATGCTGTAGTTCGGTTCCTGGAACGCCGCGCGCGAGGACGCCAGGCTGAGCCCGACGAGCGCCGCGACGAGCAGGGCCAGCCCGACGACGGACCGCCAGCGCGCGTCCGCCCTCGACAGGAGGGTCAGAGCCTGATGAGGCCGCATTGGATGGCCTCGTACACGGCCTCGCCGCGCGTCTGGACCTGCAATTTCCGGTAGATCGCCTTGATATGGCCGGGAACGGTGTGGCGGGACAGGTCGAGCTGGTCGGCGATCTCGTTATAGGTCAGCCCCTTGGCGATCCCCCACAGGATGTCGAGTTCCCGCGGGGTGAGCCGCGGGGCATCCTCGCCGGGTCCGGCGGCGGCCGGCGCGCCGCTGCTCTCCTGCCGCGCGCGCCGCACGATGAAGCGCGCGATCGACGGCGAAATCGGCGAACCGCCGGACAACACCTCCATCGCCGTGGCATGGATGTCCTCCGGCAGGGCGTCCTTGAGCAGATAGCCCGAGGCCCCGGCGGCGATCGCGGCCAGGATCGTCGTCTCGTCGCCGAGCACCGAGATCACCAGTATCTCGATCCCGGGATGGCGTTCCCGCGCCTCGGCGAGAAGGTCGATCGCGAGGCCGTCGGGAAGCCTGAGATCCGAAACGATCAGGTCCTGTTCCCCTTCGGCCAGCCGCGCGCGCGCCTCGGCGAGGGTTCCAGCGGACGCGACCCGACAATCGCCATGCGCGGCCAGCGCCCTCGCCAGGCGCTCGCGGATCGGAGGGTCGTCCTCGATCAGCAGCACGCGGTGCGGCGGCCTGCTCCCGTCCAGATCAGAATCCTGCATCCCGCCATCCGTAGCGGAACAGGGCGAGCGACCACCACCCCCATGAATAGGGGACCATGGTCATGGGATGGTCAATCCGGCGTCGCGGCGCGCAACTGGCCCCGTCCCGGCAGCACCGGGGCCAGGAAACAGGAGGTTCAAGATGTCCAGGTTCATCTCCGTCGGCGTGATCGCCGCCATGCTCGCCGCTACCCCGGCCTTCGCGAAGGACATGCACTGCAACGTCAACCAGGATTATGCCAAGGCGATCGACGGGAAAGAGGTCACCAACGACGGCACGAAATACAAGATGACGGTGAAGGACACCTTCAAGGGCGTGCCCGACAGCGTCTCGAGCAGCGACTACAACGCGTTCGTCAACATCAAGTTCGGCGCCGAGAAGACCACCAGCACCAGCCTCAACGTCCAGGTCCGTCCGCGCAAGTCGAGCGAATGCCTGAACGGCGTCTACAACCATAACGGCACGAAGATATGGAGCGGCGCCTATTGCGACACCAGCAACCACCAGAAGGCCAAGAGCCTGACCCTCAAGGTCATGCCCAACACCAACAATGCCCTCTACCAGGCCGCCGGCGCAGCGAGCACCACCTCGAAGGTCAGCCAGTTCCTGGGCATCTATGCCAAGCAGGGCAGCGAATATGTGCTGACCGGCGTCTGCGTCGAGAACAAATAGGACCGGACGGCCGCCGGCGCACACCGGCGGCCGGCCGCGCGCTGCCCGGATCGATCAGCGGCGCGACGGCCGGGGGCGCAGCGCGTCGCGCATCGCGAAGCTCGAATTGATCCGGGCGACGCCGGGAAGGCGCGACAGGAGGCCGTGTATCTCCTCATAGCCCGCCGCCCCCTCGGTCTCGACGCGAAGCCAATAGTCGGCGCCGCCCGTCATCAGGAAGCATTCGCGGATTCCCGGCACCTCGCGGACGGCATGTTCGAAGCGGGAGAGATAATCCTCGGTCTGGCGATCGAGCGTGACCTGGATCAGGAAATTGGCGAGCCCGTCCTCGCCCTCGGCGGCGCCCACCAGCACGGTGTAGCCGCGGATCGCCCCGCTCTGTTCGAGCAGCTTGATCCGCCGATGGCAGGCCGACGGCGACAGGCCGACCACCTCGGCGATCTGCGCGTTGGGCCGGCGCGCGTCCTGCTTCAGCAGGCGGATTATCTCACGATCGATGCCGTCCATCAGATTCCCCGATCTTCGATATCATTCGAAGATATGTTCAATTTAAAATCAGAAAACGAACAATCGATCAATATCGGAGAAATATTCCGACGATCATGCGGCTACACTCCCTCCCGACACAAGGAGAGGCCATGACCGCGAACGATGCAGCCGCCGGTGCGATCCTTCGGATCGACCTCGATGCGATCATCGACAATTACCGCCTGATCCAGCAACGGGCGGCGCCCGCCGAGGTCGCCGCCGTGGTCAAGGCCGACGCCTATGGACTGGGCGCGGCGCGGGTCGCGGCGGCGTTGCGGGACGCCGGCTGCCGGCGGTTCTTCGTCGCCCATCTCGTCGAGGCGGCTCGGTTGCGCGAGGCGATCGGCGACGGCGTCGAGATCGGCGTCCTCAACGGCCTCCAGCCCGGCGCCGAGACGGCCTGCGCCGAACTGGGCGCGGTGCCGGTGCTCAACGCGCTCGACCAGATCGAGCGCTGGGCGGCACTGGCGCGCGCGTCGAGCGCCCGCCTGCCGTGCATGATCCAGTTCGACACCGGCATGTCGCGGCTCGGTCTCGCGCCCGGCGAGGTCCGGGCATTGATCGACCGGCCCGAGCGGCTCGACGGCCTCGACATCCGTCTTATCATGAGCCACCTGGCCTGCGCCGACGAGCCCGAACGGGCATCCAACCAGCATCAGGCGCAGGCGTTCGACGCCTTCTGCGCGCGGTTTCCCGGCATCCCCCGGTCGCTCGACAATAGCGGCGGCGCGCTGCTGCCGCGCGCCCATCATTATGACGTCGTCCGGGCCGGCATCGCGCTCTACGGCGGCGCGCCCCAGACCGGTCCGAACCCGATGCGCCCGGTCGTCACGCTCGACGCCCGAGTCATCCAGCTCCGCACGGTCGAGCCGGGAACGGCGGTCGGCTATGGCCTGACGCATCGGTTCGACCGGCCGGCGCGGCTCGCCACGCTGTCGGTCGGCTATGCCGACGGCTGGCCACGTTCGCTCGGCAATCGGGGCGCGGCCTATGTCGCGGGCCATCGCGCCCCGATCGTCGGTCGCATCTCGATGGACAGCCTGACGATCGACGTGTCCGACATTCCAGAGGAGCTCCTCCTTCCGGGGAGCCTGATCGAGCTGATCGGCCCCCATCAGTCGATCGACGACGTCGCGCGCGACGCCGGGACCATCTCCTACGAGATATTGACCCAGCTCGGCCATCGCTATGCGCGGAGCTACCTCCCCTCTCCTTCCCTCCATCAGCAAAAGGCAGCGCAGGCATGAAGGTCGTCATCCTCGGCGCCGGGGTGATCGGCGTCACCTCGGCATGGTATCTGGCCCGCGCGGGGCATGAGGTCGTCGTCGTCGACCGGCAGGACGGCCCCGCGCTCGAAACCAGCTTCGCCAATGCCGGCGAGATCTCGCCCGGCTATGCGTCGCCATGGGCCGCGCCGGGGATTCCGGCCAAGGCCCTGCGCTGGCTGTTCATGCGCCATGCGCCGCTGATCGTCCGGCCGGGCTTCGACCCGGCGATGGTGCGCTGGCTGGTGGCGATGCTCGGCAACTGCACCGCCCGCGCCTATCGCGTGAACAAGGGCCGCATGGTCCGGCTCGCCGAGTTCAGCCGCGACCGGCTGATCGAGCTGCGCCAGGAGACCGGCATCCGCTATGACGAACGCAGCCAGGGGACGCTCCAGCTGTTCCGGCGCGAGAAGGACCTGGCGGGCGTCGCCAAGGACATCGAGGTGCTGAAGGCCGACGGTGTTCCCTTCGAGCTGCTCGACGCGGCGGGCTGCATCGCCGCCGAACCCGGCCTCGCCAACAGCGCCTCGCCGATCGCGGGCGGGCTGCGGCTGCCGAACGACGAGACCGGCGATTGCTTCAAGTTCACCAATGCCCTCGCCGAGCTGGCCAAGGCCGAGGGCGTCCGCTTCGTCCTCGGGCGGCGGATCGACGCGATCGTGGCGTCGGGGAACCGGATCGCCCATGTCCGGACCGACCGGGGCGACATCAGCGGCGACGCCTATCTGGTCGCGCTGGGCAGCCATTCGCCGTTGCTGCTGTCGCCGCTCGGAATCCGGCTGCCGGTCTATCCGGTCAAGGGCTATTCGATCACCGTGCCGATCGTCGATCCGGCCCGGGCACCGGTGTCGACCCTGCTCGACGAGAGCTTCAAGGTCGCGATCACCCGGCTGGGGGACCGCATCCGGGTCGGCGGCATGGCCGAGATCTCGGGCTATTCGAACGACCTGCCGCCCGCGCGGCGCGCCACGCTCGACCATTGCGTGGGATCGCTCTTTCCCGATGCCGGCGACCTGTCGCAGGCGAGCTTCTGGACGGGGCTGCGGCCGATGACGCCGGACGGCACCCCGGTCATCGGCGCGACCGGCTATCGCAACCTCTTCCTCAACACAGGCCATGGCACATTGGGCTGGACGATGGCATGCGGCTCCGGCCACGTCATCGCCGACATCATCGGCGGCAAGCGGCCGGCGATCGAGACCGGCGATCTCGCGATCGACCGCTACTGACAGAGACCAACGAAGGAGAATGAGAATGACCATCGAACGCATCGACCAGGGCCCCCGGATGAGCCAGGCCGTGGTCCATGGCGACACCGTCTACCTGGCCGGCCAGGTCGGCGCGCCGGGCGCGAGCGTGACCGAGCAGACCAGGACAGTGCTGGCCCAGGTCGAAAGCCTGCTCGCGCGCACCGGGAGCAGCAAGAACCACCTGCTGAACGCGACGATCTGGCTGGCGGACATGGCCGACTTCGCCGAGATGAACGCCGTCTGGGACGCCTGGATCGCCGACGCCCCGGCCCCCGCCCGCGCCACCGGCGAGGCGAAGCTCGCGACCCCCGACTACAAGGTCGAGATCATCATCATCGCCGCCAAGGCGTAAGACGGGACATCCGGCCGGCCGCGGGGAACCGCGCCGGCCGGCTCCGCGAAACCGGCCAGAACGGTTCACGATCCAGTCCCACCGGATCAGTTGCTCCAGATCATTGTTTTAACGCCCTGCCCGGCACCTCGGCCGCGTTGATCTTCAGGGTTAAAGCAACTAGCCTCGCGGCGTTGAAGAGGACGGGGCGAGACGATGGTTCCGTGGATAACGAACGACGGGGCAATGGACATCGAAGCAATGCTCCGCGGCAGCCGTCCCCGTTCCTGTCCGGCGGTCGGGCGATGACGGCGATCGGCCTGCCGGACGCATCGGGCACCCGTTTCACGGACTATCTCGAAACCCATTCCCTTCCGAGCGACCAGGCCGATACGCGGGCCGCGCGCGACGGCAGCGTCCTCGCGACGCTGGTCACCCATTCGCCGGTCGAAGGAGGATGGTTTCGGCCGATCGACGATCTGGTGATCAGCATCGTCATGCAATCCTGCCATTCGGACGTCGTGCGCGACATCGGATGGGGCCGCAGCAGCTTCGTCGAGGCGCCCGGCTGCATCCTCGTCACGCCGCCTGGCTGCAAATCCTACTGGACCTTCGGCGGCAATCCGCTCGTCCTGCACTTCAGCATCGCCCGCGAGCGGCTCGAAGCGCTGGGGCTGGATTGGGATTCGAGCCTGTCCGATGCCGGCGCCGACCATCTCAACGCGCCGCTCTACGATCGCCTGGTCAGCGAGCTGGCGTCGCGGATCTGGTCGGTGCTCGAACAGCCGGCGCCGCTCGGCGAGCGCTTCGTCGATCACGCCGTGGCGACGATGCTGACCGTGCTGCTGGGCGGGCATGTCGAAGACCGGCCGGCGTCGCCGTCCCGCGGCGGATCGGGCCTGCCCGCCTGGCGGATGAAGAAGGTCCGCTCGCTCGTCGCCGAGCGGCCCGGGCTCGACCTGTCGATCGAGGAGCTGGCGAGCAGCACCGGGCTGTCGGCGGACCATTTCGTCAAGGCCTTCTCGACGACGATGGGGCAGACGCCGCACCAATGGCTGAGCAGCCTGCGGATCGAGGAAGCCAAGAAGCTGCTGCGCCAGACCGATCAGCCGCTGACCGAGATCGCCCTCGACCTCGGCTTCTCATCGTCGGCGCATTTCTCCAGCCGGTTCAAGCAGCTGGTGGGGATGCCGCCCAGTGCCTGGCGGGCCACCTTCCGGTCGTAACGGCCATCAACCGAAGCGCTTCGAGAGTCCTTCGAGCATCGCGACGTCCATGACCGCGACGACATCGTCGTCGGGCCCCAGGAACTCCGAAGGCCCCGCGCAGACCATCAGCAGCTCGACGCCCTCGGGAAACAGCAGCTCGTCGTGCAGCGCCCCCTTGTGCTCGGCGATATAGTCGCCCTCGCGGAAGGCGCCGGTCTGATTGTGCACACCGCGCCCCTTGACGATGTAGATCTCGGCGCTCTCGATATGCCGGTGCCGGGGCAGCAGCCCGCCCGGCGCCGAGCGGACCATGACGCTGAACGCGCCGGTTTCGGGCACCGTCCTGATCACCCTTATGTCGACTCCCTGCGCCAGGGGGAGCCAGGGCAGTTCGTCGCAATGAACCGTCGCGCCGCCACTCGATGTCATCACCGTCTCCTCGCCCATGCGTCAGAACTGATATTTGAAGCCCAGCGCCCATTCGCGCGGCCGGGCATATTGGCCCTCGATCTCGCCGATGTTGTATTGGGCGAGCCCCGAGACGAGATAGGTCCTGTCGAGCAGGTTGCGGCCGGACAGCGAGACCGACCAGCCGGCCGTCGACGCCAGCGTCAGCGCGCCGTTCACCAGCGTATAGCCCTTTTGCCGCAGCACGCGTTCGTTGGCGCTGTCGAGATATTGGGCCGAGCGATAGGACCAGTCGACATTGGGCCGCAGCGACAGGCTGCCGGTCAGCGGAACGTCGAAGCCGGCCGAACCGCCGAATTGCCAACGCGAGGTGCTGGGCAACCGGCTGCCGAGGCGGATGCCCGAGACGATCGCGCGCGGGGTCAGCCGGTCGTAGCCGGCGTCGAGATAGCTGGCGAAGCCGGTGAGCGTGACGCCGCGGACCGGGCGCCAGCCCAGTTCGAGCTCGGCGCCGTTCAGGGTGGCGTCGCCGCCGTTGGTGAGCGTCGGCGCGGGGCCGTCGACCACCGAGATCTGCAGGTCCTTATATTTGGCATGGAAGGCGGCGGCGCTGATCGTCAGGCTGCGGTCGAAGGCGGTGGCCTTCAGCCCGGCCTCGTAGGAATCGACATATTCGGGCCGGAAGGAGGGAATGGTCGGCGTTCCCGGCGCCAGCCGCTGTTCGTAGCCGCCGCTCTTGTACCCGCGCGAATAGGAGACATAGGTCATCAGGTCGGACGACCAGTCGTAGGACAGGTTGGCGTGCGGCGTGAACTCGGTGAACGCGAGGTTCGGGGTGCTGCCGGTCACGAACGGGATCGGCGTCGCGCGCAAGTCGACGAAGGTCCGCGACACCGGATCGGCGATGACACCGATGATCTGCTGGTTGGCGAGCGTGTCGTACTTCTTGCGTTCGTCGGTGTAGCGCAGGCCGAGGGTCAGGTTGAGCGCCGGCGTGATCCGGTAGGTTCCCTGCGCGAAACCGGCGATCGCATCGGTCTTGAAGCCGCCACCCGACCGGAAGATCACCTGCGGAAAGGCGACGACGTTCAGCGCGTCCCCGGTCTCGTGCATGTAGAAGGCGCCGAGCACCCAATCGAGCGAGCCGGTCTTACCCAGCAGCTGGAATTCCTGCGTGAACTGCTTCTGGTCCTGGTCGTTCTTGGTTTCGATGCCCGGATTGGGCGTATGGTCGCTGTTGCTCGTCCAGAAGGCGTCGAGCGTGCGATAGGCGGTGATCGACTTGAAGCTGAGCTCGGGGCTCAGGGTCCATTCGAGACGGCCGCTCACGCCCCGGATGTCGATCCGGGAAGCGTTGCCGAACGGGCGGCTGCCCTGGCTGTCGAAGATCGCGTTGTCGGTCGAATAGCCGCCGAGCGTGCGGAACGGGCCGAGGATGGCGCCCTGGTCGATGCAGCGCGGATTGCCGCTGTCGGCGAGCACGCTTCCGCCGAAACAGCCCGCCTGGAGGTTCGATATCTCCTGGATCGAGCTCGGCACCGGCGTGCCCGGAATGGTCGGCACCAGGCCGAGCAGCACCGAGGGCGGCGCGCTCTCGCGGATGCGCGTCATGTCGGCGTTGACGTCGATCTTCAGCATGTCGCTCGCCTGCCATTCGGCGACGAACCGCGCGGCCTCGCGATGGATGTTGCCGTTCGCCTTGTCGCCGTCGAGATTCCGGACATAGCCGTCCCGGCGCTCGCGCATGCCGGACAGGCTCGTGCGCAGCGTGTCCGACAGCGGGACGTCGAGCGATGCCCGGATGTCGGCGCGGTCGTAGCGCCCGGTCTTCAGCTCGACCGAGCCCGAGAGGCGATCGGCCGGCCGGCGGCTGCGGATCAGGATCGCGCCGCCCAGGCTGTTCCGGCCGAACAAGGTTCCCTGCGGGCCGCGCAGCACCTGCACCGAATCCACCGACACCAGGTCGAGCACGCTGCCGACGCTGCGCGCGATATAGACATCGTCGACATAGAGGCCGACGCCAGGTTCGGTGCCGAGGCTGGTTTCGGCCGAGCCGATGCCGCGGATGAACACCGACGGCGTCGACGCCCCGGTGCCGGTCGGCGCGCCGGTCTGGTAGGTCATGTTGGGAATGGCTTCGCCGACCTGCGCGACGGAATCGATCTGCCGGCGTTCGAGCGTGGCGGCGGATATCGCAGAGACGGCGATCGGCACGCTTTGCAGCGTTTCCTCGCGCCGCCGCGCCGTGACGATGATGTCGGCGCCTTCGGGCTCTGCCTGAACCCCGGCATCGGCCGTCGCCGCGACCGCCGGCACCCCCCCGAAGAACGCCGCGCCGCTCAGCGCCAGCGCGATGATCGCGACGCGGTTGCTCCTGTCAGCCATTGCTGCCTCCCTTTGTTTTCCCTGGGCAGCCATGTTCGCGATGGGCGGCGCGGACGCTTTCAGATTTGCGGCGCCATCATCAGAATATCGCGGGGACCGTCGGGCCCGCCATGGTCAGGCGAGCGCGACGACCGCGGCGAGGCCGATGGCGATCGCCGGCAGCGCATGGAGATGCTCGCGCGAACGAACCAGCGTCGCGATCGCCGCCAGCATGATCGCGGCCGCCAGCATCAGGCCCCATGGGCGGGTCGCCTCGATCGGGATGAGGATGGCCGAAAGCGCTTCGAGCAGCGCCGTCACGAACCGGAAGCCGGCGGGATAGCCCCAGCGCGCATAGGCCGCGCGGATGCCGGCGGGACCGGCCAGGTTGACGACGACGCCGGTGGCCATGACGAACGCCACCGCATATCCCAGCACGGCCTGAACGCTGTCGGTCGGAAACGGCATCGGAACCTCGTCGAAAAGTGATCGGGAGCGCCGCCGTGGCCTTATCCGCGCCGGAGGCCGGGCTTCTATCGGGATCCTGCGAAAAGATCGGCTCGCCGCCGCAGGATTTCGAAAGCCGGCGTCGCGCAGCCGGGACAGACTGACGCGACCGAGCGAGGGAGTTCCAGGTGGCGGGAAGGATCAGCATCTTCATCGAATTCGAACTGATCGGCGACGTCGACGCGTTCGAAAGCATCTTCCGGGAGATCGTCGACCTGAACCGGCAGGCCGGCAGCGATTTCGCCTATGATTTCTTTCGGGACCCGGCCGAGCCCGAGCGTATCTTCGCGCTGGAGAGCCATGCCGACGCCGGGGCGCTGGGCGCCCATTTCGAGCGGAGCTTCCCGCTCCTGCAAAAGGCCTGGGCGTGCGCGCGGCCGGTCCAGACGCGCATCCTCGGCGACCTGCCGGCGCCGATGGCGGAGCGGATGCGGCAGAATGGCGTGACCGTGGTGCCGTGGTGGATGGGCCGTTGAGCGGCCCGATCATTTTCGCAGGAACATAGAATCCCTCTCCGCCGGGGCGCCCTAATCGAAGGGGACTTCGCGGCCATGTCCCGCAGCGACCGAGAGAGCCGGCGAAGGTGATGGGAGTCCGAGAGAGCGATGTCGAACAACGAGCCGGCCAAACCAAATCAGCTACGCAACGCCAATCGCCTGAAGCTGGGCGTTTTCGGCACCAACGGGAACGGCGCGGCCTTCACCCACCATCCCGATCGGTTCCGGTGCAGCTGGGACGCCAATGTCCGGCTGGCCCGGACGGCCGACAGGCTCGGGCTGGAAGCCTTCGTCTCCGCGGCGCGCTGGAAGGCGTTCGGCGGGGACGGCCATTATTCCGGCGACCTGATGGAGACCTTCTCCTGGGCGGGCGGCATCGCGGCCGTCACCGAGCGGATCAGCGTGATCAGCACCCTGCACGTGACGCTGGTCCATCCCGTGTTCGCCGCCAAGGCGGCCGCCTCGGTCGACCTGATCTCGGGCGGCCGCGCCGGGCTCAACCTCGTCTGCGGCTGGTATCCCGCCGAGATGGACCTGTTCGGAGTGCAGCTGAAGCAGCATGCCGATCGCTATGCGCTGGCCGACGAATGGGTCGACATCTTCAACCGGCTGTGGACCGGGACCGAGAGCTTCGATTTCGACGGGGATTATTTCCGGATCAGGGGCGGCATCAACCAGCCGCGTCCGGTGCAGCCGCGCCCCTTCTTCATGAACGCCGGCGGCTCGCCGCGCGGCCAGGCGTTCGCGGGCCAGAATTGCGACGTGGCGTTCATCATCCCGCAGAACCCGGACCCCGCCTTCGTCAAGACGCAGGTCGACCAGTATCGCAGCATGGCACGGGAGAAATATGGGCGCGAGATCCAGGTCTGGATGTCGGCCTATGTCGTGCAGCGCGATACCGCCGCCGAGGCGCAGGACTATGCGCATGCCTATATCGTCGAGCAGGGCGACGACCCGGCGGTCGAGCATCTGATCCGGGAGAACATCCCCAACGCCCAGGCCATGCCCGACGGCGCGATCGCCCATATGTCCTATGCCTTCAAGGCCGGATATGGTGGCTATCCGCTGGTCGGAACGGCCGAGGACATCGCGGGACGGATCGAGGCGCTTTCGACGGCGGGCGTCGACGGCATCCTGATGACCTGGCTCGATTATGAGGACGGCCTGGCGCGCCTGGCGCAAGGAGTGCTGCCACGCCTCGAAGCCGCCGGCCTGCGCGCTGCGGCGGACAAGGCCTGAGCGCGGGGGAAGCGCCCCGAAAAGCGTTGACAGGCCATGTTTATTTTAGACACATAATGATCCGAGCGGGGCGGGAAAGCGAAGCCTGTCGCACGGGCCGGTCTTTCCCCCGCCGCCGGAGATGGAGGCCGACCGTTTGTTCGACCTGTTTCACTCTGAAGCCTTTTCGGAACTTCCGCTGACCTTCGCCCAGGGCCGCCACGGATGCGCGCCCAACCTCAGCGCCGCGCCCTGGGGGCGGGCGCATGATCTCGGCTACATCTTCTACTATCCCACCTATTTCGCGCAGGCGCGCATCGAGCTGCGGCACCACCTGATCGGCATCGAATATGAGCCGGGCGTGGTGCGCGTCCAGCTCGGCTCGGGGCTGTCGCTCGACCGGATCGTCAAGTCGCGCTCCTTCTACTTCGTCCCTGCCGGCTCGACGATCGAGGTGCGCAAGGAGAATGCGTGCGAATATGTCCTGATCACCCTCGATCCCGAACGCAGCGCCTCGCTGCTGCCCGAGCTCGAAGCGTTCGGGATGCTGGAGAATGTCATCGACGACCGGATCAGCGACGCCGCCTTCCGCTTCCGGCGGGACCTGCTGCGCGACGGCGCGGCGGACGATTCCGTCCAGGAACTCGTCCGCACCGTCATCGACGTCCTGCGGCGCGGGCCCGGCGACATCGGCGCGGGTTCGGAGCGGGTCCGCATCTCCTCGCTGCGGCTCAAGCGCGCGCTCGACTATATCGGCCGCCATTATTCGAAGAAGATCTCGGTCGAGGAGATCGCCGCCGCGGTCGGCGGCATCAGCGCCTTCCACTTCGCCCATGTGTTCCGGTCGTCGCTGGGGCAGGCGCCGCACCAATATGTGCTCGAACACAAGCTGCACCGCGCCAGGACCTTGCTGATCGAAACCCAGGGCGACATCGCCGGGATCGCCTATGCGGTCGGCTTCTCCAGCCAGGCGCACATGACCGAGGCCTTCAGCCGACGCATGGGGGTGACGCCCGCGCAGTTGCGCCGCGCGGCGGAGATGCTGATGCCGGGGAGAAGCGCGACCAGCCTCGCCTTCGCCGGGCCGCACGGCATGGCCTGACGCGCGGGAAGGACGTCAGTCCGGCCATCGCCCGCTCGGCGCCATGCCGAGCCGCGCCCGGCAGCTCGCGGCCGCTCGCCGCACCATCCCGCCGATGTCGCGAAGATCGGCGCCGGCGATGACGCCGTCCTCCATGACGACATGGCCGTTGACGAGCACCGTCCGGGCGTCCCGGCCACTGCCGCCATAGACGAGGTCGGGCACCGGATTGCCGAACGGCTCGGGCCACCAGTGCGGGTTGCCCGTGTCGAAGATGACGAGGTCGGCAGCCTTGCCGGCCTCGATCGAGCCGATCCGGTCCTGCCAGCCGATCGCCCTGGCGGCCGAGATCGTCGCCATCTCGAAGACCCGGTGCGGGTTCATGATCAGCGGATCGCGGCGGCTTTCCTTGTGGATGCCGGCGGTGAGCTGCATGATCCGCACCATGTCCATGAAGCGGCTGATCGCCGCGGCATCGGTCCCCAGCACGACATTGGCCCCGGCCGCCGCCAGGTCCGCGATCACCCCGTGAACCGCCCAGCCATTGCCCCCGACCAGGCTCGCGGCCGGGCAATGGGCGATGTTGGTGCCCGAACGGGCGAGCAGCTCGACATCGCCCTCGGGCAACCAGCCGATATGGGCGAGGATCATCCGCGGCCCCAGCAGGCCGAGCCGTTCGAGACGCTCGACATCGGCATTGCGCGCCGCCTCGGGCTCGCCCGGGGGTGCTCGCCGGCCGATGAGGTGCGAGACGATCGTCGTGTCCCGCGCCGCCGCGCGATCGCGCACGAAGGCGGCGGCGCGATCGCTGACGACGGGCGGCAGATCGATATCGTAGCCGGCGCGCAGCAGCCCCCCGCCGGCGCCATGGAAGCGCTCGACGGTCTCTTCGGCGAGGTTCATCGCGCGTTCGCTGTCTTCGGTGACGCCGCCGAACGGGCCGGGAACGTCCGCCATCTTGCGGGTGACGATGCCGCGCAGGCCGAGGTCGAGGGCGGCGCGCGCGATCGCCGAGGGGCGCGGCCCGGCCGCATCGACGAAACAGGTGGTGCCGAGCCGGATCATCTCGACGAAGGTCCCGAGCGAGGAGGCATAAGCCTCCTCCTCGGTCAGCCCGTCCTCATAGGGGATCACCCGGTCGCGCAGGCGGACCATCTGGGGCGTGTCGTCGCACAGCCCCTTGATCAGATAGTCGACCGGATGGTTGTGCGCATCGATCAGGCCCGGCGTGACCAGCCCGTCCGGCGCATCGATGGTCCGCCCGGCCCGATGCCCTCGCAGGATCGCGTCGCGGGGCCCGACCGCGACGATGTCGCCGCCCCTGACGGCGATCGCGCCATCGTGGATGATCCTTCGCTCCGCATCGACGGTGACGATGCAGCCGGCCGTGATCAGGAGGTCGACCTCCCCTGCCCCTTCGGTCTCGCCCATTACCCTCTCCTCCGGGTCAGAAATTATAGCCCAGGCGGACGCCATAGGTGCGCGGCGGGCGCAGGATCGCGGAGGCTGTCGGGACCGCGGCATAGGTGACGAGATAGGTCTGGCCCTTCACCGTCTTGTCGCCGACATTGTTGACGAAGCCGGCGACGGTGAACCGGTCCGACGGGTCGTGATAGGTGAGTTGAAGGTCGCCGAGCAGATAGCCGTCCTGATATTCCTGATCGAGGAATTCGAGCGAGGTCAGGGTGCGGCTCTGATAATGCGCGCGACCGTCGAAGACGATCTTCGCCCCGCTGCCCAGCTCGAAGGTCTGGGTCAGGCCCAGGTTGATCGACCAGGCCGGCGACTGCGGCGGCCGGAAGCCCGAACAATCGACCGAGAAGCCGGTGGCGATCGGCGACACCGCGCAGCCGGTCTGGGGCGTGCCGCCCGCCGCCGGGGTGGTGTAGACGAACCGATCATATTTCGCCGACAGATACTGGATGTCGGCGTTGAGCAGCGTCGTCGGCGTGAGCAGGTACTGGATGTCGGCCTCGACGCCCTTCAAGGTCGACCGGCCGATATTCTCGGTCGGGAAGATCAGCGCATTGGCCGAGTCCACGCCGAGATGGCTGATCTGCTGGTCCTTGTACTTCCAGTAGAAGGCTTCGAGATTGACCTGGAGGCGGTTGCCGAAGAAGCGGTTCTTCGAGCCGATCGTCCAGGCGCGGATCGTCTCGGGCCGATAGATGCCGGCGTCGCGCGTGGCGTAGAAGCCGCCCGACTTGTACCCCGTCTCATAGCTCACATAGAGCAGGCTGCCCGGCGTCACGGTCCAGTCGGCGCCGGCGCGCCAGGTGACCTTGTTGAAGCTCTTCGACTTGTCCTGCGCGACCAGCGTGCCGAACTGGCCGACCTGGAACGGGAAGGCACCGAAGGAGGTGAAGTCCGGCACGACGCTCGTGTCGGGAAGGACGGTCACCGTGGGCGGCACGATCGTGTTCGGGAAGGGGACGGCCTGCCCCTGGCACTGCGCGAAGCCGGCGAGGCACACCCGGGTGAGCGCGAGCGTCTGGCCGGAATATTTCTTGCGCTCATGGGTGTAGCGCAGCCCGCCGGTCAGGTGGACGTCGGGCGTCACCGCATAGGTCAGCCGCCCGAACGCCGCCGCGCTGGTCGTGCCGTAGCGCTGGTCGAACTGGTCGACGAAGCCGAACTGGTTGTTGATGATGTTGTACGGGTCCCTGCCCCGCTCGCGGAAATAATAGCCGCCGACCAGGGCCTGGACCGGCAGGCTGTCGGGCGACGCATAGCGCGCCTCGAGCGTCTGCTGGCGGAACTTCTCCTTCTGGAGGATGAAGAAGCCGATATTGCCGGTGACGTAATCGAGCTTCGAGCTGCGATAGGCCGGGATGATCGTGAAGGTGCCGAAATCGGTCGCGTAGTTGATCCGGGCGTTGACGCCCCAATATGTGTTGTCCTGGTACTGGATGTTCGGCAGCGGGCTGAAGGTCGTTCCGCCCACCACATGTTGCAGGCCCGCATAATAGGCGTCGGCCTGCGGCGAGAAATTGCCGTAGCGCTTGTCGATGCCGGTCGGGACGAGCGTACCGCCCGGCCCCTTGCCGCCCTGGTGGAAATAGTCGGCGCCGATCAGGATGCTGAGTTCGGAGGTCGGCTCGTAGCGTAGCTGGAGGCGGCCGCCATATTCCTTCTGGTCGTCGGTGCCGTCCTTCATATAACCGTCGTGGCGGTTGTAGATCCCGGTCAGGCGGACGGCGAGGTCGGGCGCCAGCGGCGCGTTGATCGCCCCTTCGAGGTTGACGGCATCGTAATTGCCGTAGCTGGCATTGGCATGGCCGCCCCATTCGAACTGGGGCTGACGGGACAGGACGTTGATCGCGCCGCCGGTGGCATTGCGTCCGTAGAGCGTTCCCTGCGGCCCCTTCAGCACCTCGACGCGTTCGAGGTCGTAGAAGAAGCCCGAGGTCGAGGACGGGCGCGCGACATAGACGCCGTCATAGTTGAAGGCGATCGCCGACTCGGTCAGCGCGTTGCCGGTGAAGTTGCCGACGCCGCGAATGTAGAAATTGGCATAGGCGCCGTTGCCGTTCGAAACCTGGAGCGACGGCACCAGCGCCGTGAGCTGCGCGGGATTGACCACGCCCGCGCTCCGAAGGGTGTCGCCGCCGACCGAGGCGATCGCGATCGCCGCCTTCTGGAGATTCTCCGATTTGCGCTGCGCGGTGACGACGATCTCGGCAAGGCCTTCGGACGCGCCGTCGGCCGCCGCGACGCTCCCGCCCGACGGCATGTCGCCGGCCTGCCCGGCCCAGAGCTGGCCGGAGCCGAGGGCCGCCGCCAACGCGAAGAGCGACGCTCTTTCCATCACCTTCATCAAAGCTTCCCCTTCTCCATCTTCTGCATTCCGCAAGGGGGGCCGTCGATCGCGTTGCCGGGTCTCTCGCTCGAGAAAATGCCCGTCGTCGACTCGTCCTCCCCTCGCCTAGCTGGCCGGCGGGGCGGCGGATTGTCTTTCAGGAATCTGCTGACAAGCGAGCCAGCGCCGCCGGTCTCACCCGAGTTGACAGTCGAGCCGTCAATATTTTAGGTCTATAACAAATAGGCGAGATCGAGAGATGGGGACGGACGGCTACGATCGGTATCGCGAGGAGGTGATCGGCCGCGCCAATGTCGCCGATACCGCCGAACTCGTTGATTTCTACCATGATCTGGAGGCGCAGCACGCCGGCGCGCTGTGGACCGTCGCCAACAAGATCGAGCCATGGGAGCCCGCCACCGAGTCGGTGCCGATCGTCTGGCGCTATGATCGGCTGCGCGGCCACGTCCTGCGCGCGCTCGACCTCGTCACGCCCGAACAGGCGGGCCGCCGGGTCGTCTACCTGGCCAATCCCGGCCGGCGGGACGTGACGGCGGCGGTCGGCTGGCTCTATTCGGGCATCCAGGTGATGGGGCCCGGCGAGGTGGCGTCCAGCCACCGCCATTCGGCCTCGGCGCTGCGCTTCATCATGGAAGGCTCGGGCGCCTTCACCAATGTCGACGGGCACAAGATGACCCTCGGCCGCAACGATTTCGTGCTGACGCCGAACGGGACCTGGCACGAGCATGGCGTGTCGGAGGACGGCACCGTCTGCACCTGGCAGGACGGCCTCGACATCCCGCTGATGAACGCGCTCGACGCCAATTTCTACGAGGTGCACCCGGAGCTTCAGCAGAAGGTCGGTTTCCCGATCGACGATTCCACCGCGACCTGGGGCAATGCCGCGCTGAGACCGGCCGGCGAGACATGGTCGAAGCGCTATTCGCCGCTGCTGAAATATGAATGGGAGCCGACCTACGAGGCGCTGTGCCGCTATGCCCGCGTCACCGAGGGCTCACCCTATGACGGCCTCCACATGGACTATGTGAACCCCCATACGGGCGGTCCGCCGATGACGACGATGGGCGCGTCGATGCAGATGCTGCGTCCCGGCCAGCACACCAAGGCGCATCGCGAGGTCGGCTCCTTCGTCTATCAATGCGCCAAGGGCAGCGGCCATTCGATCGTCGGCGGACAGCGGCTCGACTGGAAGGAGCGCGACATCTTCGTGGTCCCGTCCTGGATGTGGCACGAGCATGTCAACGGCTCCGACCGCGAGGATGCCTGCCTCTTCTCCTTCCACGACCTGCCCGTGATGCGGGCGCTCGGCCTCTATCGCGTCGAGGGATTGACCATCAACGACGGCTATCAGCCGCTCATCGCCGCCTGATCGGCCCCCGGAAAGGATTGCCATGCGTCTCGTCACCTATCGCGCCTCGATCGAAAGCGAAGCCCGGCTCGGCGTACTGGTCGGCGACCTCGTCGTCGACGTGGCCGCCCTCGGCGCCCGCGCCCAGGTGCCGATGCCGTCGCGGATGCTCGACTTCATCGATCTCGGCCCCGTCGCCCTGGCCGAGCTCGGGCTGCTGATCGAGGAGGCGAAGGGCCGCTGGCCGGTCGGCGGCGCGCTGCCGCTGTCGAACGTGACGCTGCTGGCGCCCATTCCGCGGCCGCGCAAGAACATCTTCGGCATCGGCCTGAACTATGTCGAGCATGTCGCCGAGAGCGCCCGGTCGCTCGACACCTCGCAGGACCTGCCGAAGCAGCCGGTCATCTTCTCCAAGCCGCCGACCACGGTCATCGGACCGGGTGATCCCGTCGTCCATCGCGGCGACATCACCCGGCAGCTCGACTGGGAGGTCGAGCTCGCCTGCGTGATCGGCCGCACCGCGCGCCGCGTGCCGACCGAGGAGGCGCTGAACCATGTGTTCGGCTACACCGTCTGCATCGACATGAGCGCGCGCGACAACCGCCGCGCCGGCCAGTGGATCTATTCCAAGGGGCAGGACAGCTATGCGCCGCTGGGCCCCTGCATCGTCACCGCCGACGAGATTCCCGATCCTCAGACCCTCGACCTGTGGCTGACCGTCAACGGCGTCGAGAAGCAGCGCTCGAACACGAAGCACATGCTCTTCAAGGTCGATGACCTGATCTCCGACATCAGCCAGGGCATCACGCTCGAACCGGGCGACATCATCGCGACCGGAACCCCGGCGGGCGTCGGCGCCGGCCGCGATCCGCAGGAATGGGTGTGGCCGGGCGACGTCATCGAGGCCGAGGTCGTCGGCATCGGCAGGCTCCGGCATCCAATCGTCGCGGGTTGAGGCGAGCGCCCCGGTTCAGGCCGCGATGGCCGACCGCATGTCGTCGGGCCAGGGAAGCGCCCTGCCCGCGTCCAGGTCCATGCAGACCAGGGTGACGCTCATCGAGATGCGGACATCGGCTCCGCAGCGCACCGCGACCGAAAGCCCCAGCGAGCTGCGGCCGACCGCCGTGACCCGAAGCTCGAAGTCGAGCAGATCGCCGAGCCGGCTCGGCGCGGCGAAGTCGGTTTCGAGGCGGACGGTCGGCACGCCGAGGCGCCGCTGGCCGTGCATCTCGGCGAAACCGACGCCGACGACCTCGGCGAAATAATCCTCGACCGCCGCGTTGAGCATCTCGAAATAGCGCGGATAGAAGACGATGCCGGCGGCATCGACATGCGCGAAGCGCACCTGTTGCCGAGAGACGAAGGTCAATCTTTCCTCCTCATGACGCATGGCCCTTCTGGCAAAAGGGCCCCGCATCCCTGTCGGAAGGCGGGGCCGCTCCTGTCCCGAGGGGAGGACCGCGAAAGGCTCAGAAGGCGGCGATGTCGGTGATCGCGCGCCCCAGGATCAGGGCGTGGACGTCGTGGGCGCCTTCATAGGTGTTGACGGTCTCGAGGTTCATCATGTGGCGGATCACCTGATATTCCTCGGAAATGCCGTTGCCGCCGTGCATGTCGCGCGCCTGGCGGGCGATATCGAGCGCCTTGCCGACATTGTTGCGCTTGACGATCGAGACCATCTCCGGCGCGAAGCGGCCCTCATCCATCAACCGGCCCACGCGCAGCGACGCCTGCAAGCCGAGCGAGATGTCGGTCAGCATGTCGGCGAGCTTCTTCTGGTAGAGCTGGGTCGCGGCGAGCGGGCGGCCGAACTGCTTGCGGTCGAGGCCATATTGGCGCGCGGCGTGGAAGCAGAACTCGGCCGCGCCGAGCGCGCCCCAGCTGATGCCGTAGCGCGCGCGGTTGAGGCAGCCGAACGGACCCTTGAGGCCCTGGACGTTGGGGAGGAGCGCGTCCTCCCCCACCTCGACATCGTCGAGATTGATCATGCCGGTGATCGACGCGCGCAGCGACAGCTTGCCCTCGATCTTCGGCGCCGACAGGCCCTTCGCGCCCTTTTCGAGGACGAAGCCGCGGATCTGGCCGTCATGCGCGTCCGACTTCGCCCAGACGACGAACACGTCGGCGATCGGGGCGTTCGATATCCAGGTCTTGTTGCCGCTGAGGCGATAGCCACCCTCGGTCTTGACGGCGCGGGTGCGCATGCCGCCCGGATCGGAGCCGGCGTCGGGCTCGGTCAGGCCGAAGCAGCCGATCCATTCGCCCGATGCGAGCTTCGGAAGGTAGCGGCGCTTCTGCTCCTCCGAGCCATAGGCGTAGATCGGGTACATCACGAGGCTCGACTGCACCGACATCATCGAGCGATAGCCCGAGTCCACCCGCTCGACCTCGCGCGCGACCAGGCCATAGGCGACATAGGAAGCTCCGGCCCCGCCGAACTCGTCGGGAACGGTCACGCCGAGCAGGCCCTGCGCGCCCATCTCCCGGAAGATATCGGGATCAGTATGCTCGTCGGCATAGGCCTTGATCACGCGCGGCTGCAGCCGTTCCTGCGCATAGGCATGGGCGGCGTCGCGGATCATCCGCTCGTCGTCGGTCAACTGGTCGTCGAGCTGGAACGGATCGGCCCAGTCGAAACGGCTCATCTGGCTCATTGCTCAATCCTCGGAATATATCGTCAGTCGGGAACGACGGCGGTGGTCTCGATCTCGATCAGTGCCTCGTCTTCCATCAGCGCGACCACCTGGACGACCGCCATGGTAGGAAAGACCTTGCCCATGATCGAGCGATAGATTTCACCGATCCGGCGCAACTCGCGCAGATAGTCCTGCTTGTCGGTGACGTACCAGGTCATCCGGACGACATGTTCGGGCCCGGCGCCGCCTTCGGCGAGCAGCGCGACGAGGTTGCGCAATATCTGTTCGAACTGGCCCGGAAGGTCCTTGGCGACGAACCTCTCCTCCTCGTTCCAACCGATCAGGCCGGCGACATAGATCGTCCGCCCACGCACCTCGATCGCGTTGGCATATCCCTTGGGGCGCGGCCAACCTTCGGGTTGCAATATCCTCATGCTTTTCCCCCCTGCGCTTCGGCTATCGCCGCGCGCGCGATCACGACTTTCTGAACTTCGCTGGCGCCCTCGTAGATGCGCAGCGCCCGGATCTCTCGATAGAGCCGCTCGACCATGTTGCCACGCACCACGCCGGCGCCGCCGAACAGCTGGACCGCCTTGTCGATGGTGAGCTGCGCGGTGTCGGTGGCGTGGAGCTTGGCCATGGCGGCCTCGCGGGTGATGCGCGGCTGGCCCTGGTCCTTGGCCCAGGCCGCGCGATAGATGAGCAGCGCGCTGCTGTCGTTGCCGAGCGCCATGTCGGCCAGCGCCGCCTGGGTGAGTTGCAGGTCGGACAGCGGCGCCCCGAACAGCTCCCGCGAGGTGGCGCGGCCAAGCGCCTCGTCGGTCGCGCGCCGCGCGAAGCCGAGCGCCGCCGCGCCGACCGTCGAGCGCAGCATGTCGAGCGTCGCCATCGCGACCTTGAACCCCTGCCCCGCCTCGCCGAGGAGATGGTCGTCGGGGACGAAGCACTCGTCGAAGCGGATGGTGGCGAGCGGGTGCGGCGCGATCACGTCGATCCGCTCGGTGATCGAGAACCCCCTGGTGGCCGTCGGAAAGGCGAAGGCCGAGATGCCGCGCGCGCCGGGAGCCTCGCCGCTGCGGGCGAAGACGGTCAGCAGGTCGGCGATCGTCCCGTTCGAGATCCAGGTCTTCTCGCCGTTGATGATCCAGCCGCCCTCGACGCGGCGGGCGCTGGTCGTCATCGCCGCGACGTCCGAGCCCGCTTCCTTCTCCGACAGGGCGAAGCCCGCGATCATCTCGCCGGCCGCGACCTTCGGAAGATAGGCCTGCTTTATCGCCTCCGCCCCGAACAGGCTGATCGCGCCGGTGCCCAGCCCCTGCATCGCGAAGACGAAGTCGGCCAGGCCCGAATGATAGGCGAGAATCTGCCGCGACAGGCACAGTGTGCGAACGTCGACCGGGCTGTTGAGCCCGCCATAGTTGCTGGGAACCGTCGCGCGCAGGAAATCCGCCTGGCCGAGCAGCCGGACGAGATGCCGGCAGTCGGCGTCGACATCGGCCCCCTCGGCGTGAAGCTCATCGGCATGGGCCTGGCACCAGGCTTCGAGGTCGGCGGCATAGCCGCGGTGCCGACGCTCGAAGAACGGCCATGACAAATAGGTCTGGTCGGCCATGTCAGTCTCCCGCGAAGGTCGGCCGCTGCTTGGCGACGAAGCCGTGGTAGGCGCGCTCGAAGTCGCGGGTCTGCATGCAGATTGCCTGGGCCTGGGCTTCGGCTTCGATCGCGGTCTCGATCGGCATCGCCCATTCCATGTCGAGCTGGTTCTTGGTCATGCCATGGGCGAAGGTCGGCCCGTTCGCCAGCATCGCGGCATAGGCGGCGGCCTCGCCCTGGAGGGCGTCGGCGTCGACCACCCGGTTGAAGAAGCCCCAGCGCTCCCCTTCCTCGGCCGAGAAGGAACGGCCGCTGAACAGCAGGTCGGCGGCGCGGCCATGGCCGATGATCCGCGGCAGGATGGCGCAGGCCCCCATGTCCGCACCGGCGAGGCCGACGCGGGTGAACAGGAAGGCCGTCTTGGCGGCCGGCGTGCCGAAACGGATGTCGGAGGCCATGGCAAGGATCGCGCCTGCGCCCGCGCACACGCCGTCGACCGCCGCGATGATCGGCTGCGGGCAGTTGCGCATCGCCTTGACGAGATCGCCCGTCATCCGGGTGAAGGCGAGCAGGCCGGTCATGTCCATCCCGGTCAGCGGGCCGATGATCTCGTGCACGTCGCCGCCCGAGCAGAAGTTGCCCCCCGCGCCGGTGATCACCACCGCCTTGACGTCGGGCGCGTAGACGAGGTCGCGGAACATGTCGCGCAGCTCGGCATAGGACTCGAAGGTCAGCGGATTCTTCCGCTCGGGCCGGTTCAGCGTCACCGTGGCGACCTTGTCGGCGAAAGCGAAGGCGAAATGCTTCGGCGCGAAGCTGCCGGGATCAAACATCGACATGGTCCTTCCTCACATGATCTCGCCGCCGGCGACGACGATCGCCTGTCCGGTCACCGATCGCGCCGCGTCTGACGCCAGCCACAGGACGGTGCCGAGGATCTCGGCCGGATCGATCAGCCGGCCTTGCGGATTGGCGCCAGTGAACGTCGCCATCGCGTCGGCCTCGCTCCGGCCCGTCCTGGCGACGATATTGGCGACGGCGTCGTGGACGATGTCGGTGTCGGCATAGCCGGGGCAGACCGCGTTGACGGTGATCGCGGTGCCGACCAGCTCCAGGGCCAGCGCCCGCGTCATCCCCAGCAGCGCATGCTTGGTCGCGGTATAGGCGCTGACATAGGCATAGCCCTTGAGCGACGCGGTCGACGCGATGTTGACGATCCGCGCGGCGGGCAAGGCGCGCATGGCCGGAAGCACCGCCCGGCTGGTGTGGACGGCCCCCATCACATTGGTCCGCCACAGCCTGTCCCACAGCGCGTCCGGGCTTTTTCCGAAGGGCGCCGTTTCGACGATCCCGGCGCCGTTCACCAGCAGGCCGACCGAGCCGTGGCGTTCGATCGCCTGCTCCACGGCGGCCGTGACCGCCGCCTCGTCGCCGACGTCGCAGCCGAGCGCGAGCATGCCGTCATGGCCCTGGGCGACCGCCGCGAGACGCGCCGCGTTCCGGCCGAGGATCGTGACCTGCCAGCCGGCGTCGGCCAGGCCGAGCGCCACCGCCCGGCCGGTGCCGCTGCCACCGCCCGTCACCAGTGCATGCCGGCGGCCGGTCGTCACTTGACGACCGCCATCTGGCCGGCGCGGCTCGCGTTCAGCTTCGCCTGGAAATAGCCGCTCTTGTACTGGACCGGGACGGGAGCGTCGTCGATCTGCTGGGCCGCCGCCGCGTGGATCGTCCAGTTCGGGTCCATCTGGTGCGGGCGGCCCATCGCGCAGAGATCGGCGCGGCCGGCGGCGATGATCGAGTTGACGTGGTCGATCTCCCAGATGTTGCCGACCGCCATCGTCGCGACGTCGAGTTCGTTGCGGATCTGGTCGGAGAAGGGCACCTGGAACATGCGGCCGTAGACCGGCTTCTCGGCCTTGGCGACCTGCCCCGAGGAGACGTCGACCAGGTCGACGCCGGCCTCCTTGAAGGCGCGGGCGATCTCGACCGCCTCGTCGGGGGTGACGCCGTCGTCGCCGACCCAGTCATGCGCCGAGATGCGTACCGACATCGGCTTTTCGGCGGGCCATGCCGCCCGCATCGCGCGGAATATTTCGAGCGGGTAGCGCAGCCGGTTCTCCAGGCTGCCGCCATAGTCGTCGGTCCGCTTGTTCTGGGTCGGGCTGATGAAGCCCGACAGCAGATAGCCATGGCCGCAATGGAACTCGACCATGTCGAACCCGGCGGCTTCGGCCCGCCGCGTGGCGTCGACGAACTGGTCGCGAATGGCGTCCATGGCGGCGCGGTCGAGCGCGACCGGCACCTGGTTCTCGGGCGAGTAGGCGACGTCCGACGGGGCGACGACGGGCCAGTTGCCGACCTCGAGCGGCTTGTCGATCCCCTCCCAGGCGACGCGGGTCGAGCCCTTCGATCCGCTATGGCCGATCTGCATGCAGATCCGGGCGCCGGGGGTGCGGTGGACGAAATCGGTGATCCGCCGCCAGCCCTCGACCTGCGCGTCGTTCCAGATGCCGGTGCAGCCCGGCGTGATCCGCCCCTCGGGCGAGACGCAGGTCATCTCGGTGACGATCAGGCCGGCGCCGCCCAGCGCGCGCGCGCCGTAATGGACGAGGTGGAAATCGTCGGGCACGCCGTCGACCGCCGAGTACATCGCCATCGGCGACATGACGATGCGGTTGCGCATGGTCATGTCGCGCATCCTGAACGGCATGAACATCGGCGGCACGGGCCCCGTGATCGGCTGCCCGAACGCGGCCTCGGCCAGGTTCTTCTCCAGCTCGGCCAGCCAGGCGGGATCGCGCATCCGCAGATTCTCGTGGCTCACCCGCTGGCTGCGCGTCAGCAGCGTATAGGTGAACTGCATCGGGTCCATCTTCAGATAGCGGTCGAGATGCTCGAACCATTCGGTCGAGTTGCGCGCCGCGTTCTGGAGCTTGACCACTTCGAGCTGGCGCTCCTCCTGATATTCGGAGAGCGCCCCGGCGAGCGGGCCGGTCGTCGTGCCCGGTCGGTTGAGCACCTCGGCGAGCTTGATGGCGTCTTCCAGCGCCAGCTTGGTGCCCGAACCGATCGAGAAATGGGCGGTGTGCGCGGCGTCGCCGAGCAGGATGATGTTCTCGTGGCTCCACTGGCGGCAGATGATCCGCGGGAAGTTGATCCACGCCGATCCCCGGATATGGGAGGCGTTGGTCATCAGCTCGTGGCCGCCGAGATGGTCCGCGAAGATCTCCTCGCACAGGCGGCAGGTGTCCGCCTGGCTCATCTCGCCGAAGCCGGCGCGCTCATAGGTCTCGGGCGAGCATTCGACGATGAACGTCGCGGTGTTGGCATCGAACTGATAGGCATGCGCCCAGATCCAGCCGAAGCGCGTGTTCTTGAAGATGAAGTTGAAGGCGTCGAAGCGCTGGTGGGTGCCGAGCCAGACGAACTTGTTGCGCTTGACGTCGATGTCGGTCTGGAAGCTGTCCTCGTAGCGGCGGCGCAGCTTGCTGTTCAGGCCGTCGGCCGCGATCACCAGGTCATGGCCCGCCAGGAAGTCGCTGTCGGGCTCGACCTCGACCTGATACTCGATCTTGACGCCGAGCTCGGCCGCCCGGTCCTGGAGGATGTTGAGCAGGCGCTTGCGGCCGATGCCGATGAAGCCATGGCCGCCCGATCGGGTGCTGACCTTGCGGTCGCCGTCCTCGATATGGACCTCGATATCGTCCCAATGGGCGAGCTCGTCGATCATCGTCCGCGCGCTCTGCGGGTCGTTGGCCTGCAGATGCTCCATCGTCTGGTCGGAGAAGACGACGCCCCAGCCGAAGGTGTCCCCGGCCCGGTTGCGCTCGTAGATCGTGATGTCGTGCGACGGATCGCGAAGCTTCATCGAGATCGCGAAATATAGCCCGGCGGGGCCGCCACCGACGCATGCCACCTTCATGCAAGGCTCTCCATATCTGCCGTTGGGAACAGGCCTATGCCTCCCCCGAATTTATTTCAAGTATAAAATAGATTCGCTGGTCATGCCGGCCGCGGATCGTCGAAACGCTCGCCCCGCGCGGCCTTTTCGGCGAGCAGCGGGGCGACCGGCATGCCATGCGCCCGGAGCCGCTCGACGATGTGCGCGAGGCCCGTCCGTTCCGCCCAGTGCATCGGCCCGCCGAGATAGGACGGCCAGCCATAGCCGTTGACCCACACGACATCGATGTCCGACGCGCGCTGCGCGATGCCCTCGGCGAGAAGCCGCGCGCCCTCGTCGACCATCGCGTAGAGGGTGCGTTCCAGGATGTCGTCGCGCGGGACGTCCCGGCGCGCCCTGCCCTGCCCCCTGGCGAAGGCGTCGATGATCGCCAGCGCCTCGGCCGACGGCGTCGCCTGCCGCGCCTCGTCATAATCATAATAGCCCTTGCCGGCCTTCTGGCCGAGGCGACCGGCCGCGCACAGCGCGTCGCGGACATTCTCGACCCGGGCGGGATCGCGGTGCCAGCCGATGTCGACACCGGCGAGATCGGACATCCGGAACGGGCCCATCGGCATGCCGAAGCCGACATGCGCCTCGTCGATGTCCCAGGGCGCGACGCCTTCGAGCAGCAGCTCGAACGCCTCGCTGCGGCGCCGCGCAAGCAGCCGGTTGCCGATGAAGCCATAGCCGTTCCCGGCGACGACCGCGATCTTGCCGATCCGCTTGGCGAGCGCCATCGCCGTCGCCAGCACCCGGGGCGAGGTCCGGGCGCCGCGAACGACCTCCAGCAGCTTCATGATGTTGGCGGGCGAGAAGAAATGGAGGCCGACGACATGATCGGGCCGGCCGGTCGCCGCGGCGATCTCGTCGATGTCCAGATAGCTGGTGTTGGTGGCGAGGATCGCGCCCGGCCGCGCGACCGCGTCGATCCGGGCGAACACCTCGCGCTTCACCGCCATCAGTTCGAACACGGCCTCGATGATCAGGTCGCAACCGCCGAGCGCGGCATAGTCGAGGGTGGTGGACAGCCGGGCCAGCGCCTGGTCGCCGGCCTCCTGGGTCATCCGGCCCTTGGCGACGCTGGCTTCGTAGGTCCGCCGGATATTGGCGAGGCCCCGGTCCAGCGCGTCGGCGCCGGTTTCGAGAAGGACGACTCGCAGCCCCTTCGACAGGAAGGCCATCGCGATCCCGGCGCCCATCGTGCCGGCGCCGATGACGCCGACCGTCTCGATGGGAAGCGGCTCGATCGAGGCGTCCAGCCCGTCGATCCGGGCGGCCCTCCGCTCGGCGAAGAAATAGTGGCGCAGCGCGGCGGACTGGTCGCCCGCGACGAGTTGGCGGAACAGCCCCCGCTCGACGGCGAGCCCCTCCGCCAATGGCAGGTCGATCGCGGCGCGAAGCGCCTCGAAACAGGCCTGCGGCGCCGTCTGGCCGCGCAGCTTGCGCGCATGGGTCTCGGCGTATCGATCGATCGCGGCGGCATCCCCCGCGACCGGCCGCTCCCCCGTTCGGGGAAGAGGCCGCCGGCCGGCAATGACCTGCGCCCAGCGATGCGCCTCCTCGATCAGCGATCCCTCGGCGGCGACATGATCGACCAGGCCGAGTTCCGCCGCCTTGCCCGCCGGGATCGGATCGCCGGAGACGATCATGTCGGTGGCGGCGGCGACGCCAACCAGCCGGGGCAGCCGCTGCGTGCCGCCGGCGCCGGGGATCAGGCCCAGCTTGACCTCGGGCAGGCCGAGCCGGGCGGACGGCACCGCCACCCGATAGTGGCAGGCGAGCGCCACTTCGAGCCCGCCGCCCAGCGCAGTGCCGTGGATCGCGGCGACAACGGGCTTCGCGAGCGCTTCGATCGCGTTGCACAGGTCGGGGAGGATGGGATCGAGCGGCGGCTTGCCGAACTCGGAGATGTCGGCCCCGGCGAAGAAGGTCCGGCCCGCGCAGGCGATGACGATCGCCTCGACCTCCGGCTGCCGGGCTCCCGCTTCCAGGGCTTCCAGCAGGCCCTTGCGGACCGCATGGCCGAGCGCGTTGACCGGCGGGTTGTCGACCATGATCTCGAGGATCGCCCCCCGCAACGTCGCGGAAACGGTCATGGAATCTCCTTGTGCTTTGGCGGGCGACGTCAGGCGGCGGGCGGCTGCCGGAGCTTGTAGCGTTCGACCTTGCCGGTCGCCGTCTTGGGCAGCGCATCGAGGAACTCGATCCAGCGCGGATATTTATAGGGGGCCAGCAACTGCTTCACATGCGCCTTCAGAGCCGCCTCGATGGCGTCCGACGGGGCCTGGCCGTCACCCAGCACGACGAACGCCTTGGGCTTGATCAGGCCCTGTTCGTCGGCCCAGCCCACCACGGCGGCCTCGCGCACCGCCTCGTGCGACAGCAGCGCCGTCTCCACCTCGAACGGCGACACATAGATACCGCTGACCTTCAGCATGTCGTCGGACCGGCCGCAATAGACGTAGCGGCCCTCGGCGCTGCGCAGGAATTTGTCGCCCGTCCGGGTCCATTCCCCCACGAAGGTCGCCTGGGTCTTTTCCCGGTTGCACCAATAGCCGAGCGCGCTGGTGGGGCCCTTCACATGGAGTTCGCCGACGTCGCCGTCGGCAACAGGCTGGCCCGCTTCATCGACGAGGCGCAGCTCATAACCGTCGACCGGCAGGCCGGTGGTGCCATAGGCGACGTCGCCGGGCCGGTTGGACAGGAAGATGTGGAACATCTCGGTCGAGCCGATCCCGTCGAGGATGTCGGTGCCGTAGCGCGCGCGCCACTGCTCGCCGATCGGCCGGGGCAGCGCCTCCCCGGCGGAGGTGCACAGGCGCAGCGCCAGCCGGTCGCGCTCGGGCGCCTCGGGCGCGGCGAGCAGCGAGGCATAGAGGGTCGGAACGCCGAAGAAGATCGTCGGCCGATGATCGATCAGGCGCCGCCACACGGCCTCGGCGGTCGGCCGGCCGGCCATCAGGATGGCGGTGGCGCCGACCGAGAAGGGGAAGACCAGCCCGTTGCCGAAGCCATAGCCGAAGAACAGCTTCGCCGCCGAATAGGTGACGTCATTCTCGTCCAGGCCGAGGATCTGGCGGGGATAGAGGCCCATCAGCCGCTGCACATTGGCGTGCGAATGGACGGTTCCCTTGGGCCGGCCGGTGGTGCCCGAGGAATATTGCCACAGGCACGGCTCGTCGGCGTGGGTGGCGGCCGCTTCGGCGATCGGCTGCGCGCCGGCGACGGCGTCGGCGAAGGCGATCGTGCCGGCCGGAGCGTCGCCGTCGGCGACCAGGATCGTCTGGAGATAGGGCTGCCCGGCCATGACCGGATCGAGCGAGGGCCATGCGCCCGCCGAGGCGACCAGCAGGCGGGCCCGGCTGTCGCGCAGCATATAGTCGAGATCGCTGCTCGGCAGCAGCGGGTTGACCATGACGGGGATGAGGCCGGCCTTGATCGCGCCGAGCGCCGCCACCGGGAAATTGACCGAGTCCTGCAGGCAGAGGAGGATGCGGCTCTCCACCGGGACGCCGAGGCCGGCCAGATAGCCGGCGAAGCGGTCGACGCGCTCGGCGATCTCGCGGTAGCTGTACCGCCCGAGATCGTCGATCACGGCGATCTTGTCGGCGCGATCGATCAGGTTGCGGTCGATGAGGTCGGCGGCGGCGTTGTAGCTCTGCACGGAATCAGCCTCTCCAGCGGTTGCCATTCCGGGCGTCGGCCGCCCGAGATATTTTAAACATATAATAATAGGGCGCCGTCAAGTCCTTTTGCGTTCCCTTCGGCCCGCCTTTCGCCGCCGTCCCGCGCGATCGCGGGGCGGCGCTATTTCTCGTCGTCGGCCCCGATCGAGTGCTTCAGGACCGCCAGCAGCTTGTAGAGCTCGATATGGTCGTTGTCCGACAGCTCGGCGAACATGCCCTGGATCCAGGTGCGATGCGCGGCCGCCAGTTCGGCGAAATGGCGGCGACCCAGGTCGGTCAGCGCCACGATCGACGATCGCCGGTCGTCCGGCGCGGGGCGGCTCGACGCATAGCCGTCCGACTCGAGCTGCTTCACCAGCGCGGTGACGTTGCCGTTGGAGACCAACAGCGCGCGCGACAGCTCGCCCATCGACACGCCGTCGGGAAAGCGTTCGAGCGTCGCCATCACGTCGAACCGCGGCAGCGTCGTATCATATTGGGCGACGAAGCGGCGGCGCAGGCGCTTCTCGATGACGGTGACGCAACTCAGCAGGCGCAGCCAGACGCGCACGTCCATCTGGCCGGCCAGCGCGCCATCATGTTTCTCGCGGATCGGCGCCGTCGCCATAGTCCCTCCACTGCCTTCGGGCGGACTCTCCTGTCCACATTTCGGAGCAATGTTGCAAGCTTCAACGATATACCCGGCTTAGTAGCCGCCGCCAAGCAAGGCGCCGGCGCCCGGCACCCGGCGTTCGAGCCCGAGCCGGTCGAGCATCTGGTGGGTGGTGCAGACGGCGGCCGAGACCACCGGAACGCCGACCTCGCGCTCCAGGCGATCGATGATCGGCAGCGACGGCATCTGGACGCAGGCCGAAGCCACGAAAGCGTCGATGCCGCTGCGGTCGACCCGCTGGTAGATATCGAGCAGCCGCTCGGGATCGTGGCGACCGACCTCGATATTGTCGGGGATTTCGAGCGCCGCGAAGTCGTGGACCGTGATCCCCTCATTCTCGATATAGTCGACGACCAGCCGGGTCAGCGGCTTCATATAAGGGCAGATCACCGAAATCTTCTTCGCGCCGATCCGCCGCAGCCCGTCGACCAGCGCCCCCGCGCTGGTCACCACCGGGGCGGGCGCGTCGTTTTCGACCGTCCGCTCGTGGAGGCGCTTTTCGGAGACGCGGTGATAGCCGTGGCCTATGCTCATGATCGCGACCAGGCAGGCATAGCCGAGCACGTCGACGCGGGCGTCGGACAGCTCGGTCGCGCAGCGGTCGCTGTCGCGGTCCATCGCCTCGAGTTCCTCCTTCACCACCTTCTTCATCCGCATGCGGCTGGAATGGAAGGTGAAGCGCTCCGGCAATATGCCCTCGCGGGCGCGCAGCATGGCGGGGATTTCGGTTTCCATCGTCGTGTTCGACGACGGCACGATCTGTCCGATGCGATAGGTACGGGCGTTCATGATGGTCTCCTGGCGGGGCGATCAGGCCGGATCGATCGGGCCCGTCTCGGGGTCGTCGCGCGGCGCATCGGTGAAGCTCACCGGGGAGCGCGGCGTCCGATCGACCCTCAGGTCGAAGATGTCGAACCGGTTATAATGGCCGACGATGTCGTGCATCTGCTTGGGCTGGATGCACTTGCCGAGGTCGATCTCGGCATAGACGATCCCCTCCTCGTCGATGAGCGGATCGCCGATCACGCGACCGTCCGGGCCGATGATCCCCGAAAAGGCACTGTTCCTGCGCTGCAACCGGGCGCGGGCGTCCGGGACGATGCTTTCCATCGCCTCGATGATCTCCTCGGAGACGGTCGAACAGGACACGACGGTGAACAGCTTGCCTTCGAAGCAATGCGCCATGGCGCGCACCTTGATGGCTTCGGCCATGTCGTAATCGGGCGGCGCCACGGGCAACGCAATATAGCTGGCGACATGGACGAGTTCGCCCTGGGCGAGCAGCGCGAACCGCGCCAGCGTATTGGTGTTCTCCCCGCAGGCCAGCCCGCCCAGCGGACCGATCGCGGTGTCGTAGACGATGAGGCTGGAACCGTCGCCCGGCGCCCAGCTCAGCTTCTCGGCCCAGGTCGGCACCAGCTTGCGATGCCGGCCGAGGACGCGACCGTCCGGACCGATGAAGACCAGCGTGTTGAAGATCGTCCCGAGCGAAACCGGGCTGCGTTCGTTGACGCCGATGACGAGGTGGACGCCCGTCTCGCGGGCCACGTCGCACAGCGCGTCGATCTCGGGTCCGGGAACGAGGATGGAGGCCCGCAGCAGCCTGTCGAACCAGGCGCCGCCCGTCACCGGATCGGTGATCCAGTTCCAATAGGGATAGCCCGCGACGAAGACCTCGGGAAAGGCGACGAGTTCGGCGCCGTTGCGCGCGGCTTCCCGGATCAGCGCCGCCGCCTTGGCGACCGTCGCGGCCGGATCGAGGAAGGCGGGCGCCGCCTGGACGGCCGCAGCCTTGAAGCGCGGTAAGGTCAGCATGGTCTTCCCCTCGTGGCAGGAGCCGAAAGCGCCGGCCTTTTGTGGCCGAATTCATCGGCCGAGGGCAAGTTATTTTAGACTTATAAGAATTTGCGGCTGCGACCGCGGCCCTATTGCAGGCTTTCGACCTCCACGGCATCGGCATAGGCCGCGATGTTCGACTGCCGCGCATAGGAGATCGCCGCCGAGCGGCAATTGACGCCGATCTTGCGGTAGAGGCTCTTGCGATAGCCCAGCACCGTCCCGACCGAGAGCGACATCCGCCAGGCTATCTCCTTGCTCGACAGCCCTTCGACGATGCAGTCCAGCACCTCGCGCTCGCGCGGGCCGAGGCGGGGCAGGCTGCGGTCATCGACCTCGATCAGCTCCCCGCGCGGCGCCGGCAGGCGCGCCATCGCCTGCCGCCCCGGATCGGGCCGGAGCAGCGGAGCCCCGCCCACCGCGCCTTCGCTGGAGGCGACCTCATGTTCGAAATGGCCGCGCAGGTCGCTCTGCGTCGCCAGCCTCTGCGCCTCGGCGACGAGATCGCCGGCGGCGCGGACCTCCCCGCGCGCCGCGTGGCAGGCCGCCTTCAGCACCGTGACGGTGATCATCCGGCGCGCGCATTCGCGGACCGCGGGCTGGTCGAGCAGCGCATCGACGCCGGCCAGCGCGGCGGGCACGTCGCCGCGCTTGAGCCCGACCCGGACGTTGAGGAAGGCGCTCTCGATCGGCTCGACGTGCTGAAGCTCCCCCACCCCGCGTTCGATCGCCTGGATGTCGCGCTCGCTCTGCACCAGCATCTCGGCGCGGAGCGAGCGCAGATAGCGCGACAGCAGGCCGAGATTGCGGTTCTCCATCCGGTCCAGCGCCGTGTCGAGAAAGCTGATAGCCCGCTCGGTGCCCTCCCGATTCTGCACCCGGATCGAGGCGATCCGGTAGAAGGGCCGAAGCATCTCATACCAGGGGTCGAGTTCCTCGATCCGGTCGAACACCGCCTCGATGATCGCATAGGCCCGCTCGGCCTCGCCGCGTTCGAATTCGAGTTCCGCCAGAAAGACCTTGGCGGCGATCATCTGGTTGGAATCGGCACCGAAGCAGTTCTCGGCGATATCGAGCACCGCCGCGAAGCGCCGGCTCGCGTCGCGGGTGTTGCCGCTCTGGAGATGCGCATGGCCCAGCCAGAGCTGGACATAGGCCTCGACGAAGGTCGCCTTGGCCGCCTGGCATTTGAGCGTCGCCTCGCGGCCGGTCGCCTCGGCTTCGACGAGCAGCCCGTCGCGAAGCTGGTAGCCGCCCTTGAGGTTGAGGATCATCGCGTCGGCGATGTTGCGGATGTCGGCCGGCCCATGGTCGCGAAGCCGTTCGAGCGCGGGAAAGTCGATCGGCCGCATCTCATAGGACCGCAACACGCCGTCGATCAGGCCATAGCCGATCTGGAAGCTGTGGAACGCTTCGTCGTCGGGGAAGCTGGCGGGCTCCAGGTCTGTCGATATCTCGTCGAGGAGCTGGCGCGCCTCGCCGATCGCGCGCGCCTGCATCAGCACATAGACCTTGGTCAGCAGCATCGCCGGCCGGCCGCCGAGCCGACCGATCGGGATCGCGTTGACGGCATCGAGGATCGGTGCGCCCCATTGCAGGATCAGCAGCCAGCCGCCGCCCGCCTCGATCAGGTCGCAGAGCAGGTCGAGGTCGCCGGTCTCCAGCGCATGGCGGATCGCTCCGACCCGGTCGCCGCTGGCGACCAGCGACGTCGACAGCGAGCGGTGGATGTCCAGCATGCGCTTCTGCGAGGAACGGCGGCCGAGCCGATCGACCGCGAAGCGCACCGCGGCGTGGGGTTCATAGACCAGCCGCGTGCCTTCCGACCGGACCTTGACCAGCCCGTCGCGGGCGAGGCGGGTGACGATCTCGCCCGCGCTCGCGAAATCGTCATGCTCGAAGATCGGGGCGGTGGCGTTGCCGAAGGCGAAGGCCGCCGCCAGCACCTCGATGTCGCGCGACGACGGCGCGACGTCCATCAGGTCGCGGACGAAATCGGCGATCATGTCGCCCGCCTCGCCGCCCGTGCCGAGGCTGTGATCGGCCGGCGAATGCCCCGTCCCATGCCGCACCGACGCGATCAGCGCGGGCCAGCCGCCGGTGGTCGCGACCAGCGCGGCAACGTCGCGTTCGGGCAGGCCGCCGTCGAACAGCTCGGCCACCTCGGCGGGCGAGAAGGCGAGTTCGGCCGGGGTGTACATGATCCCGCCGTCGCCCAGCACGCCGGCCAACCGCGGCGGCGCGACCCGCGAGGAGACGACCAGCTTCGCCTTGTCGCCGAAATGCTTGCCGATCATCTGGGAGAGGCCGAGCACGGTGTCGAGATCGCCGGGCGCCACCTCGTCGAGATAGAGCGATACCGATCCGTCCCGCCGACAGGTCGCGTCCACCTCGGCGAGCAGGTCGTCGATCCCGAACGGCCCCGCGCCGGGGGCGATGTCCTGCGCTTCGCCGTCGTCCTTCAGCGAAAGACAGAGATAGTGCGAAAAGCCCTCCGCCCCGGCGGCGCGATGATAGAGATTCAGCCAGCGGGCGCTTTCGCCTTCCGAGCGGGCGAGATCGAAGGCCTGCGCCATCAGCGTCGACTTCCCGAAACCGCTGGGCGAGGCGAGGAAGGTCAGCGGATAGGGCGACCGCGATATCCGCGAAGCGATGGCGCGAGGGATGAAGCTGCGTTGCGGGATCGGCGGCGTGAAGCGATATCGAGAAACAATGTCCATGGGTCGGCCAGCTCTCCCAATGCGGCTTCGTGCCTGGTCGTCCCGCTTTCCGCGTTTTCGCGATCCGGCCGGAAATTGTACCATGAGGGGGCAGGACCCGACAAGCTGACGCCGGGCGCCCCCCTTCCTCCTCCCCTCTCCCTCCCATATTAGGGGATTGCGCCGGACCGGCCCGACTGCTTGCCTCCGGGGGCAACATCGCCACGCTAACGGGTCATCAGATGCAGCCCATCCCGGCCTCCGTCTCCTTCGATCTCAACGGCGCCGCCGTCAGCGAGCAGGTCCATCCGTCGACCCTGCTCGCGGCGCTGCTGCGCGATCGGCTCGGCATGAAGAGCGTCCGGCTCGGATGCGGCGAAGGGGTGTGCGGAAGCTGCTCGGTGCTGGTCGACGGGCGCAGCATGCGCTCCTGCCTGATGCTCGCCGCCCAGGCCGACGGCGCGTCGATCACGACGGTGGAGGGCTATGCCGCCCAGCCGGACCTCGCGGCGGTGCAGGCCGCCTTCGTCGAGGGGTTCGGCGCGCAATGCGGCTTCTGCACGTCCGGCATGATGGCCGCCGTCGCCGAATATCTGGCGGACGGATCGGTCGCGGACCATGGCGACCCGGCGGCGATCCGGTCCGCGCTGAACGCGGTCGCATGTCGCTGCACCGGCTATCGGCAGATCGTCCGGCTCGTCGCCGGCCTCGCCGGGGAGCGCTGAGATGGACGCGCCGACGGCCCCCGGTTGCCGTTCGACCGGAAGCTCGGTCCAGCGGCGCGGGCTGGCGCGGATCGTCGCGGGCAAGGCCGCCTATGTCCCCGACCAGCATCTGCCCGGCACGCTCGACATCGCCTTCGCGCGCAGTTCCGTCGCCCACGCCCATATCCGTTCGATCGATGCCGGGCGGGCCGCCGCTCTGCCGGGCGTCGTCGCGGTCCGCACGATGCGCGACCTGCCCCATCTCGGCAGCCTGCAATCGACCTGGGACGTGGCCGGCCAGCGCCGCTGCCCCGAACATGCGCTCGCGACCGACCGGCTGCGCCATGTCGGCCAGGCCTTCGCGGTGGTCGTGGCCAACGACCGCGCCACCGCCGAGCGCGCCGCGGCGCTGGTCGAGATCGACCTGGAGCCGCTGCCCGCCATATTGTCGGTCGACGCGGCGCTGGAGCCGGACGCCCCCCGCCTCTATCCCGACTGGCCCGACAATGAGGCGGCCCGCTTCGAATGGCTGGTCGGCGATCCCGACGCCGCGCTGGACGGCGCCGCGCTGATCGTCGAGGAGAGCTTCACCAGCCAGCGGGTCCACCCGCTCAGCCTGGAGACGCGCGGCATCGTCGCCGCGCCCGATGGCGAAGGCGGCGTGACCTTGTGGGTGTCGACCCAGGCCCCGCATCAGGTGAGGATGGCGGTCGCATCGGCGCTCGGCCTGCCCGAGCATCGGCTGCGGGTGATCGTGCCCAATGTCGGCGGCGGCTTCGGCATGAAGGCCTATCCCTATGCCGAGGAGGCGCTGCTCGCCCGCCTCGCCCTAGACCTCGACCGGCCGGTGCGCTGGATCGAGGGGCGTCGCGAATCCTTCGTCAGCTCGGTGATGGGACGCGACCAGCGGGTCGACCTGCGCGTCGGCTTCGACGCGACCGGACGCATCCTCGCGCTCGACGGGGTGGTCACGCTCGACAAGGGCGCGCTGATCGGCCAGTCGTCGATCGGCACGGCCTGGGTCGGCGCGGCCTTCCTCCCCGGCGGCTACGCCATCCCAACGGTCCGCATCGTCGCCCGCGCGATCGTCACCAACACGCCGCAGACCGGCGCCTATCGCGGCTATGGGCAGCCCGAGGCCAATCTCGCGCTCGAACGGACGCTCGACATCGCGGCGACGCGGCTCGGCATCAGTCCGGCCGACATCCGGCGGCGCAACTTCATCGCCCCGGCGCAAATGCCACACATGATCGCGACCGGCGCGACGCTCGACAGCGGCGACTATCCCCGCCTGCTCGACATGACGCTGGAACGCTTCGGCTATGAGCAGGCCCGCGCCCGCTGCGCCGCGACGGCGGCGTCATCGGTGCGACGCGGCGTCGGCATCGCCTGCTATATCGAGACGAGCAACATGGCGCCCTCGGCGGGGGCCGCCTATCTCGGCATCCGCTCCGGCAGCTTCGACCTGCTGACGATCCGGATGGAGCCGACCGGCCATGTCCGCGTCGATACCGGCCAGACCGAGCTGGGACAGGGCATCTCCACCACCCTCGCGCAGCTTTGCGCCGACGAGCTGATGATGCCGGTGGAGGACGTCGTCGTCGCGCATGGCGACACTGCCCTCCCGTCCTTCACCTCCTACGGCACCGCCGGCAGCGCGGGGGCCGGGGTCGGCGGCGCGGCGGCAATCAAGGGCGCCGCCAAGCTGCGCGACAAGCTGCTGCTGTGGGGCGCGCACCTGCTCCAGCTCGACGCCGCGGCGGTCGAGCTGGCCAGCGCCCCATCCCTCGGCGAAGAAGGCCGTCCGCGCGCCGTGGTCCGCGACAAGGCCGATCCCGGCCGCCAGGTCGCCGTCTCCGAGATCGCCCGCGCCGCCTATTTCTTCCACGCCGCGCCGGATGGGGTCGATCCGGGGCTGGAGGCTTCGGTCGGCTATGATCCGCCGGGCTTCGCCATCTCCTATGGCACGGTGGCGGTCGAGGTCGCGGTCGACGCCGAAACCGGCAAGGTCACGATCGAGCGGATGACCTTCGGCCATGATTGCGGCCGGGTGATCAACCCCGCGATCGTCGAAGGCCAGATCAGCGGCGCAGTGGCCCAGGCGATCGGCGCGACCCTCTACGAGGCCGCGCGCTACGACGAGGAAGGCCGCCCGCTCTCCACCTCGCTGATCGACTATATGCTGCCGCTCGCCGCCGACATGCCGCCGATCGACCTCGTCCATCTCGAAATCCCCTCCCCCCTCTATCCCCATGGGGTGAAGGGCGTCGGGGAAAGCGGCACCATCGCGGTGCCGGCGGCGATCATGAACGCCGTCCAGCACGCGATCGGCCCGGAGACGACGCTGACCACCCTGCCGCTGTCGGCCGAGCGCGTCTGGGAAGCGATGCGCGCGGCCGGCTGAACTCCAGAAACGAAAAGGCCGGGCGCGCGCACGCACCCGGCCCCGGCCGTCCCCGCGGGATCAGCGGTTGAAATAGGCGATCGCCTCGATCTCGATCATGAAATCGGTGTTGACGAGCCGGTTGATCTCGACCCCGGTCGCGGCCGGCGGGACGACACCCTGGTAGAAGTCCGCCCGCGCCTGCGCGCCTTCGAAGAACTTGTCCATGTCGGTGACGTAGATCGTCTCCTTGACGATGTCGGTCGGGTCGAGGCCGTGATGCTTCAGCGTCTTGCCGATATCGACGTAGATCGAACGCATCTGCGCGCCCATGTCGCCGACATTGGTCGGGGTGCCGTCATTGTCCCAGCTCACGCTGCCCGAGATGAACAGGAAATCGCCGGCGCGGACCGCCTGCGAAAAGCCATAGTCGTCCTCGATCGGCCGCAGGCGAAAAGCCTTGTCGATATCCACCATGATCATACTCCTTCGTGAAAATGGAGGATGCCGGCGGGCCCGCCGGCATCCTCCCCAAAACGGCTAGTGAATGAACGGAGCGCTCGGATGGGCGCGCGGATAGGTCCTCAGATAATCGAGGAACCGCCCGAGCGTCTTGTCGGACTTGGTGAGCGTGCCGGGCCGGTATTTGATCGTGTTCAGCACGGCCAGGTCCTCGTTCACGACCTTGCCCTCGAACGCCATCATCTCCTTGAGCAGGGCGAGGCCGGCGGCATTGCCGTCGTCCTTCGACCTGGCGGTCACGATCCCGCCGAAGATCTCGGACTTGTTGGGGCGGATGCAGCTGAAGATCGCGAAGCCGCCATACCAGCGCCCGTTGTGCGTGCCTTCCTGGAAGAAGATGTTCGAGCCGTGGATGCCCAGCCGCCAGGCCAGTTCGGCCTCGCCCTTCTGGTTCCCCTCGCCGGTGCCGCCCGCGAAATTATAGTCGAAGCCCCATTCGTGCCAGCGGACCAGCTTGTGCGGGTCGTCATGGCCGAAGGTGACGCCGTGGAGCACCTTGAGATGCTGCATGTCCGGGGTGTTGGCGGCGAACACCCAGCCGTCGCAGTCCATCACCGCCGCCCGGAAGGTGCTGAGGTTCAGATCGGCCTCCGGCTTCTCGAAGAAGTCGGGAAAGTCGAACAGCGGCTTGACGCCGTTGAACGCCATGACCAGCCCGAGCCGCTCGATCGTCGGGAATTTGAAGAGACGCGCGGTGCGCGGCGGATGATCGCCGATCGCGGTCTTCACGCATTGCCCCGCCGAATTGAACTGCCAGTGGTGGAACGGGCATTGGACATTGTCGCCGATCACCGCGCCGATGCCGATATCGGCGCCGACATGCGGGCAGTAGGCGCTCATCACATGCGCCGTCCCGTCGGTGTCGCGATAGGCGATCACCCGCCCGCCGAGGAATTCCCGGCTGATCACTCGGCCGGCCTCCAGCTCGTCGCTCAGGCAGATCGGCCACCAGGTCTGCGTGAAGACGCCGTTCTCCCCCTCGGCCGGGATGGGCGCGGCGAGGTGCCGGACCGGGATGTCGACCTCCTCGTCATGGTTCTGCTGCGGCTGGCCGGTCATGGCAGGATTCTCCATATCGTCTGGGTTGGGGGTTCGCCGTCTCGCGGGCCGGGCGCCGGAAGGACGGCGGCCGACGCCGCCGCCTTCCGGCCCCGCGTCCGTCAGTAGCGCCAGCTCGCCTGCAGCCCGTAGGTCCGGGGCATGCCGGTGAAGCGGACGATCGACGACAGGCTGTCGAGAACGTTGGTCCAGTAATATTTGTTGGTGAGGTTGCGGACGAAGGCGCCGACCTTCACCTTGTTCTCGCCGAAGGAGACGCCCGCGCGCACGTCGATCAGCGTATAGGCCTTGATCACCTGTCGCGTATCGGCGGCGGTGAAGGCGGTGTCGCGGTTCGACAGCACCGAGGAGGTCGCGCTGTTGTAGACCGCCGAGACGCCGGCATAGCCTTCATGCCCGGTGCCGAGCGGGAAGCGATATTCGGCATCGCCGACCAGCGACCATTTGGGCGCATAGGGGAAGCGCTGCCCCTTGAAGTTGGTCGGCGTCCCGAAGGCGTCGAAACCGTCATATTTGGTCACCCGCGTTTCGAGATAGGTGCCGCCCGCGCTGAGCGTCAGCCCCTCGACCGGACGCAGGGTCAGCGACGCCTCGATGCCCTTGCTCCAGCTGCTCGGGATCTGGACCAGGCCGTCGAGCGTGCCGAACAGCGGATCGGGCTTGCGGCTGCGGAGCTGCTTGTTCTTGTAGTCGTTGTAGAAGCCCGCGATCGTCAGCTCGCCGAGCCGGTCGGGCAGCGACGCCTTGAGGCCCAGTTCGTAGGTGAGCACCGATTCCTGGTGGACCGGCAGCAGGCCGGTATAGCTGACCACCGAAGCGGTCGGGAAGCTGCCCGCCTTGTAGCCCTTGGCGATGCGGCCATAGACCATCGCCTTGTCGCTGAGCTTATAGTCGACGACCGCGTTCCACGAGAGATTGTCCTCGTTGAGCTTGTCGAACAGCAGCGGATCGTAGGTCTGCGGGAAGTTCGGCGTGAACACCGAGCATTGCCCGTCGACGAGGCTGGTCCCGAAGATCTGGTTGAACCAGTCGGCGGTGACGCCGAGCACGAAGGAGCAGCCGCTGAACGAACGCTTCACATTGGTATAGCGCGCGCCGGCGGTCACCTTCACCCGGTCGGAGAGCTGGACCTCGCCGTTGAGGAAGGCGGCATAGGTCTTCGAGATCTGATGGGTGAAGCTGTAGGTATATTCGGGCAGCAGATGGCCGGGCACGAAATAGAGCGGGTCGGCCGAGACCGACTGGCCGATATTGTAGAAGATCCGGTCGTAGACGTTGAACCGGTCATAGTTGAGGCCCGAGGTGATCCGGACCTTGTCGAAGTCGGCGTTGAGCCGCAGCTCCTGCGAGAAGGCGTGGATATAGCCGGTCGTGTTGTTGTCGGCCGAGTTGAGCATGGTGCCGTCGAAGTCCTGCACCGAATCGGTCTTGTAGCGCGAGTAGGAGGTGATCGAGATCAGCTTGAGATTGTCGGTCAGCCCCTTTTCGAGGCGCAGCGATCCCTGGACGAAGCTGTCGTCGCGCTTGTTCGCGCGGCCGTAGACGCCCGCCCCCCAGTCGGCCGAGCGATTGTCGTGCGGCGGTCGCGGATAGGCGCGGAACGCCGCGGCCTCCGGGTTGCCGCAGGTGCCGGCGGTCGACGCCCCGCAGCTGTCGACCAGCAGCTGGGGCGCCTGGGTGTCGCCCCGGTCCTGCCAGGCGCTCACCATCGCGCGGACGGTGAAGTCGGGCCCGGCGTCCCAGGTGACGATGGCGCGGCCCTGGAGCTGCTTGACCTTGCCGAGATCGTCGTTGCGGGTGATGCTCTTCTGCCAGGCGCCGCCCTGGACGACGCGCGCCGCGACGCGGGCCGAGACCTTGTCGCTCAGCGGGCCGCTGACGAAACCCTGCGCGTCATAGGTGGAGAAACGCGACAGCGTGAGATCGGCGCCCGCCGCGAGCGTGGAGGTCGGCTGCGCGGCGATATAGTTGATCGCGCCGCCGGTCGTGTTCTGGCCGAACAGCGTCCCCTGCGGCCCCTTGAGCACCTCGACCCGCTGGAGGTCGAGCACCGCGAGCTTGGTCGTCGCGCTGAACGGTAGCGGCACCTCGTCGACATAGACCGCGACGGTGGGCGCGGCCGACAGGCTGGTCTCGTAGAAGCCGATGCCGCGCATCGTGTAGACCGGCGTGTTGAACGGCGACGGCTGGACGGTGAGGCCGGGCACGATCTTCACCAGGTCCTCGGGCGAGCGGACGCCGGCGCTGAGCAGCTTGTCGCCGCTGGCGATGGTCAGCGACATCGGCACGGTCCGCGCGCTTTCCTCGCGCTTGTTGGCGGTGACGATGATCTCGGCCGGGTCGTCCGCGACCCCGGACGACGCTTCGGCCGCGTGGAGCGGGGTGGTCAGCCCCTGGCTCGCGACGACCGTCAGGCAACTGGCCGCAAGCAGCCGGGCAATGGTGGAATTGGCCATGGTTCGATCCCCTCTTTTATTGAGTCATTGAAGCCAACGAGGCTCGGATAATCCCGGCGAACCCCCACTTCGCGATAGCCCATAAATCTGGACGGCCACCCGGCCGGTCCGCTCGGCCCTCCCACCTCCAACCCCACCCGATTCATGGGGGTCGGTCCGGAAACGCCCGGTTCCGCGAGGGTTCGCCAGCTCCCTGCCCGGCTGCCCCTACCCCATTTTTTTCGGGGCTGCCCTCGTCCGGCGATCGCGCCATGGATCGCGGGACAGTGGGCGCGGACCTCCCGCCGCCATGCCGTTCATAGAACAATGCCGGACCTCGGCCCGGACCCTGGAGAGACGGAGAGATGTCGAACTATCCGAAGCCCGACGGCCCCACCCTGCGGGCCATCTACGAGAAAGCCGCCCGCATCCAGTTCAACGACGAGCGGGTGATCAAGGAGATCAAGGCCGGCAAGCTGGTGATGCCCTTCTACAGCACCCGTGGCCAGGAGATCATACCGGCGGCGATCTCGGTGTCGCTCACCGACGACGACTATGTGAACACCATCTATCGCGGCGGCCACGACCAGATCGCCAAGGGCTTCCCGCTCCCCGACTATTGGGCCGAGATCGCCGGCCGCGTGACCGGCGCCTGCAAGGGCAAGGGCGGCCCGATGCACCTGACCTATCCCGCCAAGGGGATCATGGTGACGACCGGCATCGTCGGCAGCACCGCCCCGATCGCCAACGGGCTCGCCTGGGCGGCCAAGCTCGAAGGCAAGGGCCGCGTCACCATCGCCAATTTCGGGGACGGCGCCGCCAATATCGGCGCGGTCCACGAGGCGATGAACATGGCCGCGCTGTGGCAGCTGCCGGTGATCTTCGTCTGCCAGAACAACGCCTATGCCGAGCATACCTCGATGGCGCGGTCGACCCGGGTGGACAGCTACGCCAAGCGCGCCGCCGGCTATGCGATGGAGGGCATCCGGGTCGACGGCAACGATCCCGACGAGATGTACGGCGCGGCGCGCTGGGCGATCGACCGCGCCCGCGCCGGCGAGGGGCCGACCTTCATCGAGGCGACCACCTTCCGCTTCAACGGCCACCTGATCGGCGAAGCCGGCGGCTATATGGACAAGGAGCTCTACGCCGCGTCGCAGACCCGCGATCCGATGCCGATCCTGCGCCGCCGTCTCGTCGACCAGGGAATCGCCGCGGCCGGGGAGCTCGACGCGCTCGACGCCTCGATCCGCGCCGAGATCGATGCGGCGGTCCAGGCGGCCTACGCCGCCGACTATCCCGATCCTTCCGAACTGAAGGTCGACGTGCTCGTCGACGCGATCGCCTGAGCGGAGACACGACCATGACCGAACCCGTCAAGATGACGATGATCGACGCGATCAACCGCGCCCTCCACGACGCGATGGAGGAGAATGGGAAGATATTGCTGCTCGGCGAGGACGTCGCCGATCCCGAGGACGGCGGCGTCTTCGGCGCGACCAGGGGGCTTTCGACCAGGTTCGGCGAGGACCGGGTCAAATCGACGCCGATCTCCGAACAGGCGATCGTCGGCGCCGCGATCGGCGCCTCGCTGGTCGGCTATCGCCCGGTCGCCGAGGTCATGCTGATGAACTTCATGACCGTCGCGATGGACATGCTGGTCAACCACGCCGCCAAGCTGCGCTTCATGTCGGGCGGCCAGACGAGCGTGCCGATCACGGTGCGCACGATGACCGGCAGCGGCCTCTCGCTCGGCGGGCAACATAGCGATTTCGTCGAGGCCTGGTTCGCGCATACCGCCGGCATGAAGGTGGTGATCCCGTCGAGCGCCAACGACGCCTATGGCCTGCTCCGCTCGGCGATCGACGACGCCGATCCGGTGATCTTCGTCGAGACTCTGCCGATCTACTGGGCGCAGGGCGAAGTGAGCTTCGAACGGATTCCGATCGGCAAGGCCCGCGTGTGCCGCGAAGGCAGCGACCTGACGATCATCGCCTATGGGCAGATGGTGTCGCACAGCCTGACCGTCGCGACCGAACTCGCCAAGCAGGGCAAGTCGGTCGAGGTGATCGACCTCCGGACCGTATCCCCCTGGGACCGGGAGACGGTGCTGGCGAGCGTCGCCAAGACGGGCCGCGCGCTGATCGTCCATGAGGCGGTCAAGGAATATGGCGTCGGTGCCGAGATCGCCTCGGTGATCGGCGAGGCGCTGTTCGGCCGGCTCGTGGCGCCGGTCCAGCGGCTCGGCGCCGCCTATTGCCCGGTGCCGTTCAGCAAGCCGCTCGAACAGGCCTTCGCCCCCAATGCCGAGAGCATCGGCGCCGCGGCGGCCGCGCTGCTTTCCTGACGAAGAGGATCGGAACCGGACGATGACGACACAGGTGCTTCTGCCCAAGCTGGGCTTTTCGATGAGCGAGGGCGAGCTGAGCGAATGGCTGGTGCCCGACGGGGCGATGGTCACCGAGGGCCAGCCGCTCTACGCGCTCGAAAGCGAGAAATCGACGCAGGAGGTCGAGGCGCCCGCGAGCGGCCGGCTGCGGATCATCGCCGCCGTCGGCGAGACCTACGAGGTCGGTGCCGTCCTGGCCGAGATCGTATAATTGAGGCTTGCTTTCTGGAAGGCGCGGCCCAAGCCTGGGCGGCATCATGCCGCTCCAGGTCCAGCCATGACCGACCCCGCCGGCGACGGCGCGACGCCCCTGCGCTATTCGGCGCCCGCGACCGTCGAGGAACTGGTCGCGCTGCTCGCCGATGATCGCGACGCGACGCTGATTGCCGGCGGCCAGAGCCTGTTGTTGCCGCTGCTGGCCGGCGACGCCGCCGCGACGCACCTCGTCGACGTCCGCAATGTCGAGCGGCTGCGCGCGATCGAGATCGGTGAAGACGAGATCTTCATCGGCGCGGGCAACTGCTTCTCCGACCTGCTGCGCGGCCCGGTCGCCGCGCTGCTGCCCGCCTTCGCCGAGGCGTTGCGCCATGTCGGCACGACCACCGTCCGCAACCGCGCCACGCTGGGCGGGAGCCTCGCCTGGGCCGATCCGCGCGCCGAGGCGCCGATGGTGCTGATGCTCCACGGCGCGACGGTGCGGACCGATCGCCGCGCCATCCCGATGGCGGCGCTGCCGGTCGGCCCGTTCAAGACCCGGCTGGCGCGCGACGAGGTCATCCTCGGCGTGGCCGTGCCGCGCCACCCCGATCCCGCCGCGATCCGCTTCGCCGAACTGCTCGACCGCCACAGCGCGGGCAAGGCGGTGGTGTCGGTCGCGGTCCGGCCGGCCGGCGACGCGATCGACTTCGCGATCGCCGGGCTGCTCGACCGGCCGGTGACCGCGACGGCGCCGGTCGCTTCACTCGACCGCAGCCTGAGCGAGATCGAGCGCCATCATCGGCCGCTCGAGGACCCGTTCCATTCCTACCGCTATCGCCGCGAAATGGTGCTCGTGCTGCTGCGCCGGGCGTTGGCGGCCTCGATCGAAGGACGCTGAGAGCATGTATCCCGCCGCCCCTCCGCAAAGCCAGTCCCTGTCGCTGATGCTGCGGCGGTCCGCCTCGCGCCATGGCGACAAGACGGCGCTGGTCTTCGAAGACGAGGCCTGGAGCTATGCGGAGCTCGATCGGCTGGCCGACGAACTGGGCGAAGGCCTGCTGCGGCTCGGCATCGAGGCCGGCGACCGGGTCGCGATCCTCGCGCGCAACAGCCATGCCTTCCTCGCGCTGCGCTTCGCCGTCGCGCGGATCGCGGCGGTGCTGGTCCCGGTCAACGCGATGCTCGGCCCGGCCGAGGTCGCCTATGTCCTCGACCATTCGGGCGCGCGGCTGCTGTTCGCCGACGCCGCGCTGCTCCCGCTCGCCCGCGAGGCCGCGCCCGCCACGGTCGAGGAGATGCTGATCCTCACCGGCCGGGACGACGACGACGGATGCCGCGGCTGGCGCGCGCTGCTCGTCCCCGGCGCGGCCCCCGGCGACCGCGCCGACGGCGCAGACCTGCTCCAGATCATCTACACCAGCGGCACCGAGAGCCGGCCCAAGGGCGCGATGCTCAGCCATTCCGCCGTGCTGTGGCAATATCAGAGTTGCCTGTTCGATTGCGACTGGTCGCCCGACGTCATCGCCCTCCACGCGCTGCCGCTGTTCCACTGCGCCGCGCTCGACGCGATGGCCGGCCCCGCGCTGATGGCCGGCGCGACCAGCGTCGTCGCGGCATCGCCCGCGCCCGAGCTGGTCATTCCGCTGATCGAGCGCCACCGCATATCCTCCTTCTTCGCCCCGCCGACCGTGTGGATCGCGCTGCTGCGATCGCCGCTGTTCGAGAAGCACGACCTTTCGTCGCTGACGCGCGGCTTCTACGGCGCCGCGATCATGCCGGCGGCGGTGATCGAGGAGATGGAGGCCCGCCTGCCGGGCCTGAGGCTCTGGAACCTCTACGGCCAGACCGAGATCGCCCCGGTCGCGACGGTGCTCCGCCCCGAGGAGCATGCGGCCAGGCCGACCTCGGCCGGCCGCGCGACGCTCCACGTCCAGACCCGCGTGGTCGACGAGGAGATGCGCGACGTCGCCCCCGGCGAGATCGGCGAGATCGTCCACCGCTCGCCCCAATTGCTGTCGGGCTATTGGCGGCAGCCGGAGCTCGGCGAAGCCGCCTTCGCGGGCGGCTGGTTCCACAGCGGCGACCTCGCGACGATCGACGCGGAAGGCTTCATCACCGTCGTCGACCGCAAGAAGGACATGATCAAGAGCGGCGGCGAGAACGTCTCCTCGCGCGAGGTCGAGGAGGCGATCTACGCCCACCCGCAGGTGTCGGAGGTCGCGGTGATCGGGCTGCCCGATCCCCGCTGGATCGAGGCGGTGACCGCCTTCATCGTCCCGCGCGCCGGCTCCAGCCTGTCGGTGGAGGACATCCAGGCCCATTGCGCCGGCCGCCTCGCCGGCTTCAAGCGGCCCAAGCGGATCTGCTTCGTCCCCGAACTGCCGCGCAACGCCGCCGGCAAGATCCTCAAGCGGGAATTGCGCGAGCAGGCGATCACCGCCTGATCCGCCATCGTTGGGAAAGCGCTGGCTGGGGCGGCAGGATTCGAACCTGCGAATGGCGGCACCAAAAGCCGCTGCCTTACCACTTGGCGACGCCCCAGCATGGCCGGCGAGGCGTCCTTATAGGGATCGATGCGGCAATGGGAAGCCTCGAAGATCGGTTTTCCTGCCGCTATCGAAGCCTTAAGGTCGGGGCATGGCGATTCTCATAACCGGCGCCGCCGGCTTCATCGGCATGCATTGTTCGCTGCGCCTGCTCGCCCGCGGGGACAGCGTCGTCGGGATCGACAATCTCAACGATTATTACCCGGTCCAGCTCAAGCGCGACCGGGTCGCCAGGGTCGCGACCGAGGGCGGCGACCGCTATCGCTTCATCCCGTGCGACTTCGCCGATCATGCGGCGCTGGAGGCGGCGCTCGCGGGGCTGGAGATCGACCGGATCATCCATCTCGGCGCGCAGGCCGGGGTCCGCTACTCGATCGAGAATCCGCGCGCCTATGCGCAGAGCAACCTCGTCGGCCACCTCAACATCCTCGAGCTGGCGCGCGAGCGCCGGGCCGGGCATCTCGTCTACGCCTCCTCCTCTTCGGTCTATGGCGGCAACGAGACGCTGCCCTTCCGGGTCGAGGACCGGGTCGATCATCCGCTGTCGCTCTATGCCGCCACCAAGAAGGCGGACGAGCTGATGAGCGAGACCTATGCCCATCTCTATCGCCTGCCGCAGACCGGCCTGCGCTTCTTCACCGTCTATGGCCCCTGGGGACGTCCCGACATGGCGCTGTGGCTGTTCACCGACGCGATCCTGCGGGGGCGGCCGATCCAGGTGTTCAACGGCGGCGAGATGCGGCGCGACTTCACCTATATCGACGACATCGTCACCGGCGTCGTCGCGGCGCTCGACCATCCGCCGGCCGACGACGGGCAGGCGAAGGCGGGCGGCAGCGTCTCGCCCCACGCCGTCTACAATATCGGCAATCATCGGTCGGAGGAGCTGACCCGGCTGATCGACCTGATCGAGGCGGCGTGCGGCCGCCCGGCGATCCGCGAGATGAAGCCGATGCAGCCCGGCGACGTGCGCGAGACCTTCGCCGACATCGGCGCGATCGAGCGCGACCTGGGCTTCCGCCCGACCACCGACATCAGCGACGGCGTTCCCCGCTTCGTCGACTGGTTTCGCGACTATCATGGGATATGAACCGATGCGCCGTTCGCTTCTGATCGCCGCGCTGCTGATCGCGCTGCCCGGCTGCGGGAAGGACAAGCCTCCCGTGGTCGAGGAGGACAGCGGCGGCCCGCAGATCGCCACCAGCATCGACGACGTCGCCCTGCCCGTCGACCGATCCGACCAGATCACCGCAATCGACGCGACCACCGGCGACGCGGCCGGCATGCCCAAGGATGGCGGCGCCGTGGTCCACGCGCCGAAACCGGAAGCCCGCCCGGCCGTTGAAGCGGCCAGGGAAGCCCCGGCCGTGCCGGTCGCGGCGCCCACCGTCGCGGTGCCGCCGCCGGTGGTCACCCCTCCCCCGCCGCCGGCCACGCCCCCGGCCGGACAATAGGATGAAAGGGCCGACAGCATGGACGACGAGGATCTGAAGGCCCGCGCGATCGCGCTCTACGACCGCTTCACCCATGGCGCGCAGGATCGCCGCGCCTTCATGGCCGACATGACCCGCCTGGCCGGCGGTGCCGCCGCCGCGCAGGTGCTGGTCGCCACGATCGCCGCCGATCCCGCCGCCGCCGCGATCGTCGCCGAGGACGACAAACGGCTGACCGCGCGGATGGTCCATTGGCCGGGCGCCAACGGCCATCAGCTGTTCGGCTATATGGCGATCCCGAAGAAGCATGCGAAGAAGCCGCCCGCCGTCCTCGTCGTCCATGAGAATCGCGGGTTGCAGCCCTATACCAGGGACGTCGCCCGGCGGCTGGCGGTCGCCGGCTTCGTCGGCGTCGCGCTCGACTTCCTGTCGCCGCAGGGCGGCACCCCCGCCGACGAGGACAAGGCGCGCGCGATGATCGCCGCGCTCGACATTCCCGCCGCCACCGCCGACGGGGTGGCGACGATCGACTGGCTCGCCGCGCACAAGCTGCTGAGCGGCAAGGTCGGGGTGGTCGGCTTCTGCTGGGGCGGCGCGATGGCCGATCGACTGGCGGTCGCCGCAGGCCCCGCGCTGAAGGCCTCCGTCGCCTTCTACGGCCCGCCCCCGCCGCCCGCCGACGCCGCGAAGGTGAAGGCCGCCATGCTGCTCCACTATGCGGGCAGCGACGACCGGGTGAACGCGGGCGCCGCGCCCTGGGTGCAGGCGCTCCAGGCCGCGCATGTCGACGTCCGCCGGTTCGACTATCCCGGCACCCAGCATGCCTTCCACAACGACACGTCGGCGGCGCGCTACGATGAGGCGGCCGCGACGCTCGCCTGGGACCGGACCATCACCTTCCTGCGGGAGAAGCTGGCATGAACGACGAGCTGGTCCTCTACGGCAACCCGCGCTCGCGCGCGCAGATGGTCCGTTTCATGCTGGAGGAGCTCGGCGTCCCCTATCGCCTGGCGGTCGTCGACTTCGAGAAGGGCGAGAACCGGCAGGCCGACTATCTCGCGATCAATCCGATGGGCAAGGTGCCCGCGATCGTCCATCGCGGCGTGACGGTGACCGAGACCGGCGCGATCATCGCCTATCTGGCCGATGCCTTTCCCGAGAAGGGGCTGGCGCCCGCCATCGACGATCCGCGCCGCGGCACCTGGCTGCGCTGGCTGTTCTTCGCTGCCGGGGCGTTCGAGCCGGCACTGCTCGACACGATGTTGAAGCGGCCCGAGGCGCCGCGCTCGACCGCGGGCTATGGCAGCTATGCCGACGTGCTGGGCGCGCTCGACACGATGCTCGATCCCGGTCCCTGGATATTGGGCGATCGGTTCAGCGCCGCCGACGTCTATGTCGGCGCGGAGCTCGCCTGGGCGTCGATGTTCGGAGCGCCCGGCATCGCCGACCATCCCCGCATCGCCGCCTATGTCGAGCGGATCAGGGACCGTCCCGCCTATCGGAAGACGACGGGCGCCTGAACCGCCAGGCGAGCCACAGGATGCGCGGTCCTTCGACCAGGTAGCGGCGCCACAACCGGGCCGGATCGGACAGCAGCCGATGGAGCCATTCGAGCGCCAGTCGCCGCATCCAGCGCGGCGCGCGCTTCTCGCGCCCGACCAGGAAGTCGATCGACGCGCCGATGCAGAGCGCGGTGCCCTGCGCATCGGGTTGGTCGAGCATCTCGGCGGCGATCAGCTCCTGCTGCGGCGATCCGATCGCGATCAGGATGAAGCGCGCGCCGCTGTCGATGGCGAAGCGAGCGGCGGCGGCGCGCGCGGCGGGATCGTCGCGCAGGCCCATCGGCGGAACGTGCTGGGCCCAGACGAGGTCGGGACGGAGGCCTGACAGGATGGCGAGGTCGCCCTCCCGCCCGCCGATCAGGGCGATCCGGTCCCCCGGCGCGGCAAGGTCGCGGAACAGCCGGGCGGTCAGGTCGCTGCCGGGCACCACCGGCAGGCGGACGCCTCGGAAGGAGGCGAGCAGCGCCAGGATGCGGCTGTCGCACAGCAGCCAGCCGGCCCGCCGATAGGCGCGCCATTCCCCGGCATCGTCGGGCAGCCGCGACAGCCGCACGACATGGTCGACATTGGGGGTGACGAGATAGGCGAAGGGCGCATCCGCCGTCCGCGCCCGCAGCCGGGCGACCACCGCGTCCTCGTCGAGCTGGTCGAAGCGCAGGCCGAGATAGTCCATCCGTCCCCCCAATCGCCGGGACCATAACGCGAAGCGGGCAAAGAAAAAGGCCCGGTGTCGCCACCGGGCCCTTCGGTCATCCGACCTGCGTCAGGATCAGCGGCGATCGCCCATGAACTGCAGCAGGAAGGTGAACATGTTGACGAAGTCGAGGTAGAGGGTGAGCGCACCCATCACCACCGCCTTGCCGGCGAAATCGGTGCCGGCGACGTAGAAGTACATGCTCTTGATCTTCTGCGTGTCATAGGCGGTCAGGCCCGCGAACAGCAGCACGCCGATGGCGCTGATCGCCAGGTTCAGCGCCGGCGACTTGAAGAAGATGTTGAGCAGCGAGGCCACCAGCAGGCCGACGACGCCCATGATCAGGAAGGTGCCGAAGCCCGACAGGTCCTTCTTGGTGGTGTAGCCCCACAGGCTGAGCGCGGCGAAGGCGGTCGCGGTCGCGAAGAAGGTGATCGCGATCGACGAGCCGGTATAGGCCAGGAACAGCGACGACATCGACAGGCCCATCACCGCCGCGAAGGCCCAGAACAGGCCCTGCGCCGCCGTGGTCGACAGCTTGTTGATGCCGAAGCTCAGCACCATGATGAAGGCCAGCGGCGCGAGGACGATCAGCCAGCGGAGCGGCGTGACGAAAAGCTGCGCGGCCAGGCCGGATTCGGCGAAGAGCAGCGCGACGATGCCCGTCAGCAGGACGCCCGACGCCATGTAATTGTAGATCGAGAGCATGTAGGACCGCAGACCGGCGTCAAAGGCTGCGTCAGCCACACCCGCTCGTGTCGCGGCGGGCGCGGCATTTACCCGGGGGTCGGACCAGTTTGCCATGGTGTGAACACTCTCCAATGATGCGGCGAAATGCCGCGCTCCGCGCAATATCGGCGGAACGACTTGGTTTTTCAAGCATATCGCGCCTTAAAGCGGCCTGAACGGTCTTGCGTTACCGTCACATGGAGCGACAATCGGGGGCATGCACCGCCTGTTCATAGCCCTGCGTCCGCCGCTTCCGATGCGCGAGGCGCTGCTCGCCGCGATGGGCGACATCCCCGGCGCGCGCTGGCAGGACGACGCGCAGCTCCACCTCACCCTCCGCTTCGTCGGCGAGGTCGACCGCCATGTCGCGGAGGACATCGCCGCGGCGCTCGGCGCGGTGTCGCACCCGGCCTTCGCGCTGCGGCTCGACGGGGTCGGCTGCTTCGACCGGCGCGGCCGGATCGACAATATCTGGGCGGGCGTGACCCCGCACCAGCCGGTGAAATCGCTCCATGCGGCGGTGACGGCAGCGCTCGTCCGGGCGGGGATCGCCCCCGAGGAGCGGGCGTTCGTGCCGCACATCACCCTCGCCCGCTTCGCGCGCGGCCAGGCGCCATCGGGGACGCTGCCGATGGACAGCCTCTGGCCGGCCCCTGTCGAGGGGCGCTTCGATCATTTCCTGCTCTATGAGAGCCATCTCGGCGCGTCGGGCGCCAGCTATTCGGCGATCGCGCGCTACAGGCTCGGCTGACAGCCGATCTCGGCAAGCAAGCCGTCGACCCCGGCGCCGATGTCGCGCCAGGCCTGTTCGAAGCCCTCGTCCTCGCCGAAATAGGGATCGGCGACATCCTCTCCCTCGCGGCCCGCGACATGGTCGAGCAACAGCGACAGCTCCGCCCGTCCGTCATCGGGGGCTAGAGCGCGGAGCGCGTCGAGGTTGCTGCGGTCGAGCGCGACCAGCCGGTCGAAGGCGCGGAAGTCGTCGACGCCGACCTGGCGGGCGCGCAACCCGCTAATGTCGAGGCCATGGCGCCGCGCGGTCGCGATCGCGCGGCGATCGGGCGCCTTGCCGACATGCCAGTCGCCGGTGCCGGCGGAATCGACCTCGACCGGGATGTCCTCGCGCTCGGCCGCCGCGCGCATCGCCGCCTCCGCCAGGGGGGAGCGACAGATGTTCCCCAGACAGACGAACAGGATGCGCGGCGGCCGGCTCTCGATCATTCGGCCTTGATCACGCCGCAGGCGAGACGACCGCCGGCATTGCCGGTCGGATCGGTCTTATAGTCGTCGGCGGCGGCATGGACGACGACGGCGGCGCCGTCCGCGTCGAGCAGCGGCGCGGCGCCGCCGGTCAGCATCCCGCCCTTGATCACGGTCCGGAGTTCGCCGGTACCGTCGGCGCCGACCGTCATGTTCGGCATGTCGCCCATATGCGCGCCGGCCGGATTGTCGTGGCCGTGCTGCTTCTTGCCAGGGTTCCAATGCCCGCCCGCGCTGGTGAAGTCGGGGCCGGTGCAGGTGCCGGTGGTGTGGACGTGGACGGCGTGGACGCCGGCAGGCAGGCCGACCGCCTTGACGTCGACCTCGATGCCGTCCTTGCCCTGGCGGATCGTCGCCTTGCCCTTGGTCTGGCCCTGGCCGTCGATCAGGTCGGCCATCGCTCCGCCGCCGCCATGACCATGATCATGCGCCAGCGCCGCGGCGGGCGCGGCGAGCAGGATCGGCAGGGCGGCAAGAAGGCCCATCGAAAGCGAACGAGTGCGGGACATGTATATCTCCTTCATCGGCAGCCCCCAACGGATGCCGACAATGCCGCATCCCCGCCAGCGAATAAAGTGTTGAGGACAAAGAAAAAGGGCCGGCCCGAAGGCCGACCCCAATTCTGCGCGTCATCGACGGATCGATGACACTGCCGCTTACATGCCGGCGCCGAAGGTGATTTCGACGCGACGGTTCTGCGGCTCGCGGACGCCATCGGCGGTGTCGACGAGCGGACGGCTCTCACCGAACGCTTCGGTCGTGATCGCCGAGTCCGGCACGCCCTTGCCAGCGAGGTAAGCCTTCACCGCGTCGGCACGACGCTGCGAGAGGCCGACATTGTACTGGTCGCTACCCGACTTGTCGGCGTGGCCGGCAAGCTGGACCCGCGCCTGGCCGGTCGTCGCATAGGCATTGGCCGCATTGTCGAGGATCGACGCGGCTTCCGCCGTGATGTCCGACTTATCCCAGTCGAAGAACACGATGAACGGACCCGGAGTCTCGACCACCGGCGGAGGCGGCGGCGGAGGCGGCGGGGGCGGAGGAGGCGGCGGCGGGGGCGGAGGCGGCGGCGGCGGAGCAGCCGGCTCACCGAAGTTGTAGACGAGGCTCAGCAGCAGGCTGTGCGAACGCCACGTGCCCTCATATTCGGCGCCGAGGCGGTCGAATACCTTCGCGTCCTTGACGTTGAAGTAGCGATACTTCAGGCCGACGTCGACGTTGGTCGACACCGGATAACGGACGCCGGCGATCGCCTGCCAGGCGAACTTCGAGTCCGAGTCATTCAGGAAGTCGTCGCCCGACACGTTGTAGCCGGCGAACTTGACGCGGGCGATACCGGCACCACCGCCGATGTAACCCGAGAAGCCTTCCTCGCCACCGAAGTCGAGCAGGCCGTTGACCATGAAGCTGAGGGCGCTGTTCTTGCCCGAAGCGTCCGGATAGGTCCCGGCCGGAGCACCGGCGCCACCGACGGCGGCGGGGGTGCGCGACGCGCTGGTCGTGAAGCTGTTCACGCGGTCACGCTTGTAACCGACTTCGCCTTCAAGGCGGAACATGCCGAAATCATAGCCGACGATGCCGTCGACGTCGAAACCGGTCTTGGAGTCGACCGTTGCACGGCCGCCCGGCGACAGCGTCGACGGACCGACGTCGAACTTCATGTCCTCCTGCAACAGACCACCGCCTTCGACACCAACGTACCAGGCGTTGTCACGAGCAAAGGACGGCGCTGCGAGCGCGGTAGATGCTAGGGCCGCCAGGATGGCAAGCTTGCGCATATCATTCCCCTTTCCAACAGGTTCCCAATGGAACTGCGTTCACCTAACCCAATCACCCGGATACGCGCAAGCGCATCCGTTTCTGCGACGAACCGATCCGGAAACGGTATCCATTCCATTCCGGAACCGCATCGGATCCCCCAGACAGCCGCTAAACGAGCTTTGGTTGAAAGGGTTGCGATCAACGGAAAAATTTTCACGACTGTTCGCGCCTGTGGCTTTTCCGCCACAGTCCGATGCCATTCTGCCTAGGCTGCGAGCGGAACGAACAGCTCGTTGGGCAGAGTCGTGCCCGGCTTGAGCGGCGAATTATAATAGGCATGCTCGACCTCGCCCGCCGGCTTCCGCCCCTGCGCCGCGATCCAGCGGCCGAGTTCGCCGGCCTTCGCCGCGAACAAGCGGTCGGTCGGCTTGCCGGGGACCGCGATGACGGCGACCTCGCGCGCCGGGATCTCGGCGATCGATATCCCCGGCCCCGGCGGATCGAGCCCGTCGCGGTCGATGCCCTGCGGCAGCAGGAAGCGGATGCGCCAGGCGTCGCCGGGCAGCGCCTCCGCCAGCACCGGCATGGCGATCGGTATCTCCTCGCCGTCGCGGCCTTCGCCGAACATATAGTCGGCGAGCAGGCCGAAGCCATTGCCGAGCGCGCGGTCGCGCGTGCCATATTGGGCGGTCTCGAGGACGAGCAGGGCCGGATAGCGGCGGATCTCGAACCCGCCCTCGCTCGCCAGCGTCTCGTATATCGGCGCCCGCGCCGCGCGCTGCTTGAAATAGACATAGGCCGCGCCGGCCGCGGCGGCGGTGGCCACGCCCGCCAGTATCTTGCCCCAACCGATCTTCGCCATCGATCCTCCGTTCGCGCCGGAAACAGGCGGGGGAAATAGGCGGGCCTCCCGCGAATTGCCAGTTTCTTCGACTTTCTTCGGCTTTCTTCCGGCCCGCCGCTGTACCGGGTCGGCGCGCTTCGCTATGCAGCCACCGCTTAACCAGCCCGGTTGGTCAGGGAGCCGATGAAGAGCTGCATCCGCGAAGTACGGCGCGCCAAGGGAATGACGCTGCAGGACGTGGCGGACCGCTGCGTCCCGCCGACGACGGCGCAGACGATCGGCCGGCTCGAAACCGGTGTGCGGACCGTCTCGATCCGCTGGCTCAACCGCATCGCCGCCGCGCTCGGGGTCGAAGCCGCCGAACTGGTCCGCGTCCCCGAACAGGCCACGCTCGACATCCTCGCCCTGCTCGGTCCCGACGGCGCCGCCGCGCCGCGCCAGCCGCAGATCGCCGCCCTGCCCCGGCCGTCCTACAGCGGGCTGACCATGCTCGTCGAAACCAGCGTCGGCGAATATCGCACCGGCGACATGATCTGGCTGGAGCGGCTCGACCCGCGCTCGTTCGGCCAGGCGCTCAACCGCGACGTGCTGGCGCCGCGCGCGGGCGGGCGCTTCGTCTTCGGCCGGCTGATCGACCATGACGGCCACCGGCTGCAGATCCTGCCCCCGGGCCAGGGATCGCGCCAGCAGATCATCGATGCGCCGTGGCTGGCGGTCGCCATCCAGTTGCTCCGGCCGCTCGCCTGACCCCGCCTCGCCCCAGGCCCCTCCCGCTTGTCAGCGGAGCGGGCAAGGCGCATCCTCCTGCCATCACGAAAAGATATGCGCAGGACATCCATGCCCAAAAACACCGAACATACGCTGAGCGGCACGACGCCGCGCCGGCGCCCCAAGCCCGAGGTCCTCGAGATCGGCGGCCACAAGCTCAAGCCTTCGACCCTGATGATGGGCCACGGCTATGACCCGATGCTTTCGGAAGGCGCGCTCAAGCCGCCGATCTTCCTGACCTCCACCTTCGTCTTCGAGAATGCCGCCGCCGGCAAGCGCCATTTCGAGGGCGTCACCGGCAAGCGGCCGGGCGGGGCCGAGGGCCTGGTCTATTCGCGCTTCAACGGCCCGGACCAGGAGATATTGGAGGATCGGCTCGGCATCTGGGAGGATGCGGAGGACGCGCTGAGCTTCTCCAGCGGCATGTCGGCGATCGCGACGCTGCTGCTCAGCCTGGTCCGCCCCGGCGACGTGATCGTCCATTCGGCGCCGCTCTATGCCGCCACCGAGACGCTGATCGCCCGCATCCTCGGCCGGTTCGGCGTGTCGTGGCTCGACTTCCCGGCCGGCGCGACGCCGGAGGAGATCGAGACGGTGATCGCGGCGGCCAAGGCGAAGGGGCGGGTCGCGCTGATCTATCTGGAAAGCCCCGCCAATCCGACCAACGCGTTGGTCGACGTGCAGGCGGTCCGCGACGTGCGCGACCGGCTGTTCGCCGGCGAGGACGAGAAGCCGCCGATCGCGATCGACAACACCTTCCTCGGCCCGCTCTGGTCGAAGCCGCTGCGCCACGGCGCCGAACTGGTGGTCTATTCGCTGACCAAATATGCCGGCGGGCACAGCGACCTGGTCGCCGGCGGCGTGGTCGGCGCCAAGGCGCTGCTCGATCCGGTCCGCGCGATGCGCAACACGATCGGCACGATCACCGATCCCAACACCGCCTGGATGCTGCTGCGCTCGCTGGAGACGCTCGAACTCCGGATGAGCCGCGCGGGCGAGAACGCCGCCAAGGTCTGCGAATGGCTGCGCGGCCAGCCGCAGGTCGACCGGGTCGGCTATCTCGGCTTCCTCCAGCCCGGATCGCGCCAGGCCGACATCTACCAGCGGCATTGCGACGGCGCGGGATCGACCTTCTCGCTCTACCTGAAGGGCGGCGAGCGGGAGGCCTTCGCCTTCCTCGACGCGCTCAGGATCGCCAAGCTGGCGGTCAGCCTGGGCGGGACCGAGACGCTGGCCAGCCATCCCGCCGGCATGACCCACCTGTCGGTGCCCGAGGAGCGCAAGCGCGCGCTCGACATCGGCGACAACCTCGTCCGCATCTCGATCGGCATCGAGGACCCGGACGACCTGATCGCCGATTTCGAACAGGCGCTTCGCGCGATCGGCTGATCCCTCCGGGCCGGCCGGTCAGCCTCGCGCGCCGGCCGGCATCGCCGCGAAATAGGCCTCCATCGCCGCCGCGGCATGGTCGGTCAGCTCGATGAACACGCGCCGGCCGTCGTCGGGATCGGCGACCCGGCGGAGCAGATCGGCTTCGGTGAGCTGCTTGATCCAGCGCAGCGCCGTCGTCGCCGGCACCGCCGCGGCGATGCACAGGCTCGATACCGCGACCGGGCGCCGCTCGATCCGCGCCGCCATCAGGTCGAGCAATATGTCCCAGGCCGGATCGGCGAACAGGCCCGCGCCGAACAGCTCGTCGCGCAGGCGGCGCCCGCGGATGATGTCGCGGATCATGCCGGCATCGACGACGGCCGGACGCGGCGGCGGCTCATAGCCGCGCCCCTCCCCGTCATCGCCGCCTTCGCGCAGCAGCGGGATGGGCCGGTGCGGCTGGTCGAAGCTCTCCATCGGAAAGTCGTGGCGCCGGATCGCCTCGTCGCCGCCATCCTCGCGAAGTTGCGGCGCCGCGCGCGCCAGCCGATCGGCCAGCGCCGCATCCAGCGCGCGCGCGTTGCGGCCGACCAGGATACTGACGGCGCTGCCGCCGATCTGCGAGGCGACGATGTCGACCAGCTCCGACGGGATCACGACCATCGCCGCGAAGTCGCCGCGCGCCGCGCCGACGGCCAGCCGCTCGAGCAGCCGGTCGAGGGCCGGACCATGATCGACGGCGACGTCGACCCAGACGAGGTCGATCGCCACCTGGCTGTCGAGCCGGTCCGTCGCCGTATCGATATCGACCGATGCCGCGATCCGCCCGCCGGCGGCCTCCACGCTTCTCGACGCCGCCGCCATCCCCTCCTCCGTATCGGCGGAAACCAAGATGATCGGAGCCGAGCCCCAATATGCCATTCGCGCCCTCCAGCACGCCGCTTAACCCGTACGCTCGCCCCCGCGTGCCATGTCCAGCTAGAACTAGCGCCCCTCCCATGGCTGTCAGCAGGCGATTGGTCCGTTATGGATTAACCATGTCGGCGGGAACATCGAACGGCCCCGGCCCGTTGATCCGCAATGGAATTTCTTCGCAAAGGAGGCCGACCGTGCCGGGCAAATATGGTTCGCGCAACGCACAGGGGAAGCACCGGATCGCCAAGGACGATCCGCTGGCGATCAGCCTGCTCAAGGAGGAGCACCACACCTTCCGCACCCTGTTCGACGAGGCGGAGAAGGCCCGTCCCGACCGCCTCGTCGCCATCGCGCGCGAGCTGTGCATGCGGCTGACCGTGCACATGGCGATCGAGGAGGAGATCCTCTACCCCGCGCTCAAGCCCGTGATCGGCGGCGACGAGGTCAACGAGGGCATCGTCGAGCATCAGTCGGGCAAGCGCATCATCGCCGAACTGGAGCAACTCGACGGCACCGAAGAGCTATTCGCCTCGAAGGTCCACGTCCTGGGCGAGGAGACCGTCCACCATATCGACGAGGAAGACGAGGATCTGTTCGAGGATGCCCGCGCGGCCGGTGAGAAAGGCGGGATCGACCTCGACGCGCTGGGCGGGAAGCTCCGGTCGCGCCAGGCCGAGCTCTACAACCAGATCATGGCGACCGGCGAGACCGGCAAGACCTGCGAGGCGCAGCCCGACGAGGTCGAGCGCGCCTGACGGGTCCTGTTCCTCAGCCGTCGCTTTCGCGCTCGATGTCCGCGCCCACCGCCGACAGCTTCTCCTCGAGCCGCTCATAGCCGCGATCGAGATGATAGACCCGGTGGACCCGCGTCTCGCCCTCGGCGACGAGGCCGGCGAGCACCAGGCTCATCGAGGCGCGCAGGTCGGTCGCCATCACGTCGGCCCCGACGATGCGGTCGACGCCCTTGACGATCGCGGTGCGGCCATGGACCTGGATGTCCGCGCCCATGCGGGTCAGTTCGGGAACGTGCATGTAGCGGTTCTCGAAGATCGTCTCGGTCAGCACGCTGGTTCCGTCCGCCATCGCCAGCATCGCCATGAACTGCGCCTGCATGTCGGTCGGGAAGGCCGGGAACGGCGCGGTCGAGAGCGTCAGCGGGCGCAGCTTGCCGTTCGCGGTCACGCGGATGCCGCCGTCGAACGGCTCGATCCCGACACCGGCGGTGCGCAGGCCCTGCAGGATCGCCTCCATATCGTCGGTCCGGGCGCCGACCAGATCGATCTCGCCGCCGGTGATCGCCGCGGCGCAGGCATAGCTGCCCGCCTCGATCCGGTCGGGCATCACCTCATATTCGGCGCCGTGCAGGCTCGTCTTGCCCTGGACGACGAGGCGGTCGGTGCCGATGCCGTCGATCTCGGCGCCCATCGCGACGAGGCAGCGGGCGAGATCGACGATCTCGGGCTCGCGCGCGGCATTCTCCATCACCGTCTCGCCCTGGGCGAGGACGGCGGCCATCAGCGCGTTCTCGGTGGCCCCGACCGACACGACCGGGAAGCTGATCCGTCCGCCGCGCAGCCCGCCCGACGGGGCGATCGCCTTCACATAGCCGGCCGCCAGCTCGATCTCCGCGCCCAGCGCCTCGAGCGCCTTGAGGTGCAGGTCGATCGGACGGTTGCCGATCGCGCAGCCGCCCGGCAGCGAGACCGTCGCCTCCCCTGCCCGCGCGACCAGCGGGCCGAGCACGAGGATCGACGCGCGCATCTTGCGGACGATGTCGTAGGGCGCGACGGTCGAGGCGATCGTGCCCGCCGACATGGTGAGCTTTCGGCCGATGGTCTCGCCATTGCCGCGGCTCATCGTCGTCGAGACGCCCAGCTCGTTGAGCAGATGGCCGAAGCTGTCGACGTCGGCGAGACGCGGCAGATTGGTGAGAGTCAGCCGCTCCGCCGTGAGGAGCGAGCAGGGCAGCAGCGTCAGCGCCGCGTTCTTGGCCCCTGATATCGGCAGGCGGCCCTTGAGGCGGTTGCCGCCCCTTATCGTGATGCGATCCATGAACCGCGTTTATCGGGGAGTCCGCTCCGCCTCAAGCGGCAGGATGGCCGCCATGAAAACGTCACCCGATGGGAACCGTGGAGTCATGCGTCGCGCCTAGAGCCTGATCGTCTGAGGTGGAAGCGCTTTGCGCTTCCGCCGATGGCGTGAATCAGGCTCTATTCAAATAGTTGAGACCTTGATCGTTTCAGGCTGATTCAGCCTGAAACGATCAAGGTCTAGACCCGATCCGGTTCAGGTTGAACCCGATCGGGTCTGTTTTCCCTTTGTCCACCGTGATTTCCGGGCCCGCCGATGATAAGGTCAGCCTCGAAATCACTCTATCCGCCACCGATGCAAGAAGGGGAATGTTCCGTGACGCGATCGGCCGACGGCAAACCGCTTCTCACGCCAGACGGCGCGTCGGCGACATCCTGATGCTGGCGGTGCTCCTTGCAACGGCGCTGGCCCTGCCCGCCGCGACCGAAGTGCGGCGGGTGCCGGCCGAGGACGCCCGCCAGGGCGCGGTGTCCGACGGCCGCCACCTCTATGCGGTCGACAATGCGGCGATCAGCAAGATCGATCCGGCGAGCGGGCGGGTGATCGCCCGCTGGCAGGGCGACAAGGCCGCGTTCAAGCATATGAACGCCTGCATCGCCCTGAAGGACCGGCTCGTCTGCGCGGCGTCCAACTATCCCGACGTGCCGATGGCGAGCTCGATCGAATGGTTCGACACCCGCGCGATGAAGCATGTCGCCAGCCGCAGCCTCGGCCCCGGCCGGGGCTCGCTCACCTGGCTCGACTGGCACGGGGGAAGCTGGTGGGCCTGCTTCGCCAATTATGACGGCAAGGGCGGCGAGCCGGGACGCGACCACCGCCTGACCACCCTCGTCCGCTTCGACCGCAATTTCGCCGAGCAGGGCGCCTGGCTGTTCCCGCCCGAAGTGCTCGACCGGATGGCGCCCTACAGTTCGTCCGGTGGCGCCTGGGGCGCGGACGGACGCCTCTACGTCACCGGCCACGACCGGCCCGAACTCTATGTCGTGGCGCTGCCCGAGGCCGGATCGATCCTGCGCCACGTCGCGACCATCCCGATCCCGACCAACGGCCAGGCGATCGCCTGGGACCCGAAGGACAGGCGGCTGCTCTGGTCGATCGAACGCAAGGCCCGCGAACTGGTGGCCAGCCGCATCCCAGATGTCGTGGAAAAATAGGTCGAGCCGTTCACGCCCATCCCTTTTTCGTCATTCCCGCGAAAGCGGAATGACGGTCAGTGAGAAGGCGGGAGTCCTCCTACGCTTTCTCAAGCGTGCATTGCAGCGGGTGCTGGTTCTGGCGGGCGAAGTCGACGACCTGACTCACCTTGGTCTCGGCGACCTCGTAGCTGAACACCCCGCAGACGCCGACGCCCTTCTGGTGGACGTGGAGCATCACCCGGGTCGCATCCTCCAGGTTCATCCGGAAGAAGCGCTGCAGGCACAGGACGACGAACTCCATCGGCGTATAGTCGTCGTTGAGCATCAGCACCTTGTAGGGCGACGGCTTCTTGGTCCGCGTCCGGGTGCGCGTGGCGAGGCCAAGGCCGGTGCCGTTGTCATCGCCATCCTTGCGCGTGGCCATGCCGGTCGGGGCAGTGGTGAAGGCGGAATGGCTCATGATCGGCGCGGGACTCACACAAATGGGGGACATGGAGAGAATATGGCACGCCGGGCCTCTTCGGCAAGAGGCTGGCGACCGCTTCGCCCGATCGGCGACGCAATGCAACCCGCAACGAAAACGGCCGCCTCCCGAGGGAAGCGGCCGTCAAATCGCGACGAAAGGGAAATCAGAGCGCCGTGGACTTGAACTTCTCGGCGGCAAGCGCGTAGCGGCTCGAGATCGGCTGGACGACCTCGCCGGCCAGCTTCAGCCAGGCTTCGCTCAGCTTCGACGCTTCCGCGACGGCGCTGTCGAACGCCGACTTGGCATAGTCGCTCTGGATCTGGAACAGCTCGGTCGGGGTCTTCACCGCGGCCAGGCTCTTGATCGTGGCCGAAGCGCTCTCGAAGCTCTTCTTGCCATAGTCGGCCAGTTCCTGGCCGAGCGACTCGGCACCCTTGGCGGCGGTCTTCGCCGAGGTCGCGAACGCCTCGAAATTGCCCTTGGTGAACTCGCCCAGCTCTTCGCCGGCCTTGGCAGTCTTCTCGAACGCAGCCTTCGCACGATCGTTGAAATCGGAAATCATGATATTGACCTTTTCAGCAGCAGCCTTGGGCTGGGGTGGAACGGTGGTGGCCATGACGCGCACTCCCTTCGTTTCCGGCTGTGACGCTGCCGGGGCGGGCTTGACCGCGGGCGTCGCAACCTTGACGACCGACGGCGAAACAGTCTTTGCGACGGGAGCCACCGCCGGCTTTTCCGGCGCGACGGCCTTCGCCGGCTGCGCCTTCACCGCGACGGGTTCGACCTTGGCGGCCGGAGCGACCGGCGCCGGCTTGGCAACGACCTCGGCCGCCACGGGAGCAGGCTTGGGATCAGCCGGCTTGGGCGCCGCGGCCTTCGCCACGACGGGCTTGGCCTGCATGGGCGCCTTGGCATCCGCCTTGGCCGCCGATGCCGCTTTGTCCTTGCCGGGAAGCTTGTCCGCCATCGAATCGAATTCCGTCTTTGATGTTGCGATGCACAATACGCATTTTTTGAGCTGATGCAAGATGTATTGTGCAGTGCAACATAATCGTAACAGCACTGCAATTTTCTGGCTGAAATCCGGGATTCCAGACGCGCCGAGCCAACGTCCGGATGCCCGGACGGTTCCAGAATGACGTCAAAATATTTCGCAGATGCGAATCAGGGCGTCCGCACGTAGCGGCCCGGAGCATCCTCGATCGCCGGCAAGGAGCCCTCGCCGGGCCGCCGCGCACCCTCCGCCGCGACCTCGGCCGGCGCCAGCGCGCGCGCCCAGGCCTGCCAGTCGGGCCACCAGCTTCCCTTGGTCTCGCTCGCCGCAGCCTGGAACGCTTCGAGCGTCTCGACCGGCGCGTCGCAGGTCCAATACTGATATTTGCCAGCCTCGGGCGGGTTGACCACCCCGGCGATGTGCCCGGACCCCGCCAGCACGAACCGCAGCGGCCCGGCCACTTGCCCGGTGATCTTCCACACGCTGCGCGACGGTGCGATATGGTCCTCGCGCCCGGCCTGGACATAGGCCGGCGTCTCGATCCGCCGCAGGTCGATCGGCACGCCGTCGACCGACAGCGCGCCCGGCTGGACCAGCAGATTGTCGCGGTAGAGATTCTCCAGATAGGCGCGGTGCCACTTGCCGGGCAGGTTGGTGACGTCGCCGTTCCAGTAGAGCAGGTCGAAGGCGGGATAGTCCTCGCCCAGCAGATAGTTCTGCACGACATAGTGCCAGATCAGGTCACGTCCGCGCAGCAGGTTGAAGGTCGCCGCCATGAAGCGGCCGTCCAGCACCCCGCTCCCCTGGGTCAGCGCATCGATCAGCTTGAGCTGATCGTCGTCGACGAACAGGTTGAGCTCGCCCGCCTCGCTGAAATCGACCTGCGCGGTGAAGAAGGTCGCGCTCCTCACCTTGTCCGCCTCGCCCCGCGCGGCGAGATAGGCGAGCGTCATCGCCAGCGCCGTCCCCGCGACACAATAGCCGACGGTGTGGACATGATCGACGCCCAGCAGCGCGCGGACCGTATCGATCGCGTCGACCTGCCCGCGCACGACATAGTCGTCCATCGTCACGTCCGCTATGCTCTCGTCGGCCGACTTCCACGAGACGACGAACACCGAGAAGCCCTGGGCGACCGCCCAGCGGATGAAGCTGTTCTTGGGATTGAGGTCGAGGATGTAGAAGCGGTTGATCCACGGCGGGAAGATCAGCAGCGGCACCTCCATCACCGTGTCGGTGACGGGCGCGTAGTGGATGAGCTGGTAGAGCGGCGTCTCGTGGATCACCTTGCCCGGCGTCGCGGCGATGTTGCGGCCGAGCTCGAACGCCTCGGTGTCGCTGTGGGTCAGCTTGCCCTTGCCGATGTCGGCCAGCATATGATCGAGCCCGCGCAGCAGGTTCTCGCCGCGCGTCTCGAAGATGCGCTCCAGCACCTGCGGGTTGGTGAGCGCGAAATTGGCCGGCGACATCGCGTCGGCAACGATGCGGGTGGCGAATTTGAGCTGCTCGCGCTGCTTGGGCGGCAATCCTTCGAGCGCATCGACGCCCTTCAGCCAGGCATCGCACAGCAGCAGATAGGCGTCGGCGATGACCCCGAACAGCGGCGTCTCGCGCCACTGCGCCGCCTTGAAGCGCCGGTCGCGCGCGGCCTCCTTCCCCGCCCCTTCCTCCATCAACTGGCCGAACAGGCCGAGGCTGGCCTTCATCAGCTCGCTCTGCTGGTCGGCCAGCTTCTCGGGATCGGGGAAGACCGGCGCCGGCATCGACGGCATCGGCGGCAGCGACAGGTCTGCGGGGGCCTGGGCCATCGCCTCGGCCATATGCTCCATCAGCATCTGCTGCGCCTGGCCGATCACCCCGGTCCAGTGCTGGACCTCTTCCAACGACGGCAACTCGAACGCCTCCCCGTCTCCGGGTGCGCCGCGCTCTTCGCCCATGTCCGCCATGCCAAGCTCCTGCCCAAGCTTTTTTCACGATGCGCCTGCAATCGGCGCGCAGAATCTGTATAGGTCGCGTCGGCGACCATGGGGGATCGATCCCCGCTCGCCAAGTCCGAAACCCAAAGGAAGTCAAATGTCCGAGGAATTTTACCGCATCAAGCGCCTGCCGCCTTATGTCATCGCCGAAGTCAACGCGATGCGGGCAGCGGCGCGAGCGCGGGGCGAGGACATCATCGACCTGGGCATGGGCAATCCCGACCTGCCGCCGCCGCCGCACGTCATCGACAAGCTGTGCGAGGTCGCCCGCAAGCCCGACGCCCACGGCTATTCGGCGTCGAAGGGCATTCCGGGGCTCCGCAAGGCGCAGGCCGGCTATTATCAGCGCCGCTTCGGGGTCGATCTCGATCCCGAGAGCGAGGTCGTCGTGACGCTCGGCTCGAAGGAGGGCCTGGCCAACCTCGCCCAGGCGATCACCGCGCCCGGCGACGTCGTGCTGGCGCCGAACCCGAGCTATCCGATCCATACCTTCGGCTTCATCATCGCCGGGGCCACGATCCGCTCGGTGCCGACGACGCCCGACGAGCGCTATTGGGAGGCGCTCGACCGCGCGGTGAAGTTCACCGTGCCGAAGCCGTCGGTGCTGGTCGTCGGCTATCCGTCGAACCCGACCGCCGAGGTGGTCGACCTCGCCTTCTACGAACGGCTCGTCGCCTGGGCGAAGGAGCACAATATCTGGGTGCTGTCCGACCTTGCCTATTCGGAACTCTATTATGACGGCGTTCCGACGCCTTCGATCCTGCAGGTGCCGGGCGGCAAGGACGTCGCCGTCGAGTTCACCTCGATGTCGAAGACCTACAGCATGGCCGGCTGGCGGATGGGCTTCGCGGTGGGCAACAAGCAGCTCATCTCGGCGCTGACCCGGGTGAAGTCCTATCTCGATTATGGTGCCTTCACGCCGATCCAGGCGGCAGCGGTCGCGGCGATCAACGGGCCACAGGACATCGTCGAGAAGAACCGCGAGCTCTACAAGAAGCGCCGCGACGTGCTGGTCGAGAGCTTCGCCCGCGCCGGATGGGACATCCCGCCGTCGCGCGCATCGATGTTCTGCTGGGCGCCGCTGCCGCCGGCGGTCGCGCATCTCGGCAGCCTCGAATTCTCGAAGCAGCTTCTCACCCATGCCGGCGTCGCGGTCGCGCCGGGCGTCGGCTATGGCGAGGACGGCGAAGGCTATGTCCGCATCGCGATGGTCGAGAACGAGCAGCGCATCCGGCAGGCGGCGCGCAACGTGAAGCGCTACCTCCAGTCGATGGGCGTCAACGTCGGTTCCAAGACCGCCGGCTGACCCCGCCGCGCCATCGTCGCACGACAAGGGAAGGGAGGCGGCCACCGCCTCCCTTTTCCGTTTGACCGCGACCGGCGCTTGACCCATCCATCGCCGATGGGAGACAGCTTCGCACTCAACGACATCGCGCACACCATCCAGCTCGCGATGGCCCCCTGCTTCCTGCTCACCGCGATCGGCGCGATGCTCAACATGCTGACCGGGCGGCTCGCCCGCGTCGTCGACCGGTCGCGCTGGATCGAGCAGCACTTCACGGCGAAGAACGATCCCAGCCACCCCTATCAGGTGCAGCAGCTCCGCTGGATCGACGAGCGGATGCGCTACGCCAACCGCGCGCTGATCCTCTGCACGATCAGCGCGGTGCTGATCTGCATCGTCATCGCCGGGCTGTTCACGGCGGTGCTGTTCGACCTCGCGCTGGCGCAGCCGATCGCGATCATCTTCGTGCTGGCGATGCTGCTGCTGATCGCCGGCCTCGGCATGTTCCTCTACGAGATCCGCATCGCGGTCCACGCCACTCGCGTCCAGGACGAGCTGCTGGAGCGCGAATGATCCGCGAACGCACCCTGTTGCAAGGCGTCGTCGCGGTCGCCTGCCTGGTGCCGATCCTGGCGGGGATCGACGGCGTCCTGCGCGGCGCGGCGATGCTGCGATCCGGCGTGGTGACGGCCGATCTCGACAGCCATTTCCGCTATCTCTCGGGCATCTTCCTGATGCTGGGCATGGCGTTCGTCTCGACCATCCCGGCGATCGAGCGCCAGGGGCCGCGCTTCCGCCTGCTCGGCGCGATGGTGGTGATGGGCGGGCTCGCGCGCCTGCTGAGCTGGGCGGCGGTCGGTGCGCCGAGCCTGCCGCACCGGCTGGGGCTGGTCATGGAACTGGTGGTCGTGCCGCTGTTGATCCTGTGGCAGGCGCGGATCGCGGCCCGGGCGACGCGCGAAACCCGGAAATGAAAAGAGTTGCCGAGGCCGAAGCCCCGGCAACCCCTAACATGGTCAGCGGCCGGAGTGCCGGCCCGGAGAACCATGGCGCCTCTTAGAAGCGCGTTCCCCGAACGGACAGAACCGACCTCCATGCTGAACCATGAGACATCGGATCACCTCCTTTCGCAATGTTGCCGAGGACTCGAACATGGGTCATCGCCGCGCTGCGAACAAGCCTTGTAATATCTTCTATTTTCGGCAATCCTCGATGGCTCGCGCCGGTTCGGCCCAGGCCGGGACCGCCAGGTCGGGAAGCCCCGGCGAGCGCACCGCGATCCGCCCCCGGCTGAACGCCATCACGTCCAGGAAAGCATCGTTCGCGCTCAGGATGACCGCGCTCATCGCCGCGCCGCGATCGGTGACGTGGCCGGCGGGGAAGCGCGCGCTGCGGGTCGAGGCGAGGATCTCGATCTGCGCGCTGGTCCCCGCGCGCATGATCGTCACCTGCCGCTTCGCCGCGTCGCACTGCACGACGAGCTGCGACGACTGGCCATCGCCATAGCGCGCCGCCGACACCGGCGTGCCCGGAACATAGCGCCATGTCCCCGACGCGATCGGCCAGTCGCGCCAGTCGCCGGCATGCGCGACGGGCGCGGGAGCTGCCGGCGGCGCGGGGGGCGGCACCGGCGCGGGCGGCGCGGAGGTGGTCGCGGCACAGCCGCCGAGCGCCAGCAGGACCAGCACGGCGAACGGTCGGATATCGGTCGATCGGAAAGGCATCCCCCGTCCATGGCGGATCGGGACGGCGAAGGAAACCCCTGGGCGGCCTCGCTTTTGTCCTATCTGCGACCGCGGCAGTCGCGGATCAGACGAACGACGGCGGGGCCGACCGGCACCACCGCCTTGCGGGTCGCGTGGAGCTGGATCGTCATCGGCGCCGATCCGTCGAGCGCATCGAAAAAGGCATGGCTTGCCGGCAGCGTGGTGCTGATCGTGCCGCCGCCGTCGGGCGAATAGCTGGCATCCATCATCAGCGTGACCTTGCCGACGCTGATCGCCTGCCGGTCGAAACCGCCGGGCGATCCGGTGCCGATGGCGATGATCTCGATCGTCCGCGTGGCGCTGGTGCAGGCGAGCGCATAGCTCCACTGCCCGCCCGTCCGGCTGTAGATCGCGCCGGGGCCATCGCCCAGCCGGGAGACATAATACCAGGCGTTGGCACGGCGGGCATCGACCGGCGTGTCGACGGCCGGAGCATCGGCCGGCGCCTCGACGACGACCGCCGCCGCCGCATCGGGCATCGCCGCGGCGGGCGTGTCGGCCGACGCCGTCACCGCGGCGGGCTTCGCCTCCGACGGCGCGGGCGCGGCCTTCGGCGCGGACAGGAACAACCGGGCGACGCCATAGCCGCCCGCGGCCAGCGCGACCGTCGCCAGCACCACCGCCAGGCGCATGCGCAGGCCCGACCGCTTCCGCACCAATGTGGGCGGCGGATAGCCGATCGGGCCCTGCATGTTCATTCCGCGTTGAACGCCGCCGCGTCGATCGCGACCGGCTTCACATTGGCGCTCTCGCTGACCGAGATGTCGTAGGAGACGCTCGACCGCTTCACCTCGGTATGCTCGTCGTCGTCGATCACTTGCGTGATCATGTCGTCGGCCTCGGGCATCTGGTTGGCCTTGAGGATCCGGGTGAAGGACTTGCAATCGGGCGCAAGCGCCGGGCCGAACGCATATTGGATCAGGTAGCGACCGTCGGGCACGCCCTCGATCGACATCGCCTCCTGCCGCCGCAGGAAGAAGCTGGCGGCGAGCCGGCCGCTATCGGCGTGGCGGATCTTGACGAGCGCATCGCGCATCCCGCTGTTCTGCAGCTCGATGCTGTGCCCTTCGGAGCCGAGCTCCATGTCGCCGGCCAGCTTGCGACCCGATTCCGGCGGCGTCGCGCAGACCGGCACGCCGGGGTCCTGCGCGGCGGGCAGCCCCGCCGCCGCATCGGCCGCCGCGATCGCGTTCGCCCGCGACGGCGGGTCCGCGGCATCGGCGGTTGTGGACAACAGCATCAGGGCGGCGCCGAGCCCAAGGCCCAGCCCGCCGGAAAATCCATTCATATTCCCACCCCGATCAGACGCCACAGGCGCCCTTTCAGCGTCGCACTGTGCGCGATATGTATTCCAAGGGAAAGGGTTGAAACGTAAACTCTTCCGACTTTCGGACTGTTTCGTCTCGATTTCGGACCAGCTTGGGACAGCATCGATCGATGAAGAGCGATCCCCGCATCGACGCCTATATTGATCGAGCCGCGCCCTTTGCCCGGCCGGTTCTTGCCCATCTCCGTGATCTGGTTGGAAAAAGCTGCCCCGAAGCCGAGGAGACGATCAAATGGGGCTTCCCCCATTTCGTGCTCGGCGGCGCCATTCTTTGCAGCATGGCCGCCTTCAAGGCGCATGTCGCCTTCGGCTTCTGGCAGAACCGGCGCGTGACCGGCGAGCAGGCGCCGGAGAAGGACGCCATGGGCCAGTTCGGGCGGATCGCCGCCATCGCCGACCTGCCCGATCCCGCCCTGCTCGGCGACATGATCGCGCGGGCGGCCCGGCTGATCGAAAGCGGCGAGAAGGCGCCCCGCCCGCTCAAGCATGCCAGGCCGCCGGTCGAGCCGCCCGCCGACCTGATCGCCGCGCTCGGCGCCTCGCCGCGCGCCGCCGCGACCTTCGAAGGCTTTCCACCGGGACAGCGGCGCGAATATGTCGAGTGGATCACCGGGGCGAAGCGCGAGGAGACGCGCCGGAAGCGACTCGACACGACGATCGCCCAGCTCGAGGAGGGCAAGCGTCTCAACTGGAAATATGAACGCGGCTGACTATGGTGGCGGTGTGTCGTCCTTCGTCCCCGCCGGCCATCGCCGCCGCCCCCCCCTTCGCCGCCACCGGCTCCTGCCCGGCCTTCTCGTCGTCCTGGTCGCGCTGGCCGGGTGCATCCCCTCGCCGCGCGCGCCGCGCCGCGGCTGGACGCCACCGGTCGAGACGCCCGAGCGTTTCCGCCAGTGCGTCGCGGCGCTGCGGGCCGAGGGCGCGCAGGTCGAGGCGCTGCCCGACCGCCGCTTCGACAATGGCTGTTCGGCCACCTCCGCGGTCAAGCTGGTCGCGGTCGGCATTCCGGTGACCAATCTCGGCGCGGTCAAATGCGGAGCCGCCCTGCCCTTCGTCCGCTGGGTGCGGCAGGACGTGCCGACCCTGGCGCAGCGCTGGCTGGGTTCGGACGTCGTCCGGATCGAGAGCTTCGGCAGCTTCGCCTGCCGGCCGGTCAACAACCAGGCCGGCAACCGCCTGTCCGAACATGGCCGCGCCAATGCCATCGACATCGCCGCCTTCCGCCTCCGCGACGGTCGGCGGATCAGCGTCAAGGACGGCTGGAACGGCGACGACCAGCAGATACGCGGATTCCTCCGCGCGCTCCACAAGGCCGCGTGCGGGCGCTTCTCGGTCGTGCTCGGGCCCGACGCCAACGCGCTCCACCACGACCATTTCCATTTCGATATGGGCAGCGGTCCCTATTGCCGATAGACATCCGCGCCTGCCCGCCCCTGTAATATCGGCGAAAGCCGACTATCTGTAACAGAGAGATATGGCACACAGAAAAGTACCCAAGCGCGTCTTCCCCCGGGCCAAGGAGGATGCGGCGGTCGCCAAGACCGCCACCGAAACCCCGCAGACCACCGACAGCGCGTACAAGCTCGCCTTCCAGGACACCGACTTCCTGCTGCGCGACGACCTGCGCCCGGTGCGCTTCCAGCTGGAGCTGCTGAAACCCGAGCTGCTGCTCGAGGAAGCGAACATCGGATCGACCTTCGTGATGTACGGTTCGGCCCGCATCCCCGAGCCGGGCAAGGCCGAGGCGCTGGTCAAGTCGGCGGTCACCCCCAAGCAGCGGCGGATCGCCGAGCGGCTGCAGGCCAAGAGCCGCTATTATGACGAGGCGCGCAAGCTGGCCCAGACCGCCAGCCAGTGCCCGCTCGACGCCGACGGCAAGCGCCAGTTCGTCGTCTGCTCGGGCGGCGGCCCGTCGATCATGGAAGCCGCCAATCGCGGCGCGCACGACGTCGGCGCGGAATCGATCGGCCTCAACATCGTCCTGCCGTTCGAGCAGACGCCGAACGCCTATGTGACGCCGCATCTGAGCTTCCAGTTCCATTATTTCGCGCTGAGGAAGATGCACTTCCTGCTGCGCGCCCGCGCGGTCGCGGCCTTCCCGGGCGGCTTCGGCACCTTCGACGAGCTGTTCGAGCTGCTCACCCTGGTCCAGACCGGCAAGATGGCGCAATTGCCGATCTTCCTGTTCGGCCAGGACTTCTGGCGCAGGGTGCTCGACTTCGACGCGCTGGTCGAGGAAGGCGTGATCGGCGAGAACGACCTCAACCTGTTCCGCTTCGTCGAAACGGCGGAGGAGGCGTGGGAGAAGCTCAACCTCTATTACGCCACCCGCGAACGCTCCTATCGCCATCGCGATCCATCCACACAGGCGGCGGCGGGTTGAACCTTCAGGCCGGCGACGCGCCCGCGACGCCCTGCCCGCCGAGCGGAGCCTCCTCGCCGCGCGAATAGGTGCCGACCAGCATGCCGGCGCCGAGCACCCGCCCCTGCAACCCGCGCACCAGCCCCGACCGGCCGGGATTGGGACCGACCTCGATCGTTTCGCTGAGCGCGAAGAGCTGGAAGACATAGTCGTGGCTGCCATGTCCGCTCGGCGGATCAGGCGGCAGCCAGCCTTCGAACAGGCTGTTGCGGCCGACGTCGGGCCCTGCGGATGCGCCGTCGCCGTCGGCGACGATCGCTCCCTCGGGCAGGTGCCGTTCGTCGGGCGGGATGTTCCAGACGAGCGCATGGACCAGCGGCTGGAGCGCCGGGGCGTCGGGATCCTCGACGATCAGCGCGAGGCTGGCGGTGCCCGGCGGAACCTCTCCCCACAGCAGCGGCGGCGACACGCCCTCGCCGTCCGCGGTGAAGCGCACCGGCAGCCGCGCGCCCGACGCGAAGGCCGGGCTGCTCAGGTCGATCACCGCATCGCCGATCTCCAGCTCGGGCTGGGCGATCACCAGCTTCGAATGGCCTGCGCGGACATTGCGCAGCATGGCTCCCAGCCAGCGGGGAAGATGTTCAAGCATCGGTCGCGCTCCCTCCTTTCGGAGCATAATGCGCCAGACGAATTGCCGATCCGCGAAAATCGTTCCAGCGGCGCAAATCCGATCTCACCGCCTTCGGGGCCGGAAGGTCAATGGGGGGATATACGAATGGCGATCGAGGGCTTGCCTTCGCGCAGGCCCCACGGCATCGCTCGGCGCATGGATCTCGACGCGCTCCTCCTCCATTATTTCGGCACCGACGACCTCGACGCGCTCGACGAGGCGGCGATCGAGGACGGCCGCCAGCGGGTCGCGATCGCGTTCGGCACCGAACGCGATTCCGGCCGCCGCTTCGCGCTGTGGATACTGCTCCATGCGCTCGGCGCCGCGCCCGATCCCGAGGTCGCGTTCAAGGATGCCAAGGATCGCAAGGCAGCCGAGGACTATGCCTGGGCGGCGCGGCGGATGGAGCGGCGTTGACCACGACGCTGTCGCTCGCCCAGGCGCGCCGCATCGCGCTCGCCGCGCAGGGCTTCGGCGCGGCCCGGCCGCCGGCGCCCGGCACCCTCCATCTGCGCCGCACGCTCGACCGGCTGGGCCTGCACCAGATCGACAGCGTCAACGTCCTGTCGCGCGCCCATTACCTCCCCGCCTTCTCGCGGCTCGGCCATTATGACCGCGCCGCGCTCGACGAGGCGGCCTGGGGCCGGCGATCGAAGCGGCGCATGTTCGAATATTGGGCGCATGAGGCGTCGCTGCTGCCGCTCGACCTCCACCCGCTGCTGCGCTGGCGCATGGCCGAGGCCGATCGCGGCGAGCGCGGCTGGTCGTCGCTGCGCGTCTATGCGCGGGAGAAGCGCGGCGAGGTCGACGCCGTGCTCGACCGCATCCGCGCCGAAGGCCCCCTCGCAGTCTCCGACTTCGACGACGGCAAGAGCCGCAGCGGCTGGTGGGAATGGGGCGACAGCAAGCGCAAGCTCGAATGGCTGTTCTGGGCCGGCCATATCACCACCACCACCCGGCGCGGCGGGTTCGAGCGGGTCTACGACCTGACCGAGCGGGTGATCCCGCCCGCGATCCTCGCCCTGCCCACCCCGGACAAGGCGGCGGCGCACCGCGCGCTGGTCGCCCGCGCGGCCGCCGCGCTCGGCATCGCCACCGAGACCGACCTGCGCGACTATTTCCGGACCGGCGTCGCCGATACCAGGGCGGCGATCGCCGAGCTGGTCGAGGAAGGCGTCCTGCTGCCCGTCTCGGTCGCGGGCTGGCGCCGGCCCGCCTGGCTGCACCGCGACGCCCGCCATCCGCGCCGGGTGGACGCCCGCGCGCTGCTCGTTCCGTTCGATCCGCTGATCTGGGAGCGCGACCGCACCGAACGGCTGTTCGGCTTCCACTACCGGATCGAGATCTACACCCCCGCCGAGAAGCGCCGCTACGGCTATTATGTCCTGCCCTTCCTGCTCGGCGACCGGCTGGTCGCGCGCGTCGACCTGAAGGCCGACCGGCAGGCGTCGGTGCTGCGCGTGCTGTCGACGCACCCCGAACCCGACGCCCCGGCCGCGACCCAGGCCGCGCTGGACGAGGAACTGGCGACGATGGCCGGCTGGCTGGGCCTCGAGCGGGTGAGCCACGGATGATCGTGCCGCCATCGTTTTGATATGGACAGCCCGGGAAGCGGACAGCTAACGCTTCGCCTTGTCCGCAGGGAGATATAGGCGATGCGTAACATGCTGGCGGTGACGGTTCTGGGCTGCGCGCTCCTGGCGCTCTGTGCCTGCAACACCGTGAAGGGCCTCGGCCGCGACATCCAGTCGGTCGGCGAGGCCGGCGACCGCGCCACCTTCAACTAAAGGGAAGCCTCCGGCGCCCGGCGAGCGCAGGGCCCGGAGGCGACTTCCCTCGCGCGAACCAATCCACGCCCGGGCTTAGACATTGGTCTAGCCCCCCGATGCTTTCATCTCCCGAATGCTGTAAAAGCAATCCCGGCGCCTGGAACGAGCAGGTTCGTTTTCCGGGCGGCGGGGGAGAATGGATCGATGAAAGGCCGTGGACGCCATGCACATGCTCGCACTGCCATCATTTGTATTCCGGTAGGGTTGCTCGACGTCGGACGGGAGGACCGCTACCCGCCCTATGTCGGGCTGCTGATCGCCATCGGCGGATCGGCGCTGCTCTGGGCGATGATCGGCTGGGCTTTCGCCAAGCTCACCTGACGACGGACTTCTCTTGTCCGTCACCCGGCGGAAGCCGGATCTCGGGAGAGAGGAGATGAGGTCTAGGCAGGAGCCTCCCGAGATCCCGGCCTCCGCCGGGATGACGAGTGCCGTTGCGATCGCGGGACCAGACCCGTAAAGCGCGGCCATGGTTCATCAGATACATGTGATCGGCGGCGGGCTCGCCGGTTCGGAAGCCGCGTGGCAGCTCGCCCAGGCCGGCATCCGCGTGCGCCTCTCCGAAATGCGCGGGATCGAGGCGACGCCGGCGCACCAGACCGACAGCCTCGCCGAGCTGGTCTGCTCGAACAGCTTCCGTTCCGACGACCCGACCAACGCGGTCGGCCTGCTCCATGCCGAGATGCGGGCGCTGGGATCGCTGATCATGGCCAAGGCCGACGCCCATCGCGTGCCCGCCGGCTCCGCGCTCGCGGTCGATCGCGAAGGCTATGCCGAAGCGGTCACCCACGCCGTCGCCGGGCATCCCCTGATCGAGCTGGTCCGCGAACGGGTCGACGCGCTGCCGGCGGACGGCCCCGTGATCGTCGCCACCGGCCCGCTGACGGCCGCCGCGCTGGCGGACTCGATCGGCGCGGCGACCGGCGCCGACGCGCTCGCCTTCTTCGACGCGATCGCGCCGATCGTCCACCATCACTCGATCGACATGGACGTCGCCTGGATGGCCTCGCGCTGGGACAAGGGCGAAACCAAGGACTATATCAACTGCCCGATGGACAAGGACCAGTATCTGGCCTTCCACCAGGCGCTGCTCGACGGCGAGAAGACCGCGTTCAAGGAGTGGGAGAAGGACACCCCCTATTTCGACGGCTGCATGCCGATCGAGGTGATGGCGGAACGCGGCGTCGACACGATGCGCTACGGCCCGATGAAGCCGGTCGGCCTCGACAATCCGCGCACCGGCCGCTGGCCCTATGCGGTCGTCCAGCTCCGCCAGGACAATGCGCTCGGCACATTGTGGAACATGGTCGGCTTCCAGACCAAGTTGAAGCATGCCGAGCAGGTCCGCCTGTTCCGCACCATTCCCGGCCTGGGAAAGGCCGAGTTCGCGCGGCTCGGCGGCCTCCATCGCAACACCTTCATCCAGAGCCCCAAGCTGCTCGACGGCGCGCTGCGGCTGAAGTCGCGCCCGAACATCCGCTTCGCCGGGCAGATCACCGGCTGCGAAGGCTATGTGGAATCGGCGGCGATCGGCCTGCTCGCAGGACGGTTCGCGGCAGCCGAACTGCTCGGCCGGCCGATCGAGACGCCGCCCGCCGCCACCGCGCTCGGCGCGCTGCTGGGCCACATCACCGGCGGCGCGGAGGCCGACGGCTATCAGCCGATGAACGTCAATTTCGGCCTGTTCCCGCCGCTCGAAGGCGCGAAGGGCGGCCGCAAGCGCAAGGGCGACCGCAAGGCGATGATGGCCGAGCGCGCCGGCGAGGCGCTCAAGGCATGGATGGACGGCGGGGTCGAGCCGGCCTGACCGTTCTTCGTCATCCCGGCGAAAGCCGAGATCTCATTTTTCTTTTCAGGAAATGCTCATAAACCAAGAGAAAGAAAAGAGATTCCAGCTTGCGCTGGAATGACGGAAAAATCTTAACGCCGCCGGATCAGGTGCGCGATGCTGTTGGTGTGATGGGGCTTGCCGTCCTCGCCTGGCGCATATTCCTCCTCGATCTCGCTGCGGATCTTCTCGAGTTCCTTCTCGGTCAGATGCTCGATGCCGATATAGCGATTGCGCGCATCGGCGACGGCGCGGAGCAGCTCGTCGAGCTTGGCCTGCATCGCCGCGGCATCGCGGTTCTGGGCGTTCTGGATCAGGAACACCATCAGGAAGGTCACGATCGTCGTCGTCGTGTTGACGATCAGCTGCCAGGTGTCCGAGAAACCGAACATCGGGCCGCTGAAACCCCAGACGACGATCGAACAGAAGGCGATGACGAAGGCGAGCGGCTGTCCCACGGCGCTGGCGATCCGGGCCGCGACGCGGGTGAAGAAATGTTCCATCGCCGTCCCTCCTGTCGATTACGCCGCGTTTTCCGATCCTTGCCGGCGATCGCGATCCCGCGCCGCCACGCTTTCACCGCGACAACCCTTGGGTTGCCCGGCTGTTCCGGTTGCGATGATCGGCTTTGGCCCCTAAGGCGTCGCGATGGATGCATCGCAGCTTCGGGTCGCCCTGTTCACGGGCAACTACAACTATGTGCGCGACGGCGCGAACCAGGCGCTCAACCGGCTGGTGGCCTATCTGCTGGGCCAGGGCGCGGCGGTGCGCGTCTATTCGCCGACCGTCGAGCAACCGGCCTTCCCGCCGACCGGCGACCTGATCAGCATTCCCTCGCTGCCGGTTCCGGGGCGCGCCGAATATCGCTTCCCGCTGATGATCCCACCGAGCGTCAAGCGCGACATCAGCCGCTTCGCCCCGAACATCATGCACGTCGCCAGCCCCGAGATCCTCGGCCATCGCGCCGTGTCGCTCGCGCTGCGCCGCAAGCTGCCGGTGGTGGCGTCGGTCCACACCCGGTTCGAGACCTATTTCCGCTATTACGGCCTCGCCTTCCTCGAACCGATGGTCGAGGCGCTGCTGCGCCGCTTCTATCGCCGCTGCGACGCGATCTTCGCGCCGTCGGAATCGATGGCGCAGCTGCTTCGCGACCAGCGGATGAGCTATGACGTCGGCATCTGGTCGCGCGGCATCGACCGCACGATCTTCAAGCCCGAGCGGCGCTGCGACGACTGGCGCCGGTCGCTGGGGATCGAAACCGACGAGGTGGTGATCGGCTTCGTCGGCCGGCTGGTGATGGAGAAGGGCCTCGACGTGTTCGCCGACACGATCGACCAGCTCGAACGGCGGCAGGTGCGCCACAAGGTGCTGGTGGTCGGCCACGGCCCGGCGCGCGAATGGTTCGAGAAACGCCTGCCCGGCGCGGTCTTCGCGGGCTTCCAGGCCGGCGAGAACCTCGGCCGCGCGGTGGCGTCGATGGACATGCTGTTCAATCCGTCGGTCACCGAGACCTTCGGCAACGTCACGCTGGAGGCGATGGCCGCCGGCCTGCCCGTCGTCGCGGCGCGCGCGACCGGCAGCGAGAGCCTGATCGAGGACGGCGTGACCGGCCGGCTGATCGCCCCCGGCCGCACCCAGGCCTTCGCCGACGCGCTGCAGGCGCTCTGCGTCGATCCGGAGGTGCGGCGGACGATCGGCGAGGCCGGCTTGAAGGCCAGCGAGCGTTACGGCTGGGACCAGGTCAACCAGGAACTGGTCGACGCCTATATGCGCATCATCCGCCAGCACGAGGCGGGGGTCAGGGTCACCCGGCAAAGCCCGGTTCCCTGACCGAAAAGGCAGCCGGTCAGGCCGCTTTCCAGTCGAAGCTCAACGGCGCCTCGCGAAAGGCGAAGCGGTCGAGGTGGCGGGCCACCGCTCCCTTCAGCGCGTCGAGCTGCTCGTCCGAGCTGGCGTCGATGCGCACCTCCAGCGTCCCGTCGGTCGCGTCGAAGGTGGCCAGCCCGTCCCCCGGATGGTCGGCCCCTCGCGCATCGCGCGGGAAGACGACCGTTGCGTGGACCGGGGTGAACTCGACCTCCAGGTTATGCGCCCAATGCTTGCAGAGCTGCTGGAGGTAGCGGCTGGCCGAAGCCGTCGGCACCGATGCGGTGGCGCTGGTCGTCATCGCCGCGCTCACAGCCGCTCGATCTTGCGGGCCGCGTCGTCGAGGATCGCCGCCACCTCATGCGCGAGTTCGCCGCCGCGATCGCGCGACAGCCGGTCGCGCAGCACCATGGCGAGGTTCATCATCGCCCGGCGGACCGGCATCCGGCTTTCGCCGCCGCCCTGCTCCTCGCCCAGCGCGTCGAGCCGCGCGAACAGCGCCTCGATCTTGTCGCCCTGCTCGCCGATCTCGAGCTTGCCGGCGTCGGTGATGCCGAACAGCCGCTTCGAGCCCTCGGCCGCCTGCTCGGCGATCTGGCCCATGTCCTCGAGCATCGTCAGCGTCGGATAGATGACGCCGGGGCTGGGCGCATAGGCGCCGCCGGTCCGCTCCTCGATCGCCTTGATCAGGTCATAGCCGTGGCGCGGCTGGTCGCCGATCAGCGCGAGCAGGATCAGCCGCAGCTCCGTTCCGTCGAACACGCGGCGCCGGCCGCCGCCCCGCCGGCCGCCCATGCCGCCGCCGAAGCCCTCCCCGAAGGGATCGAAGAAGCCGCCGCCGAAACCGCCGCCATGGCGGCCACGCATCGCGCGGAAACCGCCATGAAAGCCGCCGTGGCGGCCATGCTCCCGATGTCCTTTGTGAAATCCAAACAATGTCATTCTCCAATTTCTGGTTATATCGAATCATTCTCGATAGCTCTAAGATATATCTTGAAAGAGTTTTTGCAAGAGACTTTCCGCGCCCCCTGTCCGGCCCGCGATCACGCCCCTATATCGTCGCGATGGCCGACCTTTTTGCGCCCGACCCCGCCGCTGGCTCCGCCTCCGCCGACGCAGCGCCGCTCGCCGAACGGCTGCGGCCGCGCACGCTGGCGGACGTGATCGGGCAGGAACATCTCACCGGCCCCGAAGGCGCGATCGGCCGCATGGTCGCGGCGGGCCGCCTGTCCTCGCTGGTGCTGTGGGGGCCGCCCGGCACCGGCAAGACGACGATCGCGCGGCTGCTCGCCGATGCGGTGGGGCTGCGCTTCGCGCCGGTCTCGGCGGTCTTCTCGGGCGTCGCCGACCTCAAGAAGATCTTCGCCGAGGCGCGCGAGCATGCGCGGATCGGCACCCGCACGCTGCTGTTCGTGGACGAGATCCACCGCTTCAACCGCGCCCAGCAGGACAGCTTCCTGCCCTATGTCGAGGACGGCACCGTGGTGCTGGTCGGCGCGACCACCGAAAATCCCTCGTTCGAGCTCAACGCGGCGTTGCTCAGTCGCGCGCAGGTGCTGATCCTCAACCGGCTCGACGCCGCCGCGCTCGGCAAGCTGATCGCGCGCGCCGAGGAGATCGAGGAGCGCGCCCTGCCCCTGACCGAGGGCGCGCGCGAGGCGCTGGTCGCCTCGGCCGACGGCGACGGCCGCTTCCTGCTCAACCAGGCCGAGACGCTCTTCTCGATCGCGATCGATCATCCGCTCGAACCGGGCGAACTGGCCGCGCTGCTCCACCGGCGGATGGCGGTCTACGACAAGGACCGCGAGGGGCATTACAACCTCATCTCCGCGCTCCATAAATCGCTGCGCGGATCGGACCCGCAGGCCGCGCTCTACTATCTCGCGCGGATGCTGACGGCAGGCGAGGAGCCGCTCTACGTGCTGCGCCGGCTGGTCCGCTTCGCCAGCGAGGATATCGGGCTCGCCGATCCGCAGGCGCTGGTCCAGTGCCTCGCCGCCAAGGACGCCTACGACTTCCTCGGCTCGCCCGAGGGCGAACTGGCGATCGTGCAGGCCTGCCTCTATCTGGCGACCGCGCCCAAGTCGAACGCGGCCTATGCCGCGCAGAAGGCGGCGTTCCGGTCGGCGAAGGACACCGGTTCGCTGATGCCGCCGAAGAATATCCTCAATGCGCCCACCAGGCTGATGAAGGACGTCGGCTACGGCAAGGGCTATGCCTATGACCATGACGCCGAGGACGCCTTCTCGGGCGACGATTATTGGCCCGAGGAAATGGCGCCGCAGAGCTTCTACGTCCCCTCCCCGCGCGGCTTCGAGGCGAAGATCGCCGAGCGGATCGCCTATTGGGACCGACTGCGGCAGGAGCGCGGCGGCAAATGAGCCTCGACTGGGACCGGGTCACCGCCTTCGCGGCCGGCCTGCCCGGCGCCGAACGCTCGACCCACTATGGCGGCCCGGCGGTCAAGGCCAACGGCAACGCCTTCGTCGCGCCGGGGCGCGAGGAAGGCAGCTTCTGCCTGATGATCGACCGCGACACCGTCGACATGCTCAAGGCGACCGATCCCGACACCTATTGGCAGACGCCGCATTATGAGGGCTGGCCCGCCGTGCTCGTCCGCTACGGCACCGCCGATCCCGACCGGGTGCTGGCGATGATCGAGCGCGCCCATGGGCAGGCGCTGGCGAAGAAGCGGCCCAGGCCCCGCCCGGCCAAGAAGAAGGCATGACCCGCCGCTTCCGGCGCTTCGCCTGCATCGACTGGTCGGGGGCGAAGGGCGATCGGCAGAAGGGCATCGCGATCGCCGTCAGCGACGGGCCGGGCCGCGCCCCGAAGCTGATCGAGCGCACCTGGTCGCGCGGCGCGGTGCTCGACTGGCTGCTCGATCATGCCCGGCGCGGCAGCGACCTGCTGGTCGGGATCGACTTCTCGACCGCCTTCCCCTTCCTCGACGCCGGCGCCTATTTCCCCGGCTGGGCGGAGAGCCCGGCCGACGCCCGCGCGCTGTGGCGGCTGGTCGACGATATCTGCGCGGGCGATCCGCATCTGGAGGCGGGCGCCTTCGTCGACCATGGCGAGGCGAGCCGCCATTTCCGCCGCCATGGCGGGCGGCAGGGCGACCTGTTCGGCGCCGGCAACGGCCGCTATCGGCTGGTCGAGCGCCTCTGCCGCGACGGCCGCCATGGTCCTGCGACGAGTTGCTTCAACCTGGTCGGCGCCGCGCAGGTCGGCAAGTCGAGCCTGACGGGGATGCGGCTGCTCCACCGGCTGGACGGCCGGGTGCCGGTCTGGCCGTTCGATCCGTTGCCGGAGACCGGCCCCGCGATCGTCGAGATCTACACGACCGTCGCCGCCCGGACGGCAGGCCTCGGCGGCGGCAGCAAGATGCGCGACGCCGACCGGCTCCGCGCCGGCCTTGCCGGCTACGGCATCCGCCGCCCGCCCCTGCTCGCGCGCTATGACGATCACAGCACCGACGCGATCCTGACCGCCGCCTGGCTGGCCGAGGCGGCGGCCCGTGACGACCTCTGGCAGCCGCCCGCACTTTCTTCGGAGATCGCCGCCGTCGAGGGCTGGACGTTCGGCATTCCCTGACGCATGAGGGCGCGGAGCGTGCCGGCTTAGCACAGTGGTAGTGCAGCGGTTTTGTAAACCGAAGGTCGGGGGTTCGAATCCCTCAGCCGGCACCAGCCGACATGAAAAGGGCCGCTGTCCGCGGCCCGTTTTCGATCCATTGTCTTTAGCCCCTACCCCTTCGGCAGCCTGGCCGGACGATCGATCAGCACGTCAGGCCTCCCTCCAGCTTCAGGTCGGCACCTTCATGATTGGCCGATATCAGGGCGGCGGTCAGAACGGCCTCGTACATGGTCTCCAACGCCAGCGAGGGAACGGGCGTCGGGCTCGCCGCCGCATGTGCCGACGAGAGGGGAATATGGACGAGGCCCGCCCGCATCGGGCGCGAGGATGCGAGATGGCAGGCCAGATAGAAGGTCTGGTTGCACAAATAGGTGCCCGCCGTGTTCGAGACATAGGCGGGGATGTCCCGGTCCCTCCAGGCCTTCGCTATCGCCTTGATCGGAAGGGTGGAGAAATAGGCCGCGGGCCCGCCATCGACGATGGCTTCGTCTATGAACGCCCGTCCGTCGACGTCGGGGATCGGGAAATCCATGACGTTGATGGCCACCCGCTCGGCGGCCACGGCGGCGCGTCCCCGCGTCACGCCGGTGACGATCAGCACGTCCGGACGGAGCCTTCGCACCTCTTCCTCCAGCAACGCCCGCACCGCGCCGGCGCTGACCGGCAGGACCAGGCCATGAATGCGAACCCCGTCCTTCTCGGTTCCATGGATGGCCTGGGCGATGGCGCCGCTGGGGTTCTCGGCCTCTTCGAGATAGGGACCGAAGCCGGTGACGATGGCGGTCTTCATCGCGTTCAGTCCTTGTCGTTGCGCTGGAGGAAGGCGGCGAAGGCTGAGAGGAAGTCGTCCTTGCGTTCGAGCATGACGGAGGACTGGGCCATGCCTGGCGCGACGAACAATTCGGTGCGCGGCGTCTGCTTGTGCCAGATGAAGGAGGCTTCGAGCGGATGGACCGGATCGTCGAGGTCGCCGCGGCAGATGAGGGTCGGCATGGCGATGTCGGCGAGTTCGTCGCGGACGGTGAGATAGTCCTGGAGGCCGGGGGTGGCGCGGGCGCGACCGTAGAAGGCGACGACCTCGCGCCAGTCGGGACCATGGAGCTGGGCCCATTCGCGGGCCTGGTCGCTGTCCTCGTCGACCTCGCCGAAGACGGTGCCGAGCGAACTGTTGCCATGGGCGCTGAGGCCGATGATCGGGGCGTCGACGGTGAGGGTGCGGACCCGGTCGGGCTTCTCGATGGCCATGCGCGCGGCGATGCGCGAGCCGAGCGAGCAGCCCATGACATGGGCGGAGGCGACCCCCGCCACGTCCATGACGTGCCACATGTCCTCGACCCAGGCCCTTGGCCCCGCGAGCGCCTCGACGCGCTGGCTGCGTCCCAGTCCGCGCAGGTCGGGCATGATCACGCGATGGGTCTCGGCCAGCCGGGCCGGAAGGTCGCCGAACCACAGCCCCGATACCGCCGCGCCATGGATCAGCAGGATCGGATCGCCGTCTCCCAGCACCTCATAATAGAGGCTCGACCCGTTGAACTCCGTAAATGCCATCTCAAATCCTCCCCTCGCCAGCGATCCCCAATCCGTCCTCCCGACATAGCCGGTCGCCCTGGGCGAGAATGCCTTCCAGCCGCAACGCGATCGACAGGAGATGCCGATCGGCGTTCCGCCGTCCGATCAGCATCATCCCGACCGGCAGGCCCCGGCTGGGAAGCGGTATCGAGATGGAGGGGCAATCGAGCAGATTGGCAACCCGCGGATTGCGGAGCAGCAAGGCGTTGATCCGTCGGAACTGCTCCGGATCGCTGACCGACGACGTCGTCGGCGCGACGATCGGGACCGTGGGGACGACATATACCTCCCCGTCCTCCATCGACCGCTCGAACCCGTCGGCCAGTTGACGCCGCAGGCGCGCCATCTCCAGATAATCGACGGCCGACAAGCCGCTGCCGGCTTCGATCCGGCTCCGCGTGTTGGGGTCGACCGGCGCCAGATCGGTGATGCCGCTGCTGCGCAGGGTCGCGGCCAGTTCGACCGGCGGGAACGTGCCGAGCCCATCGATCCGGGCCAGTTCGTCGAGGATCGGTTCCAGCGATCCGTCCGAGATCCGGACGTCCGATCGCCGCAGGTGATCGATCGCGCCGTCGAAGGCGTCGAGCACCGCCTGGTCGCAACCCTCGAACAGCCTCCCACGGGCGACGACCAGCCGGAAGCGATCCACGCCGATGGCCGCGACGTCCGATGCCTTGCCCGTGGCAAGGACCGAATCCGCCAGGGCGCAAAGCTTCACCGATCGAGCGATGGGGCCGATCGAATCGAGCGTCTGCGACAAGGGGAAGCTGCCGGCCGCCGGAACCCGCGAAGCCGTTGGCTTGAAACCGACCAGGCCGCAAAGGGCCGCCGGGATTCTCAGCGAGCCGCCCGTATCGCTGCCGATGGCGATGTCCGCCAGGCCCCCGCCGACCGAAACCGCCGCACCCGACGACGACCCTCCGCAAATCCGCTCCGCGTCATGGGGATTGCCCAAGGCGGGGAAATTGGGATTGGTGCCCACCGCCGAAAAGGCGAACTCCGTCATCTGCGTCGTGCCGACGACGACGGCGCCCGCAGACCGAAGCCGTGACACCACGCTGCTGTCGCTCGCGGCCGGCGGCCGTCCGCGCAGGGTGGCGGACCCCGCATCGGTCAGGAGTCCCTGCACGTCCAGCATCGCCTTGACGGAAACCAGGGCGCCGTCGAGCGCGCCGATCGCTTCGCCCCGATCCGCGCGGCCGTCGGCCGCGCGGGCCTCGCCGCGCGCCGTACCCGCCAGGATATGCGTATAGGCGCGCTCGGCCGGGACCGCACCTGCGGCGATCAGGTCCAGGACATGGCTCAGTCGCGCTGAGACGGCGCCGTCCTTGCCGGGCATTTGCGTCATCGGCCAAGGAATCCGAGGACCTGGCGAGCGAACTCTTCCGGTCGCTCGAAGGCGGGCCAATGGCCGCAACGGTTCAGGATGACGAGGTCGGGATCGGCAAGGTAGTTCATCAGGCGAATGGCCCCTTCCACGGGGACCATCCGGTCGAACCGGCCGTGAATGATCCGCACCGGTGCTGCGATCTCCTTCAGCCGTTCGAGCTTGCCCGAAGGGACGCTGCGGGACCGGCTCCATGCTTCCGCATGCTTGGGCTCGTTGATCGCCCATTCCAGGATCGAAAGGATCGTCCCCTCGTCGATCATGGCGGGATCGTGGACGATCGCGTTCAACAGCCGCCTCAACCGATCGAGATCGGGCGGATTGCCCTGATATTCGGCCGACAGCTTCGCAACCTCGCTGGGCCAGGGAGAGAGCAGATAAGGGTCCCCGCCCGTGGATGCCTCACAGGCCCCCACGACCATCCGGGACACGCGGTTCGGATCGGAAAGCGCGAGGTCGATCGCGACGGTGCCCCCGGTCGACGTGCCGACGACATCGCAGCGCGCGATGCCCAGATGATCGAGAACGGCCCTGACCTGCCGAACGAAGACGTCGTGCGCCGGCTCGTCGAAGACGAGCGGGGATGACATCCCGAAATTATGATAGTCGACGATGATGCAGCGCCGCCGTTCGACGAAATGGGGCAGGACCTTGGAATAGGTCAGCCAGCCGGTCGTGCCCGGCAGGGGACCGTAGGCCGGAAGCAGCAGCAACGGCTCTCCCGATCCCAGATCGTGGAAATGGGTGGTGGAGCCGGCGACCTCAAGTCGCCGGCCCGTGTCGGATCGCTGTTCCACCGAGCCCACTCAGAAGAAGACGCTGAGGTTCTTCGACAGAACCACATTCTGGTCCAGCAGGATGGTCCGGCTGGCGATCCGGAAGGAATCCCCCTGCCGCCGCAGCGTGTCTTCGCGATTGCCCGCCCAGATATCCACTTCCCGCTCGAGGCGGTTGCGATAGACGATGAAATTGGAGCGGACGACGAGTTCCTGCTTGGCCTCGTCTTCCTCGACGACGACGACGTTGGAGATCAGATGGCGGCACCGCGAGGGCGGGTCTTCCGCCCAGTGCCGCCCGGACGACATCTGCTGGACGCGCATCTTGAGCTGCGTGTGATCATCGTCGACGAGCGCCATTTCGAGGCCGGTCGGCAACTGTCCCGTACCGCGCTCGCGGCGCTGCAGGTTCCGCCGGAGCGGCATCCAGTAGCGGACGTCTTCCGTGAAGAGTTCGAACCACTTCCCCCACTCCCAGCTATCGAGGAGATCGGCTTCCCGATAGAGGAACTGTTCGACGCGAAACTGCCGTTCGATTTGCTTGTCGATCTGAGACACCACTTCACGCTCCCGGCTTGTTGAACGCGTCGCGCTCTTCTTGGGTGAGGACGGGCCACTCCTCGCTGGTCATGAATTCGAGCCACCGGCGATAGAAGGCCCGATGGCCGGCCTCGCCGAAGAAGCTGTCGCGATAGGCGCCGGGGAATTCCTCATGCCCGGTGGCGGGGTAGTCGCCCATCTGATAGTTCCAGCGCATCTTGCGAGCCTGATGACCCTGCTCAAGGATCGCCCCGATCAGCCCCCAATTCTCGCCGTCGTCGGTCTCGACCACGCCCGCCGGCCCCTCGGTGAAGGAGGCAGAGACCTGCATCGCCTTCTTGGCCTCGGGCGGTGCATTCTTGTCGACCACCGTGAAGGACCAGATCTCGAATTTATTGGGGCCCTTGGGATGCCAGACGCGAATGTTCGACGAACCGGGCAGTCCCGAAAATGCGGGGAAAGCGGTGAAGTTCGCGACGAACTCGGCGCGATCGCCGACCCTGGCCTTGGCGGCTTCGAGCTTGGCGTCGTTGTAGAGGCTGAGCGGATCCTCGGAGAAGCGGGTATGGCGCTTGAACAGGAAGCTTTCGCCATGCCCTTCGCGGAAGGCCACATGCGCGCCGTCCTTGCCTTCGAACGGCGGCCCGAACGACAGCAGCGACGACGCATGGCTGGTCGGCGCATGATAGGTGTCGCCCGCGAACTGCTCGGCCGCGAGCTTCCAGTTGGCGTTGATGGTCCACCGCACGACGCCGGGAAGGACCTCGATGCCGCCGTCGACCTGATCGACCCATCCGTCGATATAATATTTGAGATCGCCCAGATGCTCTTCCAGCGAGGGAGCGGTGGCGTCGAAGTTGCCGAAGATGAGCCCCTTGTAGCTCTCGATCCGCGCGACGGGGATGAGGCCGTTGTCCTTGAGGGACAGCCGGTCCTTGTAGGCATCCGACAGGTTCGGGACGTTGATCAGGTTGCCCGCCGTATCATAGGCCCAGCCATGATAGGTGCAGAAGAACGACTTGGTATTGCCGCTCTCGGCGCGACAGACCCGCATCCCCCGGTGGCGACAGGCGTTGAGGAACGCCCGCACCGAACCATCGGGCTGCCGTGCGACGACGACCGGATCGCCGCCCATATAGGTGCTGAAGAAATCGCCCGGCTTCGGAATCATGCTGTCGTGCGCCAGGAACAGCCAGTTCCGACCGAACACCCGATCCAGCTCCAGTCGATAAATATCTTCATCGATGAAGATTTCGGGGCTAATCCTGCCAGCCTCGATATCCACGAGAGACTTCAGATAGTCACTGCTCGGCACCACCGTGCGTCCTCCACTACATGAGTGATTTGGTCGCCCCTGATCCGGGGCCTCTCCTTGAATTGTCATATATGAACAATATATTTTGAATCTGTCAATCGCTTTCTGCCCTGTGAGGGCGGGCCATGACCGGTCGTCCGAAGCGGCGGGCCGAGGCAGGATTGCTCGGGTGTCGGGTAGCGGCGCCCCTGCCATCAGCATCGACAACGCCCCTCCGGTGCGATAAAGATAATCTGAATATATTGATGCGGTCCCACTCCGGATCGCGACTGGCGAACGAACCGAGAGGAAAAGCGCCCTGATGGCTGGTCAGAACTATACGACGAAAACCGAGCAAGCTTATTGGAACCTGCGCAAGGCGATCGTCACCGGCGAGTTCGGCGAATTATCGCCGCTTGACGAGACCGTGCTGATGGAGCGCATCGACGTCGGACGCACCCCGATCCGCGAGGCGATCAAGCGCCTGTCGAGCGAGGAGTTCGTGGTCTGGCATCCGCACCGGACGCCGCATGTCCGATCGACCAGCATCGACGACCTGGCCGCCCTGTACGAAGCGCGCCAGATTTTCGAGGTGAAGGCCGCGCTGATGGCGGCCGAACGGGCGACGGCCGCCGACCTCGATGCCATGGAGAAGCTCTGCGATCAGCTCGACAAAGCCATCCGCGCGAATGACCCGTACCAGGTCGCCGAGCTCGATTATGATTTCCACCTGGCGATCGCCGAGGCGAGCTACAACCGCTTCCTGGTCGAGGCGATCCGCTTCCTGAACTTCGGCTCGCTGCGGCTATGGTACCGATCCTATATCCGGATCGGAACGGAGAGCATCAACGATCACCACCGGTTGCAGGTCGATGCCATCCGCAGAGGCGACGTCGAGTTGCTCGAGCGGTCGACCGTGGACCACATCGAGTTCTCCCACGATCGCCAGTTGAAGATTTTCGGCTTTCCCCGGGGCACGCCCGAACCGGCGGCCGCGCTGCTGGCGGCGAACCGCTAAGCTCCTCCCCCTTCCCGTCCGGCGAGACAGGCGAAGCGGGGAGTTTCCTCCCCGCTCCCTTCCCTACGAACCTGCTCCAATCGGCTGATAATGGTCCGGTTCGAAGATCTGCATCGCTCTTTCCATGTCCCGCATGGTTCCCGGCCAGCTCGACATGTCATGGCCGGATTCGTCGAGCATGTAGTTGACGCATCCGCCCACGACGATCGCCGCCCTGGACAGGACGTCATCGGTCCTTGCCTTCCATTCGGTCTCGCATTCCTCCCGGACCTCGAAGGCGTCGATGCCGTTGGCTTCCATATGGTCGAGGACGGCGAAGATATAGTCGGGCACCAGTTCGCCCGGAGCATAGCCGTTCCAGACGGCGCCATTGGCGCCGGCGCCGCCGACCAGGAACAGATTGGGGCAGCCCGATAGCGACACGGACTTGTGCGCCCTGCGGTGCCCGGCCTGATGCTGCGCCACGGTCCGGCCGTCACGCCGCCGGATGCGGTTGAGGATATCCCCGCCCCAGTAGAAGCCGGTCGCCATGACGACCGTGTCGACCTCGAACGCCTGGCCGCTGCTCGATATGATCGCCCCTTCGTCGAGCGCGACGGCGCCCTCGGCGATCAGCGTCACATTGGGCTGCTGGAGGCTGGGATAGAAGAGGTCGGTCCGGGTGGGACGCTTGCAGCCCAGCAGATATTGCGGCGTCAGCTTTTCCCGGAGATCGGGATCGGGGACGAGGCGTTCGCGATGCGCGTCGATCAGCGCCTGCCGCTCGGCGACCTGTTGAGGCGTCTCGGACTTGAAGAGAGCGTCATAGGCGACCTTGTCGAACATCGCGAGCTTCTCGTCACGTTCCCTGACCAGGAACTCCGGGTCGGATCGCCGCCGCGCCAGCTCGTCGGGAGAATAGACCTCCCTGTTCAACGGCAGAAGGTGCATGGCCGTGCGCTGGAACACGAAGACGTGATCCGCGACCTTCTGCATTTCGGGCACGATCTGCACGCCTGACGCGGAGGTGCCGAGAACGGCGATGCGATCGCCCTCGCCGGTATATCCCTCGGGCCAATGGACCGAGTGGAAAAGGCGTCCCTTGAACCTCTCCTTGCCTTCGAGTTCCGGAAATTTGAGCTGCTCCAGGAAGCCGGTGCAGAGGATCAGGAACTGGGCGCGATATGTCGTCCCGTTGGTCGTGACCTTCCAGTACAGGCCGTCCTTGTCCCACTCGGCGTCGAGAAGCTCGGTGTTGAAATCGACATGGTCGTAAAGCCCGTAATGGCGCGCGACCTTCCGGAGGTAAGCCGCCATTTCCCGTGCTTCGGGATGGGACGAGGTCCAGTCGCCCGAGATCTCATAGGAGAACTGATAGGCCGCGACATGGATGTCGGTAATGCATCCCGGATAGCGATTGACGTGCCATACCCCGCCAAAGTCCGAGTCCTTGGTAATCATGCGGAAATCGGTCTCGCCCCGCAGCGCAAGCTTGACCGCCGGGGAAATGGCGTTGGCGCCGCTTCCTACGATCAGAATCTTCGTGCTCACATCCTCAGACACGGTATCCCTCTCAAAATCTTGACATCGCGTTCCGCAGGAACACGTCGCTCAACTGGCACGGTGCAGGTGGAAATCCGGAATCGATCCGGGACGAGATCATTCGGGATCGGGAATGACGACGAATATTTCGGATCCCTCAACCAGGACTTGATATGTCTTCAGGTTTCGCGTCGCCGGCGGAGCCGTCACTTCACCGGTCCGGATCGAGAACTTCGCGTAATGCCATCCGCATTCCAGCTCGTCGCCGATGACGTAGCCTTCCTGGGTCAGCGAACATTTCTCATGCGTGCAATGGTCGTTGAGCGCGTAATATTCCCCGCCAAGGTTGAATATCGCGACCGGTTCCCTGAGGGCGATGACCTTGAAGCCGCCGTCCTCGATCTCGCCCTCCGCGCACACCCGAATCTTTTCCGCCATTTTCAAATTCCTTCGCGTGGAGACTGAGGACCCCTGTCCGAATATTCGGTGCCCGGAACCTTGTGTCCCCAGAATGCGGTCGCATCATAGGTTTCCACCAGCCAGCCGGGGTGGGCGATCTTGCGCCCGCCCCAACCGAACTCCGTCTGCGACCCCGAAGGATTTTCGCAGTAGAAGGAGAGCATGCGATCATTGGTGTGGCGCCCGAGGGTCTCCTTCAGCTGCCATGTGCTGGCATGAAGACGGTCGAGCGCGAAGCCGACGGCGTCGACATCGTCGGCCTCCACCATGAAGTGGCCCAGCCGCGCGATGCGATCGCTGGTCTGGACGAAGGCCAGGCTGTGGTGACGCGGGTTGATGTGGGTGAAATGCACCTTGTTCCCGCCGAAGACGATGTAATCGCTCATCCTGAAGCCGAGCAGGTCCAGGTAGAAGGCCTTCGACTTTTCGATGTCGCTCACCGTGATGAGGATGTGGCCGAGCCCCATGTCGCCGGTGACGAAGCCGATGCCGCGCGGAGAGACGAACGGCTCGCGGGAAACGAGATGGCCGTGGAAGAACTCCAGCCGGAAGCCGTCGGGATCCTCGCAGCGGATCAGGTCCTGCACGCAGCGCTTTCGCGCCAGTTCGGCATCCCTGACGACCTCGATCCCCTGGGCGGTGAGCCGCCGATGGACCTCCTCCAACGCGTTGGCGTCGGCGGCCTCCCAGCCGATGAAAGCGACGCGGCCTTCCGTACCGGGCTCGACCGCGAAGCGCCATTGGCGCTCGTCGATCCGCAGGTAGAGATGATCGCTGGAAATGCCTTCCGGCGCGCGAACCTTCGCGAACCCGAAAATCTGGGTCGCCCATTCCTCCCACGCGGCGAGATCCTGCGCATAGAAACCCAGATAGCCCAGGGCGACGATCGGCGACGGCATATTCGACTGTTGGTCTGTCATCATTCTTCTCAAAGCGGATAGGCGAGATAGCGGGTGGGCGTTCCGTCGATGTAGACCGTCTTGCTTGCGAAGAGGGCCGTCCCACCATCGACCGTGACGACGTCGTCATAATAGCCCGTCACCAGAACCCCCGACGGGTCGTTGTTCTGCGTGAACATCACCACGACGTTCGACAGAACGCGGTAATTCCTGTCATCCATTCTGGATACCGACAGCCGCTGCGTGACGTGGCGGGTGCGATATGGCTCGATCGTCGAGGCCCATACCTCCGTGATGAACTTGACGCGGTCCTCGATCCGGGCGCGGCAATCATCGATCATGTAGCAGAGAGGAAGGTTGCTTTCGGCATTCTGCCGGCTCGTCACCGAATAGTGGCAGCTGTCGGCGAACGATCCGAGCCAGCCATTCCAGTCCTGCCAGTCGAGGGCCGCCACATAATTGCCCATCAGGCCGTCGATGGCGGACATCGCCTCGGCCGAGACGGCCCGCATGTGAATATCAGCGGTCAAAGCCCATCACCTCCCGATAGTAGGCCCAGCCGGCCGTGTTTCCGTTTTCGTCATTCTGCCGCGCTTCGGCCGCCGGGCGATCGACCCCGACCACAAATCGCGACATCCCCCCGTCCCGCGAGGTCATTTGCTGGCGATTGAAGACGGCCGCGTCCTCGATGGTGATCATGCCGCTGGGGCCCAGCAGGTTCGACGCCTGGCGCACGCGATGCGCCTGATATTCCGGGCTGTCGCTCTCGTGCCCGAAAAAGGCATAGGTGACCTGCGTCCTGTCCACGCCCAGGGGCCGGACGAACCGGACGCTGATGGTGTCGAGATGCTTGGTCAGCACATAGGCCGGGCGCAGCGCGACGACGCGCGCCCGCGCGTCGGTCCCCTTCATTTCCACCAGGGACGGATCGGCGAGGAAGCCGTTGTCCTCATAGGGCGAGCTTTCATAGCCGACCGAGAAATGCCCGACCGGCTCCTCGACCCGGACCTCGCCCTGGCCGCCATGCCAGCTCAGCAGCCGGAAGCCCATGTGCAGCAGCGGGGCATGGTAGAAGTCGTTGTCGAAATAGGTCTTCCAGTTCGCGTTGAAGATCGCGTTCTGATAGCCGAGCAGCGTCAGCCGCCCGTCATCCAGCATCACGTCCCGGACATGGCCCGCGCACTGGCCCAGCCACTCCTCCAGGCCGACCTGCGGCGCCGCGCTGCAGAAGATCAGCCCGGCGATCTCGTCCACCTGGAATTCGCGCAGCGCATAATCCTCGGCGACGAAATCCGACCGGAAATCCCGCCGGCCCGGACCGCCGATGAAGTTGCCTTTGTTGCTGAACAGCCAGCGGTGATAGGGGCACTCGAATTCCTTGCTGCAACCGGTCGCCCGCTGTTCGAGCAGCGTCCCCCGGTGCGTGCAGGTGTTGACGAAGGCGCGAAGCGTCTCATCCTCGCCGCGCGTCAGCAGGACCGGCGTCTCGCCCAGCCAGAAGGTCTTGAAGCTGTTGGCCTCGGGAAGCTCCGCGCGGTGCGCCACCATGTGCCAATAATGGCCGCGGAAAATCCGCTTCAGCTCCTCGCGGTAGATGGCCGGGTCGGAAAAGATCGCTTTGGGGATGTCCTTCTCTGTGGTGAACTGGCCGGCAATCCGCGCCCGGACGGTTTCATACTCTTCCATCCCGGCGGTCGTTGCCATGTCGCATTGTCCTTTCATGCCCCCGCTTCTCCTTCGCGAGCAAAATTTCGCTTTTTGATATACAAAGAATATATTATCATATCTTCTCTGGTGTCAAGCGGCTAAGGGGCCCGGAACGAAGCGGGGCTTCACCGGGAAAGACCCGCGTCATGGAGGTAATTATGTCTTTGGAATCCCGAGGCGCCGTCACCCGGCCCGGCAGCGCGATCGGTCGCGCCGGGCTGGTCACCGCGGGGGGCGCCGGCATCGGCCGGGCAATCGCCCTGGAATGGGCGGCCGAGGGCGGCTCCCTGGTCGTCGGCGATCTCGACCGGGAGGCGGCGATCGAGACCGCGCGCCAGGTCGAGCAGATGGGCGGGCGGGCCATCGGCCTCGGGATGGACGTGACCGATCCGGACGCCATGCCGGCGATGATCGAGGCGCTCGGGCAACTCGGCGATCCCCTCCACGCCCTGTTCAACGTCGCCGGCGCCAGCCTGGCGAAGCGCGTCGACGAAATGGTCGATGCCGACTGGGACGGCGTGCTCGATCTCAACCTGAAATCGATCTACCGCTGTTCCAAGCCGGTGATAGAGGTCCTCCGCCGCAACGGCGGCGGCGCCATCGTCAACGTCGCTTCGACGGCGGGCATCCTCGCCGAGAATCGATGCTCCGCCTACACCGCCGCGAAAGGCGGAGCGGTCATGCTGACCCGGAACATGGCGATCGATTTCGCCCGCGACAGTATCCGGGTGAACGCCGTCTGCCCCGGCAGCACGATGACGCCACGCATCCAGGGATGGCTCGACCGCCACCCCGGGCACGAGGATCTCATGGAACGGATTTGCCCGATGAAGCGCTATGCGCGCCCCGAAGAGGTGGCCAAGCCCTCCATCTTCCTCGCCTCGGACGCCGCATCCTACATAACCGGGGCCTCGCTGGTCATCGACGGCGGCCTCACCGCAGGCGTCCGCTTCTCCATTTTCGAGGATGCCTGATCCCATGACCAGGAAGACCTTTGCGATCGTCGGTGCCAGCCTGGCCGGCGCGCATGCCGCCTTTCAATTGCGCAAGGACGGTTTCGACGGCGAGATATTGCTGATCGGGGACGAAGCGCATCTGCCCTATGATCGCCCTCCCCTGTCGAAAGCCTTCCTGCTCGGGAAGGCCGGGGAGGATGCGCTGCTCCTGCGCCAGGAGTCCGATTATAGCGACGCTGCGATCACGCCGGTCCTCTCGACGAGGATCGCTTCGATCGACCGGTCGGCCCGCTCGCTCGAAACCACCAACGGCCGCAGCATCTCCTTCGACAAATTGCTGATCTGCACCGGGGCGCGGGCGCGCGACCTCCCCTTCGCGCCCGAAGCGCAAGCGAACATCCACACCCTGCGGTCGCTCGACGACGCGGCGAGGGTGCGCGCCGAGCTTCTGCCCGGGCGCAGGATCGTGGTGATCGGGTTCGGCTTCATCGGTGCCGAAGTCGCCGCCGCGGCGCAGGAACTCGGCTGCGCCGTGACCCTCGTCGAGGCCAGCGAGGCGCCCATGCAGCGGGTGCTCGGCTCCGAGGGGGCGAGCCGCTATTGCGGTCTCCATGCCAGCCGCGGGATCGACATTCGCCTGAGCACCTCCGTCCTGCAGATCCGCGAAGCGCAGGACGGCAGCAAGCTGGTCGTCCTTTCCGACGGCTCCGAACTGGCGTGCGACGCCGTCGTCTACGGCATCGGCTCCACGCCGAACTGCGAGTTCGCGCAGGCGTCCGGCATCGAGATCGCCAACGGCATCGCGGTCAACGCCTTCTGCGAAACCTCGGTCGAGGGCATCTACGCGGCCGGCGACGTGGCGGCGCGCCCGACGGCCTATGCGTCGGGGCTGGTCCGCCTGGAATCCTGGCAGAACGCCTATCGCCAGGCGGTGGCCGCCGCGCGATCGATGCTGGGGCACAGGGAAGCCTATGACGATATCCCGTGGTTCTGGTCCGACCAGTATGAGTCGAAGATGCAGCTCGCCGGCCTGCCGGGCACGCATGACCAGATCGTCTGGCACGACCAGGGGGAAGACGGCTTCTCTGGGACAGCCTTCTATTTCACGCAGCGCCGCCTGACGGCGGTCCTGGGCCTCAATCGACCGAGGGACGTCAGGTTCGGCATGGAGGTCGTCAAGGCCGGCGGGGCCGTCACCCCCGACGACGTCCGGTCGGAAGGCTTCAACATCCAGAAATATATGAAACGCTGAGATATGAAGCCGTCTCGGCAATCACGTCGAGCGGGCTTTTCGGAGGGAGCGCCGATCAGGCGCTCCCCTATGCGTCAGAAGCGAAATCCCGCGGAAATCGTCCACCAGCGCGGCTTGCCGTAGGCAACCTCGCTGCAGCCGCAAAGCGTCGACAGATCGAAGCCCGTGATCTCGTATCGCTTGTCGAACAGGTTGGATACGGCGCCGGTCAGCGAGAAGCCCGACGCGCTCTCCCATCCGACCTGCGCACCGAAGATCGTGTGGCCGCTGATCTTGTGCGCCGCGAAATTGCGGATGTTCTGGTAGAAGGACGATGTCGAATAGCCATCGACGGCCAGGTTGATGTGGCCGCCGGCGACCTCCAGGGGAGGACGATAGCTGATGCGCCCGTTGGCCTGCCGCTTCGGGGCGAATGTCGGCCGCACGTCTTTATAGACACCGGTCGCGACCTGCACGTTCTTGACCTTGGCATGCAGCAGCGAGAGGCCGCCGCTCAGTTCCAGGCCCTCGACCGGCCGAAGGGTGAACTCGGCCTCGCCGCCATAGAGGTTCGCATCCCTGTTCTGCACGAAGCCGGAGGCGTTGGAAAAGGTGAAGGCCTGGTAATTGGAATAATCGTAGATGAACCCCAACAGGTTGAACGTGGCCTTTCCATCCAGCCACGTCGACTTCATGCCGCCCTCATAAGCGAGCAGCGTTTCGCCCTTGTAGGCGAACTCGTCCGGCGAGAGCGGCGGACTTCCATCGGGCAATTTGGAGTTGTAGTTGCCGCCCTTCGCCCCGCGATTGATCGAGGCGTACAACAGCATGTCGCGATTGGCATGATATTCGAGCGCGGCCTTGCCCGCCCAGAAACTATCGCTCCGCTTGTTCGCATAGGAAGGCTGAAGCGTGGCCACCGCGATGGCGGTATCCAGCTTGTAGTCATTCTGGTTCTGGAACTGGCTCGATTGGAAATCGTAGCGCTGCCATTCGTGAATGACGCGGAGGCCGATCGTGCCGCTCAGTCTGGGCGCGAGCTTATATTCGATCTGCCCGAAACCGGAGAATGACCGCGTCCAGAGGTCCTGGAGATTGGCGAGATCAGCGCCGGTGCCGGAAACACCCAGCGCGCCCGCCAGTATGCCATTGGGTCGGGCGAGAAAGCCCATCTGGGCGAGCGTGTGTATCTGCAGATAATAGACGCCGAGGTTCCAGACGGCCCTGTCGGCCTTCCCGGTGGCGCGAAGCTCCTGCGAGAAGCTCTCCGTCTGGGCGTTCTGGCCCACGTCCACCAAATTGACGGGCGAACTGTCCACGTCGATCAGCAGGGCCTTGGTGATGCGCTTCCAGTTGGTGATCGCGCTGATCTGGGCGCCCCCGGCATCGTAATCGACGTGGAGCGCCGCGTCATAAAGCCTCGTGCGGCCACAATCGGAACAGGCGAAGTCGTGGTTGACCTCCAGCCTGCTGCCGGGAAGCGGCGTAAAGCCCAGCGCCGTCGGCCCGGAGACCCTGTCCGCACCGACCACGCGTCCCTGACCGTCGAACACGGGCTGCGTCGAAATGGAGTTATAGGCGCCGGTGGACAGATCGCTCCGCACGGCGGAAGCGGTCGCCCGCACCTTGAGCGCGTCCGTCGCTTGCCATTGCAGCTGGGCGCGGCCGCCCAATGTATCCTCTCCGCCGACGTCCGGCTTTCCCGGATACAGGTTCTTCAACCAGCCATTGTTGCGATTGTAGAGAAGCGAAATGCGCCCCTGGACCGTTTCGGCGATCGGCCCGCCGATCGCGCCTTCCAGCTTGACGCTGTCGAAGCTCCCATAGCTGCCGTTCGCGTAGCCCGTCACCGTGTCGGACGGTTTGGCGATCACGAAGTTGACGAGCCCGCCCGTGGCATTGCGGCCGAACAACGTGCCCTGCGGCCCCTTGAGAGCCTCGACGCGCTCGATGTCGAAGAGACCGAAGCCCTGGCCCTGCAGGCTGGGGACGTAGGTTTCGTCCACATAGACGGCAACGGGACCCTCGACGGCGTCCGAGCTGTCGTTCTGGGTCACGCCGCGAATGGAAATGCTGGCGGTTTGCCCACCGTTCGAGGACGAAGCGAAGACGCCGGGCGTCATCCGTGCGACGTCGATGCTGCTGGAGATCTGGCGGGTACGCAACTGCTCGCCGCTGAATGCGCTTACCGCGATGCCGACATCCTGCAATTTCTGCACGCGGCGCTGCGCGGTGACGACGATGGCATCTCCCGCATCGGCTTCGAGGGTTTCGACGGCGGCCGTACCATATCCCTCTTCTTTCGCCCCGACGCCCTTGGCATGGGCGGCCACCCCGACAAGGGACGCCATCGCGATAACCGCCCCTACCGAGCGGTGCGCATAGTTCATTTCCATCTCCCCTTTTGCACGCTTGCGCGTTGAGTTTTTTGGACATATATGGATAATATATCTAATCTACAATATAAAAATATATTACTGGGCAACCAGCGCCGGGCGGCCTCGGATCGCGAGCATGGATTTTGGGTCTGCGGGCTTACCGAGCGGCGGGATCGCTCCCGTCGAAAAGGCCTGCGAATATTTTACAACGGGGAGAGCATCATATGAATATTACGATCATTTTATTCATGATCCTCTCCATTGCCTTTCAGGTCGTTGGAATAGCGCTGGTCCCCACCACCAGCGGGTTCACCAATCCGATCCCCACCCTCCTGTCGTTGGCATCCTTCTGCCTGGGGGTGTTTTTCATGGCCAGGATTTCGCAAGCCGGCGTGAACCTGAGCTTTTTCATCCCGCTGCTCGCGGCCGGAATCCCGATGGCATCGATCGTGGTCGGCATCCTTCTCTATGGAGAGCCTGCCTCTCTAGCGAAGATCGGGACGTTGCTGACGGCGTGTACATTGATCGGGGTGGCCAATATCCTTTGAGCGCCGACATCGAGATGATCGCGCGTGAGAAGGTAAATTGACGATTGGAGAAATCGTGAACAATCGACGCCTGCCTGTCATCGTCGGCATTTCCGGAGCGACCGGGAGCATCTATGCCGTCCGTCTCCTCGAGCGGCTCAAGTCTCTCGATGTCGAGACGCATCTGGTGGCTTCGAAGGCCGCGGAGATCACCCTCCGGCACGAAATGGGGCTTACCCTCAAGGATCTTCGCCAGCTCGCCGGCACCTCCTATCCGATCGGCGACATCGGGGCCGCCATTGCCAGCGGATCGTTCGAAACGGCCGGCATGATCGTCGCGCCCTGCGCCATTCGAACGATGGCGGCCGTCGCGCACGGCCTTTCGGACAACCTCCTGACGCGGGCCGCGGACGTGACCCTGAAGGAACGCCGCCGGCTGATCCTGATGCTGCGCGAAACACCGCTCAGCCTGATCCATATCAACGCGATGAAGGCGATAACCGAAGCCGGCGGCATCATCGCGCCGCCGGTGCCCGCCTTCTACATCAAGCCGACGTCGATCGACGACATCGTCGATCACACCGTTGCGCGCATGATCGATCTCCTGGGCATCAATGCGGATCACGACGTCAAGCGCTGGAAGGGGCTGCGGGACTCGACGGCATGACCCCCCTGCCCGTCACCCTGCTTCAGCAGCGCTCACCAATCTCGCAATTGCCGTCCGCTCTTCGGCGGCGAGCCCCTCGGCCAGGGTGCCGAGATAGCGCTCCAGGTTCGCGGTGGCCGCAAGCTGTCCAGGCAGCCGCTGTCCGGCGACGCCGTCTTCCAGCAGGAGCCGCCGCAGCGCCATGCGTTCGGCGGCGAGTTCCACGCGCTTGAGGCGCGGGTAGAGGCTGGAAGCGTCCCTGTCGCCGGCCTTTGCAAGCTTGCCTGTGGCTCGCCTGGCGTCGCGGATCGGCAGGATGGCCGACATGCGCCATTCCTTCATCCGCTCGTCCACCCGACGCAGGCTGACGTCATCCACCGCGAGGCCGTCCTCGGCGCCAAGCCGGAGCAGCCACAGGAGCAGGATGACGTCGGCGCCCAGCCGATCCTGCCAGTCCAGGCAGGTCTCCTTGACGCCGGGCCTGGCGTAGAGGTCGAGGAAATAGGCCCAGACGGTGTCCAGGCGATGCTTTGATGATGTCGACACCGCTGCCATCCCGGAACTCGTCTAGATTTCCGCCCTCGCCACGCGGACCTCCTCCTCGACGGTTCTCCGCGCCATCCAGAAATGCAGGCCGGCCCAGATGTTCATCAGAAACAATGCGGCAAGGCCATAGCGAATGGAGCTGCCGCCACCGAGAAAATAGCTGATCGCGCCGGCCAGCAACGGACCGACGCCAAAGCCCAGCAACGTCCCCGCGACATTGACGAGCGAAGCCGCGACGCCGCGCATGCGGGTCTTGGCCAGGCTCAGGATGATGCCCTGCGCCGGGCCGGTATAGCAGGATTTGAGGATGCTGGTGACGACCATGCAGGCGATCACGGCCTGCAACGTCGGGGCCAGCGCCATCGCGATTCCGAACGGACTCAGGAGGACGGCCATGGACGCGACGAACGTGAGCACCGGCCGAAGGCCGCGCCGTCCGAGATACCCCGTCGCGACGGCGCCGAGCAGCGCCCCGACAAAGCCGAAGACGCCGGCCCCGAACGCGATGTAGAGGCCGGCTTCGCGCACTTCCAGGCCGTGGACGCGGATCAGCAGCGAACCGATCCAGGACCAGAAGCTCGACGTCGTCGCGGCGACCAGGGCGTAACCGATGAACAGGTGCCGGAATGCCGGCGAGGACATCAGGAACCGCATGGCCTGCCAGAAGGAGGGCGCGTCCGGATCGGCCTTGCTGGAGGGGCCGTCCATTCGTCCCCTCTCGGGCTCCCGAACGGTGAGGTAGAACAGCAGCGCGATGAGCAGCCCCGGCGGACCGGCCGCGAAGAAAACGGTCCGCCATCCCCATTCGTCGGCGAACCACCCGCCCAGGGCGAAGGACAGGACGAACGCCACCGAGCCCCCGGACATGAACACGCCAAGCGCCATCGGCCGCCGCCGCGCGGGAAAATAGTCCGAGATCATCGACTGCGCCGCCGGGAAGCCCGCCTCCGCGACGCCGACGAGCATGCGCAGCAGGACGAGCTGCACATAGCTTTGCGCCAGGCCGCACAACCCGGTCAGCAAGCTCCATAGCGCCAACATGCCGGCCAGGAATTTGCGGCGATTGATCCGGTCGATCAACAGTCCGAAAGGCAGGCTGGCGAGCGCATAGGGTATCCCGAAGGCCAGGCCCGCCAGGAAGCCGAGCTGTGCATCCGTCAGCCCGAATTCGTGCCGGATCGGTTCCATCACCACGGAAACCAGGCTGCGGTCGACCGAGGCCAGCAGGAAAATGACGGTGAGGACGATCAGGACATACCAGTCATAGGCGGCCGGACGCTCGTCGGAGCTCGACCGGCCTTTCCCTTGGCCCGCGCCCGGTGCCTGCTCGTCATCGTCAGCCAAGGTCGCGGGGGCCAATCCCGGACCGGGCGACCGGTCGCTCAGCCCTGTCTGGACGGGTCCGCTCACCGCGCTTGCGAGGAGCCGAACAGGATACCCCCCCATTTTTCGAGGGCGGCCGCGCGCTCTTCCGGGCTGAGCGAGATGACGGTCGGAATCTTGCCGCGCCACTCCCATGGCCATGTCGCGTCGATGATCGCGCGCGAATTGAATGGGGCCTCGGCATTGCCCTGGGCCACCATCGGGTCGAGCTCGTCGCTCCACGCGCGCGGGATGATATTGATGTCGCGCACCGGGTCGCTGCGCGTCGCCATGGCCCACATGACGTCCATCGTGTCGTAGACGTCGATGTCGTCGTCCACCACGACGACATATCGGCCCATATAGGCCGCGCCCTGGCACATGGTGGCGACATGGCCGACCTGTGCCGCATGGCCCGCATAGCGCTGCTTGATCGACACGGCGAGGAAGAAGCGGCTGCCGAATTCGTGGAACCAGACATGCTTGACGTCGGGGATGCCCGCCTTGCGGATCTCCTCCCGCACCCGCGCCGCGCGCACCGTGCCCAGCGCGGTCCCGACCCCCGTGGGCGGCTTGGTCGGCGGCGTGCCGACCATGATCGGGGCATTGCGATGATAGATGCGCCGGATGGTCGTGACATATTCGGTGCGCTGGCCGCTGGCATAATAGCCCGGCCATTCCCCGAAAGGTCCCTCGGGCAGCTTTTCGGTCGGTGATATCTCGCCTTCGAGGACCAGTTCCGACCGGGCCGGTATGGGCAGGCCGCTCAATTCGCACGGCAGGACGTCGATGGCCCGGTTCTTCAGGCCGCCGACATAGTCATATTCGGACTGCCCATAGGGCAAGGGGGTCGAGCCGCCCATGAAGATCGCCGGATCATGGCCCAGCGATATCGCGACGGGCATCGGCTTGCCCTGTTCGAACAGCTTGTCGCGCACGATCGCGAGGTGCTTGCCCGGCGCCGCATAGATCGTGACCTGGTTCCTTCCCGCGACCATGACGCGGTAGGTCCCGAGATTGATCCAGTTGTCGTCGGGATCGCGCGTTATGACGACGCATCCGGTGCCGATATACCGGCCGCCGTCGCCGCGATGCCAGATCGGGGCCGGAAAGCTCGACAGGTCGACGTCGCCGTCCCTGATCACATTCTCCATCACCGGTCCATCGTCGACTTCGCGCGGCGGGATGGGGGTGATCGTCCGGGTCTTTTCGAGCCACAGGTCGCAATAATCGGCTTTGGACAATCCCGTCGGGAAACCCACGGTCAACGCGACGCGATCGAGCGAGCTTATCGGGTTCACGAGAATGCGGCGCCCCGCATCGAAGCCCGGAATATCACTGAAGAGCACCGCCGGCCCCGTCATCGATCGCTCGGATATCTCGGTTATCGGACCGATGTCGTCGTCCAGATGCGCGCCCTTGATATGCCTGAGGTCGCCCATGGCCTCGACGTGCGTCAACCAGTCGCGAAGATCATCATAAGCCACGCCTGCGCTCCTTTTATCGAGAGTGGCCTTCGACCGCAGCCGGCATGGGCTGGGCCGAAGGCCACGGATTTGACGATCGACGCGCGTCGATCGACCTGGCTGGCGGCACCGCGTCGTCACGATCACGCGCGACGCGGCCCCCCTGCTCAATATTGGAATTTCACGTCGATGCCGATCACCCGCCCCTTTTCCAACGGCGCGAGCGTGGCTCCGGGAAGCCCACGGATCGGCGTCACGCCGCCGAACTGCACCTTGTTCAGAAGGTTCTTGCCATAGAGCGATGCCGTCCAGCGCTTATCGTCGGACTGCACGGAAATGCTTCCGTTGACCATGTGCATGATGTTCAAAGCGCCGGTGTTGCTGTCATTGTAGAATGACCGGTCGCGATAGGAATAGTCCGCCGCCAGCGTGACGTCGCCGAGGTCGCCCACCGGATGGGTGTAGCTGAACCCCGCGCTGACCGTCCAAGGCGAAAGACGCGGAAGCGCGAGCGCAAGGTCCCTGGCGTCGATGACGCCGTCGCCCGTCAGGTCGAAGAACATCTTGTCATATTCGCCATGGGTGTAGCCGACGGATGCATTCAGCGACAGTTCCGGCGTCGGGTTGAAGCGCAGTTCCGATTCGACGCCCCAGATCGTCGCGTCCGCGGTATTGCGGATGAAGGCCGCCGTGCTGCCGTTGACGCCGTTCGCAATGATGACGCTTCGCTGCAGCCCCTTGACCTTCTGGTAGTAGATCGCGTTGTTGAAGGTCAGGCGCTTGTCCAACAATTGCAGCTTGTTGCCCATTTCGAAGTTGCTGACGTTTTCCGGCTCGAACGGGCCGGGCGCGACCGACTGGAAGCTGTTGCGGACATTATAGCCGCCGCTCCTCACGCCCTTCGTCCAGAAGGCATAGAAAAGATTGCTGGGCGCGACCGTCCATTCGAAACCGACCTTGGGGGTCCAGCTCGACCAGCTCTTCGAATCCCGGAAATCGAACACGCACTGGCGCGCGACGATGTTGCAGGCGCCGGCCGGGATGATGTCGACCGAGGTCACGCCGGTACCGGTCGCCGTCGGCGTATCCTGGCTCGCGATGCGCACCTTCTTCCTCTCGCGCGAGTAGCGAAGGCCGGTGTTGAGGGTCAGGCCGTCGGCAACATGGAAGTCGGCCGACGAGAACCATGCCCAGCTATGCGAATCCTGGATGCCGCCCGAATAGACGGCCGTCGGCGCGTTGTTGGCCCGGCGCGCGTCCTGATAGTCGAGGTTCTGCTTGAAGTAGAAGAGCCCGGTCGTCACGTCGACGATATCAGCAAAGCTGCCCGCATAGCGCAGTTCGTTGCTGAACTGCTCCTGCTTGGTGAAGGTGTAGGAGTCCGAGAGCGGCTGGGGCGAAGCGTCAGTATCGACGCGCGCGGCCTGCTCGAACTGCCGCCAGCCGAACACATTGGTGATGCGACCGGAGCCGAAGCCGACGTCGAGGTTCATCTCCGCGGTGCCCTGGTTCCAGTTGGACCGGCTGTAGGCGGGCGTATCGTTCGAGAATTTGAAGCTGTGGCGGCTGTAGAGCGCGAAGTTCTGCGCCGCTGCGCCGTCGCCCTTCTGGTCGCCATGCTCGAAGCGCAGCAGGAGGTCGAGGCCCTCGGCCGGTTCGAACTCGACGGCGGGCCTGATGATGAAGGTCCGGGACCCGCCGTACTTCTGGTTGTTGAAGGAGTTGGTGAACCAGCCGCCGTCGTCATTGTAGTAGACGGCAAGCTTGCCGAGCAGCTTGTCGCCGGCGATCGGGCCGGAAACCGATCCCGCGACGGTCACGTTCGATCCGGTCTCGATGCCTGCGCGCATCGACATCGAGAAGTCCCGCGTCGGCCGCTTGGTGCTGACGAGGACCGCGCCGCCGGTCACGTTGCGGCCGAACAGCAGCCCCTGCGGACCGCGAAGGATTTCGATCTTCTCGAGGTCGAAGGTGTCGAACAGGATGCCGGCGTTGATCCCCTGATAGACGCCATCGACGAAGACGCCGACCGAGGGCTCCAGCGACGGGATCGAGCTGTTCACGCCCAATCCGCGGATCGAGAAGTTCGCCGTCCCCTTGAAGGTTCCTCCCGAGTCGAAGCTGACATTGGGGATACTGTTGCCGATGCCGGCAAGGTCGCGGATCTGCTTGGACTCGATCTGCGCCGCTCCGAGCGCCGAAATGGCGAGAGCCGTTTTCTGCAGCGTTTGCCCATCGGCCCTTTTCGTCGCGGTCACGATGATGTCGTCGACCCCGTCATTGCCGGCGTTCGCCTCCTGCGCGGACGCGGCGCCCGACTGCAGGCAGGCCGCGACGGCCAGCAGCGAAATAGTCCAGGCGGACAGCTTCATCGGATTTCCCCCATTTCCGGATTTTTCTTTCCCCGCATCCATTCTCGTTACTCCCCTTTGAAAGTGGCGTCAGGCGCTGCGGCCTTCGGTCCCAAGCGCATCCATGGCGCGATCGACCATTCGTCATATACCATAAATATATTTCTCATACATTTTCAGTTTGTCAAGCGGCATGAAGCGGGGTCGCCCGTGGTGACCAGGGAGAATCCGTTGAGGGACCGCGTCCACCGACGGCGCGATCGGAAGCCGGTCAAGCATGACCTGCCCAAGCGACAGTGATCGCCCGACGGGATCGCGGAATCCTTCGCGGCCGGCGCCTCATTCCACTCCGGGAATGGATCCGGGACAGCGGCGACCACCGCCGCAGCCCGGGTCAAAGCTGGACGAAAGCAGCGGGCGGCTCAGGCCGCCCATCCGCCATCCGCTTATGCCGTGACGGGAAGCCGATCGAGGATTTCGTCGGTCATGCACAGGTCGGTGCCGAATATGCCGAAGAGATTGTCCACAGCGCCGTTATGATAGGCGTCGTTCAACGTCACATTGGCATCCCCGACGAAGATCGTCTTGAAGTTCAATTGCATGCCGTCGCGAATGGTCGACTCCACGCAGCAACTGGACGTGCAGCCGGTAACGATCAGCGTGTCGATGCCGGCGGACCGCAGACGGGATTCGAGATCGCAGGTGCCGGGCGTGAACGAGCTGAAGCGCTTCTTGTTGAGCAAGACGTCGTCGGCCATGACATCCAGGTCGGCGACGAGCGCATGTTGCTCGGCCCCGTCGGAAAAGGCGGCCTCCATCCGTGCCTCGCGACCGTCCGCGAGCCGGCCATAATAGACCGTCCATGTTGGATCATAGGTGAAGCGGACGAAGATGTTCCTGCCCCCTGCGCGACGGACGGCAGCCGAGATGCGGTTGATGTTGGGAATGATCGCCGGATTGCCCGCGACCGGAATGATTCCCCCCGGCATGAAACCGTACTGCATGTCGATCACGACATGCGCGAAGCTGCCCGGCACCAGCGCGAGAGGCTCCCGAGGGCCATAGGCGTAAAAGCGGGTCTCGGTGGCGAAGTCCGAAATTTTCGTGGAATGCATGACGCTCTGCTCCTCGGTGAAACTGGTGAGACCTGGCGAGGCGAGGCCGTTCACGCCTGACCGAGCCACGCTCGATCAGGCCATGAATTGCGTCGCGATCAGTAACGGAGGGTGACTTCGACACCGTAGGTCGCCGGGCGTCCGAAAACCTGGAAGATGCCCGTGGATTCGGACGTCACCTGCTGCCGGTATTTCTTGTCGGTGACGTTCTTGCCGTACACGGCCATCGTCCAGTGATCGGACGGATCATTCCAGGCCGCGCGCAGATTGAGCAGCCCATAGCCGGATTGTTCGGTGTCGCCGAACGGATCGAAGTAGATTTTCGTCTGATAGGCATAGGTGCCGGAGAGATCCAACTGCCCATCGAGGAAGGGCTGGCGATAATTCAGGCCGACGCTGCCCGAAAATCTTGGCGTGCGGGCCGTGACATTGCCGGATGCGTCGGCATTGAGATCGGTCGTGATGCCCGAAATCGGGGAAAAGATGTAGCGCTCGGCATTGGTGAAGGACCGATATCGGCCACGCGTATAGGACATGCCGGCGTTGATCTGGAAATTCCGCGCGAGGTCATAGTCGGCGTGGACCTCGGCGCCATATACCCGCGTCTTTGCGGCATTCACGACGTTCGCGAGATTGCCGACATATTCTACGATCTGCTGGTCCTTATACTCATAGTCGAACGCAGCCGCTTCAAAGCGAAAGCCTGGGCGCGAAAGCTTGTAGCCGATCTCATAGGCCCAGATCTTTTCCGGCCGCACCGGGTTGGGATCGCCGGTCGACGTATTGAACAGGCCGCCCTTCGATCCAGGGCGGCCTGTGTGGATCGGCGTGCAAAAAGGACCCCGTTAGCGGGGTGATCGGCGTCTAAAAGGGACCCCTCATTTCGATGGTTTAAGCAGCCGGCTGGATTTTCAGGCGGCGAGATCGGGATGTTGATTTTGGAGACAGTGGTTCGGATTCGGCGCGAGTATGCCGGCGGCAAGGCGATCAAGGCGATCGCGCGGGATTTGCATGTGTCGCGGAAGGTGATCCGCAAGGCGATCCGGGCGCCGGAAGGCGCATTCGACTATCAGCGCAAGGTTCAGCCACTGCCTAGGATCGGGCCGTTTCAGGATCGCCTGAACACACTGCTGGAAGAGAACGAGGTGCGCGGCAGGCGCGAGCGACTGCGGATGACGCGGATACATGATCTGCTGGAGCGCGAAGGTTTTGAGGGTTCCTACGATGCCGTTCGGCGCTACGCGGCGCGCTGGAAGGCCGACCGGCGCAAGGATGCCGGCGATGGTGTCACCGCCTTCATCCCGCTGATGTTCAAGCCGGGCGAGGCCTACCAGTTCGACTGGAGCCATGAGGATGTGGAGATCGCCGGCAAGCCGATGCGCGTGAAGGTTGCGCATATGCGGCTGTGTGCATCGCGGGCGGTCTATGTCCGGGCCTATCCGCGCGAGAGTCAGGAGATGCTGTTCGACGCGCATGCGCGCGGCTTTGCTTTCTTCGGCGGCGTGCCGGGCCGCGGCATCTACGATAATATGAAGACGGCGGTGACGAGCGTGTTCACGGGGAAGGAGCGGGTCTTCAACCGGCGGTTCCTGATCATGACCGACCATTATATGGTCGAGCCCACCGCCTGCTCGCCGGCGGCGGGATGGGAGAAGGGCCAGGTCGAGAACCAGGTGCAGACGATCCGGGGCCGCTTCTTCCAACCCCGGTTGCGGTTCGCCAGCCTCGACGAGCTCAATGGCTGGCTGGAGGCCGAGTGCCAGCGCTGGGCGGAACGACAGGCACACCCGGAACAGGGCGAGCTGACCGTGGCGCAGGCGCTGGAGATCGAGCGATCGGCACTGCAGCCGATGCTGGGACCGTTCGACGGCTTTAACGAGAGCGAGCATGCGGTGACGGGCACCTGCCTGATCAGCTTCGATCGCAACCGCTACTCGGTTCTCTCGACGGTGGCGCGGCGGACGGTGCAGGTCCGGGCCTATGCCGACCGCATTGTCGTGCGCTGCGGCGAGGAGGTTGTCGCCGAGCATCCCCGCTACTTCGGGCGCAACCGCACGATCTATGACCCCTGGCATTATCTGCCGGTACTGGCCCGCAAGCCCGGAGCGCTGCGGAACGGCGCGCCCTTCCAGGACTGGGATCTGCCGCCGGCGCTGGCGCGCCTGCGCCGCAAGCTTGGCAATGGCGACGATGCCGACCGCCGGTTCGTCCGTGTGCTGTCGGCCGTGCTGACCGATGGTCTGGAGCCGGTCGAAGCGGCCGTCCGCGAGGCATTGGCGACCGGCACGGCGAGCGACGACCTGATCCTCAACATCCTGGCGCGGCGCCGCGAACCGCCGCGACCGCTCACCATCATCACCTCCGAAGACAGCGCCTTGCGCCATCCGCCGATCGCCGACTGCGCCCGTTACGACCAGCTGAGGACCTTCGATGCAGCGGCATGACATGATCGAGGCGATGCGCGGGCTTGGGCTCAAGGGCATGGCGGGCGCGTTCGACGATGCGGTCACCACCGGCCTTCAGCGCCAGCGCACCACGATGGAGATACTGACCGACCTTCTGCGCGCGGAAGCAACACATCGCCATGCTGCCTCGATCCGATACCGGATGGCGGCCGCCCGGCTGCCGGTCGTGAAGGATATCGATGCGTTCCGGTTCGAGGGCACGCCGATCAACGAGGGGCTGGTGCGTTCGCTGCACAGTGGCGCGTTCCTGCCCGCTCGGCGCAACATCGTCCTGGTCGGCGGCACGGGCACCGGCAAAACCCACCTGGCCATCGCCATCGCCGCCAATGTCGTTCGCTCGGGTGCGCGAGGCCGCTACTTCAACACCGTCGATCTGGTGACCCGCCTCGAAGAGGAGGCCAGGATCGGCAAGAGCGGCGCTCTCGCCGCCCAGCTATCCCGACTCGACCTGATCGTGCTCGACGAACTGGGATATCTGCCGTTCGCCCGCTCGGGCGGCCAGTTGCTGTTCCACCTGATCAGCAAGCTCTACGAGCAGACCAGCGTCATCATCACCACCAACCTCGCGTTCGGCGAATGGCCCACCGTGTTCGGCGATCCCAAGATGACCACCGCGCTCCTTGATCGCGTCACCCACCATTGCGACATCGTCGAGACCGGCAATGACAGCTGGCGCTTCAAAAACCGCAGCTGATCGCCCCCACCGACCTCCGATTAAAAGATGCTTTGCGCTGCGCGCGCCTCCGGTCGGGCTCCGCCCTCCCTACGCCGCGCGCAGCGCAAAGGCGCGTGTCCGATCAACCTTGCGCCATCGTGAAAGGGGGTCCCTTTTGCGCGCCGATAGGGGGTCCCGTTTGCACGCCGATTGACACCCGCGCGGATGGTGGATTATATCCTGAGCCGGCCGAACTGGCTGCGCCGGGAGGACGGATTGGGGATCGCTGGCGAGGGGAGGATTTGAGATGGCATTTACGGAGTTCAACGGGTCGAGCCTCTATTATGAGGTGCTGGGAGACGGCGATCCGATCCTGCTGATCCATGGCGCGGCGGTATCGGGGCTGTGGTTCGGCGACCTTCCGGCCCGGCTGGCCGAGACCCATCGCGTGATCATGCCCGACCTGCGCGGGCTGGGGCGCAGCCAGCGCGTCGAGGCGCTCGCGGGGCCAAGGGCCTGGGTCGAGGACATGTGGCACGTCATGGACGTGGCCGGCGTGGCCTCCGCCCATGTCATGGGCTGCTCGCTCGGCTCGCGCATCGCCGCGCGCATGGCCATCGAGAAGCCCGACCGGGTCCGCACCCTCACCGTCGACGCCCCGATCATCGGCCTCAGCGCCCATGGCAACAACTCGCTCGGCACCGTCTTCGGCGAGGTCGACGAGGACAGCGACCAGGCCCGCGAATGGGCCCAGCTCCATGGTCCCGACTGGCGCGAGGTCGTCGCCTTCTACGGTCGCGCCCGCGCCACCCCCGGCCTCCAGGACTATCTCACCGTCCGCGACGAGCTCGCCGACATCGCCATGCCGACCCTCATCTGCCGCGGCGACCTCGACGATCCGGTCCATCCGCTCGAAGCCTCCTTCATCTGGCACAAGCAGACGCCGCGCACCGAGCTGTTCGTCGCGCCAGGCATGACCCAGTCCTCCGTCATGCTCGAACGCAAGGACGACTTCCTCGCCGCCTTCGCCGCCTTCCTCCAGCGCAACGACAAGGACGGGGCAGCATGAGCGACGAACATTCGCGCCTCGCCCCATCGGCGATCGAGCGGTGCGCGCTTAGGCTGCGCGAAGCCCATGGCCGGCTGGAGCCGGTCCCGCCGCTGCGGACCGAATATCCGGCCGCCCGGCTGTCCGACGCCTATGCGATACAGGATTGCAACACGACGCATTGGCTCGATGCCGGCCGCGTCGCGGTCGGCGCCAAGATCGGCCTGACGGCGAAGGCGGTTCAGAAGCAGCTCGGCGTGGACCAGCCCGATTTCGGCATCCTGTTCGCGGACATGGAAGTGCCCGACGGCGGGGTGGTGAGCCCCGGGCGGCTCATCCAGCCCAAGGTCGAAGGCGAGATCGCGTTCGTGCTCGACGCGACGCCCGATGCCGACCGCATGACGACGGCCGAGCTGATCGACTGCGTCGCTTATGCCCTGCCCGCGCTGGAGATCGTCGACAGCCGCATCGCGAAGTGGGACATCGGCATCTTCGACACCGTTGCCGACAACGCCTCCTCGGGCCTGTTCGTCCTGGGGACGCGCCCGGTCCCGCTCGAAGCGATCGACCTGCGGCTTTGCGGCATGGTCCTCGAAAAGAACGGCGAGCCGGCCTCGTTCGGGGCGGGCGCCGCCTGCCTGGACAATCCCCTGCACGCCTTGCGCTGGCTGGCCGGGACGATGGCCCGGATCGGGCGGCCGCTCGCCGCCGGGGATATCGTCCTGTCCGGCGCGCTCGGCCCGATGGTCCCGGTCCGGGCCGGCGACCGCATCGCCATGCGGATCAACGGAATCGGGGACGTTCAGGTCCGTTTCGCCCCGGAAAGCAGCGAAGGAGCAGCGCATGGCTGATCTGCAGGCACTGGCCGAAAGGCTCGACGAAGCGCAACGCCTCGCGCGCGCCACGCCGCAACTGGAAGACGCGCTGTCGATCCTCGACGCCTATCAGGTCCAACGGGCGTTGCTGGAGCGACGCTATGCGCGCGGAGAACGTCGCGTCGGCATCAAGATGGGCTTCACCAGCCGCGCCAAGATGGTGCAGATGGGCGTCAGCGAGATGATCTGGGGCCGCCTGACCGACGGCATGATGGTGGAAGAAGGCGGTACGGTCGATTTCGATCGATATGTCCACCCGCGGGTCGAGCCCGAAATCGCCTTCATCCTCAAGAGGGACCTGCCCGGCCCGGTGACGCTGGCGGGTGCCGCCGCGGCGGTGGAGGCGATCGCCCCAGCGCTCGAGATCATCGACTCCCGCTACAAGGACTTCCGCTTCTCGGTCACCGACGTCGTCGCCGACAACAGCTCGTCGTCGTCCTTCGTCGTCGGCCCCTGGTCCACGCCTTCGACGAACGTCTCGAACGTCGGGATGATCATGTCCGTCAATGGCGAGCCGAAGCAAATCGGTTCGAGCGCCGCCATCCTCGGCAGCCCGCTTCGCTCGCTCGTGGCGGCGGCAAGGCTCGCCTCCGAAGCCGGCGAGTCGTTGAGAGCCGGAGACGTGATCCTGGCGGGCGGCGCGACCGCCGCCGAGGCCCTGTCACCCGGCGATCATATTCGCCTCGAGGTGCAAGGCCTCGGGATCGCCGAGTTCACCGTCGGCAGGACGGGCGCAGCTTCGGGTTGAGGATCGGCATCGCGGCGACTGCGCACATCGGCGCCGGTACATTCGGCATCGGCGCCGGTTTGCGGATTTATTGCGCGGCCGCGCTCCAGGGCTTCACCACGTCGCCGCCCTTCATCACGAAGCGCACGCGCTCCAGTTCGGTGACGTCGGACAGCGGATCGCCCGATACCGCGATGATGTCGGCATAGCGCCCGGCCTGCACCGAGCCGACATCGGCCTTGGCGCCCAGCAGTTCGGCGGCGTTCACCGTCGCGGCACGGATCGTCTCCATCGGCGGCATGCCGGCCGCGACCATCAGCGCGAACTCCTTGCCGTTGGTGCCGTGCGGGGCCATGCCCTGATCGGTCCCGAAGGCGATCTTGACGCCGGCCTTGTAGGCCGCGCCGAGATTGCGGAGCGTGATCGGACCGACCTCCAGCGCCTTCTTCGCCGACGAAGGCGGCAGCGATTCCGGGTGCGCCTTGGCGACCTTCACCACCGTGTCCGCCACCAGCAGCGTCGGCACCAGCCAGGTGCCGTGCTCCTTCATCACCTTGTACGCCTCGGCATCGCCGAACGAGCCATGCTCGATCGAATCGACGCCCAGCGCGGAGGCGCGGACGATGGCGTTCTGGCCGTGGGCGTGGGCGGCGACGCGCATGCCCAGATTATGGGCAGTATCGACGATCGCCTTGATCTCGGCGTCGCTCATCAGGGTGACGTTGGGATCGTCGCCGATGCTGAGGACCCCGCCGCTGGGCATGATCTTGATCAGGTCGACGCCGTCGCGGTGCATCTCGCGGACGATGCGCACCGCCGCCTCGGGGCCGTCGACGACCTTGTTCTCGCTGTGCAGGTCGAGGTCGGTGCGGATGCCGTTGCGCGGATCGCCATGACCGCCGCTGGGGCCGAGCGGATAGCCCGAAACCCACAGGCGCGGGCCGGAAATCTCGCCGCTCTTGATCGCGCGCTTCAGCGCGACGACGACGTCGGTGTCGCCGCCGACGTCGCGCACCGAGGTGAAGCCGGCATCGAGGGTGCGCTTCACATAGGCGACCGACTCATAGGCGGTGTCGAGATTGTTGGTGGTGAAGCGCTCGGCGATGGGATTCTTGCCGGTATATTGGCCGGTGATGTGATCGTGCATGTCGATCAGCCCCGGCAGCACCGTCGCCGAGGAGAGATCGACCACCTCGGCGCCGGCCGGCGTCACGAAGCCGTCCTGCACGGCCGTGATCCGGTCGTCGTGGATCAGGATGGAGACCTTGTCCCGCGGCTTGGCGGAGACGCCGTCGATCAGATGGCCGGCATGGACCACGACGTCGCGCGCGAGCGCCGCCGTCGACGTCGCGCACAGGGCCAGCGCCGCGACGCGCAGCAGGCGGGAGGAAAGGAAACCAGCCATGGAAACTCCGGGAAAAAGAGGGCGGCGGCGCCTCGGGAGACGCCGCCGTCGCGGGATCAGAACCTGGTGCGGACGTTGACGCCGATGGTGCGCGGCGCGGCGCTGTTCACCAGCGTCCGCCCGACCGCGATCGCGCTCGACTGCGACCGGGTGATCGCCGTGTCGTCGAGCAGGTTGGTGACGAACAGATAGGCGCCCCACTTGTTGTCCGGTCCTTCGACGCCGAGGCGCGCGTTCACGAGCTGATAGGAGTCGATCTTGCGCGTGAAGGTGCCGGTGGGCCGGAAGTCCGAATAGGAGCCGCCGACCGTGTTGCCGTCGATCCGGGCGAAGCCGGACAGCGTGTCGGTCAGCGCCCAGACATATTGCGCCCCGATGCCTGCCGAGAATTTCGGCACATAGGGAATCCGGTCGCCCTTCAGGCCCGGCGCGCTGACATTGGCGTTGCTCTGGTTCTCGCGCAGCTTGGCATCGATGTAGGACGCGTTGCCCGTGATCGTGAAGCCGGCCGTCGGACGGATGGTCGCTTCCAGCTCGGCGCCGCGGACGCGTGCCTTGCCGGCATTGGTGATGAACGAGAAGGCGCCGTTCGGGGTGCGCCCGGTGATCTGCATGTCGCTCCAGTCGATCTGGAAGACATCGACGTTGAGGAGCAGCTTGCGATCGAACAGCGTGTTCTTGAAACCGACCTCATAGTTCCACAGGCTGTCCGACTTGTAGGGCGTCAGCTCCTGCGCCAGGCCGATGACCTGGTTGGCGCCGCCGGGGCGGAAGCCCTGCGCCGCTTCGGCGTAGAAGAGGACGTTGTCGGTGACCTTGTAGGACCCGTTGAACTTGAAGACGGTGCCGTCCTCCTTCGACTTGACGAAGGAGAGCGGGCGGACGACCGCGCCCACCAGGATCGACCCGATCGTCGTCTGGCCGCTGATGTCCTTGTTGTAGCGGAAATAACGGCCGCCGGCCGTCAGGTTGAGCCGATCGGTGACGTCGTAGGAGAACTCGCCGAAGGCCGCGACCTGCCGCAGGCTGTCGTCGATGAAGCGGACCGTGGCGATCTGCTGCGGCTCGATGATCGCGCCGCTGACCGGATCGGCATTGCTCTGCGGATTGGCGACCGAGGTGTCGCGATCCGAATAGAAGCCGCCGACCGTCCAGTTGAGCGGACCGCTGCCGTCCGAGCTGAGCCGCAGTTCGGCGGTCCAGCTCTTCATCGTCTGCTGCGGGAACAGCGCCGACGTCGACTGCGAGTCGACCAGCGCATAATAATTGTCGAGCTGGGCGGTCGAACAGGGCTGTCCGGCGCTGACGCGGGCCGCGCAGCCGGCCGGCGTGCGGGTCGACCGGATGAAGCGCGACACGTCCGACACCGAGTCGAGGTCGCGATCGAGATAGGAGACCACGCCGGTCAGGACGACGCCGCCGAAATCATAATTGGCGGTGAGGCTGTAGAGCTCGAGATTGTCGCGCACCGGCTGGCGGGTAAGCGCATCCGACTTGAACTTGCCGGAGGTCAGCGTCCAGGCGTTGGTGTCGGTCCGGCTGCGGTTGATATAGGCCGCCGCGTCGATGGTCAGCGCCTCGGTGGGCGTGAAGCGCACCAGGAAACGGCCGCCATAGCTCTTCTGGTCGTTGATGTTCTTGATGTTCAGCGCGGTGTTGTCGATGAAGCCGTTGGCATTGCGGTAGAAGCCCACCGCGCGCACCGCGATCTTGTCGTTCACGACCGGCACGTTGACCATCGCGCTGCCTTCGTAGTTCAGGCCGCCATAGCGCGTGTCGGACAGGCTCAGATCGACGGCGCCTTCCGTGGCGAAGGTCGGCTTCTGATAGATGACGCGCAGCGTGCCGCCCATCGATCCCGATCCGTACAGCGTGCCCTGCGGACCGCGCAGCACCTCGACGCGCTCGACGTCGAACAGCCGCAGTTCCGGGGTCGAGCCGCCGGCGTCGTTGGCGGCGCCGATCGCGCCGGTGACGGGGGTCTCGTCATAATAGGTGCCGACCGTCGGCTCGCCGGCGGCCTGGATGCCGCGGATGACGACGCGGCGGTTGGACGGGCCGCCGTCCACAAAGGCCAGGCTGGGAACCGAGGAATTGAGATCGGCGATGCTCTGCACGCCCGAATTGGCGATCGCTTCGCCGGTGACGGCGGAAATCGAGATCGGGGTATCCTGCAGGTTGGTGCTGCGCTTGAGCGCCGTCACGATGATCTCGTCGCTGCCGCTGTCGGCCGACGCGGTCGTCGCCTGAGCGAAAGCGGGGCCACCGATCCCGGCAAGGGCCGTCGCCGCCAACAGCACAAAGCGCTTGCCGCGTGCGATTTTCACCGAATGAGATTCGAAACCCACTTTTTTTCTCCCTGTTTTCCAACGCGATCGGCACGCCGTTACCGCGCCGGCCCTATCTTTTCGGCCGGCGATATCCTTCATGGTCCGGGAAAGCGTTCCCCCGTCACATAAAGACACATGATATTCCCCATCCCCTCCTGCAAAGGGCCGTCACTTTTCCCATCATCCCCTGTGCTTGATGCCGGATTTAGCCCTTTGCACGGCCAGCCTGTAATAGCGGTGCCATAGCGTCAACATAAAACATGCGTCCAGACGGCTGCAAACGGGTCAGGATTTTATTTTCCAGCAATAATGCGCAATCAACGTGCGGACGTACGGACCTTCGTGCGCGCGCAATGCATTTGCCGTCGCCTCGCAATAGAAAAATGCAAACCCTGTGCGCGGAGCTTCGCGCCGATGGCGTTCGGTTGCACAAGGGGTGTTGCACTCCGGCCAGGAAACAGGAACGATCCGTTTCCATGAAGCCCATGTCCCACAAGGGGATAGCCGATTCCGGTGCGGGCAACTGGTCGATCGAACGGGCGCCGGGGGCAGACCGGATGCCCGCCAGAGCAACAGAGGGGAATGACAGAGTGGTGAGGAAACAGGTGCTGGGCGCCGCGATCGCGATGCTGCTGTGCGGAACCGCGTCGGCGCAGACGATGGACCCCGACTTTGCCGACACGATCAAGACGTGGACGACCAAGCCGGAGTTCATGAGTCCCCTGGTCGATCACCTGCCGGTCTCGACGACCATCCCCTCGCCGAAGTCGGTCCTGGGCAATCACATCGGCGCGCCCAACGTGCTGCATTATTATGATCAGATCATCGGCTATTATCGTGCCCTGGCGGCGAAATCGCCCCGCGTGAAGATCATCGAGATCGGCAAGAGCGAGGAAGGCCGCGAGAACATCGTCGTCATGATCTCCTCCGAGGAGAATCTGGCGAAGCTCGACAGCTACAAGAAGAACCTCGCGCTGCTGGCCGATCCCCGCAAGCTCAGCGCCGCCGACGCGCCGGGGGTGATCGCCGCGACCAAGCCGATCTACCATATCTCCGGCGGCCTCCACAGCGCCGAGACCGGCCCGCCCGAAATGCTGATGGAACTGAGCTACCGGCTGCTGACCGAGGACAGCCCGATGATCCGGGGCATCCGCGACAACCTGATCGTCGCGATCACCCCCGTGCTGGAGGCGGACGGCCGCGATCGTTATGTCGACTGGTATTACCGCAACCTGATCAATGAAAAGGACGATCGCAACAAGCCCGGCGGCCCGCCCTATTGGGGGAAGTACATCTATCACGACAATAATCGCGACATCAATTATTCGGACGTCAGCGCCCGTCACCTGATCAGATATTATCTCGATTGGCATCCGCCGATCATGCACGAGCTGCACGAGTCCGTGCCGTTCATGTACACCTATAGCGGCCAGGCGCCGCAGAACCCCGACCTGGACCCGATCCTGTTCGGCGAGCTGCCGTGGTTCTCGAATTTCGAGATGGCGCAGATGACCAAATACGGCATGCCGGGCGTGTGGACGCACGGCTTCGTCGACGCGTGGACGCCCGGCTACCTCGCCTTCATGTCGTCGAACCACAACGGCATGCTGCGCATGTACGAGACGTTCGGCAACGCCGGCGCCACCACCATGCTGCGCCACGTCGCCCCCGAAGTGCAGACCGCCGTGCGCGGCGGCGACTGGACCAAACGCGACTGGTACCGGCCCCTCCCCCCTTACAAGGAGGTGGTCTGGTCGATGCGCAACAACACCAATTACATGGAGACCGGCGTGCTGACCGCGCTCGATCTCGCGGCGCGCTTCCCCACGACCATCCTGGAGAATTTCTACAAGAAGAGCGCCAACGCGATCGAGGCGGGCGGGACCAAGGCGCCCTACGCCTATATCATCCCGACCGACCAGGCGGACCCGACCCGCATCGCCTTCGTCACCAACATCCTGCAACTGCAGGGGATCGAGATCGGCCGCGCGACCCAGCCGGTGAAGCTGAAGGAGGGCAGCTATCCGGCCGGTTCGCTCGTCATCAAGCTGAACCAGCCCTATGGCCGCCTCGCCAAGATGCTGCTGAAGAAGCAGGACGATTATCCGGACGAGAACCTCACCACCTACGACGACGCGGCGTGGACGATGGGCATGATGACCCACACGAACATCGTCGAGGTCGCCGACAAGGCGGCGCTGGACGTGCCGGTGACGCCGCTGGACCGCTTCGCGCCGCAGGGCCGGATCGCGGCATCGGGCGCGCGGACCTATGCGGTGCTCGATCATGGCGCGGTCGCGATGGCGACGTTGCGCTTCCGACTGAAGGACGCGGCGGTGAAGATCGTCGAGACGCCGTTCAAGGCCGGCGGCAAGACCGTCCCGGCCGGCTCCTTCCTGGTGGACGGCGCGGCCTATGCGACGCTGAAGCCGGCGGTCGAGCAGCTTGGGCTGGAGGCGATCGCCGTCTCGGGCAATACCGGCGCCGCGACGCACGACAGCACGCTGCCGCGCACCGCGCTGTTCAGCACCTGGGGCTCCAGCGAGAAGGTCGGCTGGGTGCGCTATGCGTTCGACCAGCACGAGATGCCCTATGACCTGATCTTCAAGGAACAGGTCCGCGCCGGCAACCTGCGCGCCAAATATGACGTCATCATCCTGCCGACGCAGGGCCGGTCGACCAAGGACATCGTGTTCGACGTGCCGATGAAGGGCAAGCCGCTGCCCTATACCAAGACCGACAAATATCGTTTCTCGGGCGACTATGGATCGACCGAGGACACGCGCGGCGGCATGGCCCTCGAAGGGCTGGTCGAACTGCGCAAGTTCGTCGAGGAGGGCGGCACGCTGATCACCACCGGCGACGCGAGCGCGGTACCGGTCGAGTTCGGCATCGCCGACGACGTGACCGTGGCGAGGACGACCGGCAATTTCTATGCGCCCGGCCCGATCGTCAGCGCCAAGGTGCTGAAGCCCGCCAGCCCGGTCTTCTATGGCTATGACGAGACGACCATGCCGGTGCGCTGGGCGTCCAACGCCCTCTACACCGTGCCGACGCGGCTGAAGGATCAGGTGCTGATGCAGTTCCCCGGCGGCAAGGACGGGGTGATGAGCGGCTTCATGCGCGGGGCCGAGCAGGTGAAGGATCGCCCGGCGATCATCAACGTGCCGGACGGCCAGGGCCGCCTGCTGATGTTCGCCACCAACCCGATCTGGCGCTGGCAGAACTGGGGCGAGTTCCGCATGCTCTACAACGCCGTGCTGAACTGGAAGCAGCTCGGCCTGACCGACGTGGCCCCGCCGGTACCGGCGCCGACGACCACGCCATAAGGAGCCATTCGCGGGCCGACGGGGGCAACCTCGGCCCGCGACCTTCCACAGCATGTCAGGGGAATATCGATGATCCGCACCACCGCCCTCGCCCTCGCCCTCTCGGCGCTGTCGATGACGGCCGTCGCCCATGCCGAACCCAAACGGCCCAGCTTCCCGTTCACGACCGACGTCGCCTATGACGCGTCGAAGGTCGCGCCCTACAAGGGCAGGCACGCCGCCGCCTACGCCTATATCGACGCCAACAAGGACCGCGACGTCGCCAACGTCCAGCGCTGGGTGCGGCAACGCTCGATCAGCGCGCAGAATGACGGCGTCGTCCAGATGGCCGAGATGCTGCGCGACGACCTCAAGGCGCTGGGCTTCAAGGAGGCGGAGCTGGTCCCCACCAAGCGCCATCCCGGCGTCTGGGGCTATTATGACGCCGGCGCCAAGACCACCATCGCCGTCTACATGATGTACGACGTCCAGCCGATCGAGCCGACCGGATGGAAGGTCGACGCCTTCGCCGGCACGATCGTCGAGGATCATCCGCTCGGCCGCGTGCTGATGGCGCGCGGCGCGACCAACCAGAAGGGGCCGCAGCGCATCTTCCTCAACGCGCTGCAGGCGATCATCGCGACCGAGAAGAAGCTGCCGGTCAACATCATGCTGCTGGCCGAGGGCGAGGAGGAGCTGGGCTCGCCCCATTATCCCGACCTGATCGCCAAATATGCCGACCGGCTGAAACAGGCCAAGGGCGGCGTCGTCTTCCCGATGATGAGCCAGGCGCCGTCGGGCGGCGTGCAGATGACGCTGGGCGTCAAGGGCAACATCTATTTCGAGCTGGAGGCGCAAGGCGGCCCGCAGGGCGGCCCCAAGGACGCCGAGGTCCACAGCTCGTTCAAGGCGATCGTCGACGCGCCCGGCTGGCGGCTCGCCCAGGCGCTGGCGAGCCTGACCAGCCCCGACGGCAATATGATCGTCGTTCCCGGCTATTATGACTCGATCCGCCAGCCCAACCAAGAGGAACAGGAGCTGATCAACGGCGTCGTGCCCGGCTGGACCGCGCGCGAGCCCGAGCTGCGCAAGTCGCTGGGCGTCGACAAGTGGATCGACGGCCTGAGCGGGCGCGCGGCGATCACCGAATATCTGTTCGACACGACGCTGAACATCGACGGCATCTGGGGCGGCTATTCGGGCGAAGGCACCAAGACGATCCTGCCGCACAAATTCACCGCCAAGCTGGATTCGCGGCTGGTGCCGAACCAGACGCCCGACGAATCCGAACGGCTGATCCGCGCCCATCTCGATGCCAAGGGCTTCACCGACATCAAGCTGACGCGCCTCTCCGGCTATCCGCCGGCGCAATCCTCGGTGAAGGCGGCGCTGGTGCAGGCGACGATCGGCACCTATCGCAAATATGGCATCACCCCCGACGTGATGCCGCGGCTGGCCGGTAGCGCGCCCTATTATGTGTTCACCGATATCCTGAAGCTGCCGATCGTCTCGGCCGGGATCGGCTACGGCACCGGCGCGCATGCCCCGAACGAGTTCATCGTGATCGATCCCAAGCCGGGGTCGAAGCTGGCGGGCATCACCGACGCGGAGAAATTCTACGTCGACCTGGTCCACGCCGTCGCGGCGGCACGCTGATCTCGATCTGGGAGGAACCGACATGACGGACGACCGCTTCACGCTCGATCGGCGCGGCTTCGCGCTGGGGGCCAGCGGCCTCGCGCTCGGCGCGCTGGCCGGCGGCGCCGCGCGGGCGGCGCTGGCCGCCGAACCGGCCATATCGCCGGCGGTCAGGGCGCTGTACGACAAGGCGATCGTGATCGACGCGCTCGCCTCGCCCGACACCTGGAACGTCCCCTTCCCGCCCCCCGGCGAGATGACGCAGCAGAAGCTCGACAATGTCCGCGCGTCGGGGATCACGGCGATCAACCTGACGGTCGGCAAGCCCGGCAACCTCGCCAACACGCTGCACGAGATCGCGGCCTGGCTGCAGCATATCGACGATCATCCCGACTATTTCCGGCTGGTGAAGCGCCATTCGGACATCGCCGCCGCCAAGGCGGAGAAGAAGCTGGGGATCATCTTCGGCTTCCAGGGCATGGGCATGATCGGCGAGGATCTGAGCCTGATCGACATGTTCGACGGGCTGTGGGTGAAGATCATGCAGCTCACCTATAACGACCGCAACGCCCTCGGCGCCGGCAGCTCGCTGCCCGAGAGCGAAGGGCTGACGCCGCTCGGCCGGGAGGCGGTGGCGCGGATGAACGCGCGCGGCATCCTGGTCGACACCGGCCATGCCAATCCCAAGACCGCGCTCGACGCGGTGGCGGCCTCGACCCGGCCGATCACCTGTTCGCACACCGGATCGCGCGCCGTCTTCCCCAGCCAGCGCAACCAGCCCGATACCGTGCTGCGCGCGGTGGCGGAGAAGGGCGGCGTGGTCGGCATCTATCTGATGCCCTTCCTCGGCCGCGATCCGGTCTCGGCGTCGCGCGCCTTGTTCGTCCGCCACCTGCGCCACGCGCTCGACATATGCGGCGAGGATCATGTCGGCATCGGCAGCGACCAGAGCATCACGCCGGTCGACATCTCGCCGGCCTATATGGACATCGTCCGCAGGACGGCGGAGGCGCGGCAGAAGGCCGGCATCGGCGCGCCCGGCGAGGCCGACAGCCCCGTCGCCGTGCCCGACCTCAACAGCGCGCGCCGGATGGAGATCATCGCCGCCGAGATGGATCGCGCCAAATATCCGCCGCGCGTGATCGAGAAGGTGCTCGGCGGCAATTTCGACCGGCTGTTCCGGGAAGTCTGGCCGGCATGACCGCGGACAGCGCGGCGTCGGCCGCCCGCCCCTGGCCGCGCCCCGCTTATGGCTATTACGTCACCGGCGTCCTGCTGCTCGCCTACACCCTGTCCTATGTCGACCGGCAGATATTGAGCCTGATGGTCGAGCCGGTGAAGCGCGACCTGCAACTGACCGACACCCAGATCAGCCTTCTCCACGGTTTTGCCTTCGCGATCTTCTACACGCTGGTCGGCCTCGTCCTCGGCCGGCTCGCCGATCGCTGCAACCGCCGGTCGCTGATCATCGTCGGCATCGCCATCTGGTGCCTCGCCACCGCCGCCTGCGGTTTCGCCGGCAGCCTGGGCGCGCTGTTCCTCGCCCGCATCGTCGTCGGCGTCGGCGAAGCGAGCCTGTCGCCGGCAGCCTATTCGATGCTCGCCGACTATTTCCAGCCGGAACGGCGCGGCCGCGCGATGGGACTCTATTCGCTGGGCGTCTATCTGGGCTCCGGCCTGGCCTTCATCGTCGGCGGCCTGGTGATCGCGGCGACCAAGGATGCCGGCCCGGTCGCCCTGCCCGGGCTGGGATCGTTCAAGCCCTGGCAGCTCGCCTTCGTCATCGTCGCGCTGCCCGGCCTGCTGGTCGTGCCGCTGATGCTGACGGTGCGCGAGCCGGTCCGGCGCGAACTGGCGGGCAGCGAGAGCGGCTTCCGCCATTTCGTCGAGCGGCGCGCCTTCTATGCGCCGGCGATCCTCGGCTATGCCGTGCTGGCGATCGTCACCTTCGCCTATACCGCCTGGCTGCCGACCAGCTTCATCCGGCTGTGGGGCTGGAGCCCGAAGGAGATCGGCATCGCCTATGGATCGATCATGCTCGTCTTCGGATCGGGCGGGATGATCCTGGCGGGCATGGTCGCCGACCGGCTGGCGATGCGCGGGCGGCGCGACGCCCATCTCCGGCTGTCGGTCGTCGGCACGGTCGCCGCCGTCCCCTTCGCGCTGGCGGCCGGGCTGGTGGCGTCGCCCTATGCGGCGCTGGCGTTGGTGGGGCTCACCAGCTTCTGCATCAGCATGTCGATCGCGCTCGCCCCGGCCGCCCTGCAAAGCGTCACGCCCAACGGGCTGCGCGGCCAGATGACCGCGCTCTACCTGCTGCTGATAAACCTCGTCGGCATGGGCTGCGGCCCGACGCTGGTGGCGCTGTGCACCGATTACGGCTTCGGCGACGAGCTGGCGGTGCGCAACTCGGTCACGATCGTCACGGTCTGCGCGGCCAGCGTCAGCGCCGCCCTGCTGACGCTGGCGCTCAAGCCCTATCGACGCCTGATCGGCTGATCCCGCGATCAGGACAGCGCGGCGGAGACCGCCTGGACGAACGCCCCGGACAGGGCATAGTCGCTCTCCTCGCCGGGAGTCTTCCAGGCGCGGTTCATCGCGATCACCAGATTGCGCTTCGGATCGACATGGATGAGCTGCCCGAACACGCCGTGCGCGGTGTAGGTGCCGGGCGTGTCGATCCACCATTGATAGCCATATCCGGAGGCTTTGCCGTCCTGCTGCGCCGGCGCCGAAGGGATGGTGGCTTCGGCGATCCACCCCTCGGGGAGGACCTGCCGTCCGCCGGCCACGCCCCCCTCCAGCATGAACTGGCCGAAGCGGGCATAGTCGCGCGTGGTGGCGTTGGTGCCGCCGCCGCCATATTCGATGCCGCCCTCCGCCGTGAGCATCCAATAGGCGTCGGCCTCCATGCCGAACGGCTTCCATATCCGTTCGCTGAGATAGGACGACAGCGAAGCGCCGACCGCCGCGGCGACGACCTCGCCGAGCAGATAGGTCTCGCCGGTGCGGTACTGGTTGTACATGCCGGTCGGGAAGGCCCGCCCGAGGCCCGTCATATGCTTCAGGATCGCGCCCGGCTGGTTGCGCGCCGCGATGATGGCGAGATGCTTGCTGATGTCGGACCCGCGATCGAGATAATTCTCGTTCCAGGCTTCTCCGCCCGACATGCGCAGCAGGTCGCGGATCGTGGCGTCGTCGAACGCCGTCTTCTTCAGCACCGGCACATATTTGGCGACGGGATCGGTGACGGAGCCGATATGCCCGTCCCGGATCGCCGCCCCGACCATCGTCGAGAGGATCGACTTGCCGGCCGAGAAGGACATCCACTTGCCCGCCCGGCCATGGCCGAGGGCATAATCCTCGCGGACGATCGCGCCGTTCTGGAGGATGACCAGGGCCGCGACCCGGCTCGCCTTGATGAAGGCGGCCGTGTCGATCGACTGGCCGAGATGGTCGAACCGGACGTCGAACCCGGGCTTGGCGGTCCTGAATTCACGAACCTTGCCCCCCGCCGGGATGACCCGGGTCGCGTAGAGCTGATCGAGATGGGAGAAGGCATAGACCTGGTCGGCGCCTTCGAGGAACAGCAGCTTGTCGGCGAAGGGGTGGATCGGCGCCTGCCCAAAGGCCTTGCCGGGCAGCGCGAGGCCGCCGGCGAGCATCGTCGCCGCTCCAACGGCCATCTGCCCGAATGCCCGGCGGGTGATCACTTTATCCGACATCTCGCTCTCCCCATCATCATTGGCCGTCGCAACCATCCATTTACTTGGGATGATTTCACTTCGGCAAACTGTACGTCAGCATCTCGCGTTCGACCGTATTCCGCTCGACATCGGCCTCGCTCAACCACAAAGGCTTGCAAGCGAAGCCTGCATAGAGCCGCAATTGATCGCGCGCATGCGGCGACGGCTCGCCATCGGGTTTTATGAAGCCGCTTTGTCCCGGCGGCGTGACGTCGCAATAGGAAACCCCGTCCTTGTTGAAGACGATACGATTATTCTCGGTGCCCCGATTCATGTGCCCCGGCAAGCTGACGGCATAGCGGGGAAGCGTCTGCGGAATCCCCGCATAGTTCAGCGTGCTGAAGTCGTGCGGCGCGCTATCGGCGACCCATCCGTCCATCGCGGGACCGAACCGCGCGGTCAATTTCGCCACGGCGGTCTCGAGTGCCGCCTTGATCACGCTTCCGCGTGACCTGCCGTTCAGCAGGTCGACCGTCTGGCGCACGCTCGCCTGGGGGCCGCTGAGCGCGTAATAGGCGACCTTGGCTCCCATCGTGGGGAAGCTCTCGGAAATCGCGGTGTAGCTGTTGCGCCCCGCTCCATCGCCCATGAACGGCTTCGGTACCGTCGGCCCCACGATATCCTGCACGAGGGCGGCAAGGAACTCGGCGAAGATCGTGTAGCCGGTCGACGCCTTTGCCGGATTTCGGGGATCAACCGTTTTCCGGTCCCAGTCGACCAATAGCTGCGCGGCCTGCCGGACGGAGCCATGCGCAGGCAGATCCCCGATCGCACTTTCGATGAAAGGCAGGAAATATCGCGCATTGCCATCGATATAGGAGAATTCGCGATTGATTTCCCACAGCTCGTCCGTGCTGAACTTATCCTTTTTCCCGAGAGTGTCCTGTATCTCGGTGACATGATCGACTTTGCTCCAGAACATATAGTCTGGGTTGTCATAGTTCTTCGTGGGCTTGTTGTTCCAATTGGCTATGGTGCCGCCAGCCGGATTCAGGACCCAGGGATTTTCCGCAAATGGCCGGAAGCCGAGCCATTCCATGTCTCCGGTCCCGGATGCCGGCAACCGGATGTCCTGACCGGCGGGCCGGATCGGGAATTTCCCCAGATAAACATATCCGATATTGCCCGACTTATCGGCGTAGTAATTGTTTATGGTCAGCGCCACCGGGGCGATGGCCTTGCGCCAATCCGAAAAATTGTCGGTTTTCATTGCATGGACCCATGCAACCAGCGACCGGACTTCGGCACCATCCCAACTCCGCTTACGCGAATAAGCGGTGTGCTGCGCATCGTCGAACTGCGTGACCGTTCCGTGCACGGTCGAATAGATGTCGATCGACCGAGGCGAACCGTCCTTGACGAGGATCGTCTCCGATCGCTTGTCCATCTGGCGATATTGCCCGTTGAACAGATAATGGGTGCGATCGGTCGGGCTCAGTTTCTCCTGATACACGTCGACGGTATCGCCCATCCCCGCCGTGGCTCCCCAGCCGATCTTTCCATTCGTGCCGAAGATCAGCCAGGGGCTTCCCATCGGCCCGCTGCCGACCACGTCGAAGCCCGCGCCATGCAGCCCGACCGACCAGATGTAGCCGGTCGCGAAATCGCCCATCTGCGGGCCGTTCACCAGAACGGTTTCACCGGCCGTGTTTCTTTTCGGAGCGACCACCCAGACATTGCTCGCTCGCGGCGCCGCATCCGGACCGGTACGGCCGTATCGCGCCAATTGCATCCGCGTCTGCTCGGCGATCGCCGCGTCGGATAGCGCCACCATGTTCGCTGACCGGACCGTGGAGCGGGCCGAGCGCGGGGCCGCGGGTGCGCCGACGATGGTCGTCGGCGCCGCGTCGTCGCGCTTCCAGCGAAGCTGGTCGAAGATATCCTGGCCCTTCGCCGCCCCATGCATCTCCTTGAGCTTGGTGAGCAGCGCGAGGTTGTCGATCTCCGCATTGGCGTCGGAGAATCTCAGCGCCATCGAATGCACGTAGCCGGCGAGAACGTCCGTCGGCGTCCAGGGCACGGGATCGACCCCGAGTTCGGTGAACTCGCGCGGCATCAGCCTCTTCCGGTCCGCCAGCACCTCCTTGACGCGCGCATTATAGCCAGCCGCATAACCATCGAAGATGGCGCGGTCGTCCCTGTCGAGCGCCTCATATTGCGCCGCGATGGACGAGGGCGTCCAACCCTGGCGGACACGCACGTCATGCTCGACATATTTCGCCCCCAGGATTTCGGCGACAGACCCTTCCGCCGTCCTGCGGAGCATCTCCATCTGGAAGAGCTGATCCTCGGCCAGCGCGTAGCCGAAGCCGTAGAAGATGCCGTAGGTGGTATCGGCATAGACATGGGGCACGCCATAGGCGTCGCGCTTGATCGCGACCGCCCCCTGGCGAGCATTCTCCGCCGCCGGAGCCGGCCGCGCGTCCGCCGCGCATAGCCCCGCGGAACTCACCGAGACGAGCGCCAGCATCGCGACCGCCTTCGACAGCCGCAAACAACCCAGTTTCCGCATGTACCCCTCCATAGCCCTTACATCGCCTTCACTTGCGGTACGAAAGCGTCACGCCAATGCGCCGCGGCCGGAAGGTGGAACCGTAGATCAGCGTCGAGCTGACGATGTCGCGCGTGCGCGACAGCAGCGGATGCGCGTTGAACAGATTGTCGACGAACAGGGAGACGTCGAGCCCGCCGACATCGACCCCGGCGCGGGCGGTGAAAAAATGGGTCTCGGGACGCCGGAACAGCAGCGGATCGACCCCGAACACGGCGATGTTCGGCTTGGCGCCCTTGCTGCGATAATCATAATCGAGCCGGACATAGCCATCATGGTCGGCGAGAGCGAAATCATATTGGCCGGATATATGCGCCACCCAGGGCGAGATCGTGGAAATCTCTTCTCCCTTGAGCGCGACCACGGCAGTGCCGCTTATGATCGATTGCGTATAGTGCGCGTCGGTATACCCACCCGAAAGCCCGAGCGTGAAATCGCCTATTCTGGCATCGATCGCTATATCGAACCCGCGGCTGACCGCTTTTCCCAGATTGCCGACGAACGACTGCCCGCAGGCATTGAGCGGAACATTCTGCTGTATGTTGTTCCAATTGATCCAGAAGGCGCTCGTCGCCAGATTCACGCTTCGGCCAAACAGCCTGTTCTTCGTGCCGACCTCATAGCTCCAGACCGAATCGGCATCATAGGTTTCCGGCGCCGATGTGATGCCGAGCGCGGCAAGGTCGCTGGCGCAGCTCGACGGTGGCCGGCGCTGGGCACCACCGGGGCGAAAGCCCTTGGCCGCGCTGGCATAATAGAGGTTGGCGCCGTCCGCCTGGTAGGAAATGCCGAATTTCGGCGTGAGCGGTTTCTCCGATTGCGACCCGGTGTTCGTGGCGACACCGGCAAACGGCCCTTCGTTGCGGGAGGTGAACGAGAAATCGACCTTCGCGTAGCGGAGACCGACGGTCGCCTTCAACTTGTCGGTGATATCATAGTCGACCTGGCCGAACCCGGCGATCTGCTTGTCCTTCGTCCGCTGCTCGTCGGTATAGACGGAATCCCGCGCCCCGAGCGGGTTGCCGAAGATGGTTATGTAGTCGACCCCATAGGTATCGAGGACGATCTGCGGAAAGAAAGGAGACGATATGATCTCCGTATCGACCTGCCGGGTGCGATTGTAGAACAGGCCGAGGACCCAGTGCAGCCGTGACCCATGCTCGTTCGACTGGAGGCGCACCTCCTGCGTGAAGCCCTTCTGCTCATCGATGAAATAGCCGCGCGAAAACTCTCCGGGGATCAGGGGAAAGGCGCTTCCCGTGGTGACGGCGCGGACAAATTGCGTGTAATCGGGATTGGCGATCGCATCGCGGGACAGATAGGAGCTGTTCGATACCAGCGTCGCTCCGCCGAAGTCATATTCGACTTTCAGCGCCGGCAGCTTGAACTTGTCGCTCGATGGAGCGCCGATGGCGTTACCCGTCAGGAACCGCCCGGCCCCGGCATCGCTCAGGCTCTCCCAATATCCGTCGCCCCCCTGCGAATCCAGGTCCTGGTAATAGAAGGACGGCGTGATTTTCAGCGACGATGTCGGTGCCCAGGTCAGCGCGGCGCGCAGGACGATGCTCTCGTTCGAGTTCTGGTTGGAGGAGAGCACCTTGCCGGTGCTCCTGTCGACCCGATCGATCCAGCCGCCGTCGCGGCGGAAAAACGCGCTGAGCCGCACCCCGAGCCGGTCCTCGACGATGGGGGCGCCGACGGCGCTGCCCACCTCATAGCTGGGCTCGCCATTCTTCGTGAACGACAGCTCCGCGCGATCATAGGTCGAAAAGCGCGATAGCCCCGGGTCCGGCGTTATGAAGCGAACCGTGCCGCCTTCGGAGCCCGAGCCGAACAAGGTGCCTTGGGGACCGCGCAGCACTTCGGTGCGCTCGAGATCGAAAATGGCCGGGAACACGCTGGTGCTCGTATAGCCCGCGTTTCGCGTCTGAATGGGGGTGTCGTCGATATAGATGCCCGTGGTCGACGCGCCGACATTGGACTCGATTCCACGGATGGAGATCTGCGAACGATTGCCGATGCCCGCGAAGCTGGAGCGTTGGAAACTGATGCCCGGGGTCGTTCTGGCAAGGTCGTCGATCCTCTTGATTCCCTGCCTGTCGAGGCTTTCCTGCGTCATCGCCGAGACGCTGATAGGAACCTTGTTGATCGACGTCTCGCGCCGGTTCGCCGTGACGACGATGTCGCCAGTCTCCGGAGGTTCCGCATGCTGGCTGGGCGCGACGCTGGCGGGGCTCGACGAACCCGCCGGCCGGGCAGCCGCGTCATTGTCCGGATCGCTTGCACCTACCGCGTCGCCCAGAGCGGCATAAGCGGTGCCTCGGCCATGCGTGACGACTCGCGATGTCGGCCGCGCGGCAACGACGGTCCAGGTTTGGACCCCCGTCTGCCAGACCTGAAGGCCCGTTCCATCCAGAAGTTGCGACAGCGCCTGGCCGACCGACATTTCGCCTTTCACCGCTTTGGTACGCTTGCCCTGCGTCACAGTGCGCGATGCGGCGATCTGCACGTCCGCCTGCTGGCCGAAAGCGGCGATGCCCGTCGTCGCCGATTGCGCGGGTATGTTGAAGATCTTGCTCTGGGCCCAGGCCGACGAAGCCGTCGCCACGCACATGAAAGCCGCCGAACCCGTCAATGCGGTACGCGCAAATCCGTTCATTGTCCGATCCTCCCCCTTTGGGTCCTTGCCCACTTCTCACTGGGATAGAGACCCGCCCGATCGGTTTCCTAGGAAGGCGTCGAAATTTATGAAGATTTTTTGCCGATCAATATCTGGTCCGCATAAGAAGTATCTATCGGCACCGAGAGACTGTTTTTCACCATTTCGGCAAAACCGGCAGGATCATCGGTCCGAAAAACGCCATCGAACTGCTCGTTGAGCAATTTCGGATCTACGATGACCAGCTTACGTTTATTATAGCGATTGAACTCCGACACCGCCTCGCTGAGCGGCTGGCCGACGAGGTCTATCTTTCCGCTGCGCCATGCCAGGGCCCGGTCGACGCCGGACGCTTCGGGCGGCACCCTTTCGACGGCGGCATTATTGCCTATGAAGGCGCCATCGCCGGCGGAGATGCGGATCATCTGCCCTTCGGCGCCATCCGCCCATGCATCCACGGTTCCTTCCGTCACCAGGATTCCCGCCCCCGTCTCCAGCTTGCGCACCGAAAACGCCGTTCCGACGGCCCTGACCCGGATGCGCCCTGCTTCGACCTCGAACGGGCGCTCGACATCCTTGGCGACCTGGAACCAGGCCTCCCCCTTGTCGACCTTCACCAACCGCTTGGACCGCTGGAGATTGATGGCGATCGCGCTGTCGGTATTGATGGCCGCGGTCGATCCGTCGGCCAAAGGTATCCGCCGAATTTCGCCGACGTCCGTCACATAGCTCGTCCCGCGGAAGACCACGGCGGCGACGCCGAGCGAGGCGGCGACGGCGGCGCCGCCAAAGCCCATGAAGGATCGCCTGCTCAGGCGGCGGCGCGGCTCGGCCGGAGGATTCTCGCCGAAGATTCCGGTATCGGCGCTCGTCAGCATCGACAGGGCCGCCTGGGCCTGGAGCAAGGCGCCATCCCGGCGCGGGTCCGCCGCCAGCCATAGTTTCAACTCGGCTTCCTCGTCGGGGCCCCAGGTCGCGCTGTGCATGCGCGCCACCCAGTCGGCGGCCTTATCCTCGATCTGCTGCGCAGTCTCTCGGGTCACAGCCGTTTCTCCGCTCGCAACAACGCATCGGCACGCGAATGCACCTCCTCCTCCTGCACCCTCATGCTGCGGACGATCGCCTTCACGCCTTGCGAGACGTGATATTCGACCATCCCCTCGCTTATGCCAACCATCCGGGCGATTTCCCGCTGCGACAGGCCCTGGATGCGGCGCATCTCGAATATCTCGCGGCAACGATCCGGCAGAAGGGCAATGAGCGTGCGAATGCGTTCATATTCCCGTTGCGCCGCGACCTCCCGTTCGGGCGAGGGCCTGTCGTCGTCGAAGGCTTCGATCTCGGCGATCGTGGTGAAGGACACGACCGACGCACGGCGTATGCGGCGCAGGAGAAGGTGGCGCACCACCGAGAAGAAATAGGCATCCGGCCGCTCGATATGTTCAAAGCCGTCGAGGCCGGCGAGCTTGCAATAGGCCTCCTGGATCACGTCATCGATGTCTTCGGGCGACACCCGGGTCCGCCGCAACCAGGCGCGCACGTTGATCTCGTGGGGCATGATGAAAGCGCCCACCCATGCCGCGATCTGACGTCGTCGTTCGCTCCCTGGCTCACCCACCGTTGGCCGACCCTCTCTCCGTTTCGAAACGCCAACTGCATCTCGCCACAGCCTAGAGCCTCGCAATAGGAAGTTCCTAGGCGCATGTGGCAAATTTCTTCAGATAAGCCCGGCCAGGCCTTGAGGGGATCGGGATAAAGGGTGCGTAGTCGTTGACAGGCTGCGCGCCGGGAAAGCGCGCAGCCTGTCCGGGTCGTTCTAGAATTTATACCCCACGGTCACGCCGTAGGAGGCCGGCCGGCCCGCAAGCCGATAGACGGTGTCGAACGCCGATATGACGTTCTGCCAATAATATGTGTCGAAGACGTTCTTGCCCCAGATCATCGCCTTCCACTGGCCCCATTCCGCGCCGGCGCGCAGGTCGACGGTCTCGTAGCCCTTGATCGCGAAGGGCCTGGTGACGCCCGGCGCCATGCTGTTGACGGGCGACGCGGGGATGGTGAGGTCCGATCCGCCGATATAGGCGATCGTCTTCGCCCGGACGTTCAGCACCGCGCCGACGAACGGCGTCACCCCGCCCATGTCCCAGCGATATTCGCCGTCGACCTGGGCCTGCCACTTGGGCGAGAAGGGAATCGACGAGCCTGCGAAATCCTGCTGGACGCCCAGCACGTTGGTGCCGGTGTAGCGCTGCACCTTCGAGTTCACATAGGTCACCGACGCGCCGAGGGCGAGGCCGCGGAAGGGCCGCACGCCCGCTTCGATCTCGGCGCCGTAGAGGCGCGACTTCGGCACGTTGATCAGCGCGTTGAGCACGCCGAAGATCGGATCGAGCGTCTTCCCGCGAATCTGCTTGTTGCGATAGTCGTAGTAGAAGGCGGCGACGTTGGTCGTGAACGTCCGGTCCGCCGTGGTCAGCTTCGCGCCGGCCTCATAGGCGGTGACGCTCTCCTGGGTGACCGGGATATATTGCGCCTCCGACGAGGCGCTGATCGTCGGATAGCTGCCCGCCTTGTAGCCGCGCGAGACGTTCGCGTAGAGCAGCACGTCCCGGTTGAGCTTGTAGTCGACGCCGAAGCGCCACGAGGTGTTGTGCTGCTTCAGCGAGTCGATGAAGGGCTGGCCGACCTGGAAGCTGCTGTTCAGCGTCACGCAGTCGATGCCGGGGCGCACCACCGGCGCCGGCCCGCCGGTCAGCAGCGCGGAGAGACCGGAGATCAGCGCCGCGGTCCGGCCATCGCCGAGGTCGGTGTTGCACAGGTTCACGCCGGTCAGGCTGTTGGTGTACCGCGCGCCGGCCTTCAGCGTCAGGCCCGGCGCGACGTCGACCTCGGCATTGCCGAAGAAGGCATAGTCGCGGCGCAGCGTATTGCTGCGATAGCCGTTCTGGATGATGAAGTTCAGCCCGGCATTGCTGGTGCTGCCGGTCGAATAGCTGATCCCGTCATTCTCGCGGATGCGGCTGCGCTGGTAATTGGCGCCGAGCACCCAGCGGATCGACGATCGGCCGCCGTTCGACAGGCGCAGTTCCTGGAACACCGACTTGATCGTGCCGTCGTTGAACGGGATGTCGTCATTGTTGCTGGCGGTGCCGTCATAGTCCTGGCTCTGCCGCTGCCGGAAATGGAGGTAGGAGGAGAGCGAGGTCAGCGTGACCTGGTCGGTCAGGTCGATGTCGCCGCGCAGCACCGCCTGCTGGAATTTGCGGTTCGATCGCGGCCGCGGATCGAGGATCGAGCCGGTGGGGCTGACCGTCGTGCCGTTGGACCAGTCGGCGGCGCGGGCGTTCTGCGGCGGATAGGGATAGTTCACCACCTCGGGATAGGCGGCCGCCGCGATCTGCGGATAGACCGCGACGAGTTGGCCCGCCTGCGGGTCGGACTTGTCCTGCCAGGCGTTGAGCATGAGCGAGAATTTGACCGTGTCGGCCGGCTCCCAGTCGAGCAGCCCGCGCACCGCATAGACCTCGGACTCGCCCAGGCTGTCCTTGCGGGTATAGCTCTTCTGCCAGTCGTCGGCGTGCAGATAATGGCCGGCGAGGCGGAACTTGAGCTGCTCGCCGAGCGGACCGCTGACGAAGCCGTTCGCCTCGACCATGTTGAAGCGGCCATAGCTGAGGTCGGCCCCGGCGGAGAGCGTGTCGGTCGGCTTGGCGGCGATATAGTTGATCGCGCCGCCGGTCGAGTTCTGGCCGAACAGCGTGCCCTGCGGCCCCTTCAGCACCTCGATCCGGTCGAGGTCGAACGCGCCCTGCGCGGACAGCACCGGGAAGGGCAGCGGCGCCTCGTCGGTATAGACGCTGACCGTGGGATAAGCCGCGAGCGACGCCTCGTTGAAACCGACGCCGCGCAGCGTGAAGACAGGGGTGTTGTTCTCGCTCGACGAATAGGACAGGCCCGGTACCGTCGCGGCGATGTCGGCCAGCGACACGATCTTGCGCTCGGTGAGCTGCTGCGCGCCGAGCACGGCCGCCGTCACGCCGACGTCCTTGAGCGCCTGGGTGCGCTTGTTGGCGGTGACGACGATCTCCCCCTCGGCGACGGCGTCGTCGGCCGCCTGGGCATGGGCCGGAACGGCGATGATCCCGATCAGGGCTGCGGACAGGGTAAGTCCCCGCCGGAAGGCGCGGCGTCGCTGGCTGGTCATGTCTTCCCTTTCTCTCGTTTTCATTATGATAAGGCGGCCCCGTCAGGCGCAGATGCCGCCGTCGATGGTCAGTTCCGATCCGGTGATGTAGCTGGCGTCGTCGGAGGCCAGGAACGCGATCGCGGCGGCGACCTCCTCGGGCCGGCCGATCCGCTTGAGCGGCGTCCTTTCGGCGATGTCGGATTGCCGCTCGGCGGAATTGATCCCCGCCATCGGCGTGTCGATCAGGCCGGGGAAGATGCAGTTGACCCGGACCTCGGGCGCCAGTTCGCGGGCCAGGGCGCGGCTCGCGCCGCGCAGACCCCATTTGCTCGACATATAGCCGAGCGCATTGTCGAACCCGAACAGCGCGGCCCCCGACGCGACGTTGACCACCGACGCGTTGCCGGCCCGGCGCAGCAACGGCAGCAGCGCCTTGATGCCCAGCGCCGGCCCGAGCTGGTTGACCGCGAAGAAGCGGTAGAAGCTCTCCGCGCTGTGCTCGGCCAGCGAGCCGAGGCCGAAGATGCCCGCGCTGTTCACCAATATGTCGAGCGTCGGCGTCTCGGCGCGGATCAGCTCGGCCACCTGCCGCCATGCGCTGAGGTCGGAGACGTCGGCGGCGATGCGCCGCTCCCCCTCCGCAGGGGACAGATCGAGCCGGAACACGCGGGCCCCCTCGGCCTCCAGCCGATCGGCGGCGGCCTGCCCGATCCCGCTCAGCGCTCCGGTGACCAGCGCGGTGCGGCCCTCCAGGCGGCGACCGATCGACGGGTTGCCGGCGGCGGCTGCCGATGGCGGGGAAGGATCACTGACCAATGGAAGCTCCGGTCTCCGATGCTATGAGACCATCGCTACCCCGCCCCCGTACCGGGCGGACCACCACAAGGTATGGGCGGCTCGATTTTTTTCACCCGCCCGAAAGGATTGGGAGGGCTCGCCCTATCGCCGGCCGGCGGCGGCCCGCGACGACGCCAGCTCCAGATGCCGGACCATCGCCCCCGCCGAGGCGCGGTTCGGCGCGCCGAGCTTCTCCAGCACATTGCGGACGTGCCATTTGACGGTGTGCTCGGACAGGCCCAGCCGCCGGGCGATCCACTTGTTCTTGTGCCCTTCGATCACCAACGAGAGGATCTCGCCCTCGCGCGCGCTCAGGCCATGCTCGGTCGCGGCCAGTTGCAGGGCGTCGCTCGTCTCCGGCCCGGTCCCCTCCCCGTCCCAGTCGCCGTTGAGCAGTGCCTGGACCGGATCGGGCGCCTCGCGGAAGACCATCGGAAAACGCTCGCCGGTGACGCGTGCCTGCCGCGCCAGCCGGTTCGCGGCGGCGTCCTGGCGGCCGAGCTGGATCTGCGCCTCGACCAGCAGCAGCTCGGCGCGCGGGCGGGCGCTGTTCTGCCGGCGCTCCAGCCATGCCGCGAGCCGGGGCGTCGCGCCGGCCGCCTCGCCCCAGCGCCCTTCCGCGATCATCATCCGCAGCCGGCTGATCTCCACGTCGAACAGCAGCCGGTCGGGAAGCGCGCCTTCCCGCGCGGCGAAGCGGTCGAGTTCGGCCCAGACGAGCCGGAGCTGACGGACGTCCTCCTCCCCCAGCAACAGCCTGATCCGCTCGGCCGCGACCGTCGTCCGGGTCTTGCCGGCGCTGTCACCATGGCGCGACGCCGCCAGTTCGTCGAGCACGTCATGCGCCGCCGCCCGGTCGCCCAGCGCCGCGCAGGTGCGGCTCAGATAGACCGCCAGCCGGCGCTGTATCTCGATATTGCCGCACCGCCGGATCAGCGGCACGGCGAATTCGAGCTGCTGCCGCGCGGTGAGGAGGTCCCCCCGCTCATAGGCGCAGGCCCCCCGCCAGCCCCGGCACAGCGCCGCCGCGAAGGAGATGTTGCCTGCCGTGCGGTTGGCGAGCTGCTCGGCCTTGGCCAGCTCGGCATCCGCGACGTCGGCCTTGCCCTCCGCGATCAGGCAGATCGCCCGCGTGCACCGCGAGAAGATATAGCCATAGGGGCAGTCCGCCCGTAGCAGCAGCGTCCCCGCCTTGTCGCAGAAGCTCCACGCCGTCTCATAGTCGCCGATGCCGATCCGGCTCATCGTGACGAAGTTGGCGAGCGTCCCCGCCAGGAAGGGGGCGCTGTCCTCGAGCCGGTCGACCAGTTCGCCGCCGCGGACGAGGATATCCTCCAGCTCGTCGGCGGCGACGCGCATCGCGACGTCGAGCAGCTCGATCTCCGCGGTATCGCCGCCATCGCCGCGGCGCTGCGCGATCTCGCCCAGCGCCGCCTCGCCCGCCTCCCACTGGCCCGCGTGGAACAGCGCCCAGCAGCGGATCGTCGGCAACCTCGGATGGCTCTGCATGACGCTTTCGGAGACGCTCTCCAGCCAGGAGGCGAGGCGCGGTATGTCGCCCTTGTAGATCAGCGCCATCGCGCTCTCGGCGATCAGGTCCGCCGCCTTGGCCTCGTCCCTGCTCGCCAGCGCATAGGCGACCGCATCCTCGCCCAGCCCGCATTCCTCGCAATGGCGCACCGCGGCGGCATAGACCGCCGGAAGGTCGATGCCTTCGCGCGGGGCCCGGCCGCGCAGGAAATCCTGGAAGAGATGATGATAGCGATACCAGCGCTGCTGGTCGTCGAGCGGGACGATGAAGAGGTTGGCCGCCTCGACCAGCTCGATCATGCCCTGCGCATCGGCGATTCCGGTCACCGCGCCGGCCAGGTCGCAGTCGAAACGGTCGAGCAGCGCGGTACGGAACAGGAAGTCGCGGACGTCCGCCGATTGCTCGTCGAGCACGAAGGAGCTCAGATAGTCGGCGACCTCCCTGCGGCTGCCCGCGAAATTCTCGAGCAGCTCGACATGGCCTTCCCGGCCCTTGAGCGAGAGCGAGGCGAGCTGCAATCCGGCGATCCAGCCCTCGGTCCGTGTGCAGAACAGCTCGCCGCCGCTGCGGCCGATATCGATGCCGTGGACATCGCGCATGAAGGCGGTCGCCTCGTCGCCGTCGAAGCGGAGCTGGTCGAAATCCACCTCCGCCATCGCGCTATAGGCGCGCAGCCGGGCGAGCCCGAGGTCGGGATAGGCGCGGCTCGACAGGACGATCAGCAGGTTGGGCGGCGCCAGCCGGAGGATCTCGCGCAGGACGAGGTCGTTCTCGGGCGTCGCCGCCAGATAATAATCGTCGACGAACACCGCCGTCCGCTGGCCGAGCAGCGAGACCGCGTTGACGAAGCTGTCGATGAAGTCGTCGGACTGCAACTCGAACCCGTTGAGCGCGAAGCGCTCGCCCGAAAGCTGCGCCTCGTCGGCCGCCAGCCGCAGGCTCTCCGCGAGCAGCGAGAGCAGCCGGCCCGGATTGCGGTCGCGCTCGTCGAGCGACAGCCAGGCGACGAGCCGCCCCTGCTCGCCGAGCGCCGCATACCATTGCGACATGAAGGTCGTCTTGCCCGAACCGGCGGCGGCGGTGACCAGCACGAGGCGCTTGTCCTCGAACGCGCTGGCCATGGCGAGCAGGCGGGGCCGCGCCATCGTCCGGCCCCAGTTCACGGGTGGCGTGAACTTCGTCAACGCTGCAGAGAAATGTGCCGCCATTCCATCCTGCCGTAAGCCGCCGCCATCATCTTACAGGAGAGTCGAAGGCGGTAAAGATGGCCCGGATTCCTGGCGAAGGAGCCATCTTTAAGGATGGGTCCCCGCAAAGAAATTTGTGCGCGGGCCATCCTTCGGGATGGTGACCTCGCGCCCCGGCTTGGACATTTTCCGCACCGCCCTTGCGGAAGACGAACATGAACTTCGAAGACTATCAGGCGCATGACGCGCTGGCCCTCGCCGGGCTGATCCGCGGCGGAGCGGTGAGCCGGGACGAGGTCAAGGCCGCCGCCACCGCCGCCGTCGAGCGGCTGAACCCGAGTCTGAACGCCGTCATCGAGACGTTCGACGACGAACCGACGGCGGACGACGGAGTCTTCGCCGGCGTGCCCTTTCTCGTGAAAGACCTCGTCCTCCATCGCCGGGGCGGGCTGGTGGAGATGGGATCGCGCTTCGCCCGGGGGCTGCGGACGCCGGGCGACACCTTCCTGATGGAACGTTTCCGCGCCGCCGGGCTGGTCGCGATCGGGCGGACCAACACGCCGGAGTTCGGCCATGGCTGCACGACCGAGCCGGTCGCCAACGGGCCGACGCGCAACCCCTGGAACCCGGCGCACATGGCGGGCGGCTCCAGCGGGGGATCGGCCGCCGCCGTCGCCGCCGGCATGGTGCCGATCGCGCACGGCAATGACGGCGCCGGATCGCTGCGCAACCCGGCGGCCTGCTGCGGCGTCTTCGCGCTGAAGCCCAGCCGGGGCCGGATCACCCTCGGCCCGGACTCGGGCGACGCGCTGTTCGGCATGGGCTGCGAAGGCGTGCTGTCGCGCAGCGTCCGGGATTCGGCGGCGGCGCTCGACGCGGTCGCGGGCCCGGCGGCCGGCGATCCCTATGTCATCGCGCCGCCCCACGCCCCCTATCGGCAGGAGGTCGATCGCGATCCCCCGCCGCTGCGGATCGCCGTCACCACCGATGCCTGGTCCGGCGCGCCGGTCGGCGAGGAAAGCCGGGCCGCCACCTGGCAGGCCGCCCGCCTGTGCGAGGCGCTCGGCCATCATGTCGAGGAGGCGCGGCCGGCGTTCGACTATGCGGAATATCGCCGCGCCAATATCGACGCCTGGGCGGCCGGCATGGTGAGCTGGGTCGACGGACTCGCCGCGATCAACGGCCGGGTTCCCGGCGACGACAATCTCGAAGCGGCGACCCTCGCCATCTACCGCCACGGCAAGGCGCTGAGCGCGGGCGAGCTGCTCGCCGTGCCGGCGGTCATGAACCGGATCAGCCGCGCCGTCGGCGACTTCTTCGAGACCTACGACCTGCTGCTGACGCCGGTCACCGCGACGCCGGCCGCCCCGCTCGGCACCTATGACCAGAATGCGCCGGGCATCACGCCCGAACGCTGGTTCGATCACAAGGGCTCGTTCACGCCGTTCCTGGCGCTGTTCAACCTCACCGGCCAGCCGGCCATGTCGGTGCCGCTCTGCCAGAGCGCGGACGGCCTGCCGCTGGGGGTCCAGTTCGCCGCCGGCTTCGGCCGCGAGGACCTGCTGTTCCGGCTCGCGGGCCAGCTCGAACGCGCCTTGCCCTGGGCCTCGCGGCGACCGCCGCTCCGCCCCTGACGCCCATCAAAGGAGACTTCATGGACCGCCTCACCGTTTGCCTGACCTTCGACGTCGATGGCATGTCGTCCTGGATCGGCACGGCAAAAAGCCGGAACCCCAGCATGTTGTCGCGCGGCGACTTCACCGTGGTGGCGACGCCGCGCCTCCTCGACCTGCTCAGGAAGCTCGACATCCGCGGCAGCTTCGCCGTGCCCGGCCACACCGCCTATGCCTTTCCCGACATGGTCAAGCGCATCCGCGACGAAGGCCATGAGATCGTCCACCATGGCTGGGTCCACGAGAACCCGGCCGACTTCGACGAGGCCGGCGAGCGACGCGTGCTGGAGAAGGGCCTGACCGCGCTCGACCGCGCGGCCGGGGTGCGTCCGACCGGCTATCGCTCCCCCGCCTGGGACTTCAGCCCGGCGACGGTGAAACTGCTGCTCGAATATGGCTTCCTCTACGATTCGAGCTGCATGGGCCATGATTTCGAAGCCTATTATCTCCGTACCGGTGATGATTGGGGGCCTGATGAACCCTATCGGTTCGGTCCGACCGTCGATCTGGTGGAGCTGCCGGTGAACTGGGCGCTCGACGATTTCCCGGCGTTCGAGTTCGTCCTCGGCATGAACCCGGCCGGCGTCATCCCCGAGGATCTCGGGCGGACCTGGAAGGCCGATTTCGACTTCGCGCTCGAACGCTGCCCGGGGGGCATCTTCAACCTCACCAACCATCCCGAGACGATCGCGCGCGGCAGCCGCCTGGCGATGCTCGAAAGGCTGATCGACCATATGCGCGGCCAGGCCGGCGTCGTGTTCGACACGCTGGGCTCCTATGCCGCGAAGTGGAAAGCCGCCAACCCGCTCGACCAGTGGAAGGCCGCCAACCCGCTCCGCACCGGGGCGAACGCGATCGTGCAGGCCGATTGAGCCACGGGGAGGCACGCCATGCGCCTGAAGGACAAGGTGGCGATCGTCACCGGCGGACATAGCGGCATCGGCCGCGGCTGCGTCGAGACGCTGATCGGCGAAGGCGCGATCGTCTATGCCGCCGACCGCACGCCCTCCCCGTTCGGCACGGACGATCCGCGCCTGACCAGCGTGGCGCTCGATGTCAGCCGCGCCGACGAATGGGCCTCGCTGGCGGCCATGGTCGCGGCGGCGCATGGCGGCCTCGACCTGCTCGTCAACAATGCCGGGATCGGCTTCTTCGAGGGCATCCACGACACCTCGCTGGAGGCCTGGAACCAGGTGATCGCGGTCGACCAGACCGGCGTCATGCTGGGCATGCAGGCCTGCCTGCCGCTGCTCCGCGAACGGCGCGGCAACATCGTCAACATCGCCTCGATCTTCGGGATCATCGCGATCCCCGGCATGGCCGCCTATCATGCCGCCAAGGGCGCGGTGACCGCGATGACGCGCAACGCGGCGATCAGCTATGCCGACTGGGGCGTCCGCGTGAACGCGATCCACCCCGGGCTGATCGACACCCCGTCGCTCCGCTCACGGGGGCCGGAGGCGGTGCAGGGCACGCTCGACGCCACGCCGCTCGGCGTGATGGGTTCCCCGCGCGACGTGGCGATGGCGGTGCTCTACCTCGGCAGCGACGAGGCCCGCTTCGTCACCGGCGCCTCGCTGGTCGTCGACGGCGGCTACACCGTCCAGTGACGCGCCTATGAGAAGGTCCGCGGGATCACCTTCTCCCAGGATTTCTCGAAGAAGACCGCGTCGCCGTCCCAGGCCTTGAACGTCGCCGTCACGACATAGTCGTCCTTCGTCATCCGGAACGACAGATGCGTGTCGACCTTGGCGTTCCAGTCGTCGCGCCGGAAGCTCTGCGACGCCCAATAGTCGCTATGGGCGCTGAGCGGATCGTCATCGGCGATGACCGACATGTCGCGCAGTTCGGAGGCCAGCACGGTCCCGACGGGATTGACGCGGAAGGCGCCCCCACCCGACCGGTTCTCGATCGTCTGCACCTCGCCGGTCCGGGTCACCGTCATGGCGGGGGGGCGATCGGGCGTCAGCACCGTCTCGGCGATATAGGGAGGGACGAACGGATCGCCGAGCGGCTTCAGCAGAGCGTCGCTCGCCCTGGGCGCGCGCACCGGCAGGATCAGCGAGCTCGCGCCCGGATAGAGGGTCAGCGTCACCGGCTCGGGCGACGGGAAGACCAGCGGCCAGTAGGAGGTCGAGATCGCCACCCGCAGGCGCGCGCCGGCTTTGAAGGCCATGCTGCAATGCTTCATCGGCACATGGACCTTGTAGCGGGTCCCCGGCACCAGCATCGCGGGATGCTCATGGCTGTCGCGATGGGTGAGGTTGAGCACGCCATAGCTGATCCGGCGCGAGGTCCCGTCGGGATGGAGCTCGTCGAGACGAACGGCGACGAGCGCCACCGGCCTGTCGACCGACAGTTCGAGGTCGACGGCGGGGAAGCCGAGGATCTCCATCCTTTCCGCGAGCGGCGCGCCGTCGAACACCAGCGAGCGGGCATCGTCGACCCGTTGGTCGGTCGGCAGCTGGACCCGCAGCAGATCGCTGTTCCCGGCGCCGGCCGGGCACCAATAGCCCGCCGCGATGCCGACCGTCTGATGTGGTGCGAGGGTCAGCGGAGCGCCCGTCTCGGGTTCCGCCGCCAGGCCCTGCCGGTTGAGGAACAGGCGTCGCGACCGGATATTGGATGACGGCCAGCCGGGCTCGGCGACCCAGCGGCCCGCCACCGTCTCGCTTCCGTCATGTGCGGCGTCGTCCTGCATCCAGGCGCGATAGGCCGGCTCCTCCATGATGCCGGTGTCGACGCCCTTGAGCCAATGGTCCCACCAGCGCCGCGCCTCGGTGAGATAGTCGATCAACGGCCCCGGGCCGCCGGTGTGCGGATAGCTGTGCCCCCATGGTCCGATCAGCGCCTTCCTCGGCACCGTCAGATGCTCCATCAGCCGGGGCACCGCGTTCGGATAGCCGTCGACCCAACCGCCGATCGCATAGACCGGGACCTGGATCGCCGCATGATCCTCGCTGACCGAGCCGTGCTTCCAGAACGCGTCGCGCGTCTGGTGACTCAGCCAGTCGGCGATCACCAGGTCGAGCCCCTCGCAGCGGGCGCGCCACATAGCGCGCCAGCGATCGCCCACCACCTGCGGATCGGGCGGATAGCCCTGGAGCGCGAAGAACACCGATCCCCACACGCCCATGTCCTGACAGATGGTACCGCCCAGATAATGGGCGTCGTCGCCGTAGCGATCGTCGGAACAGCCATGGACGAGGATCGCCTCGAGCGCGGGCGGCCGCCGCGCCGCTATCTGCAAGGCGCTGAAGCCGCTCCACGACAGGCCGGTCATCCCGACCTTTCCGGTGCACCATTTCTGCCGGGCGACCCAGGCGATGATCTCCAGGCCGTCGTCCTGCTCGACCTTCAGATATTCGTCCTTGAGCACCCCTTCGGAATCGCCCGATCCGCGAATGTCCGGGTGGATGCAGGCATAGCCGTGCGACGCGAAATAGTTGAACAGCCGGTCGTCTTCGGAGCGGGTGATGTCGCGGCGGCGATAGGGCCAATATTGGATGATCGCGGGGACCGGATTCCGGTCGGCGTCGGCGGGAAGCACGATCCGCAGGGCGAGCCGGGTCCCGTCCGACATCGTCACCCATGCCGTTTCGATGACCCTGATCTCGCGCGGTCCCATCGGGGACTGGCCGATCCCCGTGGCGGCGAGCGCGCGCGCGCCGCCCGCCGCCAACGGCGCCGCGCAGGAAAGCTCCAGTAACGCGCGGCGGGACAGGTTCCGCGCTCCCTCCCGATCGCTTCCGGAACCCATCTGCCCCTCCCCTGTCGGCTATCCTCTTGCGAACGTCAGAACCGCACCTTGGCGCGCGCGCCGAAGGTCCGCGGGCGGCCGTAATAATAGCGGTCGGCGATCGCGGTCGGGCGCGAGCGACTGACCAGCGAGATCATCCGGCTGTTGTTCAGGTTGGTGCCGAACAGGCTGAACTCCCACGGCCCCCTGTCATAGGTCACCGAGGCGTTGACCGTCTGGTAGGCGGGGATCTTGCGGCGCAGCGGATCGGCCTCGTTGAACTCGGTATAGCTGTTGCCGCGCATCTGGAAATCGCCGGAGAAGGTCAGCGATCCGTCCTCGATCGGCACGACATAGGCCGCGTTCGCCGCCACCGTATATTTGGGGAAATAGGGCACCCGGTCGCCGTCGACCGCGCCGGCATTGGGGATCGCCCCGTTCGCCTGCGCATCGGTGTAGGAGCCGTTGATGCCGATCGTCAGCGCGTCGCTGAGCTTGAAGCGGCTTTCCAGCTCCAGGCCCATGCTGCGGACCTTGCCGGCGTTCTGGGTGAAATAATAGCCGCAGTCGAGGTTGCGGTTGGTCTGCACCTTCTTCCAGTCGACGTAGAAGGCGGCGACGTTGAACGTCACGCGGCGATCGAAGAACTGCCCCTTCTCGCCGACCGTGTAGCTCCACAGATTGTCTGGGCCGAAAGTGAGCGGCGCGCTGGTCAGGCCCGCCGCCGCCAGCGCCGCGCCGCAGAAGGATGCCGGCACCGGCTGGTTGACGCCGCCATAGCGGAAGCCTCGCGCCGCCTCCGCATAGAGCATCAGATTCTCTTGCGGGCGATAGGCGATCACGGCGCGCGGGTTGAAGCCGTTGGCCTTCTCGGTCCCCGCCTGGGTCAGCGGCTGGCCTGGCGCCAGCGATCCGGCGACACCCGAGTAGAACAGGTCGAAATCCTGCTTGAAGTCGAAATAGCGCAGGCCGCCGGTCAGGTCGAACTTACCGAGCGTCAGCGTCGCCTCGCCGAACAGGGCGAACTGGTGCTCGTCGATGTTCTGCAAGCCCGAGAAGACGTCGTTGGGCTGGAACGCCTGATAGTCGGTCTGGCTGTTGAAGGTCGGATCGCCGATGATCGCGCCGAAGGTGGAGTCGAAGTCGGTGGTCGGCGTATCCTGGTAATAATGGCGCTTGGTCTTCTGGTAATAGGCGCCGACCGTCCAGTTGAACCGGTCGGACTTGGCCGACACCAGCCGGACCTCCTCGGAGAAATCCTTCACCCGGTTGTCGACGATGCCCAGCGACACGAAGGACGGGATGCCGAACAGTGCGGCGGTGTCGCCATAGTCGCTGGTGTTGTGCGTCTTGCGATCGACATAGGAGGTCGAGGCGGACAGCGTCGCGAAGCCGAAGTCATAGGCGCCGGTGACGTTGTAGATCTTCAGATTGTCGTCGAAGACCTCGGGCACCGCCGTGATGTAACTGTAGCGCGAGAAGCCCGCATAGCCGGCGTTGGTGCCGTTCACGTCAAGCTTGGCGAAGGTGAAGCTGGCGTCGAGAGTGAACTCCGGCGACGGCGTCCAACGCGCGGCGACGCGCGCCTGGGTGCTCTCGTCGCTGTTGGCGTTCTTCTTGCCCAGGCCCGTATTGTCGATGAAACCGGCGTTGCGCCCCTGATAGCCGCCGATCCGGACCGCGAGCGTGTCGCTGAGCGGAGCGTTGACGATGCCGCGCAGCCCATAGTTCAGATTGCCGTGCGCGGTCGTCGAGACAATGCCCTCGGCCGACCCGGAGAAGCCCTTGGTGTCCGGCTTGGCGGTGATGTAGCGGATCGTGCCCGCCATCGATCCGGCGCCGTAGAGCGTGCCCTGCGGCCCGCGGATCACCTCGATCCGCTCGAGATCGAACACCTTGAGCTCGGGATTGCCGCTCTGCAATGCGAGCGGCACGTCGTCGAGGTAGATCGCGACCAGCGGGCGATCCTGCACGTTGGTGACCGAGATGGTGCCGGTGGTGATGCCGCGCATGTCGACGCGGTTCACGCCGGGCTGGGTCTGCTGGACGTTGATCGACGGGGCGACGTTGGCGATGTCGGCGAGGCCGCCCTGCCCCTTGTCGGCCAGCGCGTTCGGGCTGATCGCCGAGATGGCGAGCGCGGCGCGCTGGATCGACTGGCTGCCCTGGCGGTTGGCGGTGACGATGATGTCGTCGCCGGACGGCGCTTCGCCGGAAGCTGCCTGCGCCTGGGCGGCTCCCGCCGCCAGGGCCGCGCCGATCGCGGCGATCGATGCGAAGGCCAGAACTGATTTCCCCATCTCAACGTCCCCTTTATTATCTCTTCTTGCGGCCGGTCTTGGCTTTTCCGTTCAGACCATTAGCCGAGTTGGGAGCGCATCAATCATCCGACCCGACCTAATTTTGAGGGAGTCGGACGCGATCGGCCCACGCCATCGACGGCGAGCTGCTCGCGCAGGCGATCGCAGTACCAGCTGACGAAGCGGTCGACATATTCCTCGGCCTCCGGCGAATAGGGACCGGGGACATAGCCGGCGCCGTTGACGCCGCGCTGGTTGTTCTCGGCCAGTTCGCGGTCCTGCAGGTTGGTCTCCATCCAGACATGGGTGAGGCGGTCGAGATCATAGTCGACGCCTTCGACGGCATCCTTGTGGACGAGCCACTTGGCGATGACGGTGGTCTCCATCGGCCCGGTCGGGATCGCCGAGAACATGAAGGCGTTGTCGCCCGCGGCGTGGCAGAAGCTGTTCGGCTCGGTCGCCCAGCGCAGCGTGCCGATGTCGCCGCCACAGGCCTCCACCATCGGCTTCGCCACCAGCGGCGTCCCGTCGAGCGAGAAGGACTTCGCACCGGGGTTCAGCGGGAAGCGGGCGACGTGCCACCAGTCGCCGCTGCGTGGGCCGACCTCCAGCCCGGCGGCCGCCATCCGCTCGGCATAGCGGGCGAACAGCTCCACCTCGTCCTTCTCGGTGCTGTCGGCGGCGCTGACCGGGAAGGCGATCTTCAGTTCGGGATGGCAGGCCGCGCAATGGTGGCATTCGCGGCCATTCTCCATCACCAGCTTCCAGTTCGCCTTGTCGACGATGGCGATGCTGGTGGCGAGCCTGGCCTCGGCCAGCCGGTGCGGCGCCAGCATCGGTTCCAGCGCCGCGCGGAACGGCGCGAAGTCGGGCGCATGCGCGGGCGAGAGGCAGACATAGACGCAGCCGCCGACGCATTCGACGCCGATCGGGTTCAGCCCGTGCCGGTCCTTGTCGAAATCGGCCGCCATCCTCGCCGCGCTCAGCAGCCGGCCGTCGGTGCCGTAGGTCCACTGGTGATAGGGGCAGACGAGGCGCGCCGCGCGGCCATGGCCGTCGGCGCAGATCTGCGCGCCGCGATGGCGGCAGCTGTTGAAGAAGCCGGCGACCGTGCCGTCCTTCTGCCGCACCAGCAGGATCGGCGAGCGGCCGATGGTGAGCGCGAGATAGCTGCCCGGCTCGGCCAGTTCGGCCTCGAACCCGACCAGCAGCCACGACCGGTGGAAGATCGCCTCCATGTCATGATCGAACAGGTCGGCGTCGCGGTAGAAGGGCTGCGGCAGACTGTGGTGCGGCTTGCGTTCGTCGAGCAGCGCCTGGATTCGAGATGCTTCGATCATGAAAATACTCCCTGATCGAATATTGACGCGGAGGCCCCGGCGCGCGCCAATGCCAAATCACCAAGCACGGCATGGTATTTTGGAATGATCGATCGACGGCAGCTCCCCCTCAACGCCCTGCGGGCGTTCGAAGCCACCGCCCGCCGGGCCAGCTTCACCGCCGGCGCGCAGGAACTGAGCGTCACCCAGAGCGTGATCAGCCGCCACGTCGCCAATCTGGAGGACATCATCGGCCGCAAGCTGATCGAGCGCTCGGCGCAGGGCTTCGGGCTGACGCCGGAGGGCGAGGCGTTGTTGCCGGTGGTCGAGCAGGCGTTCGACGACATCCAGGCGGCGATGAACCGGATGGGCGCGTCGCGGACGCTGCGGGTCCATATGCCGCCGGCCTATGCCAACGCGATCGGCATGCCGCTGCTCCGCGCCTTCCGGAAGGACCATCCCGACGTCGCGATCCGCGTCGGCAGCAGCTATGTCACCGGCTCGCCCGAGGAGAAGGTCGACGTCGCGATCCTGTTCGACCATGTCCGCGGCAACCGGCCCGACCGGCACCTGCTGCGCCGCATCCGCTTCACCCCGATGTGCGCGCCCGAAGTGGCGGCGCGCGCGGCCGACCGGCCGCTCGCCGACTTTCTCGCCGGCGAGGAGCTGCTCCACGTGCTCGTCGACGGCGAGGCCTATGACCATCTCTGGACCGAGTTCGGCGCCCGGCGCGGCATGCCGATCCCCGCCGGCCAGGGCATGACCTTCGAAAGCTTCGTCTTCGCGGCCGAATATGCCGCCGGCGGATCGGGCGTCGCGCTGGGGGACGCGGGCGCCCCGGCCCCCGCCCCGCTGGTCGCGCCCTTCCCCGACGACGTGGTCGAGCTCGACTTCGGCTATTATCTGGTCGTCACGCCCGACGGGGCCGGCGACCCGATGGTCGACCTGTTCCGCCGCTGGATTCTCGGCCGGTCCGACGCGACCTGACCCATAAGAATCCCGGAAAACGGCCTCCAAACGCGCCCATCATAAAGCCGCTGGACAACACAATACAGTAGCGTATTCTGTTGAGCATCGGGAGATCATGCGCTGTCGTCGGCCGCTCATCCTCTCGCCGCCCCCATGACATCAGGAGAGGTGTTGATGGACGCAATGGTGCAGTTGGATCGGTCGCCCTGTGCTCCCTTCTCGGTCCGCCAGGGCCGCCTCGGCGGCGCGGTGTTCCTCCAGGACGTGTTCGACGTGCTGGGGGACGATCCGAAGGGAGCCGTCGTCTCGCGCCTCGTCCGCCCGAACGAGACGCTGGTCGGCGCCAGCCACCAGTTCCGCACGGGGTCCGAGACCGGCCATTGCGGACTGGTCCGCCTGGCGTCGGACCTGTTCGTGCTCAACACCAACCTCTCCTTCCAGCAGGACGCGCTCTGCCCGGTCATCGGCGAGGATTTCATCGAGCTGCACTTCCGCCTGTCGGGCCGGCTCAGCCTCTATCCCGAGCGCGACGGCATCGAGACGGTCGACGTCGACAAGGGCAGCCTGCTCGTCTGGCGCCAGCCCCATGGCATGAACATCATGGAGCGGCTGCAGGCGGACGAGCGCGAAAGCTCGATGACCATCTATCTGCGGCCATCGGCGCTCGAACGCTATTTCGGCGACTATGCCGCGACCCTGCCGGCCAATGTCGCGGTCGGGCTCGGCGCCGAGAGCAAGGGCCTCTTCTTCCTGCGCATGGCCTGCTACCCGCGCCTGATCGAGCTGGTGCGCGAGCTCTGGTCGCTCGACATCGTCCGCAGCCGCGGCCTCGTCCGCGCCGAGGCGCTGGTGATGATGATCCTGTGCGAGGTCGTCTCGATGCTGGAGGACGCGCACGACGATTCGACCAGCCTGTGCCGCCTGTCCGACACCGACGTCCGCTGCCTGCGCAAGGCCCGCGACCTGATCCGCAGCCAGTACACCCCGCCGCCGACGATCGAGGAGATCGCCCGCGCGATCGGCCTCAGCGCCACCAAGCTCAAGAGCGGCTTCAAGGCGCTGTTCGGCAAGAGCGTCTCGCAATATGCCAACGACCTGCGGATGGACCATGCGCTGGAGCTGCTGCGCAAGTCCGACATCCCGATCCTGCTGGTCGCCGAGATGCTCGGCTATGAATATCAGAACAGCTTCACGGTCGCCTTCCGGCGTCAGTTCAACGTGCTGCCCAAGGACTACCGGCGCGATCCGATGATCCTGGCCGACGCGTCCAGCGCCTGTTGAGGTGGACCGGGGGGACTATCTCGACGGGCTGCGCCGGGCCTATCTCGGCGAGATCGGGGGTGCGGCCTTCGCCCGCGCCTTCGCGGCCGGCGACCGCACGCCCGTCGAACGCGAAAGCTGCGCGCTGATGGAGCGGCTCGAAACCATGACCGCGCGCATCGTCGCGCCGCTGGTGGAAACCCGGTCGGACCGCGACGCGATCGACCGGGCCGAGCGACGCGGCGAGGCGCAGGCCGAGCAGCTGGCGACATGGGCCGCCTTCATCGACCGGGCCGCGCACGGGCTGGACGACCATGTCGACGCCTTCGCCCGGCTCCGCGACGCGGCCCCGGCCGCCGACCGGCCGGCGCTCGACCTGCTCGTCGGGCACGAGATCGCCCTCCAGCGCTTCGGCGAGGCGAGCCTCGCCGGCGACCACGATCCGAACGAACCGCTCCGCCGCGCGATCGCCGCCGCCGAGCGCCACCTGTCCGTCCGGTCCTGATCCGGGCCCACCTTCCTTCGAAAGCATCGCCATGACCTCTCGTCCCGCTGCCCGAACGTCCGACAGCATCGCGCTCATCCTCGCCGTCGCGGTGGCGAGCGGCATCGCCCATCTCGGCACCTCGACCATGCCCTTCCAGGTCGGCGCGCTGATGGACGGGCGCGGGCTCAGCGCCAGCCTGGCCGGCGTGTTCGGCCTGTTCGAGATCGGCGCGCTGGCGATCTCGATGATCCTGCTGTCGCCGGTCGTGCACCGCTTCTCCTCGGTGACGATCTCGCTGGCCGGCGCGGCGCTCGCGGCGCTCGCCCATGCGATCATGTTCCTGATCCCGGCGACCTTGCCGCCGCTGCTCGCCTGCGCGACGCTGGCCGGCATCGGCTATGGCCTGGTGTTCGCGGCGGCGATCACCGGCGCGTCGACCGCGCGCAATCCCGACCGGGTCTATGCGCTCGGCAATGTCGGGGCGATCCTGTTCATCGTCGTGATGATGATGGTCATCCCGCTCGCCAGCGCCCGGCTCGGCGCGATGGGCGCCTTTCCGGCGATCGCGGCGCTGATCCTGGTCGTGTCGCCGGCGATGCTGCGCTTCCGGTCGCGGCCCGCCCTGCTGACGCCGCCGCCGGCGCGCGTCCTGTCGCAACCCGCCACCATCGCGCTGCTGGTGATGTGGGCCTGCTATTCGCTCGGCACCGGCGCGCTGTGGAGCTTCGCCGAACGGATCGGCACCCGCCTCGCCATCGATCCCGAGATGATCGCGACGATCCTGTCCGCCAGCACCGCCTGCGGGGTGCTGGGCAGCGTCGTCGCGGCGCTGATCGGCGGCCGCCTGCCGCGCGTGCCGGCGATGCTCGTCGGCCTTGCCGGCACCGCGCTGTCCTGCGTCCTGATGGGCTATGCGGACGGGACGGTCAGCTTCGCGCTGGGCGTGCTGACCTACTGGATCTTCTACATGTACCAATATGCGCTGTTCCTCGGCACCGCGGCGATGTTCGACGCGGAGGGACGGCTCGGCACGCTCGGCGGCGGATGCGAGCGGCTCGCCTTCGCGGTGGGCGCGCCGATCGGCGGGCTGATCGTCGACCATGGCTCGTTCGGCATGCTGGGCCTGCTCGGCTTCGCGAGCTGCCTCATCACCATCCCGGTCTGCATGCCGATCGTCGCCCGTACCCTGCGGCAACGGGCCGCCGCCGCGACCGACCGATCGCATGAAAGTCCCGACCGATCGACTGAATACGCGCCCGCACCCTGACTGATAGCATCCCGCCAGGGATAAAGAGGGGACGGACCGATGACCGACGGGAAGCGCAATCAACCGACGCGGCGCGGGCTGCTCCAGGCCGCCTCGGCGGTGACGCTCGGCAGCCTGCTGCCCTGGACCGCCGAGGCCGCCTGGCCGCTGCCAGCGAAGCGTCCGGTCGAGATGACCGAGAATATCTGGGTGACGGTGCGCGACGGCACCCGGCTCGGTTGCCGCCTCTGGGTGCCGAAGGGCGCGGACAAGGCGCCGGTCGGGGTGGTGCTGGAGGCGCTGCCCTATTCGAAGCGCGACGGCACCCGCGGCCGCGACAATGCCTGGGCCGACCAGTTCTGCCCCTATGGCTTCGCCTATGCCCGGCTCGACCTGCGCGGCTCGGGCGAATCGGACGGGCTGCTCCGCGACGAATATCTGGCGCAGGAACAGCAGGACATCGTCGACGCGATCGCCTTCCTCGCGCGCCAGCCCTGGTGCAACGGCTCGGTCGGCATGCGCGGGATCAGCTGGGGCGGCTTCAACAGCCTGCAGGTCGCCGCGCTCAACCCGCCCGCGCTCAAGGCGATCGTCACCGCCTGCTCGACCGACAACCGCTATATGGACGACGCCCATTATATCGGCGGCGTCCTCGGCCTCACCTGCCTCCATTGGGGGACGATGTTCCGCAACGTGCTGGTCGACGCGCCCGATCCGCAGATCGTCGGCGAACGCTGGCGCGACATGTGGATGGAGCGGCTGCGCAACCTGCCCGCGATCCATGCGAGATGGCTCGGCCACGCGACCTACGACGCCTATTGGACGCACGGCTCGGTCGAGCAGGACTATGCCGCGATCAAGTGCGCCGTCTATGCGGTCGGCGGGCAGGTCGACGCCTATTCGGCCGCCATCCCGCGCCTGCTCGAAGGGCTGAGCGCGCCGCGCAAGGGGCTGATCGGCTCCTGGGGCCACCAGTTCCCGGACGGCGGCAACCCCGGCCCCGGCCTCGACTGGGTGGTCGAGGAGGTCCGCTGGTGGGCGCACTGGCTGCACGGCGTCGACACCGGCATCATGCGCGAGCCGATGCTGCGCGCCTATGTCAACGAACGGACGCCGAGCGAGGTCTGGCCGGCCGACACGCCGGGCCATTGGGTGGCCGAGGCGCAATGGCCCTCGCCCGCGATCCGCAACCGGGTCTGGCACCTCAACGAAACGGGCCTCGCCGCGCAGCCGGGCGCCGAGACGCAGCGGACGATCGCTCCCCACCAGATGCTGGGCACCGCGAAGCGCGAATGGCTGCCCTTCAACATGGCGCTCGACCTGCCCGGCGAGCAGTCGCACGACGACGGCCTCGCGCTGGTGTTCGACAGCGCGCCGCTGGCCGAGGATGTCGAGATGCTCGGCATCGCCAAGGCCAGGCTGCGGATCGCCGCCGATCGCCCCGTCGCCAAGGTGGTGGTGCGGGTCAACGAGCTGCTGCCGGACGGCAAGAGTTGGTCCGTCACCTATGGCGTGCTCAACCTCACCCACCGCGAGAGCCACAGCGATCCGAGCCTGCTCGAACCCGGCAAGGCCTATGACGTGACGGTGCCCTTCGCCTATGGCGCGCACCGCTTCAAGAAAGGGAGCCGCATCCGCGTGGCGATCTCCGAGGCGCTGTGGCCGATGCTGGCGCCCTCGCCCGAGCCGGTGACGCTCGCCGTCACCACCGGCGCGTCGCGGCTCGAGCTGCCGGTTCGTCCCTATCGCGCCGGCGAGAGCGTCGGCGACCTGCCGGCGCTGCTGCGCGACCGCCAACAGTCTGCCAAGATCGGCTTCATGTCGGTCGAGGGCGAGACGATCCGGCAGACCGGCCCCGACGCCGCCGGCAAGGTGACCGTGATCCGCAACGATCCCGCGTCGCGGTTCACGATCGGCGACATCGCGACCGATCGCACCGGCCAGACCCGCATGGAGCTGAGCATCGTCGACGGCGACCCGACCAGCTCGGTCTGGCGGGTGACGGCGGGCTGGGGCTCGACGCGCGCCGACTGGGATTTCCGCACCCTCGCCACCACCGAGCTGCGGATGACCAGCCGCGAGTTCATCGTCACCGAGACGATGCAGGCCTTCGAACGCGACAAGGTGGTGTTCGAGAAGACCGTGGAGAACCGGATCGAGCGCCGCTTCTCCTGATCGATCGCGCTATTGATCGAGGAAGCGCTCGACCACCAGTTCGAACCGGTCGGGCTCCTCTTCGAACGGCTGGTGGCCGCTATGCTCGAAATAGTCGAGCGTCGCGCCGGGGATCGCCTTGCTGATCGCATAGGCGACCGTCGGCGCGACATTGGCGTCGAAGCGGCCGTTGATCACCAGCGTCGGCACATGGAGCGTACGGAGCCTGGGGAAGAGGTCGAGCTTCATCGCGTCGAGCATGACCGCGGTGCAGACCTCCTGCGAGAAGGCGCTGTTGTCCTCGGCCGCCAGGCGCGGCTGGTTGCGCTGGTCGTAATAGGCCATCCGCCCATAGTCCTCGAGGCTGTCGGCCTTGCATCCCATCTTCGCCGCCGGGCTGTCGTCGGGCACCTGCCGGGCCGCGATCTCGGGATAGAGCTTGTCGAACAGATATTCGTGCGCCGCGATCTTCGGAGCGCCCGACCCGACCAGGACGAGGCGGGAGACATGGTCGGGATGGCGTGTCGCATAGGCCATCGACAGCAGCCCGCCCCAGCTATGGCCGAGCAGCGCGATCTTCGGAACGCCGAGCCTGACCCGCAGCGCCTCCAGGTCGGCGACCATCATGTCGACCGTGAACCGGTCGACGGCGATGGTCGAGGTGGTGCGTCCCATGCCGCGCTGGTCGTAGAAGACGACCGGGCGGCGCTTCGACAAGCCTTCCCAGACCGGGCTGCCATGGAAATAACGATGGTCGAGCCCCGGCCCGCCATTGACTAGCACCAGCGGCGGCTGGTCGCCGCCGCCGATCATCTCATAATGGAGCGTGCCGCCCTCGATCGGCGCGGTGAACGCCTTCGCCGTGTCGGCGGCGACGGCCTCGCCGGTCATCGCGACCAGCATCAGGCCCGCCAGTACCGCCCTTCCGATTCCTCTCATTGTTCCTTCCCCTTTCGTCGTTGGCATCAGGGCACCACCGGCAGTTCAATGAACGAGGCGCGATCCTTGTCGTGATAGAGGGTAGTGCTGGCGGTCACCGGCTCGCGCTGCTCATGGTTCGCGCCGCCCCGGTGCATGTTCCGCTCATATTGCGGGAAGTTGCTGCCGGCGATCTCGATGCGCAGGCGGTGGCCGGGCGCGAAATGCGAAGCGGCGACGATCTGCTTCAGCTCGACCTTGTAGACGCGGCCGGGCTCCATCGGCGCCTCGCGGTCGATCCCGTCGCGATAGCGCAGCCGCTGGATCGTGTCGTAGATGTTGTACGCCTTGCCGTCGGGATAGACGTCGACCAGCTTCACCGCCACGTCGGCGTCGGGCGTCGAGGTCGACAGATAGAGCGTGGCGTTGACATAGCCCGCGACCTTCAATGTCCTGTCGAACGGCGCGGTCGTGTAGACGAGCACGTCGTCGCGCCGCTCGATCGCGCTCTGGTCGCGCGAGACGTTGCGGTCGCAGCAGCCGCCGCCATGGGTCGGCACGGGGTTCAGCGGATCGCTGGCGAAGCGGTCGGGCGCGCCCCTGCCCGGCCGGTCGACCAGCTTGCCGCCGCCGGCCAGCCCGTTCGCGTCGCCCGCGCTGTCGAGGAACAGGCGGCGCGGCGTCGAGCGCGGCGGCCACGCCTTGTCGCTCACCCAGCGGTTCGCTTCGAGCGGGTAATATTGGACGCGCGGCATCGCCAGCTCGCCCTTGCCGTCGTCCTTCAGCCAATGGTCGAACCAGCGCACGACCTGCCCTTCATAGTCGAAGCGGGCGTCGCCGATCGGCCGCTCGCCGACCATCGTCTTCTCGGTCTCGGTCCCCATCGAGCAATGCGCGGTGCCGCCGAGGATCAGATATTGGTCCGGCGAATTGCGCGAGAGATATTCGAAGGCCTTGGCGGTGGGATAGACCTCGATCGTGTCGTACCAGCTGTCGACGTGCAGCATCGGCACCCGCGTGCTGTCGCCGGTGTTGAGGAAGTCATATTCGCGCCAGCGCGGATCGTTCGGCTTCATCGCGATCATCCGGTCGAACTCGGACTCGGGCGATCCCGTCGCCTTCAATACGTCGCGGCTCGGCAGATGCTTCGCCCAGTCCCATCCTTCCGGCGCGCTGGCCGCCGCCGAATAGGTGGCGATCAGCGCCTCGCGCTCCTGCTGCGAGATGCCGGCCGGCAGCTTGGGGTGATGGAGATGGCCCTGGGTGCGATACCAATAGGCCCAGTCGAACGACGGCACCCCGCCGGTGTAGAAGATGCCCTGGTCGGCATAGCCGGGGATCACGCCGACCCCGGTGGCCGCCGCCATCGCCACCATCGCCTTCAGGCCGGGCGGATTGCGCTTGGCGAGGGCGAACTGCACCTCGCCGCTCGACGAGCAGCCATAGGCGCCGACCTTGCCGTTCGACCAGGGCTGCGCCGTCACCCATTTGACGCTGTCCTCGCCGTCGTCGGCGGCGCCCTTCATCCAGTGATATTCACCCTCCGACCATTGGGTGCCGCGCGCGTTGACGACGACGATCGCATAGCCGGCATGGACGAGGCGGGAGACGGTCGCGCCGCCCAGCTCCCAGGACGGATCATAGGGCGACTGGATCAGGATCGTCGGCAGCCGCTCGCCGGCGGGCCGGTTCGGCGTGACGAGGGTGGCGAACAGCCGCGTGCCGTCGCGCAGCGTGACCGGAACACCGCGCTGCACGGTCGCGGCGCCGCGAACCTTCATCAGGTCGAGCAGGTCGACCGGCGCCTGCGGAGCCGCCGCCGGGGCGGTGCCCGACAGCAGGGCGACCAGTGCGAGGGCCGCAGCCCAGGATCGACGACGCATGATGACCTCCCCTGTTGCGGCGGCATGGGCCGCCTCCCGACATCTCAGCCCTTCGGAAAGGGCAATGGCACGATATGCGCCGGCCGCCGCTCGCCCAGCACCGATACTTCGAGCGCGGCTCCCTCGGCCCGCCCGGCGGCGTCCAGGAAGGCCATCGCCATCGCATAGCCCACCGTATGGCCGTAATAGCCCGAGCTGGTCGCGCCGACATAGGCGTTGCCCACCCAGACCGGCTCCTCGCCCGCCGGATCGGCGTCGACCGTGTCGACGCGCAGCGCGACGAGCCGGTATTCGGGCTCGCCGTCGAGCGAGGCGAGCGCCGCCGCGCAGCCGACATAGTCGTCGCGCGTCCGGTCGAGCAGCTCGCCATAGCCGCACTCGGCGACCGTGTGGTCCTGCGACATCTCGCGCAGGGTGGTGCCCGGGGCATGCTCCATGACCAGCGTGCTGAACGCGCGGATGCCGATGTCGCGGATGCCCATCCCGGCGCCCGCCGCCATGATCTGGCGATAGAGCGGATAGAGGTGGACGGTGGGCGTGTAGAGCTCGAAGCCCGGTTCGCCGATCCGGTCGGAGGCGAGGACGTGGCAGGGCGCATAGCCGATCGCCGCCTCGGTCAGCTCGCCGGGCGCGACGGCGCTGCCGATGCGGTGATGGGCGCTCAGCGCGTCGATCAGCGCGGCGGCGCGCGGGCCGGCGACGAACAGCCCGCCCAGCTCGTCGGTGACGTTGCGCAACGCGACGTCGAGGCCGCGCCCATGCTCCTCGAACCAGCGCATGTAGATCGCCTGCATGAAGGTCGGCGCGGTCAGCAGATAGCGGTCTCCGGCCAGACGGCTGACGTTGAGGTCGCCGATGATCCGGCCGACCTTCGACAGCAGCAGCGCCGGCAGGGTACGGCCGACCGCCGGCAGCGGCGACGCGATCACCTTGCGCAGGAAGGCTTCCGCCCCCGGCCCGTCGACCTGGAATTTCGACACCGCCGACATGTCGACCACGCCGACCGAGGCCCGGACCGCGCGGCATTCCTCGCCGATGATCGCGAAGGCGTTCGACCGGCGGAAGGTCGGCGTCTCCTCGAACGGCGCGCCCGGCGGCGCGAAATAGGCCGGCGCCTCGAAGCCGAAGCTGCTCATGAACACCGCGCCCTTCGCCTCGTGCGCCGCATAGAGCGGCGAGGTCTTGAGCGGGCGGCCGACCGGCCAGATCTCGTTGGGATAGGGGATGTCGAAGCGGCGGCCGTAGAATTCCCGCGCGCGGGCGATCGTCACCGGCTCGGGGAGCCTGGGGTCGAAGCGGGCGATGTCCATGCCGTGGACGTCGATCGACGGCTGGCCGTCGATGATCCATTCGGCGAGCGACCGGCCGATGCCGCCGCCCTGGACGAAACCCGCCATGATCCCGCAGGCGACCCAGTAATTGGGCAGGCCGGCGATCGGGCCGACCAGCGGGTTGCCGTCGGGCGAGAAGGTGAAGGGGCCGTTGACGATCCGCTTGATCCCGGCATTGGCGATCGCGGGATAGCGCTCGAACCCGCGCGTCAGGTCCTCGCCGAGCCGGTCGAGGTCGGGGATGAGCAGCTCGTTCTCGGCATAATCCCACGGCGTCCCCGCCACCGCCCACGGCACCGCGTCGCGTTCGTAGACTCCCAGCAGCATGCCGTCATGCTCCTGCCGCAGGTAGAGCCCGCCGTCGAGATCGGCGACCGACGGCATCTCCGGCCTACCCTTCAGCTCAGGCAGGTCGTCGGTGATCAGGTAGTGATGCTCCATCGGCACCAGCGGCAGATCGACCCCGGCCATCCGGCCGACCTCGCGCGCCCACAGGCCGGCGGCGTTGACGACATGCTCGGCGACGATCGTCCCCTTGTCGGTCCGCACCTCCCACTCGCCGGTCGGCCGGAGCGCCAGACCCTCGACCATCGTGTAGCGGTGGATCGTCGCGCCCGCCGCGCGCGCTGCGCCGGCATAGGCATAGGTCGCGCCCGAGGGATCGAGATAGCCTTCGAGCGGATCGTAGATCGCGCCGATCACGTCCCTCATCTCCATGATCGGGACGAGCTTCGCAATCTCGGCCGGGCCGAGCAGTTCGGACTCGATCCCCAGCACATGGTGGCGGGCATGTTCGGCGCGCAGGAATTCCCAGCGCTGCTCGGTCGCCGCGACCAGCAGCCCGCCGACATAATGAGCGCCGACGTCCTGCCCCGAAAGCTCCTGGATCTCGCGGTAGATGCCGCAGGTATAGGCCTGGAGCCGGGCGACGTTGGCGTTGCCGTTGATGGTGTGGAAGCCGCCCGCCGCGTGCCAGGTCGATCCCGCCGTCAGCTCCTTGCGTTCGAGCAGCACCACGTCGGTCCATCCCTGCTTGGTGAGATGGTAGAGGATGCTGCAGCCGATCACGCCGCCGCCTATGATCACAACCCGCGCCTGCTGCTGCATCGCTCGAACGTCCAACCTCCGACAGGAATCGATGTCGCCCTGCCCCGTGGCAGGTCCCTTCCCGGCCAGGAATAGCCCTATGAAAGCGCGGGACCAGAGGCGGTCAGGCGCCTTTTTTAGGCGAAGCGTCCGCCCCCTGCTGCCGGCGCGCGGCGACCAGCGTGTTGCGCAGCAGGCAGGCGACCGTCATCGGCCCGACCCCACCGGGAACCGGCGTGATCGCCGCCGCATGGCCCAGCTCGTCGAACGCGGCGTCGCCGACCAGGCGGCTGTCCTTGCCCGGTTCGCCGATGCGGTTGATCCCGACGTCGATCACCACCGCGCCGGGCCTGACCCAGTCGCCGCGCACCAGCCCCGGGCTGCCGGCCGCGACCACGACGATGTCGGCCGTGCGGACGATGTCGGGCAGGTTGCGGGTCAGGATGTGCGTCACCGTCACCGTGCACTCGCGTTCGAGCAGCAGCATCGCCACCGGCTTGCCGACGATGTTCGACTTGCCGATGACGACCGCCTTGAGCCCCCGGAAATCGTCGATCACCGTTTCCAGCAGCAACATGCAGCCGAGCGGCGTGCAGGGCACCAGCCCGTCGGTGCCGATCGACAGCCGGCCGACATTGACCGGATGGAAGCCGTCGACGTCCTTGAGCGGATCGATTGCGTCGAGCACCCGATCGGCGCGGATGTGGCGCGGCAGCGGAAGCTGGACGAGGATGCCGTGGACCTCGTCGTCGCGGTTGAGCCGCTCGATCAGGCCGAGCAGGTCCGCCTCGCCCGTCCCGGCGGGCAGCCGGTGCTCGAACGACCGGATGCCCGCCTGGCGGGTCTGGGCGATCTTGCGGCCGACATAGACCAGGCTCGCCGGGTCCTCGCCGACCAGCACGACGGCCAGCCCCGGCGCGGCCCCGCCCTCTGCTGTCAGCGCCGTGACGCCGGCCGCGACCTCGGCCCGGATCGCCGCCGCGATCGCCTTCCCGTCGATGATGGCGGCCATCGGATCAGTCCGTGAAGACCACGGTCTTGGCGCCGTTGAGCAGCACCCGGTCGGCCAGATGGTGCCGCACCGCCCGCGCCAGCACGCGCCGCTCGATGTCGCGGCCCTTGCGCACCAGCGCCTCGGGCGAGTCCGCATGGCTGATCTGCTCGACGTCCTGGGCGATGATCGGCCCTTCGTCGAGGTCGGCGGTGACGTAATGGGCGGTCGCGCCGATCATCTTCACGCCGCGCGCATGCGCCTGGTGATAAGGCTTGGCGCCCTTGAAGCCGGGCAGGAAGCTGTGATGGATGTTGATGCAGCGCCCCGCCAGGAAGGCGGCGAGGTCGTCCGACAATATCTGCATGTAGCGCGCCAGCACGATCAGCTCGGCGCCGGTCTCGTCGACCAGCGCCTTGATCCGCGCCTCCTGCTCGGCCTTGCTGTCGCGGGTGATCGGGAAATGGTGGAAGGGCGCGTCGCCGAGGTCGCCATAGGTTTCGCGCGGGTGGTTGGAGACGATCCCGACCACCTCCATGTTCAGCTCGCCGATGCGGTTGCGGTAGAGCAGGTCGACCAGGCAATGGTCGAACTTCGACGCGAGCAGCAGCACCTTGCGCCGCTGGTCGCGCGGGCGGATCGCCCAGTGCATGTCGTAATGGCGCGCGACCGGCGTGAAGGTGTCGCGCACCACGTCCAATGTCACGCCCTCGGGCACGGTGAACACCACCCGCATGAAGAAGCGGCCGGTCTCCCTGTCCTCGAACTGGGCGGCTTCGACGATGTTGGCGCGGTAGCTGTACAGCTCGGCGGTGACGCGGGTGACGATCCCCGGCTGGTCGGGGCAGGACAGAGTCAGGACATAGGCGGCGGTCATGGCAACCCTTCGATGATCGGGATGATGGAGGAAGAAGGCGGCGGCGGGCCGTGGCGTCAGCCGAACTCGACGATCGCGTCGGCGAACCAGCGGCGGAGATAGTCGCGGAGGCTGACGTCGAAGATCAGCCGGAATCCGTCCAGCCCCGGCGGGCGATCGACGATCGCGTTGACCTGCGCGAACAGCGTCATCGCCGACATCGCCTCGGTGAACACGGCCGGGTGCAGGTCGATCGACGTCGCCTTGGCGAGCAGCTCGGCGGCGTCGGGGCCGGTCGCCTCGAACATGCAGCGCCCGTCGCCGACGCCGACGCACAGCGCCGCCGCGGCGTCGGTCGCCGCCGCCTCGATCGCCGCGTTCGATGCGGTATCGCCGAGGATCAGCCATTCGTCGGGGCCGATCCAGATCACCCGCGCGGCGCCGTCGGCAATGCGGTTGGGGACGGTCGGCAACGCCGTGCCGATCAGCGCGCCGATCCGCGCCAGGTCGTCCGCCGAAGGCCGCCGCAGCCGCAGCGTGGCGATCGGCCCGGGCGCGCGTTCGCGCACCGCGACCGTCGCGGCAGCCGCCTTCCAGATGTCAGCCATTGAGCCGCGCTCCTTCGGGATCATAGAGGGTGGGTTGGACGATCGTGGCGGTCAGCCGGCGCCCCCCATGCTCCAGCGCGACCGTCTCCCCGACCCGGCCGGTGCCGCCATGGACGAGCGCCAGCGCGACGCCCCGGCCGAACACCGGGCTATGGACGCTCGACGTGACGAAGCCGTCGCTGGCGCGATCCGCCCCCTCGCCACGAACCAGATGCGCGCCGATCGGCAGCGGCTCCATACCCTCCGCGCGCAGCCCGACGAGCTGGAGCCGCGCCGGGTCCTGGTGCAGCGCGAGCATCAGCGAACGCTTGCCGGCGAAGTCTCCCTTGCGCCGCAGGACATGGTCCCAGCCGATGTTGAGCGGCGTCGTGGTGCCGTCGGTATCGGCGCCGATGTGCAGATAGCCCTTTTCGAGGCGCAGCAGGTTCCACGCGTCGATGCCGATCGGGGTCAGCCCATATCGGCCACCGAGCCGCATCAGCACGTCCCACAGCTCGGCGGTGCGGCCGGTCGGCACGTTGATCTCATAGGAGGTCTCGCCGGTGTAGCTCACCCGCATGACCCGCGCCTCGATCCCCGCGACGGTGCCGGCCTGGAAGCTCATGTGCGGGAAGGCCTCGGCCCCCAGCGGGAAGCTCGTCCCCGCCTCGGCGAGCAGGTCGCGGGCGCGCGGGCCGGTGAGCGTCACCACCGACCAGCTCGTCGTCAAGGGAGCGACCAGCACGTCATGGTCGACGAACTCGCACTGGAGCCATTCCTCCAGCCAGGCGGCGATCCGGTCCGCGCCGGCGCTCGACGCGCCGACCAGGAAATGGTCCTCGCCCAGCCGGACGCAGACGCCGTCGTCGATGACGACCCCCAGCTCGTTGAGCATCAGCCCGTAGCGGACCTTGCCGAGCTTCAGCGTCGACATGGTATTGGCATAGATGAAGTCGAGCAGCTTGCCCGCGTCGGGGCCGCGCACCTCGATCTTGCCGAGCGGCGAGCCGTCGAAGATGCCGACCCCGTCGCGCACCGCCCGCGCCTCGCGCTGCTCGGCCTCGAACCGGCTCTCGCCAGCGCGGGGATAGGCCGACGGGCGGAGCCAGCCATAATCCTCCATGATCGCTCCCAGTGCGACATGGCGGTCGTGCAGGGCCAGCCGCCGCAGCGGCCGCAGCAATTCGCCATGGGCGCGGCCGGCGAAGGCGCCGAGCGCGACCGGCACGAAGGGGAAGCGGAAGCGCGTCGTCCCGGTCTCGGCGATGCCCTGCCCGGTCAGCCCGGCCATGATCGCCAGCGCGTTGACGTTGGAGGTCTTGCCCTGGTCGGACGCCATGCCGAGCGTAGTGTAGCGCTTGAGATGCTCGACCGAGCGGAAGCTCTCGCGCGCGGCAAGGCCGATATCGTCGGCGCTGACGTCGTTCTGCATGTCGACGAAGGCCTTGCCCGGCGCGTCGATCCGCCAGCAGGCGGTGACGGCCGGCGCCGGATGCGCGTCGGTCGCGCGCGGCGCGGCGCCGTCGCCGTCGCCCGTTCCGGCGGCATGGCCGCTCGCCAGCGCCCCGTCCAGCGTCCGCAGCCCGGCGGCGGCGCCGGCCGACCGTTCGTTCTGCACCGACTGGGCGGGGCGGAAGGCGGTCAGTTCCTCGTCGAAGGCGAGCCGCCCGCCCGATTGGGAGAAGAGGCCGACATTCGGGTTGCTGCCGCCCGACATCGCCAGCAGGTCGCAGGCGAGGCGCAGCGTGCCGCCGTCCGCCTGCCGGGCCGTCACCTCGCGCAACGCCTTTGCGCCCCGCGTCGCCACCACGGACGCGCCGCGCAGCAACGGGATGCCGAGCGTCTCGACCGAGGCCGCGACCGCCGTGTCGACGTCGGCCCGCGTGTCGACCACCGCCGCCACCGTGCCCCCGGCGGCCCGGAAGGCGACGGCGGTGCGATAGGCCTCGTCATTGTTGGTGAAGATCACCGCCCGATCACCCGCGCGGACGCCGTAGCGCGCCAGATAATGGCGCACCGCGCTCGCCAGCATGACGCCGGGCCGGTCGTTGCCGGGGAACACCAGCGGCCGCTCGATCGCGCCGGTGGCGAGGACCACCCTGCCCGCCCGCACCTGCCATTGCCGGTAGCGCGGCAGGTGCGCCGGGGCGGCGGGATCGTCGCCCGACACCGCCTCGATCATCGCCAGCGCGTCATGGTCGAAATAGCCGGTGACGGCGGTGCTCGGCAGGATGCGGACGTTCGGCATCGCGGCCAGCGCCGCGATCGCCTCGTCGGCCCAGCGATCGGCGGCCAGGCCGTCGATCTCGCCGCCCTCCCAGCGCAGCCGGCCGCCCAGCACATGATCCTGCTCGGCCAGGATCACCCGCTGGCCGTTGCCGGCCGCCGCCCGCGCCGCGGCGAGGCCGGCGGGGCCCGATCCGACCACCAGCAGGTCGCAATGGGCGAAGCGGTTCTCGTAGCGGTCGGGATCGGCGGCCTTGGGCGCCTTGCCGAGGCCGGCCGCCCGCCGGATCACGCCCTCATAGACGTGCCAGTGCGGCCACATGAAGGTCTTGTAGTAGAAACCCGCCGCCAGGAAGCGCGACAGCAGGTTGTTCACCCCGCCGACGTCGAAGCGGACGCTCGGCCAGCAATTGACCGCCTTCGCTTCCAGACCGTCGTGCAGCCTGATCTCGGTGGCGCGCAGATTGGGCGCGGTGCGCGCGCCGGTGCCGAGTTGCATCAGCGCGTTGGATTCCTCGGGTCCGAACCCCAATATCCCGCGCGGGCGATGATATTTGAACGATCGGCCGACCAGCCGAACGCCGTTGGCGAGCAGCGCGGAGGCGAGCGTGTCGCCGGCATAGCCGCGATAGTCGCGCCCCTCGAAGCGGAAGGACAGCGGCCGGCCGCGATCGACCAGCCCGCCAGCGGCGAGGCGGAAAGGCTGGCTCATCGCGCGCTCCCCTCATCGTCGATCGCGGGCGCGGCCTCGATCATGTGATAGACCGCGCGGATGCGGTGGGTCGCGGTGTCGCGCGCGACGTTGAACCAGCGGCGGCAGCCGGCGGCGTGCAGCCAGCGTTCGAGATGGTCGCCGCGCGGGTTGGTCTTCTCGCTCAGATAGCGGCCCCAGGTCGCGTCATCGATCTCTTCGGGCGGGCCGGGGCGGATGATGTGGCTCTGGCCGCCGCAGCGGAACTCGATCTCGTCGCGGGGACCGCACCAGGGGCAGGAGATTTGCAGCATGATCGATCCTCAGTGCGCGATGCCGGAGCCGGCGGCTTCGTCGATGAGCGCGCCGGTGGTGAAGCGTTCGAGCGAGAAGGGCTCGGCCAGTTCGTGCGGCGTCAGCGTGGCGAGCTGGTGGGCCAGCATCGTGCCGCCGACCGGGATCGCCTTGAACCCGCCGGTGCCCCAGCCGCAGTCGAGGAACAGCCCCGGCACCGGCGACGCGCCGATGATCGGGCTGCTGTCGGGGACGACGTCGACGATGCCGGCCCATTGCCGCAGCAACCGGACCCGGCCGAGCGCCGGATATTGCGCCGCGACCGCGCCCAGCACGTTGCGGATCACCGGCATGTTGCCGCGCTGCGCATAGGAGGGATAGAGGTCCAGCCCGCCGCCGATGACGAGGCCGCCCTTGTCGGACTGGCTCATATAGACCCCGGTCGCGGGCGACAGGATGACGGTGTCGAGCACCGGCTTGAGCGGTTCCGACACGAAGGCCTGCAACGCATAGCTGGTGATCGGCAGGCGGAAGCCGGCCATCTCGGCGAGCCGGCTCGAATGGCCGGCGACCGCGACGCCGATCCGCGTCGTCGCGATCGGCCCGCGCGAGGTCTCGACCCCGGTCACCGCGCCGTCGGCGCCGCGCCGGAAGCCGGTCACCTCGCAATTCTGGATGATGTCGACGCCCAGCGCATCGGCGGCGCGGGCATAGCCCCACACCACCGCGTCGTGCCGCGCGGTGCCCGCCCGCTTCTGGAGCAGCCCGCCGAACACCGGGAAGCGCGCCTCGGGCGACATGTCGAGGATCGGCACGCGCCGGGCGATCTCGGCCGGCGTCAGGAAGTCCGCGTCCACCCCGTTGAGCCGCATCGCGCCGGCCTGCCGATGCGCCAGTTCGACATCGTGCGGGCTGTGGGCCAGCGAGATCATGCCGCGCTGGCTGAACATCACATTATAGTTCAGCTCCTTCGACAGCCTCTCGTAGAGCTTGAGCGAATGCTCGTACATCCGGGCGCTGGCGCGGTAATAATAGTTGGACCGGATCGCCGTGGTGTTGCGGCCGCTGTTGCCGCCGCCGATCCAGCCCTTCTCCAGCACCGCGACGCGGCGGATGCCGTAGGTCCTGGCCAGATAATAGGCCGTCGCCAGCCCATGGCCGCCGCCGCCGATGACGACGACCTCATAGTCCGGCTTCGGGTCGGGCGACCGCCAGGCGGGCTTCCAGCCGCGTTGGCCGCCCAGCCCCTGTTTGAAAACCGTCCACGCCGAATAGCGCATCTTCATCTCTCATAAATACAGTTGTGTATTTCTTGGATAAGCACATGCCGCTCCTGAAAACTTCGGAGAACGGGTATTTATTTCAACAGGTTGCTGAACAGCACGTCGGTATAACGGTCGACGAGCTTCCATCGCTCCTCGGCGCTCTCCTGCATGCCGATCGCATAATAGCCGACCTGGTGGAAATAGGTGATGCGCGCGCGGATCATCGCCTCGTCGGCGTCGAAGCCGACGTCGCGGAACAGTTCCTCGAGCGCCTCCAGCCGGATGCCGTCGACCGCCCGGACGATCTCCGCGATCGGCGGCGACAGCGCGGCCCAGGCGCGGACGGCGCTGTCATAGGCCTCGCTGAACCCGCGCCCCTCGATATAGAGCTCGGCCAGGCCGCGCATCCGCTCCTTCGGGGAGGCGTCGCTGCGGAGGACCTGCAGCATCGGCGTGGTGTTGCGGTCGCGCCAGTCGGCGATCAGCGCGTCGAGCAGTTCGTCGCGGCTCTGGAAGCGCCAGTAGAAGCCGCCGCGCGTGACGCCGGCCAGCTTGGCGAGCCGGTCGATCTTGACCGCGACGATCCCCTCGCTGATCAGCACCTCGCGCGCCAGCCGGACCCAGTCCTCGGTCGACGGGGTCTGCTCGGGCGGCGGCGTCCGCACCCAGGACCGCCTGGCGGTGGCCTTCGTCTGTGCCGCGCCTTTCGTCACGAGATGCCCTGCTCCGCGATGGTGATCGATGGAAACCGTCACCGATAAATACAGCAGTGTATTTTTGCGTCAACTCCCAAATGGCGCGGCGCCGGCCGGTGCCTCCGCCTTTACAGCGAACCATGGGGATTTTAGACCCATGGCCGGTCCGCGCCACCGCACCTTACCGGGAACCGCCAGATGGTCACAGCCTCCGCACAACCGCTCGACGAAGCCACGCTTCGCCGCCAGCTCACCGATTTCTACCACCTCGTCGTCCATCTCGGCTGGTCGGAGATCATCTTCAACCATATCTCGGTCCGGCTTCCAGGGCCCGAGCATCACTATCTGATGAACCCCTTCGGCCTGCTCTACGAGGAGATCACGCCCGAGAACCTGATCAAGGTCGGGATCGACGGCAAGCTGGTCGAGCCGTCGCCCTATCCCGGCAACCCGGCGGGGTTCGCGCTGCACGGCGTGATCCATGCGAACCGCCCCGACGTCGCCTGCGTCGCCCACACCCACAGCAATGCGGTGTCGGCGGTGGCGATGAAGCGCGAGGGGATCAGCCACGACAATTTCTACGGCGCCCAGCTGTTCGGCCGGGTTGGCTATCATGATTTCGAGGGCATCACCCTCTATGACGACGAGCGCGGCCGGATGCTGGAGAGCATCGGCGACAAGCATGTCCTGGTGCTGCGCAACCACGGCATCGCGGTGTGCGAGCGGTCGATCCCGGCGACCTTCATGCTGCTGTGGACGGTGCAGCGCGCGGCCGAGATCCAATGCATGTCGGGCCAGGCCGGCGGCCCCGACACGATCCTCGCCGACAGCGTGCGGCAGCGCTGCGCCGACGACGCGCTGCGGCTGGCGACCTCGGCCAGCTTCTCCGACATGGTGTTCGACGCCTCGGTCCGCCGGATGCGCGCCGAGCAGGCCTCAGCTCGGCGATAGCTTCGCCAGATAGTCGATGATCGCCGGGACGTCCTCGTCGGCGACGGGGGCGCGGTAGACGTCGCGCATCTTGCGGACGATCCCGGTCCATTGCTCGCGCGACAATCTGGGCTGGAGCAGCACCATGCTCGCCGAATGGCACGACGCGCAATTGGCGTTCATCACCTCCGCCCCCGGCCCCTCGGGATAGGCCGTCTCGTCATAGGGCAGCTCGACCGAGGTCGATGTGATGGCGAAGCGCGGCGCGGCGCGCGATCCGGCCGAGAGCGCGATCGCGGCGACGAGGGCGCAGAGTCCGGCGGCCAGCCAGGTCCGGTCACGCATCGGCCCGCACCTCGATCGACACCGCCTCGACATTGCCGCGCATGAAGCCGCTCGGGTTCCAGACCGGCTTCATCGGCTGCCCCTCCCCCGCATCGTTGGTGCAGCGGACCATCAGCGTCAGCCGCCCCGGTCCCGCCAGCGGCAGATCGGCATCCCAGCGACGGAAGCTGTAGCGGCCATGGTCGGGGCCGAGCCGGGTCGGCAGCCAGCTCCGCCCGCCGTCGGCCGACAGCTCGACCCGGGCGACGCCCCGGTCGCCGCCCAGCGCGATCCCGCCGACCGGCAGCACCGGGCGAAGCGGAACCGCCTGCCCCTCGCGCAGGCTGGTGACGAAGGAGCGCGGCACCATCCGGCCGATCGGCACCGTCGGGAAATCCTTGGTCCCCGGCGCGATGTCCGCGCCCGGCGTCGTCGGTATCCGGTAAGCCTTGGCCATCCAGTAGCCATCGTCGGGCGCGGCCAGCACCTCGATGTCGGACAGCATCTTGATCCAGTAGGTCGAATAATAGCCGGGCACGATCAGCCGGATCGGAAAGCCGTTGAGCAGCGGCAGCTGCTCCCCGTTCATCGCGAAGGCGATCATCACCTCGCCGTCGCGGGCATGGTCGATGGCGAGCGCCTTCTCATAGCGCGGCGCGCCCTCCACCGTCGTCCCGTCGAGCCCGGCGAAGCGGACCGCGACGGCATCGGCGAGCACCCCCGCCCGGTCGAGCAGGTCGCGCAGCCGCACGCCGGTCCAGCGCGCATTGCCCATCGCGCCATGCGCCCATTGCGCGCCGGGGACGCGGGGTTCGAACAGGCCGCGCGAATTGCCCGAGCATTGGTTCACCGCCGCCAGCTCGACGCGCGGCATCCGCAGCAACTGGGCGAGGCTGATCGACAGCGGCCGCCGCACCCGTCCGTGGACGGCCAGGCGGAACGCCCCGGCATCGACCGAGGTGGGGAAATCGGACCAGTGCCAGCGCACGAAGAAGCGGTCATTGGGGGTGAAGACGTCGCCGTCGAACACCTCCATCGGGGTTTCGAGCAGCGGCGGATGGATGCGCTGGACGATCATCTCCCCCTTGCCGGGGAAGCCGCCCGCCAGCGGCCGCCGCGACGGCCCGCCCGGCAGGCGCAGGTCGACCAGCCCCTGCGCGCCGGCCGGCACCGCCGCCAGCATCGCCGCCGCGCCCGCCAGCATCTGCCGACGGTCGAGCGGCGCCCTCATCATCATATCGAACCGATCCATCGTCCTTCCGCTCCGTCAGCCGTTCCAGGCGAGCCCGGTCGCCCACAATATGCCCAGCGCGATTGCCGCCAGCAGGCACAGCGACAGCGTCACCACCGCCGTCACGCGCGGGCCCGCGGCCGCGACGCTGCGCAGGTCGACCCCCAGCCCCAGCGCCGCCATCGCGACGACCGTCAGCAGCCCGGCGACATGGTCCGCCGCGCCGACCGCCGCCGCCGGCAGCAGCCCGATCGACCGGAGCACCGCCAGCAGCAGGAAGCCGACGATGAACCAGGGCAGGATCAATGCCAAGCGCCGTCGATCGAACGAGGCGCGGCCCCCGGCCGCCGCTCCCGCCGTCGCGGCGCGCGGCGCGACCAGCGACAGCAGCAACAGCACCGGCCCCAGCATCAGCACCCGGGTCAGCTTCACCAGCGTCCCCACCTGCACCGCGACGCCGCCCATCGGCCCGGCGGCGGCGAGCACCTGCGGCACCGCATAGACGGTCAGGCCGGCCAGCGCCCCGCCGGCGGCGGGCGAGAGATGCAGCACCGCGGCGAGCAGCGGCAGGAGCAGGACGACGCCGACGCCGAGCACCGCCGTGAAGGCGATCGCGGTGGCGACGTCCCTGCTGTCGGCCTCGATCACCGGCGCGACCGCGGCGATCGCCGAATTGCCGCAGATCGCGTTGCCGCAGGCGACCAGCGTCGCCATCTTGGACGGCAGGCCGAACGCCCGGCCGATCAGGAAGGACAGGCCGATCGCGCAGACCACGGTCGCGACGATCCCGACGAGCAACGCCGGTCCCGCCGCCATCAGCGTCCCGAAGCTGATCGTCGCGCCGATCAGCATCACCGCCACCTCCAGCACGGTACGCGCCGCGCAGTCGATGCCGGGCGCGAAGGATGCCGGCAGCGCCCAGGCCGTGCGCAGGACCGTGCCGAGCAGGATCGCCAGCACCAGCGGCTCGAGCCAGCTATGTCCCACCGCCACGGCCTCGACCCGCGCGAGCAGCAGCGCCGCCCCGGCGACCGCGATGCTCAGGGCAAGGCCCGGCAGCAGCCGGCCGAAGGGTGATGTCGAAAGCCCAACTATCATCCCTGATAGATCGACTTGACAAACCTCCAAGTCCAATCGATTGATTGGAACGAAACGATAGACTGTCTTTATCGATGACCCTCGATCAGCTCCGCATCTTCGTCGCCGTCGCCGAGGCGTCGAACATGACCCGCGCCGCCGCCCTTCTCCATCTGTCGCAGCCCGCCGTCAGCGCCGCCGTCGCCGCGCTGGAGGGACGGCACGGCAGCCGGCTGTTCGACCGGATCGGCCGCCGGCTGGAGCTGACCAGCGCCGGCCGCCTGTTCCTGCCCGAGGCCAAGGCGGTGCTCGCGCAGGCCGAACAGGCGCGGCAAGTGCTCGACGACCTGTCGGGCCTCGTCCGCGGCGAGGTCCGCATCGCCGCCAGCCAGACGGTCGCGACCTATTGGCTGCCGCGCTATCTCGCCCGCTTCGCCACCGCGCGGCCGGGGATCACCCTGTCGATGGCCGACGGCAACACCGCCCAGGCCGCGTCGGCCGTGCTCGCGGGCGATGCCGACCTGGCGGTGGTCGAGGGACGGACCGATCATCCGCTGCTCGACGTGCGGACCGTCGGGCACGACCGGCTCGGCCTCTATGCCGCGATCGACCATAGCCTCGCCGGCCGCCCGATCGGCCGCGCGGAGCTGCTGGAGGCCGTCTGGGTGATGCGCGAGCCGGGGTCGGGCACGCGCGACCATTTCGCGACGGTGCTGCCCGACCATGGCCTTGCGATCGGCGATCTCGACATCCGGCTCGAACTGCCGTCGAACGGCGCGGTGCTGGCGGCGGTCGAGGGCAGCGCGATGATCGCCCCCATCTCCGACGCCGCCGCCGCCCCGCGCCGCAAGGCCGGCCTGATCCAGCGGCTCGACTGCGTCCTGCCCGAACGCAATTTCAGCCTGCTGCTCCACCGCGAGCGGCACCGCAGTCGTGCCGTCTCCAGCTTCCTCGAATTCCTCGAAACCGACCCGTCCTAGAGCAGCATCTTGGCCAGCGTCCGCCATCCCTCGATCGGCATCGCCATGTCGCTGCCGACCGCGCCGCGGATGAGTTGCAGGCAGACATGGTCGGCGCCGGCATCGAAATGGGCCTGCACGCCCGCCGCGATGCGGTCGCGGTCGCCCCACAGGAAGAGGTCGTCGATCAGCCGGTCGCTGCCGGCGACGTCCTCCTCACTGTAACCGAGCCGCCGCCAGTTGTTCAGATAGTTGGGGAAGTTCAGATAGCTGGACAGCGCGGCTCGCCCGATCTCGCGCGCTCGCGCCGGATCGCTTTCGAGGATCACCCCCTGCTCGGGCGCGAGCAGCGCGCCCGGCCCCAGCCGATCGCGCGCCTCGGCCGTGTGCCGGGCGGTGACCAGATAGGGATGCGCCCCGGCCGTCCGGTCGCGGGCAAGATCGAGCATCTTCGGGCCGAGCGCGGCGAGGCAGCGGCGCTCGGCCGGCACGCCGGCGGCGTCGAGCCCGTCGAGATAGGCGGCCATGGTCGCGAGCGGCCGGCCATATTGTTCGCCGATCGCCGGCCCATGGCTGACCCCGAAGCCGAGCATCAGCCGCGCCTGCCGCTCGGCCGGCAGCGCCTGCCACCAGCCGCCGACATCGGCGGCGGCGACCTTCCAGACGTTGATGATGCCCGTTCCGATCGCGACGGCGGAGGTGGCGTCGAGCAGCCGGTCGACATCGGCGAGGATGCGGTCGTCCATCGCGCCGGGAACCCAGATCGCGCCGAAGCCGAGCGCCTCCAGTTCGGCCGCCGCCCGCCCCGCCTCGACCGGATCGCCGAAGCGCAGCTCGATCGACCAGATGCCGATGCGTCCCAATCCCCGTGTCATCGCCCTCTCCTCGGCATCCTGTCCATGCCGGAGGATAAGGCCGCCGCCCGGTCGATGTCACCCCCGCACGGCGGGTCAGCGCGATCGCTTCTCGAGGAACAGATAGTCGGGGCTGAATTCGGCGAGGTCGCACAGCCCGGCGCGGTCGGCGATGGTGACATGGCCGCCGCGAAAGGTGACCAGCCCGCGCTCGCGCAGGTCGCGCAGCACCCGGTTCACATGGACCGAGGTCAGGCCGAGGCAGTTGGCGAGGTCGTTCTGGGTCAGCGCGAGCGGATAGCCGCTCGGATCGGCAAGCCCGACGATCTCCAGCCGGACCTGCAGTTCGCACAGCAGATGGGCGAGCCGCGCGACCGCGTCGCGGCGGCCGAGCGACACCGTCCAGGCGCGATGGATCGCCGCGTCGAGATTGGTCGAGAACCACAGCAGCCGGCCGAGATGGGGGAAGCGCTCGATCACCGTCCTGAGCGCGTCGTGCCCGACCCAGCTTATCCGGCAACCGGTGAGCGCGAGGATGCCATGATCGAGTCGCTTGAGGGTGAAGCTGTGCAGGTCGGCGAAGTCGCCGGCGACATGAAGCTCGCTGATCTGCTGCTGGCCGTCGCGCATGTCCTTGAACCGGGCGATGAGGCCTTCGACGAGCAGCGCCGACCGTTCGAGCGGCTGGCCCTCCTCGATGATCACCCTGCGCGCCGGATAATGTTGCGGCGGCTCGACGATCGAGCGCAGCGCGGCTTCCTCGTCGGCGTCGACGTCGTCGCGCTGCCGCAACTTCATCAGCAGCCGGTCGGCCCAGGGCGTGGCCCCGGCCGGCCGGCTGCGCTCAGCGAGGGCGGCCACTGCGGCGAACCTCGACCGCGCTGTCGAACGGCACCTCGCGGACGAGGCGTCCTTGCGGATCGGTGATGCGGATCATGCCGCCGAAATCGAGCACGCCACGGCCGAGCTCCTCGCGCAGGATCGATCGGATTCCCGACAGGGCCCGGGCATGGGCGGCGTCGAGATCGGGCAGGTCCACGCCCTCCTCGTCGCGGGTCTCCCCGGTGCCGTTCGAGACGTGAAAGTGGAAATGCGGCATGGTTTTTCCGCGCGGCTCCTCATGGCCCACGGCGCGGCGAGGCGATCCGCGGGGCGGTGGACGTCGTCAACCAAAACCCTTTGATTACAAGGAAGTTGCAATTCTTCCGCAAAACTAACCTACGGCAATCTCATTCCGGAAGTTCCGGATTAGGAGGAGCACCATCGATCTTGCTGGGCCGGACGGGCGGCCCTCGCGCTCGGGGGCAACGCACGCGGAATGATTACGGAGAAGTTCCTCAAGGGACGTCGGGGCATGATGCTCGAACCCGCCGAGCACGCCGCGATCGAGAGGGCGATCAGCGAGATCAAGGTCGTGCCGGCCCGCACCGTGATGGTCGAGGCGGGCGAGACGCTACGGCACAGCGCGCTGATCATCGACGGGCTGATGGGCCGCACCATTTCCGACCGCGACGGCCTGCGCCAGTTCGTCGGGCTGCACCTGCCGGGCGATTTCGTCGACCTGCACAGCTATGCGCTGTCCCAGCTCGAACATGACATCGCCTCGGTGACGCATGCGCGCGTCGCGATCGTGCCGCACGACCGGATGCACGCGCTGGTCACGGATACGGTGCTCGCCCGCAAGCTGTGGTTCTCCACCTTGCTCGACGCGGCGATGCACCGCGCCTGGCTGTTCCGGCTCGGCCGGCTCGATGCGATGGGCCGGGTCGCGCATTTCCTGTGCGAGACCAACGCCCGGCTCCGCGCGGTCGGCCTCAGCGACGGACGGCGCTTCGCGCTCGACCTGACCCAGAACGACCTGGCCGAGATCTGCGGGGTGACGAGCATCCACATGAACCGCATCCTGCGGCAGTTGCGCGAGGAGGGGCTGTGCATCGTCCGCTCCTCCCATGTCGAGATCCTCCGTCCCGACTGGCTCGCCGCGCGCGGCCAGTTCGACGCCGCCTATCTCTATCTCGACCCCGACGCCGCCTGAACCTAATCTGGATCATACCGTCATGACGGCGGGATGGACTAGGTCCGGGAGACTGCGCCGAAAGATTGCCGCCACGGCACGCTCGCAGCCAGCCGGAGCTCCCATGTCCCTGATACTCGGCTCCCGCCTCGAAGAGGGTGGTCACCCCGGTTTCCATGCATCGCTCGACGGCGAACCCGCCATCGTCGAACTCGACAGCGGCGCCATCTTCAAGCTCGCCCGGCGCGCGCCCCAGAGCGAGCTGGACCGGATATTGGAAGAGAAGCGACACAGGATCGGCGACGCCGCGATGCGCCTCGCGCGCGAAGGCTTCGCCACGCGCGGCGATCGGGGCATCGAGATCCTCGTCACCGCGCTCGATCTCTGAACCACGGGCCCGTCCATAGACGCGGTCTATGCACGGCCCCGCGCCATTTCGATTTTCCAGATATCCCCGCTTGCGATACACCGCCCCTGCTGATCAGAGGGAGGATGCGCGATGGCCGGCCGGTGGTTTGACGAATGGCAGGTCGGCGACAGCCTGCGGCACGAGATCCGCCGCACCGTCACCGAGACCGACAACCTGCTCTTCTCGACGATGACCCACAATCCGCAGCCGCTCCACATCGACCTGGAGGCGGCCAAAGCCAGCGAGTTCGGCCAGATCCTCGTCAACGGCACCTTCACCTTCGCGCTGATGGTCGGCCTGTCGGTCGGCGACACGACGCTCGGCACGCTCGTCGCCAATCTCGGCTATGACAAGCTTGTGATGCCCAAGCCGGTCTTCATCGGCGACACGATGCGCGCGGAGACCGAAGTGGTCGAACTGCGCGAATCCCGCTCGCGCCCCGACGCCGGCATCGTCACCTTCCGCCACCGCCTGATCAACCAGCGCGACGAGATCGTCTGCGAATGCCTGCGCTCGGCGCTGCTGAAGCGGAAATCGGCATAGGGAGACAAGCGTCATCCTGACGAAAATCAGGATCCATTGCCGCTCCGCCGGGATGGAGCCGCAGCGTTGCGGTTCTGGATCCCGGATCAAGTCCGGGATGACGACAGGGAAAACCGCTCTTCCTATCCTATCGCCCGGCTGGCTGACGGCACCCGCTTGATTTTCCCCGGTCGAGGATGTCAGGTGCCGCCATGCTTTCCCATACACGCGCCATGGTGGCGGCTGCCGCCCACGCCCTGATCACCCAGACGAAGGTGGCCGGCATCTACGATCATGCAGCGGGGCGCCATCTGCGGATCGCGGCGGAGGCGCGGGGCGAGCATCTGCAGGGCTTCGACGGCGACCGCGCGGCGAAGTTCGGCGGCACGCTGCCCGAACTCTACGATGCGGCCGACCAGAGCTTCGTCTCGATCGAGATCGATGGGACGACCGCCAAGGGCTATGACCGCGGCTCTTCGACCCATTATTCGGTCATGGTGACCGACCGCGCCGTGCAGCTCTACGATCACGGCCGGAGCGCCTGGTTCGCCTTCGACGTCCAGACCGCCTGAGCCCGATCGCCCGGGATGGCCCTCTCCCACCTTCGCGGGAGAGGGTCTGGAACGTCGCCTCAGCTCAGATAATGCGCGGTCGTCTTGGCGGCGACCTCCTCGGCGGTGACGCCGGGGGCGATCTCGACCAGCTTGAACGGCGAGGCGTGATCGGGGCGCTGGAACACCGCCAGGTCGGTGACGATCATGTCGACGACGTTCTTGCCGGTCAGCGGCAGGGTGCAGGCCGGGATGAACTTCGGGCTGCCGTCCTTGGCATTATGCTCCATGACGACGATGATCTTCTTGACCCCGGCGACGAGGTCCATCGCGCCGCCCATGCCCTTGATCATCTTGCCCGGGATCATCCAGTTGGCGATGTCGCCGCCCTCCGACACCTCCATCGCGCCGAGCACGGTCAGGTCGATATGCCCGCCGCGGATCATCGCGAAGCTGTCCGCCGAGGAGAAGAAGCTCGACGAGGGAAGCTGTCTGATCGTCTGCTTGCCGGCGTTGATCAGGTCGGCGTCGACCTCGTCCTCATAGGGGAACGGGCCGATGCCGAGCATGCCGTTCTCCGACTGCAGGGTCACGGTCATCCCGGCGGGGATGTTGTTCGCGACCAGGGTCGGGATGCCGATGCCCAGGTTGACGTAGAAGCCGTCCTTCAGCTCCTTGGCGGCGCGCGCCGCCATCTGGTTGCGGTCCCAACCTTTGCTTTCCTGGGCCATTATGCGGTCTCCCTCGCGCGGGTCGTGCGGAACTCGATCTTCTTGTCATAGGGCGCGCCGAGGACGAGGCGCTTCACATAGATGCTCGGCAGGTGGATGTGATCGGGGTCGATGCTACCGACCGGCACGATCTCCTCGACCTCGGCCACGCAGACCTTGCCCGAGGTCGCCGCCGGATGGTTGAAGTTCCGCGCGGTCTTGCGGAAGACCAGGTTGCCGCTCTCGTCGGCCTTCCAGCCCTTGATGATCGCCAGGTCGGAGCGGATGCCGCGTTCGAGCACATAGGTCTCGCCGTCGAACTCCTTGCTCTCCTTGCCCTCGGCGACGAGGGTGCCGACGCCGGTCTTCGTGTAGAAGCCGGGAATGCCGGCGCCGCCGGCGCGCATCCGCTCGGCCAGCGTGCCCTGGGGGCAGAACTCGACCTCGAGCTCGCCGGCCAGATATTGCCGCTCGAACTCCTTGTTCTCGCCGACATAGGAGCTGATCATCTTCCTGATCTGGCGGGTGCGCAGCAGCTTGCCGAGTCCCTCCCCGTCGATGCCGGCATTGTTCGACGCGACCGTCAGGCCGCCGACGCCCGATGCGACGATCGCGTCGATCAGACGCTCCGGAACACCGCACAGGCCGAAACCGCCGGCGGAGATCGTCATTCCGTCAAACAGCAATCCCTCAAGCGCCGCTGCGGCGTTCGGGTAAATCTTGGTCATGGAAGGCTCCTCCCTGACACGGGGGCTAGAGGACCGAAATCATAAAATCCAATTGTAGTTTTCTTGGTTTAATCATAGCCATCTCTTATGAGACGCATCTCACTCTACCATCTCGAAACGCTGTTGTGGATCAGCCGTCTCGGCACGTTCGGCGCGGCGGCGGAACGGCTCAACACCACCCAGCCGGGCGTGTCGGCGCGCATCCGCGAGCTGGAGCATCAGATCGGTTTCCGCCTGTTCGAGCGCGCCGGGCGGACGATGGCGCTGACGGTGCGGGGGCGCGCGTTCGTCCGCGAGTGCGAGCCGCTCTGGACCTCGATCGAGCGCACTTTCCTGCAATCGGGCCGGTTCGAGGGCGCGTCGGGCATCGTCCGGATCGGCGCGGGCGAGATCGCGGCGGCGACCTGCCTGCCGTCCTTCTTCACCGCGCTGAAGGCCGAGATGCCGCGCGTGACGCTGGAGATGGAGATCGACCTGTCGCACGGCCTGCTGCAGAAGCTGCTCAGCGCCAATTGCGACCTGATCTTCCTCGCCGGCCCGGTCGCCAGCCCCAATATCGAGACCGCCCCGATCGGCGCGGTCGACATGATGTGGATCGCGAGTCCCGCGCTGGGCGATCGGGGCTTCGACGGCCCCTGCCCCACGCTGTGGCTGCTCCACCGCCATTCGCCGATCCACGGCGTCGCCCGCGCCAGCCTCGAGGCGGCGGGGCATGGCGACGCGACGATCAACAGCTGCAACAACGTCCGCTCGCTGATCGACATCGTGCTGTCGGGCGGCGGCATCAGCTTCGTGCCCGAGATCATGGCGCGCGACCATCTCGATCGCGGCACGCTCGTCCGGCTGCGCCCCGACCTCGACCGCTCGATCCCGTTCCACGCCGCGATCCGGGCGCAGGAGCGGGACCCGCTCGTCCGCGACATCTTCGCGCGGGCGGCGGCGCTGGAGATCGCGGAGATCGCCCCCGGCCGCTGACGGCCGGGGGCGATCCGGTCAGCGCAGCACCGGGCTGGCGCTCGGCCGGTCGCGATGCGCGGGGACGAAGCGCCGCGCGGAGAAGCTGAACGGCACCTCGGCGCTGCCGCCATAGAGTTCGTGGTGCGGCGTCGCCTCGGCGAAGGCGCAGACCAGCTCGAACAGATTGGCGGTCGGCCCGCTCAGCCCTTCGAGCGACTGGTCGGCGAGCAGCGCCAGGGCCTCGTCGAGCTTGGGCATGAACGCCGCGTAGAAGTCGGCGAAGTCCTGCTTCGAGGCGGCCCAGCGGATCTGGCTGCGCTCGCCCTCGGTCGGCCGCGCCCAGCGCGCGGCGAGGTCGGCGAATTGCTCGAAGCCCGAGGGAAGGCTCTTGTCGTCGGTCATGGTCGAGGCTCCTCAGGCGGCCAGGAAATCGTCGTGGACGCGGACGGCGTGGCGGATCAGGAATTCCTGGTCCATCAGGTACATCTGGTCGATCGCGCCGGATCGGATGCCGGTGAAGGTGTCCTCCATCGTCGCGGTGTCCTCCAGCCAGGCGTTGCGGTGGAGCGCGTTGACGTGGAGCTGCGCCACCCGCTCGGCGGCATTCCGCGCCGGCCGGAAATAGTTGATCCCCTCCCACAGCGTCCGGCCATGGTCGAGCGGCCAGAACTGATGGGTGAAGAAGGACATGCCCGGATAGCCGCAGCCCGCCGAAAGATGGATGATCAGGTTCGGGAAGAGGTTGGGCAGCTCGAACTGGAAGTCGGTGCGCCGGGTCGGATTGATCCCGGGCGGAAGCTGGTCGGGGCGCGGCCGGTGCGGCTCGGCGCCGTGCAGCACCCCGGCGAAGGCGGCGGTCGACGCCGCGGTGTCCATCCCCGCGCCATAGATGGTCGAGGAGGCGTGCGGCCCCATCAGCTTGAAATCGCTATGCTCGACCCCGCGGAAGCCGGGCAGCGAGCCGGCATGGATGGTCGGCACGTGATAGCCCTCGGAAAAGGCCTGGTGCGCGACCTTCCAGTTGCATTCGAGCACCGTCGAATAGCGGAAGATGGTGGTCGATTCGGCATAGGGATAGCCGCCGAACAGCTTGGCGAAGTCGCCCAGATAGTCGAGCAGGCTCTGCTCGGGCGGGTCGGCGAAGTTGATGAAGACGAAACCTTCCCACGTGTCGCAGGCGATCTCGCGCAGGCCGAGGCAGCTCTTGTCGATCTTGCCGAAGCCCTCCTCCATCGGCACCGAGCGCAGCGGGCCGTCGGTGCCGAACACCCAGCCGTGGAAACGGCAGGTGACCACCCCGGCGCGGGACCGGCCGAAGCTCTCGAAATCGCCGTTGGGAACGACCTTGTTGCCGCGATGGGTGCAGACATTGTGGAAGGCGCGGATCTTGTCGTCCTTGCCGCGCACGATCAGCACCGAGGTGTCGGCGACCGGCATCTCCTTGACCTTGTAGTCGCCGATCTCCGGTATCTCCCAGGCGGTCGCGACCTTCAGCCAGGCGCGGCGGAAGATCTTCTCGCGCTCCAGCTCATAGACCGCCGGGTCGCGGATCGCCTCCACCGACACCGGATCGACGCCCAGTTCGGCCCGGATCTCCGCGATCGAGCGGCCGATATGGCTCAGCGTCGGATCCTCTGCGTTCATTGCTGCTCTCCTTGCGTCAAAATCGGCCGATCAGGCGTCGGCCAGGGCCGCCGGCTTGGGCGACCATCCATCGGGGTAGTGCGAGATCAGATCGGCCTTCAGCTCGAGCTGCCGGAAGCGCCAGCGCGGCCCGTCGGCCAGCGCCTCGGCGACGTAGCGGCCGCCGATCCAGTAAGCGCGCCCGCTCGCGGCGGTCGCCACCTCCCAGAGGTAGAATTCGATATCGGCCGACCGCCGGTCGTCGGCCAGCGCGACCTTGGGCGACACCAGATAGTGGAGCGTCCAGCGGAAGCCCTGGTCGGCGTTGCCGGCGACGCCCTCGGCGATCGCGTCGCGCCCGCGCAGCTCGCCATAGCGATCGATCAGGAAGGCCGCGTCGTCGACGAACAGCTCGCGCAGCGCCGCCGCAGACGGCCCCGCGTCGAACGCCCGGCCGAGATCGGCGATCAGATCGTCGATCGCCCGCAGCGCCTCCAGCCTCTCGATCCTGCGTTCCAGTGTCTCCATCGCCACGCTCCGCAAAAAACAGGGGGCGGGCCCGGCAAGGCCCGCCCCGTCGCCATCAGAAGGAATAGCGCGCGCTGAGATACCATTCGCGCGGACGGCCATAGACGCCCTCGACCAGGCCGCCGAAGGAGTCGGCATAGCCCGATCCGAGATAGACCTCCTTGGTCAGGTTCTTGACGCCGGCGGTGATGCCCCAGCGCTTGTCCTCGTCGGTCCAGGCGACCGAGGCGTTGACCAGATGATAGCCGTCCTGGACGAGCAGCGGGTTGTTGACCGCGTCGTTGTAGACCCGCGACCGGTAGGACCAGTCGACGCGCGGCTGGAAGCTGCCGATGCCGTCCGCCTGGATATTGTAGGCGACGCCGGCGCTCAGCGTCCATTTCGGCGCATTCTGCAGCTTGGTCGCGGTCGTCACGCCGGCGTTGAGCGCGCGGATGTCGACCCGGCGATACTTGGCGTCGAGATAGCCGAGGCCCGCGTCGATCTGCAGCCCGCCGATCGGGCGCGCCTGCATCTCCAGCTCGAAGCCCTTGATCCGCGCCTTCGCCGCATTCTGGATGATCGGCGCGAAGCCCAGCGTCGGGTCGTTCACGGTGATCTGCAGGTCGTCATAGTCGTTCAGGAAGGCGGCGCCGTTCAGCCGCAGCTTGCGGCCGAACAGGTCCGACTTGAAGCCGACCTCATAGGTGGTGCTGGTTTCCGGCTTGAACGACGGGATGAAGGCGAAGGGCGGGAAGACGCGCTGGGTGAAGCCGCCGCCCTTGAAGCCTTCCGAATAGGACACGTAGCCGAGCAGCTCGGGGCTGAAGCGATAGGACAGGCTGGCCATCGGCGTCCAGGCGGTATCCTTCACCGTCGACCGCTGGCCGAGCGGCCCCATCAGCGGATCACCGTTCTGCAGGCCCGAGCCGTCCGGGTTGAACGGCGCCCCGGTCAGGAAGCCCGCCTCCACCACATATTGGTTGGCGTTGCCGAAGGTCTTCTTGTCCTCGGTCCAGCGGATGCCGGCGGTGAGGTTCAGGTTGTGGACGATCTCGTAGGTGCCCTGCCCGAAGAAGGCGAGGCTCTTGCCGTCGAGCACCGCGCCGCTCAGGAACACCGCGTCGACGATGTTGACGAGGTCGCGATGGTTGCCGCTCTCGCTCGAATAATAGCCGCCGACCACCCAGTTGAAGCGGCCGTCCGCGACGTCGCCCTGAAGCTGGACCTCCTCCGAGAACTGATCCTGCTTCCAGTCGCTGTTGGTCTCGACGATCGTCGCCGGGCTATGGTCGGAATCGCGGGTCCAGAAGCCGGTGACCTTGCGATAGGCGGTGATCGACTTGAACGAGATGCCGTCGGCGATCTTCCATTCGATCGTGCCCGACGCGCCCCAGATGTTCAGGTTGGACGCCGACTGGTAGCGCTTGGGATTACCGTTGGTGAACACGCCCGAGACCGAGGTGAAGGTGCCGCCGTGGCGATAGGGGCCGAGGGCCCACTGGTTGTTGAAGCAGCGCTGGTCGGTGAAGCGGCTGGGATCGGCGGTGTTGGCGCAGATGCCCGGCGCGCCCGAATAGACCGCGTTCCACACCTGGGCGGCCGGCGCGTTCTCGTCGATCGCGATGGCGACGTTGGGGGCCGACTGCTCCCGCGCCCGCGATCCGTCGACCGCCAGGTCGATGGTGACGTCGCTCGACGGTTCGAGGCGCAGCGCGAAGCGGCCGGCGAGCTGGTCGGTGTCGCCCAGGTCGGGCGCGCCCGCGACCACGCCTTTCACATAGCCGTCGCGCTTGTGGTAGAAGCCTGCGAAGCTCGAATAGACGCCCTCGGCGAGCGGCACGTCGATCGAACCCTTCGCCTGGATGCGGTTGAAGCGGCCGGTGGTCAGCTCCAGCGATCCGGCCAGCTTGTCGCCCGGCTTCTTGGTGACGACGCTGACGGCGCCGCCGATCGTGTTGCGGCCGAACAGCGTGCCCTGCGGCCCGCGCAGCACCTCGATCCGCTCGACGTTGAGCACGTCGAGGACGTTGCCGACCCCGCGCGAGATGTAGACGCCGTCGAGGTAGAGGCCGACGCCGGGATCGGCCGAGAGCTGATAGTCGTTCTGGCCGATGCCGCGGATGAAGATCGCGGCGGTCGCGTTGCTCGCCGAGACCGGCACCGAGCTGTTGAACTTCACGTTCGGGGTGAAGTCGCCGATCTGGGTGACGTTGTCGATGCCGCGCGCGGTCAGCCCTTCGGACGTCACCGCCGAGATCGCGATCGGCGTGTCCTGCAGCGATTCCGCGCGGCGCCGCGCGGTGACGGTGATGACCTCGACGCCGTCGACCGCGTCGGCGGACGCGGCTTCGGCCGGCGCCTGCTGCGCGCTCGCCATGCCGGCCGGCGCCGCCAGCCCGATCAGCGACGCGCCGATCAGCAGCAGGCCGCGGCCGCGCCGCGGCGCTGCGATCGCCCCCATCTCATTCTGCCTTGCCATGTTCATTATCCCTTCCTCCCGGTTGCCGCCGGCGCCGCCAGTTCGGGGCCGGTGCGGGCACGCCCCCGCGCGCCCGTCGATCACGAACCCGAAGGCTGGTGACGGGTACATGCAACATCATCGGACCCCCGATGCGCTAGCCTCAGGGCGCGATCAGCAGCACCACAGCGCGATCGAATGAGAACGCGCCAAAACCCCCATTTTCCGGGCCCCCCGTCCCTCGCGCGCGAGCATACGCGCGGTCATGACGTCGCTTCGCAGGCCCGTTGCGGCCGCTTTGATGCGGTAACTGGCTACTAGGCTCGGCAGAGGGATAGCCGCGAAAGCCCGCCCCCGATCATCATCCTGACACGATCCGACATCGGACGACGGAACAGCGTGAGGAAGCAGATGGCGAACACGGTGGAAATCAAGCGCAGCGGGGCGACGGCCAAGGACGATCCCAATTGCTTCAACCGCCTGCACTGGGCGCTGGAGCCGGTCGCCCATGCCCGGCCGGGCGACTATATCGTCTACGAGACCCGCGACGCCTTCGACGACCAGTTCAATTGGTCGACCACCCCGGCCGACGTCGCCGCCTGCGACCTCAACCGGGTCCACCCGATGACCGGCCCGGTCCATATCGAGGGCGCCGAGCGCGGCGACGCGCTGGCGGTGACGATCGTCGACATCGCCCCTTATGACTATGGCTATACCGTCATCGTCCCCGGCTTCGGCTTCCTGCGCGACGTCATCCCCGGGCCGTTCATCGCCAACTGGAAGCTCGACCGGCTCTGCGCGGTGTCGGACCAGATCCCCGGCGTCCGCGTGCCGATGTGCGCCTTCCCCGGTTCGATCGGCGTGCTCCCCGGCAAGCCCGAGGTCGCCGCCGCGCTCGAACGCGAAGGCGCGCTGGCGGCGGCCGGCGGCTTCGCGCTGATGCCCGAGCCCGCCCGCGCCCTGCCCGCCGCCCTGTTCGCCGAAGGCGCGCCCTATGCGGCCGAGGGGCTGCGCACCGTGGCGCCGCGCGAAAATGGCGGCAACATGGACATCAAGGCGATGCAGGTTGGCTCCACCGTGCTGTTCCCCGTGCTGGTCGACGGCGCGGGGCTGTGGACCGGCGACATCCACTTCGCCCAGGGCGACGGCGAGGTCTGCGGCACCGCCGTCGAGATGGCGGCGCGCGTCACCCTGAAGTGCGAGGTGATCAAGGGCGGCGGCAAGAACATCGTCTTCCCGCACGTCACCGGCAACGGCCAGCTCCGCACCACCGAGCCGGGCCGCTTCCACGCGATCGTCGGCATGCCGGTGAAGAAGAAGGGTGAGGTTCCGCCCCACCTCGCCTATCTCGACAGCCCCAAGGTCGCCGCCCTCACCAACCTGTCGGAGGATCTGACCCTGGCGGCGCGCGACGCGCTGCTGCGGATGATCGACTGGATTTCCGAGACCAGGGGCTACAGCCGCGAGCAGGCCTATGCGATCTGCGCCGCCGCCGTCGACCTGCGCATCGGCCAGCTCGTCGACGTCCCCAACATCATCGTTTCCGCCGTGATCCCGCTCGACATCTTCGTCGAGTGAGCCCGACCGCGGCACCATCGGAGAGTGAACCATGAACGCTGAACATCGCTGGCTCGAAGCCTATCCGGAGCTCGGCTCCGGGCCGATCTCGACCGAACCCTATATCTCGCCCGAATGGTACGAGAAGGAGAAGGAGAAGATCTTCAGCAAGGTCTGGCTGTGCGTCGGCCGCGCGAACGAGCTGCCGCGCCCGGGCGACTACAAGGTCAAGCGGATCGAGGCGGCGAACACCTCGGTGATCGTGATGCGCGGCAAGGACGGCCAGATCCGCGCCTTCCACAACATGTGCGCGCATCGCGGCAACACCGTCGTCACCGAGAACGGCCAGGAGACCTACGGCCGCAACCGGGCGGGCGTGATCACCTGCCGCTTCCACGGCTGGGTCTACGCCGCCGACGGCGCGCTGCGCAGCGTACCGAGCCAGGAGCGCTTCTATTCCTGCTTCGACAAGGGCGACAACGGCCTGGCGCCGATCCACCTCGACACCTGGGAAGGCTTCCTGTTCGTCAACGTCGCCGAGAAGCCGGAGCACAGCCTGGCGGAATTCCTGGGCGACTATGCCGAGCATTTCCGCGGCTTCCCGTTCGAGGAGCTCGACTATGGCTTCACCTACCGGACCGAGCTCGACTGCAACTGGAAGGTCGCGCACGACGCCTTCGCGGAGGCCTATCATGTCGACACCATCCATGCCGGCTCCTTCCCCAACGTCTTTTCGAGCGGCCTGCAGAACGTCAAGCTGATGGGTCCCCACCGGACCTGCGCGGTGTGCCTGACGCTCGACGCCAAGCCGACCCCGGTGGCCGGCATCGCCAACCGGATCGCGGGCGCCAGCCTCGTCTCGCAGCGCGGCAAATCGATGCTGCCCGCGACGATCAACCCCGATCACCGGCCCGATTTCGCCTTCGAGCTGAGCGTGCTGTTCCCGAACACGCTGCTCCACGTGTCCGAGGGCATCTGGTTCACCCACCAGTTCTGGCCGCTCGCGCACAACCGGACACTGTGGGAGGGCCGCTATTATGTGAAGGCGCCGACCAGCAACGCCGGCCGCTGGGCGATCGAGCATGCGATGACGCTGCAGCGCAACGCCTGGCTGGAGGACACCGCGACGATGGAGGACACGCAGCGGGCGATGCAGTCGCGCGCCAAGATGCAGCAGCACCTCCAGGACGACGAGATCCTGATCCGCCACGGCGCGATCATCGTCGACCAATATGTGAACGCCTGATCCGGGGGAATGGAAGAATGACCGAATTGACGCTGCCCGCGGCGTTCGCCGACCTGGCGCCGTGGCTCGACTGGGCGCTGCCCACCGCCGACGGCCGCCAGGACAGGCGGCTGGCCTCGACCTCCGACACGCTCCGCCGCTTCTACGACGCGGTGCTGCCCCGGCTGGAGGATATTCTCGCCGAGGTCGACAAGCACCCGCTCGGCCAGTTGCCGGCGGCGCTGCGCCCGCTCTACGACATCGCCCTCTCGCTGGCCGAGGTGGCGCCGCATATCGAGCTGTACGACGGCGCGGTGGGCGTGCCCTATGCCTTCGAGGAGGGGCGCTTCATCGCCGTCCATGGCGGCGAGCCGACCTGGAGCACGCCGCAGCCGATGATGACGCCGGCGCCATGAGCGCCGGCCCGTCGATCGAGCAGCGGCTGGCCCGGATCGAAGCGCGCGCCGAGATCACCGATCTCGTCGCGCGCTACGCCCGGGGCGCCGACCGCAAGAACGACCCCGCGATATTGGGGCCGCTGTTCGCCGAGGACGCGCTGTGGTCGGCGGAGGGCTTCGCCGCCCTGACCGGCCGCGCCGCGATCGCCACCGGCCTCGCCGCGCTCGCCGCCGACCGGGTGCTCTGGTCGATCCACTACATGACCGCGCCGCTCGTCGAGCTGTCCGACGACGGCGCAACCGCCCGCTGCCACTGGTATCTGTGGGAGCTGTGCACCCTGTCCGAGGCGGCGGGGCCGACCGACAGCTGGTTCGGCGGCTGGTACGACAGCGAACTCAGGCGGACCGGCGAGGGCTGGCGCTTCACGCGCGTGACCCTCGACGTCCGCATCCAGGGAGAGGCGAATCCGCCATGGCAACTCAAGAAACCGGTGCAGATGTGACGATCAGGCTTTGCGCGACCGATGATATTCCCGAGGGCGAGGTCCGCCAGTTCGCGGTCGACGACGGACGGACACTCGCCGTCTACCGCGTCGACGGGGACTATTTCGCCACCGACGATCTCTGCACCCATGGCGACGCCTCGCTCTCCGAGGGCGAGATCGAGGACGGCAAGATCCTCTGCCCCTATCATATGGGCAGCTTCGACATCCGCACCGGCGAGGCCTGCGCCGCACCCTGCTCGATCGCGATCAAGACCTACCGGCTGGCGGTCGACGGGGACGACGTCCTGCTGCTCGACTGAGCTTCCCTCCCAACGTCATCCCGGCGGAGGCCTGGATCTCGGGCGGCTCCTGCCTCGACCCCGTCTCCTCTCTCCCGAGATCCCGGCCTCCGCCGGGATGACGGGTTGGGAAGCCTAGTGCGCGTTCATCCGCTTGAGCGTCGCCGAGGGCCGCTCGCCGAAGCGGTCGAGATAGTCGCGCGCGAACTTCGAGAGATGGGTGAAGCCGCAGGCGAGCGCGACCTCGGTCACCGACAGGCCGTCGTCGGCCGCGATCTTGAGCTGGCGGTGCGCCAGGTCGAGCCGGTGGTTCTTCAGATAGACCATCGGCGTCGTGTCGCGGAAGCGGCGGAAGCCGGCGTGGAGCGACCGGGCGCTGACGCCCGACACCGCGATCATCTCCTCCAGCGAGATCGGATCGCGCGAATGTTCGCGGATATAATCCTCGACCCGGCGGACATAATAGGGCGCCGGGCTCGACGGCGGCGCGTCGAACAGCTCCGAATAATTGTGCGGCACCGCCGCCAGCAGCAGCCGCTGCAACGCCTCCTCGACCGTGCCGCAGGCGCGCGCATGGGTGAAGCCGGCGATCCCCGAGTCGAGATCGTCGCAGATCGTGCGGACGAGATGGGCGAAGGCCGCCGCCGGCCCCTGCAGGCGGACCGGCTGGGCCGAGAAGTGCAGTTCGCGCGGGCGGAAGCCCAGCTCCTGCGCCAGCACCGCCTCGATCCCGCATTTCGACATCTTGACGGTGAAGTGCTTGTAGCCTTCCCCGAAGGTCTGCTTCACCTGCGCGTCGGGATCGAGCACGCACATCTGGCCGGGCGACAGCTCGATCGTGCTGTTCTCCTGCGCGATCTGGGCGACGCCCGACAGCGAGAACTGGACCAGGTAGAGCGCGTTGGCCGGCGGGATGTTGACGACGACGCGGCCATAGGGATTGCCGTAATCGGTGGCGTTGAACGTCACCGACTTGAGCGACGCCTGATGGTGGCGGAACGCGATCGGCGGATTGCCGCCCTCGATCCGCAGGTCGTGCGGGCAGAACATCCGGCTCATATGATCATGAACCTCGTCGATGTCGGTGGTCACGAGCCGGGCGAGCCGCGACAGCGGCATGCCGGTCCCGTCCCAGTCGCGGGGCGCATCCAGGTTGGTGATCATCATAACCTAACCTCCACGTTCCGGTTAGATCCCCTCATCGGCCGTCGAATATCCCGTCGGCCGTCCGTTCCGGACCCGGATAGCGACGCTTGCTGTGCGCGAGACCCAGGTCGAGCAGCATTTCACAACTTTTGAATGCGACCAAGCCCGGATTGAGGACCGGCACCGAAAGGCGCTCCGCCAGGAAGGCGTGCGACTGGTGCATCGTGGTCGATCCGAGGATCAGCAGGTCGGCGCCGTCCTGCTCGATCGCCGCCTGCGCCGCGTCGAGCAGCAGCGGGAAGACGCTGTCCTCCTTGCCGGCCAGCAGCTCGGCGGTGTCGGGCCGAACCCCGATCGAGCGGATCGAGGCGAGCCGGTCCTCCAGCCCCTGTTCGCCCAGCACCTTCTCGTACAGCCAGCGCCAGCGGTCCCACATGCTGATGATCGAGAAGCGGCGGCCGAGCTGGCAGGCGAGCAGATAGGTCGCCTGCGCCGTCCCGACCACCGGGATCGACAGCCGCGATCGCAGCGCCGTGACGCCGGAATCGCTCATCGAATTGATGCAGACCGCGTCGAAGCCCTCGGCCTCCGCCCGCGCCCCGGCCTCCAGGCAGAAGGCGTCGGCGATCGCGCCTTCATAAGAGGAATCGAGCGTCGCCCCGCCGCGCGCCGCGCAGGTGAACTCGACCGAGATGTCGGGCCGCACCAGATGCGCGGGTATCTGGCTCGCGAAGCCGGCCAGCGCCGCCTCCGGCACCGGCACCGGCACGATCATCCTGATCCGTCTGTTCATCGGTCCCTCCCTCGTCCCGGGGCCCGGCCTCTCCCGTGGCGGCGGCGTCGATCGCCGTTCGCCACGATGTCCAACCCTGAAGTTATTATTGTTCATGACGGGCTTATCAGCGGACATCGGCGCGACAAGCCGCGCTCGCCGCCCCGTCGCCATATTCCGCAGTGAGCGGCCAGCGCCTGCACAGGGAGGATAGCCGCCGCCGTCCCCGGCAACGCAGGCTTGGTGCGAACAGGGAGAAAAGAGGTTGCGATGGCCGATATGCTGCCCCCGGGATTCGAGGATCTGCTGCCCTTCATCGACTGGGCCAAGCCGACCGAGCTCGAACGCAACGACAAGCGCTGGTCGGCCTCGCTCGAGGAGAGCCAGGCCTTCTACGACCGGATGATCGAGCGCGGGCCCGCCGCGCTCGAATATCTCGCGCCGTTCGAGCTTTCGGCGATCGGCGGCGCCGACCGCCGGCTGCTCGACCTGTGCCTCGCCCTCGCCGAATGTTCGGCGACGATCGAGATGTACGGCGATCCGCGCCCCAAATATGTCTTCCCGATCGCCCGCTTCGTGCCGACCCACGACGCCTGGCCGCTCGCCGGAATGGGAGGCCGCGCATGAGCACCCAGCCTTGCCGCTTCATGGAGCGCTATCCCGAGGAGGGCCGCGACCCGATCCCGGTCGAGCGCTACACCTCGCCCGACTATTTCAACCTCGAACGCGAGCGAATATTCCGCCGCAAATGGCTGAATGTCGGCCAGATTCTCCAGGCGCCGAAGCCCGGCGACTATTTCGTCGCCGACCTCAAGATCCTCGACACCTCGCTGCTGGTGATCCACGGCAAGGACGGCCGGTATCGCGCCTTCCACAACATGTGCTCGCACCGGGGGGCGCCGGTCGCCTGGGATGCGCAGGGCTCGTGCAAGGGCTATCTCGCCTGCCGCTTCCACGGCTGGGTCTACGACACCACCGGCAAGCTGGTGCAGATCAGCGACGCCGCCAACTTCCCCGGCGTGAAGGCCGAGGAGAACGGCCTGACCCCGGTCCATTGCGCGGTGTGGAAGGGCTTCATCTTCGTCAACATGGCGGCCGAGCCGGAGGAGACGCTGCTCGATTATCTCGGCCCCGTCGCCGAGGAGGTCGGCCGGTTCGACTTCGACGGCTTCACCCCCGCCTTCTCCTACCGCATCGACGAGAATGTGAACTGGAAGACGTTGCAGGAGGCGCAGCTCGAAGGCTGGCACCTGCCCTATCTCCACGAAAAGACGCTGGCCCGCGCGGTGAAGGTCGACGGCAACCAGTATCGCCATGCCGCGATCGAGCTGCACGGGATGCACGGCGTGCTCGGCTCGCCGCCGCCCGACAGCTTCACCCCGCCGCCGACCGCGATGCTCGCCAGCCGCTTCGGGACGGGCACCGTCCAGGCGTTCGGCGCCAAGCTCGACGGCAACGGCGAAGGCTATCGCTTCCGCGGCTCGTTCGACTTCTGGCACATCTTCCCGAACTTCTTCGTCGGGCTGCTCAACGGGCTGTTCTTCACCTTCAACATCTGGCCGCAGGCGGTCGACCGCAGCGTGTGGGAGATCAAGGGCTATTATCCGCCGGTGAAGACCGCCGGCGAGCTGTTCGCCCGCGAATATTCGAAGGTCGGCCTGCGCGATCCGATGATGGAGGACTGCTTCACCCACGAGCTGATCTGCGCGCAGCTCAAGTCGGGCGCCAAGCAGCACATCTTCTTCCAGGACGAGGAGATGCTCGCCCGCCACCTGAGCAACGGCGTCGACCGCTGCGTGCGCGGCCTCGCCTGATCCCTATCCCTCGGCGCGGATCGCATGCAGCTCGCAGCTGATCTCGATCAGCCGGGCGAGTTCGGCCGAGATGTCGCCCGCGCGGTGGATCATCATGATCGGGGAATGGGCCGCCTTCTCGGCGATCGGCAGATAGGCGACGTCGTCGCGCTTCAGCCGCTGCACCGATTCCGGGACGATCGAAAGCCCGGTGTGCGCGGCGACCAGGCCGATCGCGGTCTGCAGCTCGCGCACCTCCTGCACCATCTCGGGCTGGAGGCCGAGGTCGTGGAAGATGCTCAATATCTGGTCGGCATAGCTCGGCCGCGCCGGCCGCGGATAGATGATCAGCGGCTCCTCCATCAGCTCGGCGAGGTGGAGCGGCCGTCCCACCTGGGTCAGCGGATGATCGACGGGCACCACCGCGACGAGCGGCTCCTCCATCAGCACGATCCGGCGGATCGCCGCGTCCTCGAAGCGGAGACGGCCGAAGCCGACGTCGATCCGCCCTTCCTTGAGCGCGGCGATCTGCTCGACCGTCGAGCATTCGATCACCGACACCTCGACATGGTCGGCGGTGGCGCGGAAGCGGCGGATCACCTCGGGCAGCAGCCCGAACAGGGTCGACCCGACGAAGCCGATGACGAAGCGTCGCCGCCCCTTGCCGGCATGGTCGCGCATCATGCCGCGAAGCTGGTCGACCCCGGCGAGGACGTGGACGGCATGCTCGTAGAGCAGCCGCCCCGCCTCGGTCAGCCGCAGCGGCCGGGCGTCGCGATCGAACAGCTCGGCCGCCACCTCCTCCTCGAGCTGGCGGATCTGGCGGCTCAGCGGCGGCTGGGCGATGTTGAGCACCTCCGCCGCGCGCGTGAAGTTGCGCTCGTTGGCGACGGCGACGAAATAGCGAAGGTGGCGTAGCTCCATGATACTTGACGAGTATCAAACCGGACCGAAACAGTCCTGTGCTATCGCATAGGACCAGCTTAGGAAATCACGGCATTTGAAGCGAACCATAAGAGAGAGCATGCCCTTCAAGGTCGAGAAGATTGATACCTGGATCGTCGATATACCGACGATTCGGCCGCATGTCCTGTCCATGATCGCGATCAACAAGCAGGTCATGGTGATCGTGCGCGTCCATTGCTCCGACGGAATCGTCGGAATGGGCGAAGGCACGACAATCGGCGGGCTCAGCTATGGGGACGAGAGCCCCGAGGGCATGAAGCTGACGATCGACGAATATATGGCGCCGCTGCTGATCGGTCGCGAGGCGACGAACACCGCGTCGCTGATGGCGCTGGTCCGCCAATATGTCGTCGGCAACCATTTCGCCAAGAACGCGGTCGAGACCGCGCTGCTCGACGCCGAGGCGCAGCGCGCCGGCGTGCCGCTCAGCGAGCTGCTCGGCGGCCGGCTGCGCGATCGCCTGCCGGTGCTGTGGACGCTCGCCAGCGGCGACACCGGCCGCGACATCGAGGAAGCCGAGGAGATGCTGGCGCAGCGCCGCCACGACGTCTTCAAGCTCAAGATCGGCAAGCGCGCCCTGGCCGACGACGTCGCCCATGTCGCCGCGATCAAGCGGGCGATGGGCGACCGCGCCTCGGTGCGGGTCGACGTCAACCAGGCCTGGGACGAGCCGACCGCGCGCCGCGGCGCGCATATGCTCGCCGACGCCGGGGTCGACCTGATCGAACAGCCGCTGCCGCGCGCCGACCGCGAGGGGATGCGCCGGCTGACCGCCTATTCGCCGATCGCGATCATGGCCGACGAGGCGCTGCGCGGTCCGTCCGACGCGCTCGACTTCGCGCGCAACCGGGGCGCCGACGCCTTCTCGATCAAGCCGCCCCAGGCCGGCGGCCTGTTCGCGGGCGGGCAGCTCGCGGCGATCGCCGAGGCCGGGCATATCGGCGTCTATGGCGGCACGATGCTCGAAGGCAGCGTCGGCACCATCGCCTGCGCCCATCTCTACGCGACCTTCGCCAAGCTCGAATGGGGAACCGAGCTGTTCGGTCCGCTGCTCCAGACCGAGGAGATACTGACCGAGCCGCTCGCCTTCCGCGAGTTCGGCCTCGATCTTCCCATCGGGCCCGGCCTGGGCGTTGCGCTCGACATGGACAAGGTCCACCATTTCCGCCGCGACGGGCCCAGCCGGACCGTCGTCGGCCAGCCGATCGAGGAGTCCGCCTGATGCTGTTTCAGGTCCATATGCACGTCAACGTGCCGACCCATGTTCCCGCCGCCGAGTTCGACGAGATCAAGGCGCGCGAGAAGGCCTATTTCCAGGCGCTCCAGAAGGCCGGCAAATGGCGTCACATCTGGCGCCATGTCGGCCAATATTCGAACACCAGCATCTTCGACGTGGAGAGCAACGCGGCGCTCCACGACCTGCTCATGGGGCTTCCCCTGTACCCGTTCATGGACATCGAGGTCATTCCGCTCTGCCGGCACCCCTCGTCCATCCATGACGACGACCGCTGAAACGACATTCATTTCCCAAGGAGAGACGTGATGGCATCCGAACTGGTGCAAAGCCCTGAAATCCAAGCCTATCTCGATCGCATTTCCGGCCTCGACCAGGAAGGCGGCGATCGGCGCATGAAGCAGATCCTCCGCCGCGTCGTGTCGGACCTGTTCACCACGATCGATGATTTCGACGTGAGCGCCGAGGAGTTCTGGGCCGCGCTGCACTTCATGCAGCAGGGCGCGCCCGAGTTCGGCCTGATCGCGCCGGGCCTCGGCTTCGACCATTTCCTCGACGTCCGCATGGACCTCGCCGACAAGAAGGCCGGCACCACCGGCGGCACCCCGCGCACCATCGAGGGCCCGCTCTACATCCCCGGCGCCCCGATCGAGAAGGGCCGCGCCCGCCTCGACGATGGCGAGGACACCGGCGAGGTGCTGGTCATGCGCGGCACCGTCAAGGACCTGAACGGCAAGCCGGTCGCCGGCGCGATCGTCGACGTCTGGCACGCCAACACCAAGGGCGGCTATTCAGGCTTCGACCCGTCGCAGAAGCCCTATAACAACCGCCGCCGCATCGAGACCGGGGCCGACGGCAGCTATGTCTTCCGCAGCGTCGTCCCCTCGGGCTATTCGGTTCCGCCGCAGGGCAGCACCGATCGCCTGCTCCAGTCGGTCGGCCGCCATGGCAACCGTCCGGCGCACATCCACTTCTTCGTGTCGGCGCCGGGCTATCGCCATCTGACCACCCAGATCAACATCGACGGCGATCCCTATCTGCACGACGACTTCGCCTTCGCGACCCACAACGACCTGATCCCCGAGGTCGTCCGCCAGGAGGACCCGGAGCAGATCCGCGCCGAGCAGCTCAACGGGCCGTTCAGCCAAATCGACTTCGACTTCACCCTGCAGAAGGCGGCCGACGCGGCCGAAGCCGAGCTGATGGCCCGCAGCCGGGCTCCGGCGCCCGCCGGCGCCTGACGAGAACGAAGCAATCGCCTCCGGGTCGTCATGCTGAACTTGTTTCAGCATCCAGAACGGCAACGTTGCGCTTCTTGCCGCAGCGTTGCGTTTCTGGATCCCGGATCAAGTCCGGGATGACGATCCTATCGTGAAGAGAGCTCTCGACTCTCAAACCATTGCCCGCGGCATTTTCGCGAAGAGTGAAACGACCATGACCGACCAGGGATTCGCCAGCGTTGGCGACGGCTGCCGCATCGCCTGGCGGCTCGACGGGCCCGCGGATGCCCCCGTGCTGATGCTCTCCAACTCGCTGGGCACCACGATGGACATGTGGCTGCCGCAGCTTCCCGTGCTGACGGAACGCTTCCGCGTGCTGCGCTACGACCAGCGCGGCCATGGCGCCTCGGACGCGCCGGCCGGCGGCTACAGCCTCGACCGGCTGGGCCGCGACGCGGTCGAGCTGCTCGACGCGCTGGGGCTGGAGACGGTCGACTATTGCGGCCTGTCGCTCGGCGGCATGACCGGCCAATGGCTGGGCGTCCACGCGCCCGATCGCTTCCGGCGCATCGTCCTCGCCAACACGGCCGCCTATATGGGCCCGCCCTCGGGCTGGCAGGCGCGGATCGGCGTGGTGCTCGACAAGGGCATGGCGGCGATCGCCTCTGCGGTGCTCGAACGCTGGTTCACGCCCGAATTCCTGCCCGGATCGCCCGAGGTGAAGGCGACGGTCGAGGCCTGGCTGCTCGCCACCAGCCCGGTCGGCTATGCCGGCTGCTGCGCCGCGATCCGCGACATGGACCTGCGCCCCGTCATCGGCCTGATCCGCACGCCGACGCTGGTGATCATCGGCGGCCGCGACCCCGCCACCCCGCCCGCCCAGGGCGAGGAGATCGTCGCCGCGATCCCGGGCGCCAGGGGCGTGACCTTCGACGCCGCGCATCTGTCCAATATCGAGCAGCCGGAGAAATTCGCGGCGGCCCTGCTGGACTTCCTCGCCTGATCCATCGCTCGGGGCGGGTGACCGTCAGACCTCCTTCCGTCATTCCCGCGAAAGCGGGAATCCACGGTCACGACACATTCCGTCTCTTGCGAACCGCCGTCCATGGATTCCCGCTTTCGCGGGAATGACGATAGCGGTGAAGGACATGCCTCCCTCCAACCCGGAACGAAGCTACTCGGCGCTTTCCACCAGCCCCTCGACCGCCGTCATATGCGCCTCGATCGGCTCGGCCGCCGCAGGCGGCCCGCCCAGGCTCGTCTCGACCCGCGCGCTCGCTTCCAGGGTACGGTGCACCGGGCAGCGGTCGGCGATCTCCAGCAGCCGCGCCCGCCGCTCCGCGTCGACCTCGCCGCCGAACGCGATCCGCCGCGTGAACAGGTCGGCCGGCGCCTCGCCCTTGCGCTTGGCGTGGCCGACGGCGGTGCGGATGCGGCCGATCTCCCAGCCCTTCTGGTCGGCATACATGCGCAGCGTCATCGTCGTGCACGCGGCGAGCCCTGCCGACAGCAGGTCATAGGGCGTCGGCCCCGACCCCAGCCCGCCGACCGCGGCCGGCTCGTCGGCGAGGAAGCGGATGCCGCCCGCCTGGATCGCGACCTGGAAGCGGCCGGCGCCGGTCTCCTCCGCGACGACGTCGGCCTCCCCCTCGTCGCGGGTCGGGTCGGGTCGCGGCAGATAGGGCGCGGCCCAGGCGGCGACCAGCGCCGCGACCTGCTCGGCCTGTCCCGCCCCGGTCAGCAGGTGATCGGCCTTGTCGAGCGAGACGAAGCTCTTGGGGTGGCGCGCGGCGAGGAAGATGCGGGTCGCGTTCTCGATATCGACCACCTCGTCGAACGGCGCGTGGAGGATCATCAGCGGCCGGTGCAGCGCCTCGATCCGGGCGCCCTGGTCGTGGCGACGCAGGTCGTCGACGAAGGCCTTGCCGATGCGGAAGGTCCGGCCGGCCAGCACGACCTCCGCCGCGCCCTCCCGCTCGATCGTCTCGACCGCCGCCGCGTCGAAATGGCGCAGGACGTGCGCGACGTCGAACGGCGCGGCGATCGTCGCCACCGCCTTGATCGACGGCATGTCCCCGGCGGCGGCGAGCGCGGCGGCCCCGCCGAAGCTGTGGCCGACGAGCAGCGACGGCGCATGGCCCGCCGCCGCCATCGCCTCGGCGGCGGCGATCAGGTCGCGGCGGTCGGCGGCGAAGCTGCTCTCCGCCAGCGATCCCTCGCTGCCGCCGATCCCGGCGAAGTCGAAGCGCAGCGTGCCGATCCCCTGCGCGGCGAGCGCCCGCGCGATCCGCACCGCCACCCGCTGGTCCTTCCCGCAGGTGAAGCAATGGGCGAAGATCGCCCAGCCCCGCGCGGTCCCCTCGGGCCGTTCGAGCCGGCCGGCCAGGCGATGGTCGCCGCCACCGGCAAAGTCGAAGGTCTCGGTCGGCACGGCGGGTCTCCATCGGAACAGGGGGGATGCCCCTGGATAGCCGATTCGTCCGCCGGCGTAACCGGGGCAGCCCTCAGTTGAGCTTGCGCAGCGTCTCCGAGGGGAGTTCCCCGAACAGCCGCCGATAATGGGCCGCGAAGCGCCCGAACTGGTAGAAGCCCCAGCGGCAGGCGATCTCCGTCACCGATTCCCCCGGCAGCGCGTTGCGCAGGTCGTCGCGCGCGCGTTCGAGGCGGACCGACTTGAGGAAGACCATCGGCGAAGTGCCCCGGAAACGGCGGAAACCGTCGAACAGCGCCCGCGCGCTGACGCCGCTCACCTCGACGAGCTGCTCCAGCGTGATCGGACGATCGGCATGGGCGATGATATATTGCTCGACCTTGCGGACATGCTGCGGCGCGATCTTGCACCGCTGCGGCCGGAGCTGGTCCGAATAGTTGCTGGGGTGGCTTTCGAGCAGCTTGAGGATCAGCAGCGTCTCGAGGCTGTCGATCACCGCCTGCCCCTGCGCCTCGGCCGAAACCTCCAGGCAGAGGAGCGATGCGTAATGCCACCAGCCGGCGCCCTCCGCGCCGGTCGGCATCTCGGCGGCGAAGCGCAGCTTCCGGCTGAGCGGGCGGCCCATCATCATCGTCGCATGATGGTCGAGCACCGCATTGCTGATCTGCACGACGCGCTGAACGCAATCCTCCGACCAGCGCATCCGGCGCAACTCGCCCGTGTCGACCACCGAGGCGCGCCGCGCATGGCTGTCGATCGTCTCCGCCGCCGTGCCGATCTCCGCCGCGCCGGCGGTCGGGTGCATGAGGAGCAGCATGTCCTGGTCCTCGATCCGCTCGATCGCCACCTCGGCCCCATAGGCCATCGCCCCGATGCCGAGCTTGGCGAGCCGCCGATGGTTGAGCCAGGCATCGAGCGCGTCGCCCCGCCGGGCCACGGCCAGGTCGTGCGGGCAATAGGTCTGCGCGATATGCTCGCGCACCTCGAAGATGTCCTCGGACGCGAACGCCGCGAAGCCGGCCATCATCTCGCGAGGCCCCCGTGCCGCACCGGCGGGAATGTCGAGAGCGGGATCGCCGGCCACCGTTCCTCCTGATCCTTCGGAGCCGGATGATCCGTCCGGCATTCCGGAGAGTCAATCGTCCGCCGGTCGCGGGCGCGCCGCCGCCGCGCTATGCTGCGCGGAAGGGACATCGCCCGCACTGTCCTGCCATCGTCACAGCGCCCAGCGGACGCCCGCCGACCATTCGCGCGGCCGGGCGTACATATGCTCGTAAAGCCCGAAGGACGATCCGTAGACGCCGGTCTGCAGATAGGTCTTGCTGGTCAGGTTGTTGACCGCCGCGAACAGCGAGATCGCATCGCCGGGCAGGTTGTAGGTCAGGTTGGCGTTGAACAGGCTGTAGCCCGGCTGATAGAGTTGGGGCGAGTTGAGCGCGTCCATGAAGGCGCCCGACCGGTAGGACCAGTCGATCCGGCCGACGACGTTGCCGCCATTGGCCAGGCCGATGCGCTTGGACAGCGATCCGCTGAGCGTCCATTTCGACACCCGCTCGAACTTCGACGCGCGGGTGATCTCGGTCGCGGCGGGATCGACCTTGGTGAACTTCGGATCGAGATAGCCGAGGCTGGCTTCGAGGAACCAGCCGTCGCCCGCCGAGAAGCGCCCTTCCAGCTCGGCGCCCCGGATCTCCGCCGACGCGGCATTCTTCGTCACCGGCGCGATCCCGGTGAAGACCTGCACCTGCAGATCGTCATAGCGGGTCAGGAAGATCGCGCCGTTGAGCGTCAGCCGCCGGTCGAACAGGCGCGACTTGAAGCCGAGCTCATAGGCTTCCGCCTTTTCGGCGCCGAATTCGGGCACCGTCGCCTGCGCGGGAAAGACCCGCTGCACGAAGCCGCCGCTCTTGAACCCCTTGGAGAAGGACGCATAGGCGAGGATGTCGTCGGCCGCCTTCCAGGCGAGGTTGACGCTGGGCGTGACCGCCTCCTCGACGCGCTTCACCGTGGCGAAGGGCAGCACCCGGGTCTGCGGCGTGTTGGGGCTGGCCGCGATCAGCGCCCCGCCGGTCTTGTCGACCAATATCTCCTGGTCGGGCAGGAAGGACTTGCGATCCCGGGTGTAGCGCAGGCCGACCGTCAGGTCGACGACCGAGAGCGGCGACCAGGTCGTCTGGCCGAAGGCGGCATAGCTTTCGGTGTCGAAGCGGCCGCCCGAGCGGAACATCACCGGCGTGAAGTCCAGCGTGTTGATGTTGTTGCCCTTCTCCCGGAAATAATAGGCGCCGAGGACATATTTGAGCGACCGGTCCGCCGTCGCGCCGAGCAGTTGCACTTCCTGGCTGAACTGCTTCTGCTTCAGCACGTCGGCGAAATGCAGGATGGTGAAGGGCGAATGATCGCCGTCGCGGGCATATGTCCCGTCGACCTCGCGATAGGCGGTGATCGACTTGAGCTGGACCGGCCCCACGTCCCAGTCGACGATCGCCTGGGTGCCCCAGAGGTCGTTCCTGGAATATTGCGCGCCGGTTCCCGCATCGGCTTTCCGCCCGACGACGAAGCGGTCGCCGAAGCAGGCGGCGGCGCTGCCCTGCGGGCTGTAGGGCGCGAAGCCCAGGCAGGGCTGGCCGCCCAGCAGCGTGGCGAAATAATTGTGGAGCAAGGTGAAATTGTCGGTCGGAGCATCGAACGGCGGGTTCAGCACATAGGCGCCGGGCGTCGCCGGGCTGCCCGGCGGGAGCATCGGCAATTGGTCCGGATTGAAGATCGCCGAGCCATAGTTGACCCCGGCAAGGACCAGGGCCGGCCCGTTCGACCGGTCGCGCGTCCCCTCCACCGCCAGGTTGATCTCCAGCCCGTCGCCCGCCAGCCAGCGCAGGTCGAGCCGCCCGGTCAGCGTGTCGACATTGCCGAGCTTGCGGCCGTCGGACAGGTGGCGGACATAGCCGTCGCGGTTGAACGAGGCGACCGAGAGCTTGGTGAACAGCGTCTCGGTGAGCGGCAGGTTGCCCACCGCCTTCACGTCGATCCGGCTGTAGCGGCCGGTGGTGAGCTGGACATTGGCATAGGGCTGGTCGCCCGGCTTGCGGGTGGTGATGCTGATCGCGCCGCCGATCGTGTTGCGGCCGAACAGCGTCCCCTGCGGCCCGCGCAATATCTCCACCCGGTCGATGTCGACCAGGTCGAGCAGCGCCCCCACCGACCGGGCGACATAGACGCCGTCGACATAGACGCCGACGCCGGGCTCGGTGGTCGGCAGGAACTCCTTCTGGCCGATGCCGCGGATATAGATGGCGGCGGACGATCCCGCCCCGCCGAAGCTGGGGTTGTTCTGGAAGGTCATGTTGGGGGTGAAGCCGGCGAGGCCGTCGATCTTCTGGATTCCCCGCGCCTCGATCGATTCCGCCGAGAAGGCGGAGATGGCGAGCGGAACGCTCTGCGCCGTCTCGCTCCGCCGCCGCGCGGTCACGACGATGTCGTTCATCAGCGGATCGGCGCCCGCGCTCCCCTCGGATGCCCCGTCGCCGGGCTGGGTGGCCTGCGTCTGCATCTGCGCCTGCACCGTCGCGGGCAAGGCGATCGAGGCGCACAAGGTGGCGATGATCGCCATGCGCCGCGCGGTTCCGTTCGAATTCGTCATGCGGTCCCCTCCGTCCTGAGCGGCCGGCGGGCTCTACCCGTCCGGCCTGTCGGAGGCGCATCACGTCACGGCTCAGCGATCGCTGATATTCACATGCTGCATCGACTGTGTCGTTCCTGCCGAATTGCGACGGTCTCGCCGCTTCCGGCGCCTGCTCAGGCCACGCTGGTGTCGATGGCGATGCCCGATTTCAGCGTCAGCGTGACCGGGGTCCGCTCGGCGATGTCGGCGAGACGGACGGCCTGTTCGCCATCGAGTCCCCTGGGCGCGATCGTCCGGACGATGCGGCGGTCCTCGGCCCCGCCGGTCAGGCGCAGCGACACGTCGAGCGATTCGAGCGGCCATTGCTTGCGGTCGGCATACATGCGCAGCGTGATCGCGGTGCAGGCGCCCAGGCTGGCGAGCAGCAGGTCGTAGGGCGCCGGCCCGGCATTGGCGCCGCCCAGCTTCTCGGGCTCGTCGGCGGTGATCGCATGGCCGCTCGCGTCGATCTGGACGGCGTAGCGGTCGCGGCCGATGGTGGCGGTGGCGTGGGTCATGGCGGGACGATCCTCCGGGCTTCAGGCGACGCCCGACGATCTCACGGACCCCGCCGTCAGGAAAGCCCCCGGCGGAAACAGCTCACATGATGCGCGCTCAGGTCGAGGTCGAGATCGAAGCCGTCGGAGACGAACTTGCGGATCAGGTCGGAAATGGCCCGCCGCCCGGCCGCCCAATAATGGGTTTCGATGACGATCGTGTCGATCGCGCTCAGGTCCGCCTCCAGCAGCAGGTCGGCCTCGCCGCCTTCGATGTCGCAGACCAGGACATTGGCGCGATGCGCCTCGATCGCATCCTCGAGGCTGGCGGTCGGGATGTCGACGACCTCGACGATGTCCGGGTCGCCGATCGTGGCGCCCAGCCGGGACGCCCAGAAATCCCGCGACAGGGCGAAGGGCATGGTCGGCGGCACCTCCGCCATCTTCGCCCGCGCCTGCAACACGGCATTGGTGGAGCGGATCGCGCCGAAGCCGTTGGCGGCGAAGTTCCGGCGGGCATCCTCCAGGATATAGGGATTGGCTTCGTAGGTGGCGACGCTCTCCGGACCGACGATCGACGCGGCGGTCATCGACAGGACGCCCACCGCGGTCCCGATCTCCAGCACGCGATCCTGCGAGCGGAGCGCGGCGTAGAGGATGCTGCGCTCCGGCCCCTCATAGCCGCCATCCTCCAGCGACCGGATGATCGGCGGGCTGTAGCGCTCCTCGTCGGCGAATATCTGAAGATTGCCGATCTTCAGCATCCTTCCGGTGCGCCCGGCCACGACGGCGTCGCGCTCGGCGGCAAGCCGGGCGACGAACGCAGCCAGGGCGTCGGCGTCCTTCTCGTCGGGAAGATGCCCGAAGACCTGGACCGCGCGCAGGTGCAGCGGCGCGAAACCGTCCAGCCGCACCCGGACATAGCGGGCCAGATTGGGGCGATCGATCGCGATCGCCGCGCCCTCGTCGCCGGCCCCCAGCACCGGCTGGCCGTCATGGCGGTGGATCGCCGTCCAGTTCGCCTGGTCGACCGAGCCGAGGATGGTAAAGCGGGAAAGGCGCTCGGCATGGCTGCGCCGGTTGAACAGCCGAACCATGTCGATCCGGTAGGCCGCGCCGAGATCGACCTGCCACCAGGGGAACAGCTCCTCGGCGGTGTGGTTGGCATATTCGCGATCGGTCCGGTCGATGATGCCCTCGACGACGAAGGCGGCATCCTCGCGGGTCGATCCGGCCGCCGACCAATGGCAGGCCGAACTCTGCTCGGCGGGGCGGCCCAGGGCCAGGTCGTGGTCATGGGTCAAGAGCGTCACCTGTCGTTCCATCATCGGGGGTTCGGCCTAGTAGAGCCATTTCGGGGCGGATGGAAACATCCGGCGGTCGGGAAGTCGCGGCAAAACAACAATCTAACCGAGGGAGCCGCTTCGAGCACCCTTCAGCCGGCGGTCACCGACGCCACGCCAGCGCATTTCTCGCTGGTCTGCTTCGCCCCGCCGCCGAGCAGGGCGATAGCGAGGAAGCCCGCGACGACAAGGACCGCGAAGGCGGCGGTCACCTTGCCGAGATGCCTGTCGATCATCGCCTTGATCGGCGCGCCGAACAGGCGGAACAGGACGCCGACGATCATGAAGCTGATCGACCGCGAGATGATCGACGCGCCGATGAACACCAGCAGGTTCATGCCGATGAAGCCCGCCGTGATCGTCAGCAGCTTGAACGGGATCGGCGTCGCGCCCTTCACGACGATGATCTCCGCGCCATAGTCGCGCAGATAGCAGGCCGCCTTGGGGAAGCTCTCCGCCAGGCCCAGCGCGCGCAACAGCGCCTCGCCGAACGCCTCATAGGCGAAATGGCCGATCGCATAGCCGAGCAGGCCGCCCGCCACCGATGCGAGCGTCGCGACGGCGGCGAAGCGGATCGCCTTCTTCGGCTCGGCCAGGCACATCAGCCCCAGCAGCGGATGCGGCGGCACCGGGAAGAAGCTCGCCTCCATGAAGGCGAAGGCGGCCAGCCACCATTCGGCATGGCGGTGCGCCGCCTTGGCCATCGTCCAGTCGTACAGGCGGCGCAGCATGGGGTCCCCTCGGCAAGATCGCGTCCCGATTAGAGGCCATGTGGGCCGATCGCAATCGCCTCCGTCGGCCGTCGTGCTCAGACCGCGGTCAATGGCAGCTCGGTGGTCGACTTGATCTCCGACAGCGCGACGATCGAATTGATCTCCTGTACCCCCGGCACCCGCGACAGCTTGTCGAAGAAGAAACGCTCATAGGCGTCGATGTCGGCGGCGACGATGCGCAGCAGGAAGTCCGTCGGCCCCATGGTGACGTAGCAGTCGAGCACCTCGGCAAAGCCCCGGATCGCGTCGCTGAACTCCTCCAGATGCGACCGGCCATGGGCGTTGAGCTTGACCTGCGCGAACACCTGCGTGTTCAGCCCGATCTTGCGCCGGTCGACCAGCGCGACCTGCGCCTTGATATAGCCTTCCTCGCGGAGCCGCTGGATGCGCCGCCAGCAGGGCGACGGCGACAGGCCGACCGCCTCGGAGATCTCGGCGGTCGACTGGTCGGCATTCTCCTGGAGCAGCGCCAATATCTTGCGATCGAACGCATCGAGTTCCGCCGCCATCCCTCACCCTCCGATCATGGCAAAACCATATCTCGGAAGGCGACTTATGCGCAAGAATTTTGCCAACTAGCGCATGAAATTGGAATGTCTTCCGTCAGTTGTGCCGCGACCCCGCGCTGTTGCGCCATTCGCGCGGCGACATGCCGAAGCGCGAGCGGAAGGCGCGGCTGAAATGGGCCGCATCCTTGAAGCCGACGTCGAAGCCGATCGCCGTCACCGAGACATGGGCGAGCAGCGGGTCGGAGAGGTCGGCCTTGGCCTGTTCGAGCCGGCGCGACCAGATCCAGTCGGACACCGTCGTCGACGAGGATTCGAAGATCTTGCGCAAATAGCGCTGCGAGATGCCGTGCGCGGACGCGATCCCCTCGCAGGTCAGGCGATGGTCGCCGAGGTTGCGGTCGATGAAGGCGCAGACCCGCTGGCGGATGATCGCCTGCCCCTCGTTGGTCCGCGCCTGGCCGCCGGTCTGCTCGGCGAGCGCGGTCGCCATCAGGTCGACCGCATTGGCCTGCAACCGGCCGAGGCTGAGATCGTCGATGTCCGCGCGCTGCTCGTGGAGCTGGCGGATGAAGCTCGACGCCAGCAGCCCGACGCCGCGCTGCCCGTCGATCCGCCGCGCGGTCAGCATATGGCTGTCGATCAGCCGCCCGGTCACCGTCTCGCGCGGCAGCCGCAGCACGACCTGCGAGAAGCTGTCGTCGAAGCGCAGCTCATAGGGCCGGGTCGAATCGTAGAGCGCGAAATCGCCGGGCGAGAGCTTCGCGACGCGGCTGTCCTGGCAGATCGCGCCGGTGCCGCGCAGTTGCAGGCTCAGCAGGAAATGGTCGCGAGTCGATCCGGCGATGCGGCTGCGCGTGCGGCGGACCCGCTGCGCGACCGACTCCACCATCGATATCTGGATCGCGCCGAACGCGATGTTGCGCAGCTCGCCCGAGAAGCTGTCGGATTCCTGGCTCTCGCAGTCGAGCTCGACGAAGGTGTCGCACACCATGTCGCACCAATAGGGCAATCGTTCCTTCGCGCGGACCGTGTCGGTGCTCAGCAGATGTTCGGACATGGCAACGTCCCCCTGAACCCGGAGCATAGATCAGTCGAAACCCGAATGCATTGCCGATTTGCCCCCCATGCCGCTCGCGACAAAGGCCGGGGCCCGTGGAGCAAAGACGGCCGCGATCCAACCGTGGATGTTCCGGACATGGCCGGTCCGCCGATCGGCGAAAGACGTGGTTCCAGGGAGAAGATTGCATGTCGGACGGTCCGTTCAAGGTTGCCGCGGTCCAGGCCGCCCCGGCCTTCCTCGATCTCGAGGCGGGGGTGGAGAAGGCGATCGGCCTGATCCGCGAGGCGGCGGCGCAGGGCGCCCGGCTGATCGCCTTTCCCGAATGCTGGCTGCCCGGCTATCCTTGGTGGGCCTGGCTGGATTCGCCGGCCTGGGGGATGCAGTTCGTCACCCGCCATTTCGCCAACTGCATGACCGCCGACGGGCCCGAGGCGCAACGGCTCGCCGCCTGCGCGCGCGACAACGGCATCCGCGTCGTCATGGGCTATTCGGAACGCGCCGCCGGCAGCCTCTACATCGCCCAGCTCATCATCGCCCCCGACGGCACGATCACCCCGCGCCGCAAGCTCAAGTCGACCCATGTCGAGCGGACCATCTTCGGCGAGGGCGACGGCAGCGACCTCGCCGTCCATCCGACCGAGGTCGGCAATCTCGGCGCGCTGTGCTGCTGGGAGCATCTCAACCCGCTCAACCGCTACGCCATGTATGCGCAGGACGAGCAGGTCCATGTCGCCTCCTGGCCCAGCTTCTCGCTCTATCCGGGCAAGGCCTATGCGCTGGGGCCCGAGGTCAACCTGGCGGCGAGCCGGATGTACGCGGTCGAGGGGCAGTGCTTCGTCGTCGCCTCCTGCGGCATCATCTCGCCCGAGATGATCGAGCTGATGTGCGACAGCGACGCCAAGCGCGAGCTGCTCGCGCCGGGCGGCGGCCATGCGATGATCTTCGGGCCCGACGGCCGGGCGCTGTGCGATCCGATCCCCGAGGACCAAGACGGGCTGCTCTATGCCGAGATCGACCTGTCGATGATCGCCTATGCCAAGACCGCCGCCGACCCGACCGGCCATTATTCGCGGCCCGACGTCGCCCGGCTGCTGTTCAACCCGCACCGCAGCCGCCCGGTCCAGCATTTCGGCCAGCCTTTCGGATCGCCGCAAGACCCGCCTGTCCAGCCCGGCGCGTTCGAGGACGTCGCCGAAAAGGCCGGTTCCTAAACAAGGGCATCGCGGGCAGGATCATCGCAGGGAGGCACCATGGACTCGTCGATCACACCGCACCTCGCCTGTCCGCGCTCGCGCCCGCGGCGGATCGCCGACGATTATGCCCCGCCCTATCCCGCCTGGTCGGCGCGGATCGATCCCGCGATCGGGCAGGTGGTGATGGCGAGCTATGGCGTGCAAGGACGAGAATCCGGCGACGTCGCCGCCGCGCTGGCGCATGTCCGCGCCCTGCGCGCGACGCTCGATGCCGATGTCCGCCATGTCGACCTCGCCCGCTATGTCGACGAGGCCGGTTACGACACGCTCGTCCTCCAGCCCTATTGGACCGATCCCGAAGCCTTCCGTCGCTGGGAAGCGCGCGCCGACGTCGCCGCGCTCCTCGCCGCCGAGACCGGCCTCGGCCATTTCCGCGAGATACTGACGCCGACGGTCGAGCGGCTGGAGACGCTCTACAGCACCGAGGACGAGATGGAGGGCCTCGGCCGCGCGCTCGAACGGCGCAGCCCGCCGGTGCAGGAACATGCCTATTGGGGCTCGGCGCGCGACCGTTTCCCGATCGCCCAGACCGACGCGCTGGAGCCGGCCGGCCAGCTCGGCTTCGCGGCCGACGGCGCCGGCCGCGTCACGGTGCGCGGCCACGACAATATCGCGATCATCCGCTCGGGCCAGGACTGGGGCCCGACCGGCGGCGAGGAACGTCGCCTCTACCTCGCCGAGATCGAGCCGGTGCTGCGCGCGGGCATGGATTTCCTGCGCGACCGGGGCGGCGAATGCGGCTGCTACCTCAACCGCTACATGCGGATCGTCGACATGGACGGCGCGCCGCAGGAGAAGAGCTTCGGCTGGAGCTACTGGCGCTCGCTCGGCGACATGGAGAACTGGTCGGAGGCGCACCCCTCGCACCTCGCCATCTTCGGCACCTTCATGCGGATCGTGCAGCAGCTCAACTTCGACCTGAAGCTGCGCCTGTGGCACGAGGTCTATGTCGTCACCCCCGACCAGCAGCTCTACGACTATCGCAACTGCCACCCGGACACCGGCTTCCTGAAACAGATGCCGCGCTGAAGCGGGCTTCCTCTCTCCATCGCCATCCTGGCGAAAGCCAGGATCTCCCTGCCTTTGCGCGCTCCAGGCGGGGACGAAGAACAGGGAGATCCTGACTTTCGTCAGGATGACGGCGCGATGGACGCCGCACCGAACAAAGCATCGCTCCGGCTCAAGCAAGAACCCCGCGCGCATCGGCATACACTCCTCCCCGAAACCAAAAGGACAGGGAGATCATGATGAAGCCATTCCTCACATCGGGTGCGAGCGATCGGGCGCTCGGCCTCGCGCTGGCTGGCGCGGCGCTGCTCGCGGCGGCCCCGGCCGTCGCGCAGGAGGCATCCGGCAGTTCGGACACGATTGAAGAGATCGTCGTCACTGCCCAGAAAAGAAACGAGAATATGCAGTCGACGCCGATCGCGATCTCGGCCTTCACCGCCGACGCGATCAGCCGCAAGGGGCTGTCCGACATCCAGCAGGTGTCGCGCCTCGCGCCCAACGTCTCGTTCGACTTCACCTCCCCGATCAGCGGCGCGTCCAACGCGGCGTCGGTGTTCATCCGCGGCATCGGCCAGCAGGATTTCGCGCTGACCACCGATCCCGGCGTCGGCACCTATGTCGACGGCGTCTATGTCTCCCGATCGGTCGGCGGCGTGCTCGACGTGCTCGACATCGAGCGGATGGAGATCCTCCGCGGGCCGCAGGGGACGCTGTTCGGCCGCAACACGATCGGCGGCGCCATCTCGATCATCTCGAAGATGCCGGAGAAGGAATTCGGCGGCTCGCTCGAAGCCTCGCTCGGCAATTATGGCCGCCGCTATCTGCGCGGTTCGGTCAGCCTGCCGCTCGGCCCCGACACGGCGGTCCGTATCTCGGTTTCCTCCAAGGATAAGAACGGTTTCGTCAAGTCTGCTTATACACCACAGCAGAAGTCGCTGCTCGGCGGAACGCCGCTGACCGACCTCGGCAACGAGAACCGGCAGGCCGCGCGGATGGTGCTGGTCCATGATTTTTCGGACCGGTTCAAGGCGACCCTGTCGGGCGACTATAGCCGCCTGCGCGAGAACAACGCCGCCGACCGGCTCGCCGGGATCACCGGCACGCTGGCGGACGGGCCGCTGGTCTTCGCCTACAACACGTTCGGGTCGACGCCCTCGGTCATCCCGGTGATCGGCAACGACCGCTACGTCCCGGCCAACTACATCACCGGCCGCGACCGGACCTATTCGACCGGCCCGAACGGCAGCAGCATCGACGCCTGGGGCACCGCGCTGACGCTCGACTTCGAGGCGAGCGAGAGCCTGTCGATCAAGTCGATCACCGCCTATCGCAAGACCACCGGATCGTTCAACCGCGACGCCGACGGATCGCCGCTGGTGATCACCGAAACCTCCAACTACGGCTATCGCCACAAGCAGTTCACCCAGGAATTGCAGGCGGTCGGCGACGTCGCCGACGGCGCGGTCAAATATGCCGCCGGCCTGTTCTATTTCGACGAGAAGGGATCGGACCCGCTGGTCGTCCGCCTGCCCGAGGTGGTCGGCACCATCTACCAGGACATCGCCGACGTCCGGAACAAGAGCTACGCCGCCTATGCCCAGGCGACCTGGACGATCGTCGACGGCCTGTCGCTGACCGCCGGCGGGCGCTACACCAAGGACAGGAAGCGCTTCGTCTCCGACCAGTATATCGTCACCGGATCGGCCTCGCCCTTCCTGTTCGGCGGCGCGCCGGCCGGCACGCTGATCCCGCTCGTGCCCCGCAACTCGGTCACCACCCAGTCGTTCGAGAAATTCTCGCCGCGCGCGAGCGTCGACTATCGGATCGGCGACGTGCTGGTCTACGGCTCCTACAGCAAGGGCTTCAAGAGCGGCGGCTTCAACCTGCGCTACGTCGCGCCGCGCCCGTCGGTGCTGTCCTTCGGCCCGGAAAACGCCACCACCTTCGAGGTCGGCACCAAGATCGACGCGTTCGACCGCAAGCTCCGCCTCAACCTCGCCGCCTTCACCACCGACTATAAGGGCATCCAGGTCACCGTGTTCGAGAATCTCGGCGCGCCGGTGACGCTCAACGCCGGCGACGCGCGGATCAAGGGGTTCGAGGCGGAACTGACCGCCATCCCCCTCCCCGGCCTCGAGCTCACCGCCAATCTCGGCTATCTCGACAGCCACTACACTGCGATCCGCGCCAATCCGGCGCTGGTCAGCACGCCCGAGCAGATCATCAGCCGCTCGACCCGCCTGCCCAAGGCGCCCGAATGGCAGGGGACGATCAGCGCCGCCTACACCTACACGCTGGGCAACGACGCCAGGCTCGACGCGCGGGCGGACTTCCACTTCTCGTCGCGCTACGCCAACGACGCGGTCAACTCGCGCTTCCTCAACCAGAAGGCCTATCAGACGCTCGGCCTGTCGGCGGGCTACACCGCGCCCGACCGCCGCTGGTCGCTGCGCCTGTTCGTCGACAACCTCACCGACGAGCGCTACATCGTCTCGGGCGACAGCAATTACGGCATCGGCTTCCACGAAGCCAACTACAACCGCCCCCGCGAATGGGGCGCGACGCTGGGCTTCAACTTCTGAGCCTGATGCTCCCCGGCCGGTTCGCAGCGGACCGGCCGGCGACTTCTTCTTCGTCATTCCCGCGAAGGCGGGAATCCACCGACACACGAGTCCCGAACCAACAGAGACACGACCAGGCGGCCTGGTGGATTCCCGCCTTCGCGGGAATTGTCTCTCGGGAAAATGATTTAAGAGTGGGTGGCTGGCGAGACGAGCTGCGGGGTGGCCACCCCGCAGCTCGTGGCGGCAAGGCGCCCGTGCGGGAATAGGTCGAAACGACCGACGTCATCCAGGGCTCTTGTCGCCCCAGCTTCGCATCGCTTGCTGACTTGAATGGGCCGCCTTTCGGCACGCCCGCAGACAATTCGAAGCATGGGACCCCAAGATGATACGATATGCCGACGAAATCCAGACAGCTCTTGGCCTCGACGTATCCCAGGACAGCGTGACCCTGTTCGACAGCGTAACCGGCCAGACCCTCACCATAGCCAACGAGACCCAGGCCCTCACGGCCGCGCTCGATCCGCTGCGCAACCGCGATCTGGCCGTATGCGAAGCGACCGGAGGCCATGAGGACAAGCTCCTCGCCGTCCTCTGCGGCCTCGCCATCCCCGTTCACCGCGGTGATGCCGCCAAGATCAAGGCCTATATCCGCTCCTTCGGCAAACGCGCCAAGACCGACCCCATCGATGCCCGCTGGCTCAGCCGCTACGCCATCGACCGCAGTCCCGGCCTGATGCGCTGGCAACCTCCCGAGCCTTGCCAGGCCCAGATCAGCCTCCTCGTCTCACGACGCCTCGATCTCGTCGCCATGAAGCGCCAGGAAACCAATCGCCTCAAGGCCCCTCGTGGGCATCTCGTCGCCGACGACATCCGCGACCATATCGCCGATCTCGAACACCGTATCCGCACCATCGAGGTTCAGATCGAGGAGCTCATCAACCAACACCGCGACCTCACCTCCCGCGCTCGCGCCTTGCGATCCATCCCAGGCGTCGCCGCCGTCCTCGCTCCTCTCCTGATCGCAACCATGCCCGAACTCGGCTCTCTCAACCGCCGGCAGGCCGCAAGCCTCGCTGGTTGCGCCCCTCATCCCAGAGACAGCGGAAAACTCCAGGCCCGCCGACACAGCTCAGGCGGACGAAGGCAGATCAGGCCCGCCCTCTTCATCGCCGCCCTCGCCGCCGCTCGCGGCAAAAATCCTCTCGCAGACTTCTACAACGCACTCGTCCGCGCTGGAAAACCCAAACGCCTCGCTCTCGCCGCCCTCATGCGCAAAATTATCTGCATCGCCAATGCTCGCATCCGCGACGCTGCCAATCTCCAGCCTCAACTGACTTGATGACGGTGGGGGAGGATGGGCCGCGCCCGCCACTCATTCGTTCCACGCAGGAACAACTCTTTTTCGATCATATCCGCTACCGCAAAAATCACCCGCCCGATAAGACCGTTGCGGAGTCGGCGGCGGGGGTGGATGATCGAGCATGACGTTGAGGATGCCGACACCGGACGAGGCCGTGCTTGCCCGCCGCGCGGAGATCGTCGCGGCGCTGCGGGCGATCGTGCCCGGCGAAGGCGTGATCGACGATGCCGACGAGCTTCGCCCCTATGAGAGCGACGGGCTGACCGCCTATCGCCAGCCGCCGATGGTCGTCGTCCTGCCCGAGACGGTCGATCAGGTCGCGGCGGTGCTGCGCTGGTGCCATGCCAACGGCGTCCGCGTCGTGCCGCGCGGCGCGGGCACGTCGCTCTCGGGCGGGGCGCTGCCGCTGGCCGACGCGGTGCTGCTCGGCATGGCGCGCTTCAACCGCATCCTCGCCATCGACTATGCCGACCGCATCGCGGTGGTCCAGCCCGGCGTCACCAACCTCGCCATCACCCGCGCGGTCGAGGAGGAGGGCTTCTACTACGCCCCCGACCCGTCGAGCCAGATCGCCTGCACGATCGGCGGCAACGTCGCCGAGAATTCGGGCGGGGTGCATTGCCTGAAATATGGGCTGACCACCAACAACGTCCTCGGCGTCGAGCTGGTGACGATCGAGGGCGAGGTGCTGCGCCTCGGCGGCCGCCACCTCGACCCGGCCGGGCTCGACCTGCTCGGCGTCGTCGTCGGGTCGGAAGGGCTGCTCGGCGTCGTCACCGAGGTGACCGTCCGCATCCTGCCCCGGCCCGAGACCGCGCGCGCCGCGCTGATCGGCTTCCCGACCGTAGAGAGCGCCGGCCAGTGCGTCGCCGACGTCATCGCCGCCGGCATCATCCCGGCGGGGATGGAGATGATGGACCGCCCCGCCATCCACGCCGCCGAGGCGTTCGTGCAGGTCGGCTATCCGCTCGACGTCGAGGCGCTGCTGATCGTCGAGATGGACGGCCCCGCCGCCGAATGCGACCATCTGGTCGACGAGGTGGCGCGGATCGCCGACGCCAACGGCGCGGTGTCGCTGCGCGTCTCCAACGACGATGCCGAGCGGCTGGCCTTCTGGGCGGGGCGCAAGGCCGCCTTCCCCGCCGTCGGCCGGATCGCGCCCGATTATTATTGCATGGACGGCACCATCCCGCGCCGCCGCCTGCCCGAGGTGCTGCGCCGCATGTCCGAGCTGGCCGCGCATCACGGGCTGGGCGTCGCCAACGTCTTCCATGCCGGCGACGGCAATCTCCACCCGCTGATCCTCTACGATGCGCACAAGCCCGGCGACCTCGAGCGGGCCGAGGAATTCGGCAACGACATATTGCGCCTCTGCGTCGAGGTCGGCGGGGTGCTGACCGGCGAGCATGGCGTCGGCGTCGAGAAGCGCGACCTGATGCCCGAGATGTTCAGCGACATCGACCTGAAGCAGCAGCAGCGCGTCAAATGCGCCTTCGATCCGGCCTCGCTGCTCAATCCGGGCAAGGTCTTCCCGACGCTGCACCGCTGCGCCGAGCTGGGACGGATGCACGTCCATGGCGGCGCGCTGCCCTTTCCCGATCTTCCGCGCTTCTGATGACCGTCCACCGTCCGACCACGGCCAAGGACCTCGAAGGGCTGTTCGCCGACGCCGCCGGCCGCGGCGGCAGGCTCGAACTGCGCGGCGGCGGCAGCAAGGCGGCGATCGGCGCCGCGCGCGAGGCCGAGATCGTCGACCTGCGCGGCTTCGCCGGGGTGGTCGACTATGACCCGCCCGAGCTGGTGCTGACCGTCCGCCCCGGCACCCCGCTGGCCGAGGTCGAGCGGCTGGTCGCCGATCAGGGGCAGATGCTCGCCTTCGAACCCTTCGACCACGGCCCGTTGTTCGGGCAGGCCTCCGGCGCCGCGACGATCGGCGGCGTGGTCGCGGCCGGCGTCGCGGGCAGTGGGCGGCTGACGGCGGGCGGCGCGCGCGATCATCTGCTCGGCTTCACCGCCGTCTCGGGGCGCGGCGAGCGCTTCGTCGCGGGCGGCAAGGTGGTCAAGAACGTCACCGGCTACGACCTGCCCAAGCTGGTCGCCGGAAGCTGGGGCCGGCTCGCGGCGATCACCGAGCTGACCCTCAAGGTGCTGCCCCGCCCCAGGGTCGTCCGCACCATGGCGATCGAGGGGCTCGGCGCCGAGGCCGCGCAGGCGGCGATGGCCGATGCGATGGGCGGCCCGGCCGAGATCGCCGCCGCCGCGCACCGCCCGCCGCTCGACGGTCGCGCCGCCGTCACCCTGTTCCGGGTGCAGGGCTTCGCGCCCTCGGTCGAGGCGCGCTGCGCCGCCCTGCCCCGCCTGCTCGAACGCCATGGCCACACGGTCGAGCTGCCCGGCGACGAGGCCGCGCCGCTCTGGGCGTCGATCGGCCGGGCCGAAGCGCTCGCCGATGCGGCGACGCTGTGGCGGGTCGCGCTGCCGCCCTCCGCCGCGCCGGGTTTCGTCGCGGCGTTCGATCCGCTCGGCGGCCGCTGGCTGCTCGACTGGGCCGGCGGGCTGGTCTGGCTCGGCTTCGACGGCGATCCCGCACTGGTCCGCAGCATGGCGGAGGCGGCAGGCGGCCACGCCATGCTGCTGCGCGGCCCCGCCGAGCTGCGCGACCGCGTGCCGATGCAGCATCCGCGCGCGGCCGGGGTGATGGCGCTCGAGGCGCGCGTCCGCCGCGCCTTCGACCCCGCCGGCATCTTCGAGACCGGCCGCTTCCTGGACCACGTACATGCGCACTGACTTCTCGCCCGAACAGCTCGCCGATCCGGCGACGGCGGTCGCCGAGGCGGTGATCCGCAAATGCGTCCATTGCGGCTTCTGCACCGCGACCTGTCCGACCTATGTGCTGCTCGGCGACGAGCTCGATAGCCCGCGCGGCCGCATCTACCTGATCCAGAACATGCTGGAGAAGGAGGCCGAGCCGACGCCCCAGGTGGTGCGCCATGTCGACCGCTGCCTGTCCTGCCTGTCGTGCATGACGACCTGCCCGTCGGGCGTGAACTACATGCACCTGGTCGACCATGCCCGCGCCTATATCGAGCGGCGCTATCGCCGTCCGCTGGCCGAGCGGCTGATCCGCAATCTGCTCGCGGCGGTGCTGCCCTATCCCGGCCGCTTCCGCCTCGCCCTCGCGCTCGCCCGGCTCGCCCGCCCGACCGCGCCGCTGCTCGCCCGGATCGGCTGGGCCCGGCCGCTCGCCGCGATGCTCCGCCTCGCCCCACGCCACGGCAGCGGGGCCGCGACCCGCGACACGCCGCGCCCGGCCGCCCCGGTCGGCCGCGTCGCGCTGCTCCAGGGCTGCGCCGAGCCGGTGCTCAAGCCCGAGGTCCGCGCCGCGACGATCCGGCTGCTCGGCCGGCTCGGCTATCAGGCGGTGCTGGCGCCCGGCGAGGGCTGCTGCGGCGCGCTGGTCCACCATATGGGCCGCGAGGAGGCCGCGCGCGACGCCGCCCGGCGCAACGTCGACGCCTGGAGCCGCCAGATCGACGAGGCCGGCGGGCTCGACGCGATCCTGATCACCGCGTCGGGCTGCGGCACGACGATCAAGGACTATGGCTTCCTGCTGCGCGACGACCCGGCCTATGCCGACCGCGCCGCGCGAGTCTCGGCGCTGGCGAAGGACGTCAGCGAGTTCCTCGACACGATCGACCTGCCGGCCGGCGACGGGCGCGGGCTGACCGTCGCCTATCACCCCGCCTGCTCGCTCCAGCACGGCCAGAAGATCACCGAGGCGCCGAAGCGCCTGCTCGCCCGCATGGGCTATCGGGTGAAGACCCCGGCCGAGGCGCATCTGTGCTGCGGTTCGGCGGGGACCTACAACATCCTCCAGCCCGAGCTGGCCGGGAAGCTCGGGGACCGCAAGGCCGCGGCGATCGACCGGCTCGACGCCGACGTGATCGCCACCGGCAATATCGGCTGCGCGATGCAGATCGGGATGCGCAGCGCGACGCCGATCGCCCATGTCGTCGAACTGGTCGACTGGGCCAGCGGCGGCCCCGCCCCCGAAAGCCTCAGCCGCCGGTAGGCAGGTGGCGTTCCAGGAAGGCGATCATCCCCGCGCTGAAGGGATCGTTCATGTCGCCGGCCACCATATGGCCCGCGCCGGGCACGTCGAATATCTCGGTCTGCGGCACCAGCCGCACCATCTCGGCCACGCCCGCATCGTCGACGATGTCGCTCTTGCCGCCGCGCACCAGCAGGGTCGGCAGCGTCACCTTCGACGCCAGCATGGCGAGGGTCTCGAACGGGCCGGGCGGCTCGGCGCGCTGGCCCATGTCGAGGATGCGGGGGTCCCAGTGCCAGCGGAAGCGGCCGTCCTCGCGCAGCCGCAGATTCTTGCGCAGCCCGCTGACGTCCTTCGGGCGGGGCCGTTCGGGATAATAGGTGGACACGGCGTCGGCGGCCTCCTCGACCGAGGCGAAGCCGTCGGGATAGGCCCGCATGAACGCCTGTATCCGCTTGGCCCCCGCCTCGGCGGGCTTGAGGACGATGTCGACCATCACCAGCGCGTCGGCGATCGGTCGGTCGCTGCTGCCGATCGCGTGGAAGGCGGTCATCCCGCCCATCGACGCCCCGACCAGCGCGATCGGCCGCTCGACCGTGTCGAGCACCATCCGCAGGTCCTGCGCCATGTCGGACAGCCGGTAGCTGCCGTTCGGCGCCCAGTCGCTCTCGCCATGGCCGCGCGCGTCGAGGTTGATGACGCGATAGCCCTGGGCGATCAGCCGCTGCATCGTGCCCGCCCAGCTATGCCGGGTCTGCCCCCCGCCGTGCAGCAGCACGACGACGGGCGCGCCCTCGGGGCCGCCGACGTCGCCGACCAGGGTGAGGCCATGGGCGGCGAACCGCCGGGTTTCGATATCGCTCATCCTCACCGCCTTCCACGGCGGCGCGCGAAAATCAACCGTCCGACGACGTCATTGCCGCCCGATGCAAGCCGGCTATCACCAATAGGGCAGCGGGCCATAGGGCCCGTAATATTCGAAGATGCGCTGGTCGTAATGGCGGATGCTCGCGCCGCCCAGTTCGACCAGCTCGTCGCGTCCGTAATGCGGCGCGCCTTCGAGCGCCGAGCGGTCGAGCGGCACGACATAGCCGTCATGCTCCACGTCATAGTCGAGCAGCGACCAGGGGAGCGGGTGGAATTTCTCCCCGATCCCCAGGAAACCGCCGAACGACATGATCGCATAGACGATCCGGCCGGTGCCGCGCTCGATCGACAGATCGTCGACATGGCCGATGCGCTCGCCATCCTTGTTGAACACGGGCGTGCCGTTCACCCGGCTGCCCAAAATCAGCCGATGGCTGGTCTCCACCGGCGTGCCCGAAACGGCTTGGTTCATGGCGTCTCTCCTGTCCGCCCAACGGGGCGATGCAAGGATTCAACCGAAGCCGGCCGGGATCGTTCCCAAGGCCGTGCTTCGGCCGCCATTGTCCCACATAATAGGCCGGGCGGCTATCGCGGATATTGGCCGTCGTCGACCTTGATGCAGGTGCCCGTCACATGCGCCGAGGCCTGCGAGGCGAGGAACAGCAAGGTGCCGTCGAGGTCGGCGGGGTCGCCCAGCCGCTTGCGCGGAAAGCCCTGCGACATGTCGCCGACCCGCTCGATCATCCCCTCCATCATCTCCGACCGGAAGGCGCCGGGGGCGATCGCATTGACGTTGATCGGATAGGCCGCCCATTCGACCGCCAGCGCCTCGGTCATCCGCACCACCGCGCTCTTGGTCGTCGCATAGAGCGACGATCCCGCCCGCGCGCTGTGGAAGGCCGCCATCGAGGCGATGTTGACGATGCGACCGGGCCGCTTCGCCGCGATCAGCCGCTTCGCCACCTCGCGCGACAGGACGAAGGGGGTGCGGAGGTTGAGCGCGATCACCCGGTCGATCAGCTCCAGCGACATCCGCGTCGCGAGCTCCGCGTCGGGGATGCCGGCATTGTTGACCAGGATGGTGACGAGGCCGAGCTTCGCCTGGGCGGCGTCCACCACCCCTTCCAGCGTGGCGGCGTCGGTCAGGTCGGCCGGAATCGCCAGCGCGCGGCCGCCTGCCCCCTCGATCTCGGCGACCAGCGCGTCGAGCCGGTCGCCGCGCCGCGCCGCGACGGCGACGCTCGCCCCGGCCGCCGCCAGCGTCCGGGCGAAGCGCAGCCCGAGCCCCGCCGTCGCGCCGGTGACCAGCGCCACCTCGCCCGTCAGATCGGCCATCAGCCGGCCAACAGGCGCGGGCCGGGCGTGAACTCCACCATCAGCGTCTTGAGCGCGCGCGCCTCGCTCGAGGTGTAGTCGGGCGTGAAGCCGGGCGCGATCCGATAGTCGCCGATCCGGCCCAGCATCGTCTTCAGGCAGGTGTCGATCATCACCCGCGCATAATGGCGGCCGATACAGACATGCGCGCCCGATCCGAACGACATATGGTCGCGCGCGTCGCGGTCGATGATGCAGCGGTCGGGATCGACGAACTTGTCGGGATCACGATTGGCCGCGCCGTTGATGCACAGCACGATGTCGCCCGGATGGAGCGCGCCGCCGTCGAGCTCGGTCTCCTGCACGACGGTGCGGCGCAGCGTCTGGATTGGGGTGGTGAAGCGCAGGAACTCCTCGATCGCGACCGGCCACGCCACCTCGCCCGACAGCAGCCGCCGCTTGTCCTCGGGATGCTGGCCGAGGTGGAACAGCGATCCGCTCATCGCCGAGCTGGTCGAATCGAGCGCGCCGAACAGCGCCAGGATCAGGACCTGGTACACCTCCATGTCGCTGAGCCGCTTGCCGTCGAACTCCTCCTCGATCAGGCATTGAAGCAGGTCGTCCCGACGCGGCGCCACCCGGCGCGCGGCGGCGAGGCCCATCAGGTAATCGCCGATCTCGGTATAGCGCCGGACCCAGCCGTCATGGTCGAGCAGCCGGTTGTGGACCATCCACATCAGCTTTTCGGACAACATCGGCCGGTCGTCGTCGGGGCAGCCGATCACCGGCAGCATCGTCATCGCCAGGAAGGGCCGGGTGAATTCGTTGACCAGGTCGGCGCTGCCGCGCTCGACGAAAGCATCGATCAGCTTGTCGGCCAGCCCCTGGATGCGGGGCCGGTCGGCCTCCGCCGCCTCCTGGGTGAAGAAGCGGTTGAGCGTGCGCCGCCAGCGGGTGTGGTTCGGCGGATCGAGATCGACCGGGAAGAAGCGGACGAGCTGCGCGGGAAGCCCCGCCCCCTCGTTCGAGGTGAAGGTGCGATAGTCGGAGAAGACCCGCTTCACCCCGTCATAGGTGGTCGGAAAATAGAAGCCGCCCAGCTCGTCCGAATGGCCGAGCGGACATTGGCCGCCGCGCACCTTCGCCAGGAAGCCATAGGGGTCCTGGGCGATCTTCGGATCGTGATGGTTGTAGTCGGCCTGGGTGAAATTCCTGTCCGGCATCCCGCTTCTCCGCCTGTCCCTGGTCCGACTATCGCTGGCTGGCCGGCGTCAGCACGACCAGCCCGTCCATCGCCGCGGTGACGCGGATCTGGCAGCACAGCCGGCTGCGCTCGTCGACGCCGACGCCGAACTCGAGCATCTCGCGCTCGTCGTCGGACGGCTCGCCGGTCACGCCGCGCCACTCGTCGGGGATATGGACGTGGCAGGTGGCGCAGGCGAGCGCGCCGCCGCACTCGCCCTCGATCGTGGTGACGCCGCCCCGCACCGCCAGTTCCATCAGGTTGGTGCCCTCGCCGGCGTCGAGGTCGGTCCGGGTGCCGTCCTGATCGAGATAGCTGATCTTCACCATGCCTCCTGCCTTAGCGGCTCTTGAAGCTGAGCGTCACGCCGATCGTGCGCGGCGGCGCCAGGAACTGGATGTCGCCGAGCGCCTGCTCGGTGCGGTTCAGGTAATAATCCTTGTCGAACAGGTTGCGGACCCAGAATTGCGCGCCGAAGCGCTGGTCCTGCGAGGTCCAGCTCAGCGTCGAGTTGACCACCGTGTAGCCCGGGATCGCCAGCCGGTTGGCCGCCGTCACGAACACCCGGCTGCGCACCGCCGCCGAGACGTTGACCCCGAACTCGCCGACGCTGGTCGGCATGCGATAGTCGACGGTGACATTGCCGCTATATTTTGGCGCGTAGATCATGCGGTTGCCGGTGGCGTCGATCGGCACCTGCGGCCCCATCAGCGGCGACGGCGGCGTGTAGGTCGCGTTGGGGAAGTCGGTATACTTGCCGTCGAGCCAGCCGAAGCCGCCGCTCAGCGTCAGGTTCGACGTCGCCTTGATCGCGATGTCGGCGTCGAAGCCGTGGACCCGCGCCGCCGCCGCGTTGGTGGTCAGCACCGCGCCGCCGCCGGTGATGTTGAACACCTGGATGTCCTGATAGTCGTAGATGAAGGCGGCGGCGTTCAGGCGCACCCTGCGGTCGAACAGCTGCATCTTCAGCCCCGCCTCATAGGCGTCGAGGATCTCGGGCTTGTAGCCGGGGGTGCCGGCGTTGATCATGTTGAAGCCGCCGCTCTTGATGCCGCGGTTGTAGGAGAGATAGCCGAGCACGCCGTCGCCCAGTTCCTGGTCGATCGAGACGCGCCAGGTCAGCTTCTTGATGTCCTGCGACTGCGGGCAGTCGGTGGTCGCCCCCGGGCAGAGCGCGTTGGGCGCGTGCGGGAAGACGACGCCGCCGCTCTCGGTGCGGCCGTCCGTATCCTGCTTCTCATAGGTGTAGCGCAGGCCGCCGGTGATCTTGGTCGTCGCGGTGACCGGCACGGTCGCCTGGCCGTAGATCGACAGCGACTTGGTCTTCTGATCGCCGAACAGGTCGATCGCGGGCAGCGGTGCCGCCGCGAGGCCGCCGAGGCGGAGCGGCGTATAGGCATATTTGGCGTGGAAATAATAACCGCCGACCAGCCAGTCGATCTTCGAATCCGTCGGCGCGAGGAGCTGGAGCTCCTGCGAATAGCTCTCGGCGAACTGGTTGATGTCGGCCTGGACGATCGGCGTCGGCGTCGCGTCCTGGTCGAGGTGGAAGTCGCCCTTGACGTGGCGATAGCCGGTGATGCTGGCGAGCCGCGCGAAGCCCATGTCCTGGTCGATGCGCAGCGACGCGCCGTAGATGTCGTTGTCGCCGGTGTTCTTCCAGTCGGTGTTGGTGCGGCGCTTGCCGGGATAGCTGGTGACGCCGTCGGCGCCGATCACGCCCTGGCGGAGCTGATAGTCGGTGCCGGTCGAATTGAGCCGGCTATAGTCGGCGGTCAGCCGGATCTCGGTGTTCTCGCCCGGCTTGAACAGCAGCTTGGAGCGCAGGCCGAGCTGGTTGTGCTTGAAGATGTCGGCGTTGCGGTTGATGTCCTTGCCATAGCCGTCGTTGCGGTCGAAGCTGACCGCCAGGTCGATCGCGGCCTTCTCGCCCAGCCCGGTCGAGGCATAGCCATTGGCCTCGATCGTGCCGTATTTGCCGGCGCCGATGCTGACGTCGAGCAGCGGCGCGTCGATGTCGGGATCGCGGGTGACGATCTGGATGACGCCGCCGGTGGCGTTGCGGCCGAACAGCGTGCCCTGCGGCCCCTTCAGCACCTCGATCCGCTCGACATTGTTGAACTTGAAGATGTTGCCGGTCACCGACGGGATGTAGACGCCGTCGATATAGGTCGCGACCGACGCCTCGTCGTTCGGGTTGGACTGGTTCGATCCGACGCCGCGCAGGAACGGCGTCACCGACACGCCGTTCTGGGTCAGGGTCAGGTTCGGCACCGCCGATTCGAGGTTGAGCGTGTTGGTGATCTGCCGCGACGCGAGGTCGCCGGCCGTCACCGCGGTCACCGCGATCGGGACGCGCTGCAGCGACTGCGACTGGCGCTGCGCGGTGACGACGATGTCCTGCAGGCCCGTATCCGTGTCGGCATCGGGCGCGGCCTGCGCAAAGGCCGGCATCGCGATGCAGGTCCCGAGAGCGACACCCGCCAGCAATAGTGCATGAGTCTTCATACAACCTCCCCACATCCTCTCCGGGGCGCCCTATCGATGGGCGATCCTCCGTGTCCGGCTCAATATCGAACCAGACGATGTTAGGCTTGATATCGACTCCGGCGGAGCGATGCAACCGGGATATTATGGAGTGCCGAAAAATCCCGATTCCACCGAAGCGGATCGAAAACCCGCATTTCGCAGGCGCGAAGAGGCAAGGCTCCCGGCAACGCCCTCCCTTGCGACGCCCCTTGCCCGGTCAATGGAACAGTGTTAGGCGAAATGACCGACGGGCCGGCACAGGCCTGCACGATTCAGAGGACGGGATGACCACCAAGGACGCATTGCTCGACCGCGTGAAGCGCGGCCGTTTCCTGATCGACGGAACGTGGATCGAGCCCGGCGACCGCCGCCGCTTCGACATCGTCACGCCGTCCGACGAGAGCCTCTACGCCTCGGTGCCCTGCGCCACCGCCGACGACGTCGCCCGCGCGGTCGCCGCCGCCCGCCGCGCGTTCGACGAGGGGCCCTGGCCCGGCCTCGCCCCGGCCGAGCGCGGCGCGGTCCTCGACCGGCTGGCCGACGCGATCGACGCGCGGAGCGATCTGTTCGCGACGATCTGGACGCATGAGGTGGGCGGCGTCCTCACCCATGGCGGCCATATGGTCGCCGCCTCGACCGCGGTGATCCGCGACTATGCGCGCCTGGGCCGCGACTTCCCCTTCATCGAGCGCCAGGCGCCGACCGCCGGCGGCGCGGTCGGGATGCTGGTCCATGAGCCGGTCGGCGTGGTCGGCGCGATCATCCCGTGGAACGGGCCGATCCTGATGCTCGCGTCGAAGATCGCGCCCGCGCTGGTCGCCGGCTGCACGCTGGTGGTGAAGACCTCGCCCGAGGCGCCGCTCGAAGCCGTGCTGCTGGGCGAGATCGTCGAGGAGCTCGGCCTGCCGCCGGGCGTGGTCAACATCCTGATGGCGGACCGCGAGGAGTCGGAACTGCTCGTCCGCAACCCCGACGTCGACAAGATCAGCTTCACCGGATCGAGCGCGGTCGGCCAGCATGTCGCCTCGATCTGCGGCGGCCGGATGGCCCGCGCGACGCTGGAACTGGGCGGCAAGTCGGCCGCGGTCGTCCTCGACGACTCGCCGCTCGACGTCGTCGTCGGCGCGATCGCGCCGCAGGTCGGCATGCTGGCGATGCAGTTCTGCTCGGCGCTCAGCCGGGTGATCGTCCCCGCGCACCGCCATGACGATCTGCTCGACGGCCTCGCCGCCGCGCTCCGCCAGGTCAAGGTCGGCGATCCGTTCGACGCCGCGACCCAGATGGGCCCGATGGCGATGAAGCGACAGCTCGACCGCGCCCGATCCTTCATCGACAGCGGCAAGGCCGACGGCTTCACCCTCGCGGCCGGCGGCGGACGCCCGGCCGGCCTCGATCGCGGCTATTATCTGGAGCCCACCCTGTTCGGCCATGTCCGCAACGACGCCCGGATCGCGCAGGAGGAGATTTTCGGACCCGTCATCGCCGTGATCCCGGCGCGCGACGAGGAGGAGGCTATCCGCCTCGCCAACCAGAGCGACTTCGGGCTCAACAGCTCGGTGTTCACCCGCGACGCCGAGCGCGCCATGGCGGTCGCCCGGCGGCTGCGCGCCGGCACGGTCGGCCATAACGCCTTCCGCAGCGACTTCGGCATCGCCTTCGGCGGCTTCAAGAAATCGGGCATCGGCCGCGAGGGCGGCCGGCCGGGACTGATGCCCTATCTGGAGGCCAAGACGGTGATCATGGACGAAGCGCCGGCGGAGCTGGCCTGATGCGCGCGATCGGGGGAATGGGCATGAAGCGTCTCGTCATCGGCCTCGCCGGCGCCGCCGCGCTCGCCATCGCCGCATCGCACGTCACCGCGCAGGAAGGCGGCAGCGCCTCGACCGTCAGCGCCGACGAATGGCCCTATTATGGCCGCGACGAGAAGGAACAGCGGTTCAGCCCGCTCGACCAGATCAACCGCGCCACCGTGGCGAAGCTCGGCCTCGCCTGGAGCGCGGAGCTCGACAGCGACCGGGGACAGGAGGCGACCCCGATCATGGTCGACGGGGTGATCTATGTCAGTACCGCCTGGTCGCTGGTCTACGCCTTCGACGCGGCGACCGGAAAGCAGCTCTGGTCCTACGATCCGCAGGTGCCGCGCGAGTCGCTCGCCAGCGCCTGTTGCGACGCGGTCAATCGCGGCGTCGCCGTGCACGGCGGCAAGGTGTTCGTCGGCACGTTGGACGGCCGCCTCGTCGCGGTCGACGCGAAGACCGGCAAGCTTGCCTGGCAGGTCGACACGCTCGCCGGTCAGCCCAAAACGATGCGCTACACCATCACCGGCGCGGTCCGCGCGGTGAAGGACAAGGTGGTGATCGGCAACAGCGGCGCCGAGTTCGGCGTGCGCGGCTTCGTCACCGCCTATGACGCCGCCACCGGCAAGCTCGCCTGGCGCTTCTACCTGACCCCCAATCCGCAGGGCAAGCCGGACGGAGCGGCGTCGGACGAGGTTCTGCTCGCCAGGGCGCAGTCGACCTGGGGCGACGGCGAATGGCGCAACAGCGGCGGCGGCGGCACTGCCTGGGACGCGCTGACCTACGATCCAGACGCCGACCTGCTCTACATCGGCGCCGGCAATGGCGGACCGTTCGACTATCAGGTCCGCTCGGGCGGCAAGGGCGACAACCTGTTCCTGTCGTCGATCGTCGCGGTCGATCCCGACACCGGCAGATATGCCTGGCACTACCAGACCACCCCGTCCGACAGCTGGGATTATACCGCGACCCAGCAGATCATGGGCGCGCGCCTCGTCATCGGCGGCAAGCCACGCGACGTGGTGATGCAGGCGCCCAAGAACGGCTATTTCTATGTGCTCGACCGCAAGACGGGCGAGCTGCTCTCGGCCAGGCCGTTCGCGCCCGTCACCTGGTCGACCGGCATCGACATGACGACCGGCCGGCCAATCCTGGCGAAGAACGTCCATTATCAGGACGGCCCCTCGATCCAGCAGCCGGGACCGTTCGGCGCGCATAGCTGGCAGGCGATGTCGTACAGCCCGCGCACCGGGCTGGTCTATATCCCGGTCCAGCTCACCCCCGGCGAATATGAGAAGCTCCCCGCCTTCCAGCATCGCCCGATCGGCCAGAATGCCGGCATCGCGATGAAGGAATTCCCGGAGGACCAGCTCGACGCGATCCGCAAGGCGATGACCGGCCAGCTCCTCGCCTGGGACCCGGTCGCGCAAGCGGCGCGCTGGTCGGTGCCGAAGCGCTATTTCGTCAATGGCGGCACGCTGGCGACGGCCGGCGACCTGGTGTTCCAGGGCGACATGGAGGGCATGCTCGCCGCCTATGACGCGGCCAGCGGCGCGAAGCTCTGGTCGTTCGACGCCGGCACCGCGATCATCGCGCCGCCGATCAGCTACCGGATCAAGGGCCAGCAATATGTCGCCGTCCTCTCGGGGTTCGGCGGCGCCGGCGCGCTGGTCGGCCGGGTCGTGCCCGACAATCCGCGCCGCAACGGCCGGCTGCTGGTGTTCAAGCTCGGCGGCACGGCAAAGCTGACGCGCGAGCCCCCCGCCCCGCGCGCGCCGATCGACGTGACCGGACTGACCTCGACCGGCGATCCCGACGCGGGCATGGCCGAATATGACCGCACCTGCACGGTCTGCCACGGCGGCAACGCCTCGGTCGCCTACACCGCCGACCTGCGCCGCTCGGGCGCGCTCGCCGATCCGGCGCTGTGGAAGGCGATCGTGATCGACGGCGCGCTCAAGGACATGGGCATGGTGTCCTTCGCCCAGATCCTCACCCCGCAACGCGCCGAGGACATCCGCGCCTATGTGCTGCGCCAGGCGCGGAAGGGCCAGGCGGCGGGGAAGTAGCCCCTCCTCTCCATCGTCATCCCGGCGGAGGCCGGGATCTCGGGAGAGTCGGGCAGCGCCCATCTCCCGAGACCCCGGCCTCCGCCGGGGCGGCGAGGAGCTGGGAGCGATCAATAGGCGATCGAGAAACGCCGCCGGCTGTGCCGCGGCTGCTCCAACTCGTCGACCAGCGCCATCGCCAGGTCCTCATAGGAGATGCGGCTGTCGCCCGACGCGTCGCGCATCAGATCGTCGCCGCCCAGCCGGTAGCGGCCGGTGCGCTCGCCGGGGACGAAACTGGCCGCGGGCGATAGGAAGGTCCAGTCGACGTCGCTGCGCTTGAGCCCCTCCAGGAAATCGCGGCCCGCCGACACTTCGGGCAGGAAGGCCTCGGGGATCACCCCCATGTCGATCAACTGCACGCCCGGCGTCGCGAACAATGTGCCCGCGCCGCCGACGACCAGCAGCCGGGGCACGCCGGCGCGCTTCACCGCCGCGACGATCGCATCGGCATTGGTCGAGACGAAGCGCCCCGCCAGCATCACCGCGTCCTGCCCGGCGATCGCCGTCGCCAGCGCCGCCGGATCATTGGCGTCGGCCAGCCGCAGCGGCACGCCGGGGTCGTCGGCGGGCCGCGACCGGGCGATGCCCGTCACCTCGTGCCCGCGCCGTTCGAGTTCGTCGACGAGCCGCCGGCCGACATTGCCGGTGGCGCCGATGATCGCGATCTTCATGGCCGTCTCCTTCTCTCCCGCAGCGCCTGGGGCTGCTCCACGAAGCCTTCCCAACTCGCCATATAATCGATGAAATGCTCGCCCAGCCCTTCGCGCGCCAGGTGGTCGCGGCTGACGGGCAAGGGCGCGCTTCGGAAATCGCCGTCCTCATGCACCCGCCGCGCGAAATCATGGTGCAGGATCGCGCCGCGCCCGATCAGCACGAAATCGGCGCCCTGGTCGAGACAGCGGCGCGCATCGCCCCCGGTCCGCAGCTTGCCCGCGACGCCGAGCCGCGCGCCGTGCCGGTCGAGATCGGTGAACCAGCCCATCAGCGGCCGCTCCCGATAGGCCGGGTCCTCGGGCCGCTTGGCCGTGTCCCAGCAGGAGATGTCGAGATAGTCGACCCGCCCCTCGCGCATCAGCCGCGCGGCGAGCGCGCGGATCTCGCCCAGGTCGACACCGTAATTCTCGGGCGACAGGCGGACGCCGATCTGGAAGCCGGGCCCCGCCCGGTCGCGCAGGCCGGCGACGATGTCGAGCAGCATCCGCGCCCGGTTCTCGGGCGAGCCGCCATAGCGATCGTCCCGCCGGTTGCGGCGAATGTCGAGGAACTGGCACGGCAGATAGCCGTGGGCGCCGTGGACCTCGACGCCGTCGAAGCCGGCCGCCTCGGCGCGCAGCCCGGCCTGGACGAAATCCTCGATCGCCTGTTCGACCTCGCCGGTCGACAGGCCGCGCACGCCGCGCGCCGGATCGTCGGCCACGCCGACCGGCGCCCCGTCGATCAGCTCGCGCGCCGCGCGCATCCCCGAATGCTGGAGCTGGACCGACGACACCGCGCCGCACGCCCGCAAGGCGCGCGCCAGCCGTTCGAGCCCGGGCAGATGGATGTCGTCATGCACGCCGAGCTGGCGGGGGAAGCCCTTGCCAAGCGGGTGGGTCGTCGCCCCGCAGGTCATCACCATGCCGAAGCCGCCTTCGGCGCGCTTCACCAGCCAGCCCAGCTCGTCCTCGCTGAGGGTGCCGTCGTCATTGCTCTGGAGGTTGGTGAGCGGCGCGAGCGCGAGACGGTTGGCCATCGGCGGCCCGCGACGGAATGTGAGCCGGTCATGCAGCGAATGTCGACCCGTCACCGGATCCAGCTCCGCGGCGCGGTGCTGCGCATCGGGCGATGCCCGACGACGTCGAGCGCGAAGCCCCGCAACGCCACCAGCGTGCGCGGCGAATTGGTCAGCAGGATCATGTCGTGGACGCCGAGCGCCGACAATATCTGCGCCCCCACGCCATAGTCGCGCAGCTCCTCCAGGTCGCTCTTGGCCGGGCTCTCGTCGGCCTTGCGGCGGACGAAGCGGGTCAGCATGTTCGGCATCTGTTGGGTGATCATCACGATCACGCCGGCCCCTTCGCGGGCGATCTCGGCCATCGCGCTCTGGAGCAGGCCGTGGCGCTCGCCCTCCACCCCCAGCATGTCGGTGAACACGTCGACGACGTGCATCCGCACCAGCGTCGGCCTGGCCGGGTCGACCCGGCCCTTGACCAGCGCCAGCATCTCGCTGTCATAGGCCTTGTTGCGGAAGGTGACGGCGGTCCAGTCGCCGCCGAAGATGCTGTGGAAGGGCGCCTCCCCCACCCGCTCCAGATTATGGTCGCGGCGCAGGCGATAGGCGATCAGGTCGCGGATCGTGCCGATCTTCAGCCCATGGCGGCGCGCGAAGCCGATCAGGTCGTCCATCCGCGCCATGGTGCCGTCGTCCTTCATGATCTCGCAGATCACGCCGGACGGGTTGAGCCCCGCCAGCCGGGCGATGTCGACGGCCGCCTCGGTATGCCCCGCGCGCACCAGCACCCCGCCGTCGCGCGCGATCAGCGGGAAGACATGGCCCGGCGTGACGATCGCGTCGGGGCCGTTGGCGGCGTCGATCGCGGTCGCGATCGTCCGGGCGCGGTCGGCGGCGGAGATGCCGGTGGTCACCCCCTCGCGCGCCTCGATCGAGACGGTGAAGGCGGTCTCGTAGGGCGATCGGTTATCGCGGCTCATCGGGTCCAGGCCCAGTTCCGCCACCCGCGCCCGCGTCATCGACAGGCAGATCAGCCCCCGCCCCTCGCGCGCCATGAAGTTGACCGCGTCGGGCGTCGCCATCTGCGCGGGGATGACGAGGTCGCCCTCATTCTCCCGGTCCTCGTCGTCGACCAGGATGAACATGCGGCCGTTGCGCGCCTCTTCGACGATCTCGTCGATGGTCGCTATGGCGTCCTGCGCGGCCATGTCAGGCGGCCTCGATGGGGCGGCGGTCGTTCAACGCCTGCGCCGCATCGGCGGCATGGCGTCCGGCACGGCGGCCGGAGAAGACGCCGTCGGCGATCGACAGGCCGCTGATATAGCCGTTGGAATGGAGGCCCTTGGCCGCCATCCCCGCCGCGTAGAGGCCGGCGATCGGCGAACCGTCCGCGCGCAGCACCGCGCCGCTGTCCTCGTCGACCTCGAGCCCGCCGAGCGTCATGAACTTGGTCAGCGCGTGGCGGTTGCTCATGCACATGTTGACGGCATAGAGCGCGCCCCGGCCGAGCGGCTTGCGCAGCGCCTCGCTCTTGCCGACCAGATCGGGCTTCCCTTCGGCGATGTCGCGGTCATGTTGCTCGATCGCGGTCGACAGCGCGGCCGGGTCGATCCCGATCCTGCGCGCCAGCGCCGTCGCGCCGCCGCCCCGGCGAGTACCGCCCAGCGCATAGTTCACCAGCATCGGCACGCCGAAATATTTGAACCGCTGCCAGCCGCAGGTCAGCGCCTCGCCGATCGACCGGCGGAAGCTCCTCGCGTTGACGATCAGCCAGGCGTCGCCGTCCGGCTGTTTCGCCACCTCGCCGCCGATCATGCTGACATAGGCGTCCTCGGGCACGAAGCGGCGCCCTTCGCGATTGACGATGATGCCGTCGAGCAGCGCCTCGGGCGGGGCGATGTTGCGGGCGATGTAGAGCGACTCCATCCGCCCGACCGCGCCGCCCGCCGACAGGCCCATCTCCAGCCCCGACCCGTCATTGCCCATCGTCGAGAGGCGATGGGTGACGTCGTAATGGCGCGCGAATTCGGAATCGTGCCGGTCGATCAGCGCGCGGCTATAGGCGAAGCCGCCGGTGCCGAGCACGACGCCGCCCCGCGCGCGCAGCCGCAGCGTCGTGCCGTGCCGCTCCTCCATCGCCCGCATCGCCTTCAGCGCGCGCTCGGTACGGCCATGGTTGTGCGGGACATAGGGGCTGGCGCGGCCGTAGAGCGCCTGCTGCCGGGCATGTTGCGACCGGTCGAGCGCCACCACCTCGATCCCCAGCACCCGGCCCGCGCGGTCGCAGATCAGCCGGTCGGCGCGGGTGTGGAGCATCAGCGCGATGCCCGCCCGCTCGATCGAGCGGCGCAGCGCCGCGATGTAGTGGGCGCCGCCGAAGCCCGCGCCGACCGCGCGATGGCCGCGCGGCGCGGGCCTGGCCTTCGCCTCGAACGCGGGCGACTTCTCGTTGCCCGAATAATAGAGGAACTTGCCTTCGGGCGGATAGGTGATCTTGTCGAGATAGGCCGCGCCCGAATAGCGGACGCCATGCTCGATCAGCCAGTCGACGTCGGCCGCGCTGCCCCGGCAGAAGCGCTCGAGCGTCTCGGGGCGGACGACGTCGCCCACCTCCTGCCGCAGATAGTCGAGCATGTCGTCGACCGTGTCGTCGAACCCCGCCTCGCGCTGGAAGCGGGTCGCGCCGGCATAGATGACGCCGCCGCTATAGGCGGTGGTGCCGCCGCCGCCGAAGCGGTCGATCAGGATCACCTCGGCGCCGCCCTCCCGCGCCTGCAACGCGGCCGACGCGCCCGCCCCGCCGAAGCCGACGACCACGACGTCGGCCTCCCTGTCCCATGCGAGGGCATCACCATCCTCGATCACGATCGGCGACATCATCCTCTCCTCTGTCGACGTATAAACCTTACACTGTTATATAACAAGCGCACCATATCGATCCTGTTCGGCGCCCCTCCTCGGGGTGCGTCAGAGCCGTTCGACGATGGTGACGTTGGCGACGCCGCCTGCCTCGCACATGGTCTGCAGGCCATAGCGACCGCCGCGCCGGCGCAGCGCGTGGACCAGCGTCGCCATCAGCTTGGTGCCCGAGGCCCCGAGCGGATGGCCGAGCGCGATCGCGCCGCCGTTGACGTTGAGCCGCTCGGGGTCGCCGCCGCTATGCCGGAGCCAGGCGAGCGGAACCGGGGCGAAGGCCTCGTTGACCTCGTAGAGATCGATCTCCCCGATCGTCATCCCCGCCCTGCGCAGCGCCTTCTCGGTCGCGATCAGCGGCTCTTCGAGCATGATCACCGGGTCGCCCGCGGTGACGGTGAGGTTGTGGATGCGCGCCAGCGGGGTCAGCCCGTGCGCCTTGAGCGCCGCCTCCGACACGACCAGCACCGCCGATGCCCCGTCGCAGATCTGGCTGGCGTTGGCGGCGGTGACGACGCCGCCCTCCTGCAGCGTCCGGACCGATCCGATCGCCTCCAGCGAGGCGTCGAAGCGGATGCCCTCGTCGCGGTCGTGGAACACCGGCCCCTCGGGCGTCTGGACCTCCAGCGGCACGATCTCCGCGTCGAAGTCGCCCCGCTCGACGGCGGCGGCGGCGCGGCGGTGGCTTTCGAGCGCATAGCGGTCGAGATCGTCGCGACTCAGCCCATATTTCCGCGCCATCATCTCGGCGCCGACGAACTGGCTGAAGGCGATGCCGGGATAGCGCCGCTCCTGCCCCGGCGACTTGGCGACGCCGAGCCCGGCCTGCTCGAACAGCTGCCCGGTCGAGAACATCGGCACGCGCGTCATGCTCTCGACCCCGGCGGCGATCACCACGTCCTGGGTGCCCGACATCACCGCCTGCGCGGCGAACTGGATCGCCTGCTGCGAGCTGCCGCACTGCCGGTCGATCGACACGGCCGGCACCGATTCGGGCAGGCTGGAGGCCAGCACCGCGTTGCGGCCGATCTGGAAGGCCTGCTCGCCGCCCTGGCTGACGCAGCCCATGATCACGTCGTCGATCGCGACCGGATCGATGCCGCTGCGCGCGACGATCGCGTCGAGCACCGCCCCGCCCAGGTCGGCGGGGTGCCAGCCGGCGAGCTTGCCGTTGCGGCGGCCGCCGGCGGTGCGAAGGGCGTCGACGATATAGGCGGTCGGCTGGGCCATCTGGCTCCTCCATAAATCTATCATTGATCGGCAAGGGCATATCAGCCACATATTTGCCAATCAATGTTAGATAAACTTTCCGATGCAGAAAGATGGAGGAGCGGATGGGCATCGCAGGGCGGGTCGTGATCGTCACGGGGGCCAGCAGCGGGATCGGCGAGGCGGTCGCGCTGCGGCTCGCGCGGGAAGGCGCGGCGGTGGTCCTCGGCGCTCGGCGCGCGGAGCGGCTCGACGATCTGGTCGCGCGGATCGCAGGCGAAGGCGGCGCGGTCGCGGCACGGGCCTGCGACGTGACCCGGCGCGCCGACCTCGAAAGCCTCGCCGCCCTTGCGATCGAGCGGTTCGGCCGGATCGACGCGATCGTCAACAATGCCGGCGTCATGCCGATCTCTCGGCTCGACGTCTTCGACGTCGACGGCTGGGACCGGACGATCGACACCAATATCAAGGGCGTGCTCTACGCGATCGCCGCCGTGCTGCCGCAGATGAAGAAGCAGCGCGGCGGCCACATCATCTCGATCGCTTCCGTGGCGGGGCACAAGGTCAACGGCGGCTCGGCGGTCTATGCCGCCTCCAAATATGCGGTGCGCGTGATCTCCGAGGCGCTGCGGCAGGAGGTGACGGCGGACGGCATCCGCGTGACCGTGGTCTCCCCCGGCGCGACCGAGAGCGAGCTGTTCGGCAAGATCCACGACCCCGCCTCGCAGAAGCGCCTCGAAGGCGCGTCCGAGATCGCGCTGCCCGCCGACAGCGTCGCCCGGGCGATCCTCTATGCGATGAACGAGCCCGACGCAGTCGACATCAACGAGATCGTGATCCGCCCGCAGGCGCAGGAGATGTGACGATGACGAGCGACGCGCCGATCCTGCTGATCCATGGCGGCTGCCATCGCGGCGACTGCTGGCGCCTCCTGGTCCCCGCGCTGGAAGCGCTCGGCCGCCGGGCGGTCGCGATCGACCTGCCCGGCCATGGTCGCGACCCGGCGGCCGATCCGGCGCCGAAGACGCTGGACGATGGGATCGCTGCCGTGGTCGAAACGCTGCGCCGCTTCGACCGGCCGGCGCTGCTGGTCGGCCATTCGCTGGGCGGGATGACGATCTCGGGCGCCGCCGAGCGGGCTCCGGAAACAATCGAGCGGCTCGTCTATCTTTCGGCGCTGCTGCCGCGCGACGGCGAGACCGGCGCAGCGCTGGCGGCCACGCCCGGCCTGCGCGCCGAGGTCGGCAGCTATCTGCTCGACGACGGGCAGCGGATCGCGGTGAAGGCCGATCGCGCGCGCGACCTCTTCTACGCCGACTGCCCCGACGATGTCGCGGCGGCGGCGATCGAAGCACTGGTGCCGACCGACCTCGGCTATCTCGCCCAGCCGGTGACGCTCTCGGCCGATCGCTTTGGCCGCGTCCCCAAGACCTATGTCCATTGCCTGCGCGACCGGGCGATCGAGATGGAGGCGCAGATCAGCTTCCGCTCGGCCTCCCCCGGCATCGACGCGCGCGAGATCGACGCGAGCCACTCGGCCTTCCTGTCGCGACCGGGAGAGCTGGCCACTCTGCTGGCGGAGCTCTGACGCGAGCGCCCTCCCCGGAAAGGGAGGGGCTTTGCCTTTCGCCTCCTCAGCGCGGCGCCATCCGGATCGCTCCGTCCAGCCGCACATGCTCGCCGTTGAAATAGCTGTTGCGGCACATCTCCAGCACCAGCGAGGCATATTCCGCCGGATCGCCGAAGCGCTTCGGGAAGGGGATGCTGGCCGCCAGCGAGTCCTTCACGGGATCGGGCGCGGCGTTCATCAGCGGGGTGTTGAAGATGCCCGGCAGGATCGCGTTCACCCGGATGCCGTCGTCCATCAGGTCGCGCGCCACCGGCAGGGTCAGGCTGACGATGCCGCCCTTGGAGGCCGAATAGGCCGCCTGCCCCGCCTGCCCGTCCTGCGCCGCGGCGGAGGCGGTGTTGACGATCACGCCGCGCTCGCCGTCGGCCATCGGATCGAGCGCCAGCATCCCCGCCGCCGATTTGGCGATGCAGCGGAAGGTGCCGACCAGGTTGATCTGGATGATCCGGTCGAAATCGGCGAGCGGGAAATGGCGGATCGTGCCGTCCTTGCGCGATCGCGCGGCGGTCTTGATCGCGTTGCCGGTGCCCGCGCAATTGACCAGGATGCGCTCCTGCCCCTGCGCCGCGCGCGCCGCCGCGAAGCCGGCATCGACCGAGGCGTCGTCGGTGACGTCGACCGCGCAGAAGGTCCCGCCGATCGCCGCGGCGACCGCCTCGCCCGCCGCGCGGTTGAGGTCGAAGATCGCGACCGTGACGCCATTGGCGGCGAGCAGCCGCGCCGTCGCCTCGCCCAGCCCGCTCGCGCCGCCGGTGACGACCGCTGCCAAACCCTTCAGTTCCATAGTTTTCCCTCTCGATCCTTCAGTGAATCCATGTGCGACCGTCAGGTCGCGCGCTCGGCCCGGAACAGCGGCCCGCCCCGCCAGGCGGGCCAGCCGAAGCCGAGCACCATCGCGACATCGACGTCCGAGGCGCGCGGCGCGACGCCCTGCTCGACGATCCGCGCGCTCTCCTCGACCATCGCGGCGAGCAGCCGCCGGACGATCGCGGCGTCATCGACGGCCTCGCCCACGGCCGGGCCGAACAGGCCCGATGGGAAGCCATAGCCGGTCATCGCCCGGTCGATCGCCGATGCCGAAATGCCTTCGCCTACCAACGCCTCGGCCGCCACACGGCCCGCCGCGAGCACGCGGGTCCCGATCAGGCCGGCCGTGCCGGCCGACACCACCGGCGCCCGGCCGAGCCGTCGCGCCAGCGCCAGCGCCGTGGCGAGCGCGACGTCGCTCGTCCGCGTCCCGCGCCCGATCTCCAGCAGGCGATTGCCCGCGACCTCGATCGGCAGGTGCAGCGCGACCACCGCCTCCGGCCGCGCCGCCCGCGCGGCGACGGCATCGACCTCGATGGCCGGATCGGCGATCACGATCAGATCGGCTTCGCCCTCCGGCGCCGAAGGAAGGGCAAGGGCGTTGCGCAGCGCATCGGCCCTTTCGTCCTCCCCCAGCACCGCGACCGACGGATTCGCCAGCGGGCGGACATCGCGGCCCAGTCCCGGGACCTTCGCGGCGGCGCGCTCGGCGAAGAAGATGTGGCGCTGGGCGAGCGATTCATGGCTCTCCATCAGCTCCTCGAACAGCGCCTGCTCGACGGCGCGTCCCTCGTCGAACGGCAGCCGGGTCGACGCCTCGATCGCGCGCAGGATATGGCCCGGTGCCTTGAAGCCGGTGAAGACCGCTTCATGATCGGCGCGGAAGCGGGCGAACAGCGCCTCGGCCGCATCTCCGGTCACGTCCGGGGACCGGTCGCGCGTCCGCCGCGGCGTGCCCTCCGCCGTCACCCGACGCGCCAGCGCGATCGCGGCCTCGCGCAGGTCGCCCCCGGCCACGTCGTCGACCAGCCCGATCGCCTTCGCGCGGGCGGCGTCGACGGGCTGGCCCGAGATCATCAGCTCGAGCGCGGCGGCGACGCCGATCAGGCGCGGCGTCCGCTGCGTGCCGCCCGCCCCCGGCAACAGGCCGAGTTGCACCTCGGGCAGGCCGAGCTTCGCATCGGCGGCGGCGACGCGGTAGTGGCAGGCCAGCGCGAGTTCGAGCCCGCCGCCCAGCGCGGTGCCGTGGATCGCCGCGACGATCGGCTTGGGCGAGGCGTCCATCCGCGCGTAGATCCTGTTGAGCCCCGGCTCGGGGATCAGGCCGGCGAACTCGGCGATGTCGGCGCCCGCGAAGAAGGTCCGCCCGTCGCAGGCAATGACGATCGCCTCCACCGCGTCCGCCGCGATCGCGCGGCCGAGCGCCTCATGGAGCCCCGATCGCACCGCGAAGCCGAGCGCGTTGACCGGCGGGGAATCGGCGACGATCAGCGCGATCCCGTCCCGGACGGTGTCGCTGACGACGGCAGGGACAAGCGTTTCGGCCATGCAATACTCCGGCGGGGCGGTCGGCCTAGCGATAGGAAGGCTCGGACCACCAGGGGAAGAAATCGGGCATGTCGGTCGAGACGCGGTCCGCGAACCGCGCCGGCCGTTTTTCGAGGAAGGCGGCGACGCCCTCGGCGACGTCGGCGCTGCACCCGCGCGCGAGGATGCCGCGGCTGTCGACCCGGTGCGCCTCCATCGGATGGTCGTAGCCGAGGCCGCGCCATAGCATCTGGCGGATCAGCGCGATCGCGACCGGCGCGGTCCGATCGGCGATCTCGCGCGCGATGGCGCGGGCGGCGGGCAGCAGCTCGTCGGGCGCATGGACGGCCTTGACCAGCCCGGCGGCCCGCGCCTCCCCGGCGGGGACGAGCTTGCCGCTGTAGCACCAGTCGAGCGCCTGGGAGATGCCGACGATGCGCGGCAGGAAATAGGCCGACGCCGCCTCGGGCACGATGCCGCGCCGCGCGAAGACGAAGCCGATCCCGGCCTCCTCGCTCGCCAGGCGGATGTCCATCGCCAGGGTGATGGTGGCGCCGATGCCGACCGCCGGGCCGTTGATCGCCGCGATCACCGGCTTCAGGCAGCGGAACAGCCGCAGCGCGATCAGCCCGCCGCCGTCGCGCGCCGCCTCCGCGCCATAGGCGAAGCTGCCGTCGGGGTTGCGCAGCGCATCCCGTTCGTCGTCGCGGGTGAAGACGGCGGTGCCGTCGCTGATGTCGGTCCCCGCCGAGAAGGCCCGCCCCGCCCCGGTGAAGATCGCCGCGCGGACATCGTCGTCGGCGTCGATCCGGTCGAGCGCGTCGAGCACCTCGTCGATCATCGCATAGCTGAAGGCGTTGAGCTTCTCGGGCCGCGACAGGGTGACGGTCGCGATCCCCGCCTCGACCGCATAGCCGATCGTCCGATAGTCCATGCCGCCTCCCCGTTCCGCTTCAATAATCATACATCGATAGATCGACGATCTGGCGAGGTCAATCGCTGCATTGTATTTCACGATTCCTCCATTTTACCTGCGTATACCCTGTAGATCGAAGGGAGGCTTGACCGCTGGAGAGAAGCCCTCTCTAGTGGATTATCAGGATAGGAATCATACTATGAATGATAAAAATCCGGAGGTGTTGCGGATCGAACGGACCGACGGCGTCGACTGGGTGACGTTGAACCGGCCGGACAGGCTCAACGCGCTCGACGACCGGCTGGTCGCGGCGCTGACCGACTATGCGCGCGGGCTGCACGATGCCGATGCGCCGCGGGTCGTCGTGCTGCGCGGGGCGGGCCGCGCCTTCTGCGCCGGGCTCGACCTCGATGGGATGCGATCCGGCGACGCGCTGACCGCCGACGCGCTGCTGCGCCAGCAGACCGCGATATCGGGGCTGATCCTGGCGCTGCGCCGCGCGCCGCAGCCGATCGTCGGCCTGATCCACGGCGCGGCGTGCGGCGGCGGCTTCGCCCTGGCGCTGGCGTCGGACATCCGCATCGCCGCGACCGGCGCGCGGATGAACGCCGCCTTCATCCGGCTCGGCCTGTCGGGCTGCGACGTCGGCGTCTCCTATCTGCTGCCCCGGCTGGTCGGCGCGTCGGTCGCGTCCGAACTGCTGTTCACCGGCGACTTCATCGCCGCCGACCGCGCGCTCGCGACCGGGCTCGTGTCGCGCATCGTCGAGGAGGCCGATCTCGTCGCGGCGGCCGAACCCTTCATCGCCGCGATGCTCGCCGCCTCGCCGATCGGCCTGCGCATGACCAAGGAATGCCTGCGCGCCAGCATCGACGCGCCGAGCCTCGAAAGCGCGATCGCGATGGAGGACCGCACCCAGGTGCTGTGCGCGCTCGGCGGCAACCTGGCCGAGGGGATCGCCGCCTTCCGGGAGAAGCGGCCGGCGCGCTATTGAAGCGCGCCTATCGCCGCGCGTTGGCCAGCTTGAAGATGTTGTTGCGCTGGACCGCCGACGACCCGCCGATGATCGGCATCAGCAGCGCGTCGCGAACGTAGCGCTCGGCGTCGAAGTCCTTCACATAGCCATAGGCGCCCAGGATCGTCTGGCATTCGAGCGCCGCCGCCTTGGCGACCTCGGTCGCGAACAGCTTGGCCATCGACGTCTCGACGCTGCACGGCCGCCGCTCGTTCGCCAGCCAGGCGGCGTGGTAGAGGGTCAGCCGCGCGGCGTGGATCTGCGTCTTCATATCGGCCAGCTTGTGCTGGATCGACTGGAAATCGGCGATGTGCTTGCCGAACTGCCGCCGTTCGAGCGCATAGGCCCAGGCATCGTCGAGCGCGGCGCGGGCGATGCCGATGCCGATCGCCGCGACCTCCAGCTTCTCGACGTCGAGGCCGGGGCCGACCAGCATCGGCCAGCCCTTGTTCCACGCCGCCTCGCCGCCGACCAGATTGGCGATCGGCACCTCGACATTGTCGAAGCTCGTGTCGGTGGTCGGCGCGCCCTTCATCCCCATCGACTCGATCTTGGTGATGGTGACGCCGGGCGCGTCGGGCGGGATCAGCACGAAGGACAGGTTGCGATGACGGTCCTCGGCCGGGCCGGTGCGCACCAATGTATAGACATAATCGGCAATCCCCGCGCCCGAGCAGAAGCGCTTGGCGCCGTTGATGCGCAATATGTCGCCGTCGCGCTCGGCCCGCGTCTTGATGCTGGCCAGGTCGGCGCCGGCGTCGGGCTCGGTCAGGCCATAGGCGAACAGAAGGTCGCCCGCGACGATCCTGGGCAGCAGCTCGCGCTTCTGCGCCTCGGTGCCGCATTCCTCGATGTTCATGCCGGCATAGCAGGCCGCCATGATATAGGGCACCGACACGGCGAGGCTGCGGCGCGACAGCTCCTCGATCACCACCATCGTCGCGACGATGTCGCGGCCGAAGCCGCCATAAGCCTCCGGGATGGTCAGCCCCAGCACGCCGATGTCGGCGAGCTTGCGGTGGACGTCGCGCGGGAAATGGTTGCGCGCGTCCCAGTCCTGGGCGGCGCTGCGCGGCATCTCCTTCTCGACGAAGCGTTCGAGCGTCTCGCGCAGCGACGCGATGACCTCGCCCTCGTCGAAGTTCATGCGCCGCCCCGCGCGCGGCCGAACAGCGGGGGCCGCTTCTCGGAGAAGGCCTTGACCGCCTCGGCATGGTCGGCGGTGACGTTCGACAGCGCCTCATAGGCGAGCGAGGCGTCCATGATCGAGGTGGCGAGGTCGCGCAGGCCGATATTGACCGACATCTTGGTCCAGCGGATCGCCTTGGTCGCGCCGTTGGCCAGCCGGTCGGCGAAGGCGTCGACCCGCTCGTCGAGCTCGGCGGCGGGCACGGCATGGTTGATCAGCCCCATCCGCGCGGCCTCGGTCGCGGTCATCAGGTCGCCGGTCAGCAGATATTCCTTGGCGCGCGCATAGCCGATCAACTGCGGCCAGATCACCGCGCCGCCGTCGCCCGCGACGAAGCCGATGCTGACGTGCGGATCGCCGATCTTGGCATGGTCGGCGGCGAAGATGACGTCGCAGAACAGGGCGATGGTGGCGCCCAGCCCGGTGGCATGGCCGTTGAGCTTGGCGATCACCGGCTTCTCGCAGTCGATCAGGCCGAACACGATCTGCTTGGCCTCGCGCACCGTCTGCTCGAAACGCTCGGGCTCGTCGATCGCCTCCTGCATCCAGGCGACGTCGCCGCCGGCCGAGAAGGCCCGGCCCGCGCCGGTCAGCACGACGATGTCGCTGTCGGGATCGTTCGAGATGTCGACGAACAGGCGGGCCAGCTCGCTATGCAGCACCGCGTCGGTGGCGTTGAGCTTGTCGGGCCGGTTGAGCGTGACTTCGAGCACCCGGCCGCGGCGGTTGAAGAGGATCGTCTGGTAATCGTCGAACAGGGACATGGTCACTCCTCTCAGGCGTCGGCGCCGATGCCGGCGAGCACGGCGTCGTTGGCGAAGCCGCGGTCGGCCAGCCAGCGGGAGATGATCCCCACCGCCTCCGACAGATGCGACTTGCCGTCCTCGCCGCTGAAATAATGGTTGGCATGGTCGATGGTGATCTTGACCTTGTCCTGCGATCCCATCGCATCGAACATCTTGTCGGTATGCTCGGGCGGGCAGGCATCGTCGGCGCCGGCCGTCATCACCATGCCCGGCACGCTGATGCGCGGGCCGGAGACGACCGAGTCGAACTGGGCATGGTCGTAGCTCCACTGCGACAGCCAGCCGCGCAGCGAGTTGAACCGGGCGAGCGCCGAGGCGCTGTCGTTCACCACGCGCGGATCGCCCAGATAGGTCCAGTTGGGCTTGCGCTGGTTGGGGTCGACGGTCGGGTCGATCCAGCGCGGGTCGGCCATGGTGCGGTGGACGACGAAGCAATATTCGTCATGCTCGCGCCCCCTGGCCTTGAGGGCGGCCAGCCTGTCGCGCGCCCATTCGCTGATCTTGCGGTTGCGGGCGATCTGCGCCGCGCGATAGCGGGCGAGATAGTCGGCCGAGAAAGGCGGCTGCGCCGGATTGGCCGGATCGTAGATGTCGAGCGCGGGGTCGCGCTTCTCGGGGTCGATCTCGTCGAGCACCGAGGGATCGAGCTGTCCGGTCAGCAGCTGGTGGCGGCTGCGGTGCGAGGCGACCAGCATGATCGCGTCGCCGGGGATCAGCTTCGCCCCCGCCAGCGGCGTCTCCTCGCCCGAGGCGCTGAGCTGGATCACCGGCTTCTCGGCCTCGGCCTGGTAGCCGGCCATCAGCGATCCGCCGCCGCTCCAGCCGAGCAGCACGACATTCTTGTAGCCGAGCCGTTCCTTGGCGTCGCGGACGCAGGCGCCAAGGTCGAGGACGGCGTTCTCCATCTCCAGCGGCGCGTCGCCCGACCAGTAACGGGTCCCGCAGGCGACAATGTGGTGGCCGGCGCGGGCGAGCTGGGCGAACACCGGGAGCCAGGCGGGCGCGCCGACCGGGTGCATCACGATCAGCGCGGTGTCGGATGGATTCTCGCCCCGGATATGCTGGCCCTGCAGCACGATCGCATCGTCGATCGCGCCATAGACGTCCTTGCGCACCTGCTTCTCGCGGTGGACGATCAGGAAGGGCGTGCGGCTGTAACGAACGGGTTCTGCCATGATGGGTCCTCGTGCTGGCGTCAGACGCTGCGGCTGCCGCCGAACTCGGCGCGGAGCGCCGGCTTGGCGATCTTGCCGGTGACGTTGCGGGGAAAGGATTCGACGATCCGGAGATGCTTGGGATGCTTGTAGCGGGCGAGCCTGCCCTCGCAGGTCGCCTGGAGCGCCTCGAGCGTGACCCGATGGCCGTTGCTGGCGACGACGATGGCGAGGCCGACCTCGCCCCAGCGGTCGTCGGGCACCCCGATCACCGCGCATTCGGCGACGGCGGGGTTGGTCATCAGCACGCCCTCGACCTCGGCCGAGAAGACGTTCTCGCCGCCGGACTTGTACATGTCCTTCACCCGGTCGACGACGAAGCAGAAGCCGTCCTCGTCCTGCCACAGGACGTCGCCGGTGCGGTGCCAGCCGTCGTTGCGGACGATCGCGGCATTGGCGTCGAGATAGCCGATGGTGACGCCGGGGCCGCGCACCCAGACCTCGCCGGGCTGCCCGCGCGGCACGTCCTCGCCCCGCTCGTCGACGATGCGCATGTCGATGTGCAGCGACTTCTGCCCGCAGGACCCGGCCATGATCTTGTCGAGCCGGCCGGGATTCATCGAGGTGACGGGCCCCATCTCGGTCCCGCCATATTGCGGCACGAAGCGCGCGCCCTTCGGCTCATAGGCGGCGCGCAGCCGTTCCGACACCCGGCCGCCGCCGCAGATGAAGCGGCGCAGGGTCGAGAAGTCGGCCTGCGCGAAGGGCTCGCTGTCGGCCATCATCTGGTACATCACCGGCGGCAGGCAGAGATGCGTCACCGCATTGGCCGGATCGCCGCAATAGGCGGTGGTCGCGGCGGCGTCGAAGCGGCGGGTGATCGTCACCCGGCCGCCGAAGAACAGGATCGGGTTGCTGGCGGTGTTGAGCCCGCCGAAATGGAACAGCGGCATCGGCTGGAACAGATGCCCGCCCGGCTCGGCCGTCGCGCAGAACTCGACCTGCTGGAGCGCGTGGATCACCATCCCGCCCAGCGTGACGATCGCCGCCTTGGGAGTGCCGGTGGTACCCGAGGTGTAGAGGATCTGGAGCGGCGCGTCGGGGTCGATCTCGCTCTCCCCCATCGCCCGCGACGGATCGAGCAGCGCATCGAAATCGCCGCCGGCATCCCAGTCATGGACATGCGCGACGCCGGTCTCGCGCGCGACCTGCCGGGCGGTCTCGCCCCAGGTCGCGTCGGTCAGCATCAGCTTCGGCGCCATCTCGCGACAGGCGCGGGCGAGCTCGACCGCGGTGTGGCGGAAGTTGAGCGGGACCCAGACCAGCCCGGCGCGCGCGCAGGCGAATTGCAGCTCGAAATGGCGCAGGTCGCCGTCCGAGATGTTAACGATGCGATCGCCGGGAACGAGCCCCAGCCGCTCGCGCAGCGCATGCGCGATCTGGCCGACCCGGCTTTCGAGCTCGGCCCAGCTCCGCGTCTCGCCGGTGTCGAGATTGTGCAAGGCAACCGCATCGGGCTGCGTGCGGGCGTAGTTGGCCACCCAATCCGCAGCGGCATATCTCATCCCATACCCCTCCAGGCTCGATCGGCGGACCCGGTTCGATCCGCCCGTTCAGGAGTTTTGCCTAACACTGGTAGATTATGAACGCAATCGCTCATCCCGCGCGGTTGCAGAAAATGATCGATAGAGGCCGCCAGGATCGCTACAGAGGCTTGAGAACGGGTATAGTCAGTGGGGAAGCATAGCCGATGGGTCGGCCCAAACAGGCTCTCATTTCGCGTCGCAGGACGCTCGAAGTCGCGTTGCGGATCATCGACGAGGAAGGCCTGGACGCGCTCAGCATCCGTCGTCTGGGCGACGAGCTGAACGTCCGCGGAATCTCGCTCTATCACCATTTCCGCAGCAAGGAGCACATCCTGGCCGGCGCCTGCGAGCTGGCGCTGGCGGACGTGCGGACGCCGCATACGTCGAACACCGATTGGCGCGAATGGCTGGTCGACAATGCCCGCAAATATTATCTGGCGTTGCGCGCCCACCCGAACCTGATCCCGATCCTGATGCGCCGCCATCCGCTGCGCATCGGCCTGGCCGAGCATAATTCGACGGCGGGGCTGCTCGCGGTGCAGAACGTGCCGATCGGCGCGATCATGCCGTTGATGGACGGGCTGGAATCGGTCGCGCTCGGCTGCGCCGCCTACCAGTCGGCGGTCGAGGCCGACACCGGCACCGACAACTGGCAGGAGGCCAACCCCTTCCTGTTCCACGTCAGCCGCAGCGCCGAGGTGTCGAAGCTCGGCGCGTTCGAGGCGATGGCCAAGGCGGCGGTCGGCGCGATCCTGGAGACCTACAAGGCCGAGAACGGCAAGGCCGAGGACCGCAAGGAAGCCGGCTCGGCCTGAATCCTCCCTACGTCATGCCGGCGGAGGCCGGCATCTCGGGAGAGAGGAGAAGAGGGTGAGGCAGGAGCCGCCTGAGATGCCGGCCTCCGCCGGCATGACGACAGAGAAGGCCGTCATTCCAGCGAAAGCTGGAATCTCTCTGCCCTTGCCAGGGACGAACCTCGAAGAAAGAAGGGAGATTCCAGCTTTCGCTGGAATGACGGGCTACGGGATTCCCTACCGGTTGTAGCTTTCCCGTCGCCCCTCGATGAAGGCGGTGCGGCCCGCGCTCGCCTCGCCCATGATGTTGAGCTCATAGGTGTAGCTCATCTCGGCGCGATAGGCGGCCATCAGCTCGTGCGCCTTGGTGCTGTTGTTGAGCGACAGCTTCAGCCGCCGCATCGCCTCCGGGCTCTTGGCGGCGATCTTCGCGGCGATGGCGCGCGCGGCCGCGGCGACCTCGTCATGCGTGTCGACCAGCGTGTAGATCGAGCCCAGCTCGTGCAGTTCCTGCGCCAGCACCGGATCGGCGGTCATCATCGCCGCGCGCACCCGCTTCTCGGGCATCAGCCGCAGCGCCTGGACCGCGCCGGCGGTCGCGCCATTGTCGATCTCCGCCAGCACGAAACGGGTGTCGCGCGACGCGACCAGCACGTCCGCCGACCCGGCGATCAGCACCCCCGCGCCGACGCAATAGGCATGGACGCCGCACACCACCGGCACCGCGCAGTGCAGCACCGCGAGACTGAGCCGCATCGATCCCGACGACTGGCCGAGAATGCCCTCGAACCCCGGCAGCGCCTCGACCTCCTTGACGTCGCCGCCGCCGCAGAAGCCGCGCCCGTCGGCGCGCAGCACCACGGCCCGCACCTCGGGCCGGTCCTTCACCCCTTCGATTCGGGCGGCGAGATCGTGCAGCAGGCCGATGCTGAAGGCGTTGACCGGCGGCTTGTCGACGACCAGCTCCAGGGTGCCGTCGTCGTGGAAATGCTCGTTGAACACCGTCTTCCCCTCGGCTTGGACAGAATGATTATCTAACATCGTTCAGTTTCATATCAGGCGATCGCGCGGATCGGCCGCGCCGCGACCGCGCCGCTCGGCAACGACCGCGCGGCAAGATGCCCCTCGCGGATCGCGCATTGCAAATTCCGCGCGGCGAGCATGTCGCCGACGCAGACCGGCTCGATGCCCCGCGCCTCCAGTTCCGCGGCCAGTTTGGTCTGGCCGGGGCGGATGCCGACCCAGACGATGCTGTCGGCGGCGAACGTCTCGACCTTCGTCCCGAAATTGGGGGCGATGTCGGCCTCGCCCGGCCGCGCGGCGACCAGCCGGCTGCCGACGCGCAGGGTGAAGTCGCCCTTGGCGTGGAGCCGTTCGAGCGCCGATTGGGTGCGCAAGGTGATGTCGATCTGCGGCGCGAACATCTTGTGCCGGGTGACGAAGGTGACGGTGAGGCCGCGCTCCAGCAGTTCCTCGGCGCAGGCGATCGCCTCATAATGACCGACATCGTCGAGGATCAGCGCGCTCTGCCCGCGATCGGCGCGGCGGTCCTCGAACAGCTCGACCGATCCGATCACCCGGGCGCCGGGCGCGACCGCGATCTTCTCGGCCGGGAACTGGATCTGGCGGAACGGCGCCTCGAACGCCGCGCCGACCGCGAGGATGACGCTGTCGGCGCCTTCCGCCGCGATGTCGTCGGCGCTCATATAGGTCGACAGCCGCACGTCGACGCCGAGGCGATAGACCTCCTCCTCCAGCCAGCCGGCGATATCGGCGATCGTGCCCATGCGCGGCGCGGTGCGGTAGAGGTTGGTCAACCCGCCGAGCGACGGCATCGCCTCGGCCAGCGTCACCCGGTGTCCGGCGAGCGCGGCGATGCGCGCCGCCTCCATGCCCCCCGGTCCGCCGCCGACGATCAGCACGCGCAGCGGGCTCGCCGCCGGGCGGATCAGCCGTTCGGCCAGGGTCGTCTCGTCGCCCGCCGCTATGTTCACCACGCAGCCGAGCCGGCCGAAGGTCGCGACCCGGCCGATGCAGCCCTGGTTGCAGGCGATGCACGGCCGCACCCGATCGGGATGGCCGGCGGCCGACTTGGCGACGATGTCGGGATCGGCGATGTGCGCGCGCACCATCGATATCAGGTCCGCCTCGCCCGCGCGCAGCACCTGCTCGACCTCCTCCAGCGTGCGGAAGCGGCCGTTGAGCAGGCGCGGCAGGCCGAAATCGGCGACCGGCGGCGCGGTGTGGGGGATCTGGAATCCGGTCGGCGCATCCATGCCGCCGACCTGGCGATGGAGCGCATAATAGTCGCCATAGGACATGTTCACATAGTCGATCAGCCCCTCGTCGCGCAGCCGGCGGGCGACTTCGCCGACGTCGTCCATGGCCAGGATGCGCGGATCGGCGCTGTCGCTGAGCCGCACGCCGACGGCGAAGCCCGGCGACACCGCGTCGCGCACCGCCGCCAGCACCCGGCGCAGCAGCCGCATCCGGTTGTCGAAGCTGCCGCCATAATCGTCCTCGCGCCGGTTGAGCACGGGCGAGAGGAACTGGGCGAGCAGATAGCCATGGCCGGCATGGATCTCGACACCGTCGAGCCCGCCCTTCTCCACCCGCCGGGCCGCCGCGCCATAGGCCGCGACCAGTTCGTCGATCTGCCACCGGGTGAAGGGGCGCGGCGCGACGCCGGCGATCGGGCTCGGGACGGTCGAGGGCGCGAGCGGCGGCGAGCCGTCGGGCTGCATGTAGATATGGCCGCCATGCCAGAGCTGCTGGAACAGCCGCATGCCGGTGGGCGCGATCGCGGTCGCCAGGCGGCGATAGCCGTCGATGATCGTGTCATCCAGGTTGGCGAGCGACAGCACCGCCGACGGGTGGACGCCCGCCGCTTCGAGGATCGTCAGCCCCACCCCGCCCTGCGCGCGCGCCAGATGATAGGCGATCAGCTCGTCGGTGATCTTGCCGTCGCGCGCCATCATCGTCGCATGGGCGGTGCGGGCGATCCGGTTCCTGATCTCGAGCCCGCCGATGCGGATCGGACTCAAAGCGCGCTCGTACATGACGGCCTCTCCTGTTGCCGCTTGAATAAACCAAACATTGTTTGCTATTCAAGTCCCATCAGGGACGATGAAGGAAAATGGCCATGGCCGCCTGGCCCACCCGGCCCGCCGTCGCGATCTTCACGAAGCATCCGACCGACGCGTCGCCGGGGCTGCGACCGGGCCGGCGGGTCGACGCCGCGCTGGCCAAGACCGATCCGGCGACGGGCAAAGCACGGCCGCTGCTCGCCTGCCCCTTCACCACCCTGCTGTTCGGCGAGACGAGCGATGCCCCGCCCCCGGCCGATGGCCTCGTCCTCGCCGGGGAGCAGCATGTCGTGAAGCCGGGCGAGGGCGACCTGCTCGTGCTGATGCTGGTCCGCCGCCGCGCGGAGCTGACCCACGACGCCTTCCGCGACCGCTGGCTGCACGGCCATGCGCCGTTCGGGCTCAGGACCTCGGCGAGCGGCTATCGCCAGCTCCATCCCGCACGGCCGCCGGGGCCGGACGGCTTCGACGGCGCCGGCCTCGTCTTCTTCCGCGACCTCGCCCATATGACGAGCGCCCGCGCCGCCCCCGCAATCACCCGCGACGCGACCCGCGACGAGATGGCGTTCATCGACCACAGCCGGTCGATGCTGGCGATGTTCCGGTTCGATTGAAGCGGGCCCCATCGTCATGCTGAACTCGTTTCAGCATCCACTGGGCCGCTCAGGCTGACCAGGAGATGATGCGAAAACGTCGTTGCAGGAACCACCGAGACAAGGCCCAGCCTCCCTGTGGATGCTGAAACAAGTTCAGCATGACGGATGGTCAGGGTAGCGGTCGCAGCCTCGGCGCCGTCAGGATCGGCAGTTCGCCGCCTCCCGTCCCCGCCGGCGTCCCCGGCGTGAAGCGCATCGGCATCCGGGCATGGCCGTTGACCAGCGGGATGCTGGCGTAGCGCTCGCTCGCCGCGACGTCGACGGCGAAGTCGGGCATCCGCGCGAGCAGTTCGCCGAGCAGGATGCGCAGGTCGGCGCGCGCGAGGTTCTGGCCGAGGCAGGCATGGACGCCCCAGCCGAAGGCGAGGTGCGGCCGCTTCGGACGATCGAGGTCGAACCTCTCGGCGTCGGCGAACATCTCCTCGTCGCGGTTGGCCGAGTTGATCGCGCAGAGCACGCGCTGTCCGGGTTCGAAGCGCTCGCCGCCGATCTCGACCGGCGCGGTGACGGTGCGGGCGACGCCGGTGCTCGGCGAATAGAGGCGCAATATCTCCTCGACCGCCGCCGGGATCAGCGCGGGCCGCGCGACCAGCGCCGCCCGGTCCGCCGGATGCTCGGTCAGGTGGCGCAGCGCATGGCCGATCGCGGCGATCGTCGTGTCGGTGCCGCCGAACAGCAGCATCATCGCGAGCTCGCAGACCAGCGCGTCGCCGAGCGGCCGGCCATCGACCTCGGCCGCGATCATGGCGGCGATCAGCCCCTCGGGGTGGACCTCGCGCCGTTCGACGCTGGCGCGCAAGTCGCTCGCCAGCCAGCGCAGCCCGTCGATCGACCCGCTGCTCTTGGCGACCGCCTCGTGCAGCACCCGGCCATAATCGCGCCAGCGGTCGAGCGGCAGGCCGAGGATGTCGAGGATCAGCAGCGACGGCATCGGCTTGGCGAGGTCCTCGACCACGTCGCACGCGCCGCGCGCGATGATCCGGTCGACCAGCCAGGCGGAGAGCTGCGCCATGCGCGGGGCCGCCGCCTCGACCGCCGCGATGGTGAACCAGGGCTGGAGCAGCGCGCGGAGCGCCCGCGCCTCGGCCCCGTCCATCTCGATCATGCCGATACGCAGGCCGTTGGGCGGGATGGCGACGCCGCCGCCGAGCCGGTCGCCCGCGCGGATGCGGCCCGAGGCGAAGGTGTCATGATTGCGCAGCGCGGCGCGGTTGTCGGCATAGCGGGTCAGGATCGCGAAGCCGCCATGCGCGTCCGAACGGAGCACCGGGCAATGCGCCCGCGCGTCGCGATAGATGGCGAGATGGTCGCGCGCGAAGGCGACGGCATGGTGATCGATATCCCTGGAACCGCTCACCGCGCCGACACCCTCGAAGACATGGGCGGGGGCCTTGCGATCCCCGCCCGGTGACGATCAGAACTTGTACGAGGCGCGGACGCCGTAGAGCGCCGGCTCGTCCGCCGCGCGCCGGTCGGCCTGGGCCGAGGCGGAGACGTTGCGGAAGCGCAGCTCGTCGGTGATGTTCCGGCCGAACGCCGTGACCGAGAAGCGGTCGCCCGGCAGGTTCCAGGTCAGGCTGGCGTTGATCACGACATGCTGCGGCTCGGAGATGCGGTTGTCGACCGTCCAGTAGAATTTGGACGAATAATAGACGTTGCCCGAGGGGACGAGCGTCCCGCCGCCCGGCAGGTCGATCGTATAGTCGACCGCCCAGTTGAGCGTCCAGTCGGGCGACCGCACGTTGCGCTTGCCCGTCACGTCGACGATCGCCGACGCGTTGCGTCCATCGCCGCCCGGCACCGGCAGGAACACCTGCGCATTGGTGAACTTCGAGAATTTCGCCTTCAGATAGGAGGCGCCGAACTTGATCGACCATTTGCGGGTCGGCGCGAACACGACGTCGAGGTCGACGCCGTCCGACTTGACCGACGCGGCGTTGCGCAGCTCGATCAGGTTGGTGATCGGGTTGAGCGCCTGCACCTGCAGGTCCTTGGTCTTGTAGTGGAAGCCCGCGACGTTGACGGTGAAGCCGCGGCCCAGGGTCAGCTTGCCGCCGATCTCATAGGCGTCGACCTTCTCGGGATCGATCGGCACCGGCGACAGCGCGTTGGCGTTGAACGCGCCGCTCTTGAAGCCCTTGGAGAAGCTTCCGTAGAACATCATGTCGTCGGTCGGATGATAGGCCAGCACCGCGCGCGGCGTGAACGAATCCCAGCTCGCCTTGACATGGTCGAGCCGCTGGATGCCGTTGAGCGATCCGGTGATCACCTTCTTCTCATAGCTGTAGCGGATGCCGCCGGTCAGGTCGAACCGGCCGAGCGTCAGCGTCCCGTCGGCGAAGACCGCATAGGCGTCGGTGATCTGCTTGACCGCGATCGTCGTCAGCGTCGTCCCCGACAGCACGTAGAGCGGGTCGAGCTTGCCGTTCTGGCGCAGGTAGAAGCCGCCGAGCACCCAGGAGAAATTGCTCTTGTTGTCCGAGTTGAGCAGGATTTCCTGGGTGAAGTTGTTGCCGACGTCGTTGTTGTTGATCTGCGAGTAGCGGAACGGCGTGGTGTCCGAGTCATAGTCGATCGAATGGTTCTCATAATGGCGCCACGCGGTCGTCGAGACCAGCTTCACGCCGCCGAGATCCCAGTCGAGCTTGCCCGACGCGCCCTGCTGCTCGACCTTGTAGCCGACCTTCTCGTTGCCGATATAGTCATAGGGCCCGGTCGGCAGCAGCGCGCCGGGGACATAGCCCTGATAGCGGTCGATCGGCTGGATGATGATCGGGCTGGCGTCGTTGATGTCCATCGCGTCGCCCGACAGGGTGATGTCGAGATTGTCGCTCGCCTTGATCAGGACATTGCCGCGAATCGTCCAGCGTTTGGAATCGCCGACGCGCTTGCCCAGGCCGTTGGCCGGGTTCCTGTTCTTGAACCAGCCGTCGTGGCGGTCGTAATTGCCGGCCAGCGACACCGCGATCGTGTCGGAGACCGGGCCGGTGACGAAGCCGCTGCCGACGAACGAGTTGTAATTGCCGTAGCTGGCGCTGAACGAGCCCGCGGGCGTGAACTGCGGCTGCTTGGTGGTGATGATGATCGCGCCGGTGTTGGCGTTGCGGCCGAACAGCGTGCCCTGCGGCCCCTTCAGCACCTGGATCGATTCGACGTTGGCGAGCTGGTAGAGCTGGCCGTTGACGGTCGGCATGTAGACGCCGTCGATGTAGAAGGCCGCCGATCCCGGCTCGCCGAGGTTGGTGACGGTCGATCCGACGCCACGGATGAAGGGCTGCACATAGCCGCCGCTCTCGGTGATCGTCATGCCGGTGATCGACTGGGCGATGTCGTGGGTCGAGGTGACGCCCTGCCCGGTGAGCTGCTCGCCGGTCAGCGCGGTGACCGAGACGGGCACGTCCTGCAGCCGCTGCTCGCGGCGCTGCGCGGTGACGATGATGTCGCCGAAGCCACCCTGGTCGGCGGTCTCGGCGGCGGCTTGCGGCGCATCGGCCTGGGCGAAGGCCGGCGCGGCGGCGAACAGCGCGCCCGCGGCGACCGACAGCGAAAGCATGGTTTTGGTGATCATCGTCAGGTCTCCCCTACCCTCGAAAGCGGCGGCCGGGCTCCCGCAGGGGCCGCCTTCTCCCGGCGCCTCAGTTGAGCGCCTTGGGAAATAACCTATCGATGATTTATTATAAGTCAATCAGCATTAGGTAAATTTGCGGAAACTGCCCAGAACATGGGAAATATCACTGTCTGGCAGTTCAGCCGGCGGCGACCGCGAGCGAGCGGGCGTGATAGGCGCGGCGCGCCAGCAGGGCGGTGGGGACGATGACCAGCGCCATCGCCGCCTCGACGATCACCACCGCATGGGCGAGCCCGGCCTCGCCGCCCAGCGCGTCGCTGATCGCGCCGACCGCGGTCGGCCCCAAACCGAGGCCGGCGAGGGTGTAGATCATCATGTTGAACGACGCCGCGATGCCGCGATAGCGATCGGGGGTCAGCAACTGCATCCCGACATAGAGCGCCGGCAGGGTGAAGGTCGATCCGAACATGAAGACGCAGAAGAACAGGGTCGCCAGCGGCAGGCTCGCGGCATGGCCGACCGCCGCCGAGGTGACGAGCGCGATCAGGCAGCCGCCGCCCATGATCAGCATCGGCGCGCCGACGACGCCGCGCGTCCGCAGCCGATCGAGCAGCCAGCCGCCGACGATCGTGCCGAGCGGACCGGCGATCACGCCGATCAGCCCGATCAGCTTGCCCGCGTCGGCCGGCGCCATGCCGTGGATCCGCACGAACAGGCTGGAGGACCAGCTCGTCACCGCATAGCCGGTGACGGCGGTCAGCGCGCCGATCAGCAGGAAGGGCGCATAGCCGCGCAGATGGGCGAAGAGATAGCCGAGCCCCTCGCGCATCGCCGCGACGGAGGGACCGAGGCCGCGCCCCGCGACCGGCGGACGATGCGGCTCGCGCACGAAGGCGAGCATCAGCAGCACCGGCAGCGCGAGTCCCCCGGCGAGCAGGAAGATCGCCTGCCAGGGCATCAGCGTGACGCCGGGCAGCGCCAGCCCGCCCGCCGCCACCAGCGCCGCGAGCAGCGCCCCGCCGCCGAGGAAGGCGAGGCCATAGCCGAAATTGGCGCCGAGCCCGAAGATCGCCGTGCCGCGCGCCAGGTTGGACGGCGCGAAATAGGCGGTCAGCAGCGACATGCCGGCGGGGATCAGGCACGCCTCCCCCATGCCGACGAGCACGCGGGTCGCGAACAGCGTCCCGAACGAGGTGGTGAACGCCGCCGCCATCGTCGCGAGGCTCCACAGCACCAGCCCGATCGCGATCAGGTTGCGGCGGCTGGTGGCGTCGGCCATCGCGCCCAGTGGGATCGCGAAGCCGCAATAGAGCAGCGCGAAGCCGGTGCCCTGGAGCATGCCGAGCTGGGTGTCGGTCAGCTGCATCGCCGCGCGGATCGGCTCGGTCACCAGCACCATCACGAAGCGGTCGATGATCGCGACGGTATGGGCGAGGCCCAGCACCGCCGCGACATACCATTTATAGCCGCCCTCCCCCTGCCCGATCTGGACAGCGCCCGGCGGCCGGCCGGTCGACATGTCCATCCTAGCGGGCCTCCGGCTTCATCGCGCCCATGTCGAAATAGTCCCGCCAATGGGTGATCCGGCCGTCGGCGACCTCGAACGTCCCCATCACCGGGATGGTGATGCGGTCCTCGCCGCGGGTGAAGCGGTCGACCCGCTCGGTCAGCACGACGTTGCCGCGGCTGGCGATGTTGAGGACGACCCATTCGCAGGTGTCGACCGGCCAGGCGGCGAAGCCCTTCCGCACCGCCGCGATCCCCGTCACCGGCTTCATCGGCATGTTGTGATAGACGATGTCCTCGGCCATCAGGCCGTAGATGCGATCCTCGTCGAGCCGGTTCCATGCCTCGATGAAGGCAAGCACCGTTTCCTCCGGGCTCATGCTGCTCTCCCGCCTGGCCCGCGCCGCATCGGCGCGCTTGTTTTTCTAACAGTGATTGGTACTGTCTATCCGACGAAGACCTTCGCGCGGTCAAGCGCAAAATCGAAAGGGAGAGAGTGTGACCGACCAGCCCGCCGCCGAAGCCCTCCAGGCGCTCCTCGACAAGCAGGCGGTGAGCGAGGTGCTGCTCGGCTATTGCCGCGCGATCGACCGCCGCGACGCGGAGCTGATGCGGCGGGTCTACTGGCCCGAGGCGATCGACGACCACGCCGTGTTCCGCGGCGACGTCGAGCAATTCATCGCCTACAGCTTCCCGTTCATGGAGGGCGTGGTCAGCCAGCACCGCATCACCAACATCTGGGTCGACCTGACCGGCCCGGCCGAGGCCTTCTCCGAATGCTATTTCTCGGGCTTCCACGATTTCCCGGCGGAGGACGGCGGACGGCTCGAGCGGATCGTCGGCGGCCGCTATCTCGACCGGCACGAGAAGCGCGGGCCGGAATGGCGGATCATCGAACGGACGCTGGTGATCGACTGGTATCATGAACGTCCCGGCAATTCGGTGTGGGACAGCGGCCGCTACGCCAACCTCCCCAACCGCGGCGCCGCGAAGCCCGACGACCCGCTGTACCGGCTCCACCCCTGGGGGACGCGGGTGTGAGGCATACGCCGCCGCCGTCATGCTGAACTCGTTTCAGCATCCACCGGGAGGCCGGGTCCTGCCTCCGTGGTTCCTGTAGCGGCGGCCCGCGCCACCGCCTGGCCAGCCTGAACGGCCGGTGGATGCTGAAACACGTTCAGCATGACGGTTTTGGGGGAGGAAGCCACCGCCCCCCCCCCCACGTCACCCCTGCGAAGGCAGGGGTCCATGTCTCTCCTCGGCCAGATGACCACCGAGGAGAGGACAGACATGGATGCCAGCCTCCGCTGGCATGACGATCGTCATAAGTGCGTCTCGCTCGGCGTCGCCGTCCGCTCCGGGCTGCCGATCGGGCATTCGCGGGTGATCAGGCCATAGGCGAAGACCAGCTTGGTCCAGCCGCTCAGGATCGTCGCCACGAAGCCCAGCTCCAATATCTCGGCGTCGGAGAAATGGGCCGACAGCCGCGCGTAGAGATCGGGCGTCAGCGACGGATCGGGATCGGCGATCGCGAACAGCCGGCCGAGCGCGAGCACCGCCTGTTCCTGCGGCGTGAACAGCGGGCTGTCCTCGTCGTCCATCGCGTCGATCTGCGCCTGGCTGTAACCGGCCGCCGCCGCCGCGGGGACATTGTGGGCGTTGCAGACGAAACAGCCATTGGTCAGCGACAGCTTGAGGCGGATCAGTTCCTTCCACCTGCGGTCGACCCGCATGTCGGGCGAGCCGTTCTCGAACACCGCGCCGTAGAAGTTCGACTGATACCAGCGATAGAGCGCCGGATGGTGGCCGAACACCTCCAGCCGGTCGCCGTCGCCGGCCACCGCGATGCTCGACTCGCGCAGCCGCTGGAAATCCTCGGGCAGTTGCTCGACCGGCACGCGGCTCAACAAGGTCTCGGGCATGGCGCTCTCCTCTCTTTTTGCAGCGAGCCTATCGCAGCGCGACGTATCGATCAATCGCTGTATGATTATGGCTTTTCCCACCTCCATAGGTCAGCACGCACGCCCTAAATCAATGCTTGCCAATATCGGCCGCCAACCATTATCTATCAGTGTAAGACTTATCAGCCGTCAGGAGAGGCACATGGGCGCACAGGAAGCGATGGACGAGCGGACCGGCGGGATCGAGGACGTCCGCTTCGCCGATCCGGCCTTCCTCGCCGATCCCTGGACGCCGCTGATCCGGCTCCAGGAGGAGGCTCCGGTCTTCTACAGCCGCAACCAGGGCGGCTGGATCATCTCGCGCTATGACGACGTCCGCGCCGCCTTCGCCGACCGCCGGCTGTCGGCCTCGCGCGTCGACCAGCTGTTCCGCGGCATGCCGGAGGAATTGCAGAAGCAGCTCGAGGCGGTCCGCCTCTACACCGGCCTGATCGTCAACCGGCTCGACGGCCGCGACCATACCCGCATCCGCGTGCTGATGCTCAAGGCGTTCGACGCCGCCGTGGTCCGCACCGTGCAGGGCTTCATCGGCGACGTGATCGACGAGATCCTCGACGAGTGCGAGCGGCTCGGCGAGTTCGACTTCATGCAGGCGGTCAGCGCCACCCTGCCGACCCGGGTGATGCAGAAGCTGTTCGACCTGCCCGACGAATATCGCCCGCTGCTGTTCAAGCTGGCGTCGGACTTCACCTCGGCAAGCTCGGCCGCCAACGTCACGCCCGAGCTGCTGCTCAAGCTCGACGCGACGATCCGGACGATGAACGACGTGTTCAACGCCATCATCCCCGAGCGCGAGAAGAACCCCGGCGACGACCTGATCTCGATGATGGTCAACGCCCGCGACGGTCTCAACAAGCTCAGCAACGACGAGATGCTGGCCCAGCTCCACGGCATGGTCGTGGCGGGCGCGGAGACCACCGCCCACACGCTCGCCACCCAGCTCGTCCAGATCGTCCGGCAGGAGAAGCTGCTCGCCACGCTGCGCGAGACGCCCGAGCGCGCCTTCGACCTGGTGACGGAGCTGCTCCGCTATCCCGGCACGGTGAAGTGCATGACCCGCTTCGCCGGCGAGGATATCGAGCTGCACGGGCAGACGATCACCAAGGGCGACCTGCTGTGGATCATGCATGCCGGCGCCAATGTCGACACGCGCCATTGGGACGATCCGTTCGGCACCGACATCGACCGGCACAATCTGCGCGACTCCATGGCGTTCGGGCCGGGGCTGCATTTCTGCGTCGGCCACATGCTCGCCCGCACCGAGCTGACCGAGTTCTTCACCCGCGCGCTGCGCCGCTTCGACGTCGAGATCCTCCAGCAGGATTTCGAGATGGTGCCGAGCTACATCTTCTACGGCTACAAGGAACTGCGCGTCCGCTTCACGCCGCGCGCGGCATGAGTAGGCTCGCGGGGCGGGTCGCGCTCGTCACCGGCGGCGCGCGCGGGATCGGGCGCGGCATCGTCGAGCGATTCCTGGCGGAAGGCGCGACGGTGATGGCCACCGACCTCGACGTGGACGACGCGCCGGTCGCGGCGGAACTGGGCGAGCGCGCGCTCTATCACCGCCTCGACGTCACCCGCGCCGACGACTGGACCGCCGCCCTCGACGCGCTGCGCGATCGCTGCGGGCGCGTCGACATCCTCGTCAACAATGCGGGGACGAGCCGCAGCGGATCGATCGAGGATGCAAGCGAGGCCGACTGGCGCTTCGTGATGGACACCAACGCGCTCAGCGTCTTCCTCGGCTGCCAGGCGGCGGTGAGGGCGATGCGCGCGACCGGCGGCGCGATCGTCAACATCGCCTCGGCGCGCGGCCAGCGCACCGGCGCCGCGCAATGCGCCTATTCGGCGTCCAAGGCGGCGGTGCTCAGCCTGACCGAGAGCGTCGCGCTCCATTGCGGCGAGCAGGGCCTGCCGATCCGCTGCAACGCGATCTGCCCCGGCGTGATCGACACCCCGCTGATGCGCCAGCATGCCGCGAGCGAGGCGCCGGGCGATCCCGGCGCGGTGATCGGGCGGATGACGGCGATGGGGATCGTCGGCCGGCTCGGCACCCCGCGCGAGATCGGCGACGCCGCCGTCTTCCTGGCGTCGGACGAAGCGGGCTTCGTCACCGGGGCGGTGCTGAACGTCGACGGGGGATTCCGGATCAGGGATTTCTAGCGAAGAACGATCATAGCCCGTTCGTCATGCTGAACTTGTTTCAGCATCCACCAGGCCACTCGGGCTGGTCGGGAATTGGCACGGGCGTTGGCAACAAGAGCCTCGCAACCACGACCAAGGCTCCCGGTGGATGCTGAAACAAGTTCAGCATGACGGTTGGAGCGGCGGCGGCGGCGGCCCCGCTCACCCCCGATCGAGCAACCGCCGCAGCCCCTCGATCGACTTGCCATAGAACCCCTCGATCCGCGCGCCGAGCTGCTCGGGCGGAATGCCAAAGCCGCTCGCCTCGGACGACCAGCGGATTTCGGTCCGATTCTTTTCAATCGATGTTAGGAAAATATCGCTGTAAACATCATCTGCCGGCATCGCGTGCGGCGGGACGATATGGTAGCGCAGCCAGTGCCGCGCCGGATCGATCGCCTCCAGCCGCTCGTGCGCGACGCGGTCGCCCAGCGCCACCCTTCGCACCGCGCCCGGCCCCTCGCCCTCCAGCGTACAGCCGGTGACACCGGCCGCCCAGGCAGAAAGCCCGCCGAAATCGGCGATCAGCGGCCAGACCCGCTCGACCGGATGATCGATCACGGCGCGGACGTCGGCATAGGTGACGGGAGTGGTTGTCATCGGCGCGATTCTCCTGCAACAATGTAAACCTAACGATATATTGTTTATGGTCAACCAGGAGAGGCGGATGGCGGCGGAGACATATCGGCTGGACGGGCGGGTCATCCTGATCACCGGCGCCGGGCGCGGCCTGGGCGAAAGCTATGCGCGCCACCTGGCCGATCTCGGCGCGCAGGTGATCGTCAACGATCTCGGCGCCGGCATGGCCGACGGCGAGGGCTCCCCCCTGCCCGCCCGCCGGGTGGCCGAGGCGATCCGGGCTGCGGGCGGACGGGCGAGCGACGACATGTCCGACATCGCCAACCCGCGCGAGGCCGAGGCGCTGGTCGAGCGGATCGTCGAGGTCCATGGCCGGATCGACGCGCTGGTCAACAATGCCGGCAATTTCCTGCCGCCCGCGCCCTTCGCCGAAACCGCGCTGGCCGATTTCGAGCGGACCTGGCGCATCCATCTCGGCGGGACCTACAATCTCTGTCGCGCGGCGCTGCCGCACATGACGGGACAGGGCTTCGGCCGGATCGTCAACACCATCTCGACCCAGGGCCTCTACGGCGGGGTGGGCACCGCCGCCTATGCCAGCGCCAAGGCGGCGGTCCAGGGGCTCACCGCCTCGCTCGCGGCCGATCATCGCGGGAGCGACGTCCGGATCAACGCGATCAGCCCCGGCGCCTTCACCCGCATGGTCGACGCCGGGGAACGGCCAGCCGCCTTCACCGAGGCGTTGAAGCGCAACCTGCCGGCCGATCTCGTCGCCCCGGCGGTCGCCTGGCTCTGCCATCCCGGCTGCGCCGAGAACGGCGCGCTGATCCAGGCGATGTCGGGCTGGTTCAGCCGCACGATCATCGGCGACCTCGACGGCTTCTGGGACTTCGCGCCCAGCATCGATTCGGTCGCCCGCGGGCTCGCCGCCCTACCCGCCACGGGCCCGGTCCGCGCCGCCGACAGCTCGGCCGCGCACGCCCAGTCGATCATCGCCCGCGCCGAAGCCGCGCGCGCCCACAGCCAGGAGAAGAAGATATCATGACGACATTCACACCCGGCCTGCTGAACGGCAAGACCGCCTTCGTCGCGGGCGGATCGAGCGGCATCAACCTGGGCATCGCCCAGGGGCTGGCGGCGGCCGGCGCGCGCATCGCGATCATCAGCCGCAAGATCGAGAAGGTCGAGGCGGCGGTCGCCGGGCTGAAGGCCGGCGGCGGCGAGGCGCTCGGCTGGGCGGTCGACGTGCGCGACTATGCGGCGGTCGAGAAGAGCCTGGCCGACACCCATGCCGCCTGGGGGCCGATCGACATCGTCGTCTCGGGCGCGGCGGGCAATTTCCTGGCGCCGGTGCTCGGCATGTCGGCCAACGCCTTCAAGACGGTGATCGACATCGACCTGCTCGGCACCTTCCACGTGCTGCGCGCCAGCCATGCCTTCCTGCGCAAGCCGGGCGCGTCGCTGATCTCGATCACCGCCGGCCAGGCGATCAACGCCACCCTGTTCCAGAGCCACGCCTGCGCCGCCAAGGCAGGGATCAACATGCTGACCCGGGTGCTGGCGATGGAATGGGGGCCCGACGGCATAAGGGTCAACGCGATCGCGCCAGGCCCGATCGCCGACACCGAGGGGATGGCGCGGCTGACGCCCACCCCGGAGTCCGAGGCCGCGCTGAAGGCGATCATCCCCTTGCGCGACTATGGCACCAAGCAGGACATCGCCGATCTCGCTATCTATCTGGCGAGCGATTCGGCGAAATACATCACCGGAGCGATCCTGGACTGCGACGGCGGGTCGTCGCTGGGCCGGGGGCTCCAGCCGGCACAGGGATGAGGATCATGAGCGACATCAGGACCGAGAACGCCAACCGCGTGCTGTCGATCATCCTCGATCGGCCGGCCAAGAAGAACGCGATCACCGACGCGATGTACGGCGACATCGCTGCCGCGCTGGCCCGCGCCGCCGGCGATCCCGGGATCGGCGCGGTCCTGATCCGCGGCGAGGGCCCCGATTTCTGCGCGGGCAACGACATATCGATGTTCGCCGCCGCCGCCGCGGGCGAGCAGGACATCCTCGCCTCGAACACCGGCCTCTTCCTCGATGCGATCAGCACCTTCCCCAAGCCGCTGGTCGCCGCCGTCACCGGCCGGGCGATCGGCATCGGCGTGACGATGCTGCTCCATTGCGACCTCGTCTATGTCGCCGAGGATGCCGAGCTGCGGACGCCCTTCATCGACCTCGGCCTGGTCCCCGAGGCGGCGTCGGCGCTGACCCTGCCCGAGCGGATCGGCCATGTCCGTTCCTTCGCATTGTTCGCGCTGGGCGAGGCGCTGCGCGGCGCCGAGGCGGCGGCGATCGGCATCGCCAACCGCGCGCTGCCCGCCGACGAGGTGGCGCGAGCGGCCGAGGTGGCGGCGCGCGCGCTGGCGGCCAAGCCCTTGTCGGCGCTGGTCGCCACCAAGGCGCTGATGCGCAACGCGGAGGCGATCGCCGCCGCGCTCGACGCCGACAAGAAGGCCTTCGCGGCCCAGCTCCAGACCCCGGAGGCCGCCGCCGCCTTCGCTGCCTTCGCGGCGCGCAAGGGCCCGCCCGCGTGACCGCCCGGCCGGTCCGCGCGACCAGCGTCGAGGGCCTGGCGATCGTCGGCGAGCTGCGCGGCCGGGGCGACGCGCCGCTCGTCCTGCTGCTGCACGGCGGCGGCCAGACCCGCCACGCCTGGACGGGCACCGCCGACCATCTGCTCGGCACCGGCTTCGACGTCGGCAGCTATGACGCGCGCGGCCATGGCGACAGCGACTGGGCGGCCGACCGGGACTATTCGCTGCCCGCCCATGGCCGCGACCTCGTCGCCTTCCTGCGCGCGGCCGGGCGGCCGGCGGCGCTGGTCGGCGCATCGATGGGCGGGATCAGCGCGCTGTTCGCCGCCGCCGAGGCGCCCGAACTGGTCCGCGCGCTGGTGCTGGTCGACATCGTGCCGCGCTTCGCGCCCGAGGGCGTCGCGCGGGTCCGCAACTTCATGCAGGCGCATCCCGACGGTTTCGCCACCATCGAGGATGCGGCGGCGGCGGTCCACGCCTACAACCCCAACCGCGCGCGATCGAAGAACCCGTCCGGGCTGATGCGGTCGCTGCGCGAGGGCGCCGACGGGCGGCTGCGCTGGCACTGGGACCCGGCGGTGGTCGGCGACGCGCCGACCGAGGCGCTGGCCGACATGCTGAGCGAGCGGCTCGCCGCGCTGCCCGCCAGCCTGCCGCTGATGCTGATCTCGGGCGCGCAGAGCGACGTGGTCGACCCGCAGGCCGTCGCCGGCTTCCGCGCCCAGGCGCCGCATGCCGAGATCGTCGCGGTCGACCGCGCCGGCCACATGGTCGCGGGCGACCGCAACGACGCCTTCAGCGACGCGATCGCCGGCTTCTTGAGGCGGCGGTTGGGCTGACTCCGCTTACGGTGCTTACACTGTTGGCGCGGCGCCGTAGGTCTTCTTGAGCAGCGCCCGGTCGATCTTGAGCGTCGCGCTGCGCGGCATCTCGGCGATCGTCGCGAAATGGCGGGGCAGCTTGAACCGCGCGAGCCGGCCGTCGGCATGGGCCAGCAGCGAGTCCAGGCTCACCTCGACCCCCGGCATCGGCTCGACGATCGCCAGGCCGACCTCGCCCCAGCGCTCGTCCGGCACGGCGATGATCGCAACCTCCCTGACCCCCGGCGCGTCAGCCAGCGCCAGCTCGACCTCGGCCGGATAGATATTCTCCCCGCCCGAGCGATAGACCTCGCGCAGCCGGTCGACGACGTAGAGGCGGCCCGCCTCGTCGAACCGGCCGCAATCGCCGGTGCGGAACCAGTCGCCCTCGAAATAGTCGCCGCGCGGCCGATTCCAGTAGCCGGGCGTGATCGCAGGGCCGCGCGTCCAGATCTCGCCGACCTCGCCCTGCGCCACGTCCTGGCCGTCACCGTCGACGAGGCGCAGCTCGGTCCCCGGCACGACGAAGCCCGAGCAATTGGCGAGCGCCAGGTCGCGGCCGTCGTCGAGCACCGTCACCAGCGGCCCCTGCTCGGTCGATCCATAGGAAAGCTGGAGGAAGAAGCCGCGATCCTGCCAGGTCTGGTGGACCCACACCGTCTTGGGCCCCCAGCCGCCGAACAGGCCGTTGCGCAGCGTCGGGAAGCGCGCCTCGGCGAAGGCCGGCAGCGCGGTGATCAGCTCGTACATCTGCAACACGCCGCACAAATGGGTGATCCCCACCGCCGGATCGGTCAGCAGCCGCAGCGCGACGGCGGGGTCGAAGCGCCGCGTGGTCGTGACGTGCCCGCCCCAGTAGAGCGTCGGGTTGGAGAAGGTGTTGAGCCCGCCCGCGTGGAACAGCGGCACGATGTTGAGATGATGATTGCCCCGCTCCGCCGCGCGCGAGGTCTGCGCGGCGTTGATCGCATGGTGCTTGAGCGTGCCCCAGCTGCACAGCGCCCCCTTGGGCAGGCCGGTGGTGCCCGAGGTGTAGAGGATATGGGTGAGCTGGTCCTCGTCATGGACGCCGCCCGGCATCGCGGCGGGCGCGTCGGCGATCAGCCGGTCATAGTCGCTGCGGGCAAGGTCGTCCGACCAGAGGAGCCGCCGCTCGATCCCGGTCGCGTCGGCGACGGCGTCGCCCACCTCACGCCAGATGTCGTCCTGGATCAGCATCGCGGGGTCGGCGTCGCGCACCAGCGTCACCAGTTCGCCGACCGCCAGCCGCCAGCTCAGCGGCACCCAGATCAGCCCGGCGCGCATGCAGGCGAACTGCACCTCGAAGATGCGGGTGTCGTTCTCGGCGATCAGCGCGACGCGGTCGCCCGGCTGCAGGCCGAAATGGTGGCGGAGCTGATAGGCGAGCCGCCCGACCCGCTCGTCGAGCTCGCCCCAGCGCAGGGTGACGCCCCGCTCGACGCAGGTGACCGCTGGCGCCTCCGGCCGGAGCGCGCTGTGATAGGCCACCCAATCCTTCGCCCAGGGCTTCATGCCGTTCCTCCGCTCATGTCCTTGATGAAGATCTCCTGCGCCACCGACGCGACCAGCACGCCCGACCGATCGTAGAAGCGGCCGGTGGTGAAGCCCCGCCCATCGGCGGCGCGGGTCGATTCCTGGACGTGGAGCAGCCATTGGTCGATCCGCGCCGGCACGTGCAGCCAGAAGGCGTGGTCGAGCGACGCGCCGAACAGGCCGCGCGCGGCGATCAGGTCCTCCCAGACGATCGGGTGCTGGTTGGTGACCGCGTCGGCCATGGTCAGGTCGCTGGCGTAAAGCAGCAGGCAGGCGTGGAGCAGCGGATCGTCGGGCAGCTCCTCGTCGGCGCGCATCCAGACGCGGTGGCGGCCGTCGCCGATCCGCTGATCCCATGGCGGCTGGTCGACATGGCGCAGGTCGATCGGCCAGGGCACCCCAGCATTCTTCGGCAGCTCGCCGCCGTTGCGCGCCAGCAGCGCCACGTCGCGCGGCAGCACCTCCTCGGGCGGCGGCGCGTCGGCCGCCGGCCCCTGATGCTCGATCCCGCCGAACGACGCCGCGAAGGAGAAGGTGGCGGTGATGATCGCCTGCCCGTCCTGCTCGGCGCGGACCTGGCGGACCGAGAAGGAGCGCGTGTCGCGCAGCCGGTCGACGACATAGACGACCGGCTTGCGCGGATCGCCGAGCCGCAGGAAATAGCAATGCGCGGAGTTGAGCCGCCGTCCCTGGTCGACCGTGCGCGCCGCCGCGATCAGCGCCTCGGCGAGGCTCTGGCCGCCATAGACCCGGTCGAAGGCGCCGATCGCCGGCTCGATCAGGAAGCGGTCGCCGTCGCCCTCGGCGGGCGCGATCCGGCCCATGCGGTCGATCAGCCGGCGCAGCATGGCGATCCGGTCCTGCCGCGCCTGCTCGTGGAGTTCGTTGGTGACGGTAATCAAGCAGCCTCGCCCTTTCGCTTTTGCGCAGGTTTACCACTCAGTGATTGGATATGTAAACCATCCTCGTCGCCGGTCCCGTCCAATCTCCAATGTCTATACATTTTGGCAAGACTGGCTATTTTCCGCGACTCTGTCCATAAGGCCATGGTGGACCGATCGGATGGTTTTGCCGGCCATTGAAAATCATCCATCGTTAGATATATCTGCCCACCGATAAGCGAGGGAGATGCCGATGCCCGCACTGGCGATAGACGACGACCTTCCCGACGACGCCCGCGCGCTCGCGCGGCTGGTCGCGGAGCGGCATAGCTGCCGGGGGTTCCTGCCGACGCCGGTGCCGCGCGCGACGATCGACAGGATGCTGGCGATCGCGCAGGGGTCGGCCTCCTGGTGCAACTCGCAGCCTTGGGAGGTCATCGTCACCGAGGGCGAGGCGACCGACCGCTTCCGCGAGCAGCTCTACGCCTTCGCCGCCAGCCAGAACTGGGCCGACCAGGCCAACCGCCCCGAGCGGCCCGACTTCCCCTTCCCCGCCCGCTATGTCGGCATCTACAAGGACCGGCAGCGCGCCACCGGCTGGGCGCTCTACGAGGCGGTCGGCGTCGCCTATGGCGACCGGGAGGGATCAGGCCGCCAGATGCTGGAGAATTTCCGCCTGTTCGGCGCGCCGCACGTGATGATCGTCACCACCGAGGAGGACCTCGGCACCTATGGCGCGATCGACTGCGGCGGCTATGTCGCCCATGTCCTGCTCGCCGCGCAGAGCCTCGGCCTCGCCACCATCGCCCAGGCGGCGCTGGCCGGCGTCGCCGACTTCGTCCGCGACTGGTTCGCCATCCCGGCGCACCGCAAGATCGTCTGCGCGATCTCCTTCGGCTTTGCCGACCCCGCGCACCCGGCCAACGGCTTCCGCACGACGCGCGAGAGCCTGGGGAATGTCGTGCGCTACGTGGGGTGAACGGTCGCCCGAAACCGTCATGCTGGTTTCAAGGGCTTGCCTATCACAATCGTCGCCCCTGCGAAGGCTGGGGCCCATGCCTCTCATCAGCCAGATGGCATCTGAGAAGACAACAGACATGGATGCCAGCCTTCGCTGGCATGACGGTGGCGGGTCGTTCAGCTCCGCGCGAACACCGCCGCGCCCTGCCCCGCGATCCGGCCGAAGATCAGCGCGTTGCTGATATAGTTGCCGCCGCCGACATAGCGCTCGCCGAGCACCCCGCCGGCCGTCTCGCCCGCCGCGTAGAGGCCGGCGACCGGGTGCGCGTCGGGGCCCAGCACGCGCGCGTCGGGATCGATCCGTACACCCGCGGAGGTCGCGCCGAAGCTCGCGGCATGGACCTCGGCGGCGTAGAAGGGCGGGGTCTCGATCGTCGTCAGCGCCCCCGCCTTGAAATATTGCCGGTCGCGCCCTGAGCGGACGTCCGCATTATAGGCCGCGACCGATCCGGCAAGGCCGACCGGGTCGATCCCCGCCTTCGCCGCCAGCTCCTCGAGCGTGTCCGCGGTCAGTACCCGGCCCTTGGCCACCTCCTCCGCCAGCCGGTCGCCCGAATAGGCGAAGTCGCCGACGCCGAGCTTGTCGGCGAAGGGATGGCGCGAGGGCGAGGCGGCACGGGTCGGCTCGTCGAAGATCGCGAAGCAGAGCCGGCCGGGCTGTTCCTCGATGCGGTGGCCGGCGATGCAATAGGGCCAGGTCTCGTCCATGAAGCGCTGCCCGTCGCGGTTGACGAACACCAGCCAGGGCGGGTGGAAATCGGCCACGTCGCGCGAGAAGCCCGGCGATGCGTTGACCAGCAGCCGCCCCTTGCCGACCACCGCCGCGCCGGCCTCGCGCGCCATGCGGATGCCGTCGCCGCGGCTGGTCTGCGATCCGAAATAGAAGGACCAGCGCTCGTCCTGCGCCGCGATCTCGGGGTTGAGCTCGGCCAGCATCGCGCGGTTCGCGCCATAGCCGCCGGTTGCGAGCACCACCGCCCCGGCGCGCATCTCCGCCCCTTGCGCGGCGATGCCGGCGATCCGGCCGTCCTCGACCAGCAGGCCCTCGACCCGGACATTGGGATGGATCGCCACCTCGCGCGCCGAGGCGGCGCCGAGCAGATGCTCGAACAGCGCGATCCCCGAACCATGGCTGTGATGCCCGCGCGGGGCATCGTCGACGCCCGAGACGTAGAGCCCCTCGACCGGGATGTCGACGCCCAGCCCGATCAGCCATTCGAGCGTCGGCGCCGACTGCTCGCAGAAGCGGCGGATCAGCCAGGGTTCGAGGTTCCAGCGGTTGATCGTCATATAGTAGCGGTACATGCGCTCGACATCGTCCTCGACGCCGGCGGCCCGCTGGATGCTGGTGCCCGCCGCGTAGAAGACCCCGCCCGACAGCGCGGTCGAGCCGCCGGGGCGCGGCCCCGCCTCGAGCACCACCACCGACGCGCCCGCATCGGCCGCCTCGATCGCCGCCGCCATGCCCGCGCCGCCGCCGCCGACCACCAGGACATCGCAATCACGCATGGCCGCCCCTCATGACCGGATGGGAAGGAGCAGCCGCACCGGATGCTCGATCAGTTCGACGATCGTCGCCAGGAAACGCGCCGCCGCCGCCCCGTCGATCGCGCGATGGTCGCAGGCGAGGGTGAGCGTCACCTTCCGCACCGCGACCGGCGCGCCATTCTCGTCGGCGCGGAAGGCGGCGCGCGGCGCGCCGACGCCGAGCATGAAGCTCTGGTCCGGGTCGATGATCGGGGTGAGCGAGCGGACGGCGAACATGCCGACATTGGAGATGCCGATCGCCGCCGCGCCGACGTCGGCGGCCCCGAGCCGCCCCTGCCGGGCGCGCTCGATCGCCGCGTCGAGCGCGCTCGCGAAATCATGGATGCCGCCGCCGAGCGGCACGACCGGCGCCATCACCCCGCCCGGCGCCTCGACCGCGATACCGATCGCGATGGCGTCGAGCGGCTCGACGCGGTCGCCGCGCCACACGCCATTGGCCTCGGGATGAAGCGCCAGCGCGCGGCCGACCGCGGCGCCGAGGAAGGCGGTGACGCTCAGCTTGCCTGGGCTCGACGGATCGGCGTTGACCTCGCGGCGCAGCGCCGCCAGCGCGTCGAAGCGCGCATCGGCCGACAGGTAGAAATGCGGGATCTCCGCCTTGCTGCGCGTCACCCGCGCGGCGATCAGCGCGCGCAGATCGCGCCCGCGCGGCGCGGGAGCGGAAACGGCGGGAGCCGTCGTCCGTCGATCGATCGCCGCCTGCACGTCGCGCGCCTTGATCCGCCCGCGCGCGCCGCTGCCGCCGACATCGGCAAGGTCGATCCCCGCCTGCTGCGCCAGCCGCCGGGCAAAGGGCGTGGAGAGCCGGCGCTCGCCCCGCGCCGGTGCGGCAACCGGAGGCGCGCCGACGGGTTCGGATAGGGGCGCGGGAGGCTGCTCGGTCCCGCCGGTCCCCTGCCCCGGCCCGGTCCAGGTCGCGACCGGCGCGCCGACCGCGACCGTCGCGCCTTCCTCGGCCAGCAAGCTGAGGATGGTGCCGTCGGCGGGGGCCTCGATCTCGTTGCTGATCTTGTCGGTCTCGACGACGAACAGGACCTGGCCGGCGCTGACCGCCTCGCCGGGCGCGACCTTCCATTCGGCGATCAGCCCCTCGGCCATGGTCAGGCCGAGCTTGGGCATGACGATCGGCGCGCCGGCGCCGCTGCTCGCGCGGTCAGACATCGGTCGCCCGCACCGCTTCGACGATCCGCGCCGCCGAGGGCATGTAATCGACCTCCAGCCCGCGCCCGAACGGCACGGGCATGAACGGCGCCCCGACCCGCATGATCGGCCCGTCCAGCTCGTCGAAGCCGATCTGCGCCATCCGCGCCGCGATCTCCGCGCCGACGCCGAACGCCTCGACCGCCTCATGGGCGATCACCAGCCGGTGGGTCTTCGCCAGCGACGCCAGCACCGCCGCCTCGTCCCAGGGCTGGACGGTGCGCAGGTCGATCACCTCGGCCGAGACGCCCTCGCCCGCCAGTTGCTCGGCGGCGGCCATCGCCTGATGGACCATCGCGCCATAGCTGACGATCGTCACGTCGCTGCCGGCCCGCGCGATCCGCGCCTTGCCGATCGGGGCGGCGGGCGGCGCGTCGGACAGCGCGCCCTTCATCGGGTAGAGCGCCTTGTTCTCGACGAACAGGACCGGGTTGGGATCGTCGATCGCGCTGCGCAGCAGCGCATAGGCGTCGTCGAGCGTCGCGGGCACGACGACCTTCAGGCCCGGGATATGCGCGAACCACGCCTCCAGGCATTGCGAATGCTGCGGCCCGGCGTTGAGGCCGCCGCCATGCTGGGTGCGCACCACCATCGGCACCGCGCTCTGCCCGCCGAACATGAAGTGGAGCTTGGCCGCCTGGTTGACCAGCGCGTCCATGGTCAGGGTCATGAAGTCCATGAACATGATCTCGACGACCGGCCGGAAGCCGCCGAGCGCGAGGCCGACCGCCATGCCGGCGATCGCATTCTCGGCGATCGGCATGTCGATCACCCGGTCGGGCCCATGCTTGTCGAGCAGGCCGCGCGTGACCGCGAAGGTGCCGCCGGCATTGGCGATGTCCTCGCCGAGCAGCAGCACCGAGGGATCGGCCGCGAGCGCATCGTCGAGCGCGCGGTTGATCGCATGGGCGAAGCGCGCCTCGCTCATGCCGTCGCCTCCACCGGCGCATAGACCTCCTCGGCGGCGGACTCGAGCGTCGGATCGGGGCTGAGCCGCGCGGCCTCGACCGCGCGCCGGACCTCGGCGCGGATGTCCGCCTCGATCGCCTCGACCTCGGCGGCGGGGACGCCGCGCTCGTCGAGCCGGGCGCGCGCCACCAGCAGCGGGTCGACCGGCGGCGCCTTGTCCTGGCGGTAGCGCTGCGCGTCGCCCTCATAATGGCCGCGGATGCGGGTGGTCGCGAACTCCAGCACCGCCGGCCCGCGATCGCGGCGGACGCGGTCGACGACGTCGGCGGCCAGCTCCGCCACCGTCTCGACGTCCGATCCGTCGGCGCCGACATAGGGGATGCCATAGGCGGCGGCGAGCTTCTCCAGCGTGAAGGTCACCTGGGTCGAGGTCGGGCTGAACTCCGACCAGCCGTTATTCTCGCAGACGAACAGGATCGGGATCTGCTTGAGCTGGGCGATGTTGAGGCTTTCGTGGACGATGCCCTCGGCCAGCGCGCCGTCGCCGAAGAAGCAGATGGCGAGGCCGTCGCCGCCGCGCAGCTTCTGGGCGAGGCCGCTGCCCAGCGCGATCGCGACGCCGCCGCCGACGATGCCGTTGGCGCCGAGCATCCCCACCGACAGGTCGGCGACGTGCATGCTGCCGCCGCGTCCCTTGCAGGCGCCGTCGGCCTTGCCCATCAGCTCGCGGAAGAAGCCGTCGAGGCCGAGGCCCTTGGCGAGCGCATGGCCATGGCCGCGATGGGTCGAGGCGATCGTGTCGTCGGCGCGCAACGACGCCATCACGCCGACGCTGACGCCTTCCTGTCCGTCGCTCAGATGGATGAAGCCGGGTATCTCGCCGGCCGCGAACAGCGCGCCGCAGCTCTTCTCCGCCTCGCGGATCGTCACCATCCGCCGGTAGAGCTCGATCAGCTCCGGCGCGCGCGCGTTGCGTCCGTGCGCCGCGCCCCGCGCGGCCGCTCCCCTTGCCTCAGCCATCCGTCATCCCTCCCCGCCTCGTCCGTTCCGTCGCCTTTGCGCGGCGCTCACTTCACCGGTTCGGGCAGCGGCTTGGGCGCGGGCTTGTACTTCTCGACGGTCGAGCGGACGAACGGCCCCTCATAGTCGCCCTCGGTCGCGGGGGAATCGTCGAGCAGGATCTCATGCGCGTAGCGGGTATCCTCCTCGTTGATCGGGCGGGTGTCGTAGGTCCACTCGATCAGGTTGCCGTCGGGATCGAAGGTGTAGATCGACCGGATGAACTCATGGTCGGTCATCGACACATGATAGCCGTTGTCGAGCCAGTTCCGCTTGCGCTGCTGGAGCTCCTCCTCGCCGCCCTTGCAGTTGAAGGCGAAGTGGTTGATCCAGCGCGGCAGGCCGAGGCCGGTCGAGATCGGGCTGCGCCACGAATCGGGATCGAGCTGGACGCCCTCGATGCCGCGCAGGTCCCACAGCGCCATCGTCTCGCCGTCGCCGATGTCGTAGAACATATGCTTGGTCCAGCCGCCGCCCGGCGCCTGGCGCTTCACGCCGGCCACGAGCGGGAAGTGCATCACCTGGGTGTAGAAGTGGTGCGCCATCTCGAAATTCTTGGTGGCAATCGCAAAATGGTGAACGCCCATCCCGATATTTCCTCTCGCTGCCCGATCGCGGAATCCGTCGCGATCATCCTCACAAAAATAATCTAACATCGGTAGAAACATGCCGCAACAGCTTTGTCGAAAACGGCGATTCTCGACCGATTCCCATCACTGAAACCGCTAAAAATCTGGCTATTTTACCGGAGGAAGAAAACCTATTGCGGTTTGTACCATACACTGTAAGAAAGTGGGCAACACGCATTGGGAGGGAGTTATGCAAATCGCGCTTATGTCGCTGGGCGACATTATGGACGATCCCATCACGGGGCGTCGCTTCGACGCGTCCGAGCGCTATGCCATGACCCTGGACGCTGCCGAGATCGCGGATCGTTCCGGCATCCAGGGCTATTATATCGGCGAGCACCACGGCATCAGCTACACCTTCTCGTCGCCCGCCGTGGTCCTCGCCGCGATCGCCCAGCGGACCAAGCGACTCCGCCTCGGCACCGCGGTCGCCCTCGCCGCGAACCTCGACCCGTTCCGGATGGCGGAGGATTATGCGACGGTCGACGTGATCTCCGGCGGCCGGCTGGAGCTGGTCACCGGACGCGGCAATTTCTTCGAGAAGACCTTCGACCTGTTCGGCCAGTCGTCGGCGGAATCGGCCGAGCGCTTCGCCGAGGCGATGGAGCTGGCGTGCACGCTGTGGCCGGGCGAACCGGTCCATTGGGAGGGGCGCTTCCGCCCGCCGGTCACCGGCCAGCGGCTCGAACCGACCCCGGTCCAGCGCGAGCGGCCGCCCTTCTGGATCGGCGGCGGCAGCTCGCCCGACACCGCCAAGCTGGCGGGCCGGCTCGGCCTCAACCTGATGTTGCCGAGCGCGTTCGGGCGCCCCGACAAGTTCATCCCGATCGCCGACATCTATCGCGAGGCGTTCGACAAGGCCGGGCACACGCACGAACCGAAGGTCGGCGCCTGCTGGCACGGCTGGGTCGACAAGACCGACGCGATCGCCCGCGAACGCTACGAGCCGCGCTACCGGGCCTATCACGCCTTCAACCTGGGCGTGATCAGGAGCGTCAACCCGAACCCGCCGCCCTATGTCAGCGCGCCGTTCGACTATGAGCTGCTGTCGACCAAGGGACCGGCGATCGTCGGCGGGCCCGACAAGTTCGCCGACCGCCTGATCGAGCTGAGCCGGCTCGTCGGCGCCGACGTCAACCTGATCAAGATGGACATGGGCGGCGTCGGGCGCGAAGAATATTGCGAGATGGTCGAGCGACTGGGCAGCGATGTGGTTCCCCAACTGAACGCCGCGGCGGCGCGCCCCGCAATCGCGGCGAACGGCTGAGCATGGCGGTCGACGGACAGGGCCGCCGGGGGCCGCTCGCCGGCCTGCGCGTGCTCGACCTGAGCGGCCTCGGCCCGGCGCCCTTCGCGACGATGATGCTGGCGGACTTCGGCGCCGAGGTGCTGAGCGTCCGCCGTCCCGATCCGCTGCCCTTCGATCCCGCCGCCGCGATGGCGCGCGGCAAGGACGCGATCGGCGTCGACCTGCGCTCGCCCGAGGGCCAGGCGGTCGCGCGGCGGCTGGCCAGGAGCGCCGACATCTTCGTCGAGGGCTTCCGCCCCGGCGTGATGGAGCGGCTCGGCCTCGGCCCCGAGGTACTGATGGCCGACAATCCGGGGCTGATCTACGCCCGCCTGACCGGCTGGGGGCAGAGCGGCCCCTATGCGAAGCGGGCCGGCCACGACATCAACTATCTCGCCATATCGGGCGCGCTCGCGGTGATCGGCGAGGACAAGCCGACCGCCCCGCCGGGGCTGCTCGGCGATCTCGCCAACGGTTCCTACACGATGATGATCGGCGTGCTGATGGCGCTGGTCGAGCGGCAGCGCACCGGCAGGGGCCAGGTGGTCGACGCCGCGATCGTCGACGGCGCCTCCTACATGCTCGGGCCGATGTTCGGCGAGCTGGAGCTGGGGCTGTGGGACGGCGATCCCGACCATGCGATGCTCGGCGGCAAGGCGCCCTTCTACGGCGTCTATCGCTGTGCCGACGGCAAATGGTTCTCGGTCGGCGCGATCGAGCAGAAATTCTACGCGGCGATGCTGTCGATCCTCGGCCTCGACGACGTCGATCCCTCGGCCGAGGCGCAGATGGACCGGGATCGCTGGCCGGCGCTGCGCGAACGGATCGCGGCGGCCTTCCTGACGAAGCCGCAGGCGGCGTGGACCGAGGCGTTCGGCGCGGTCGACTCCTGCGGCGCGCCGGTGCTGGCCGCCGGCGAGCTGGCCGCCGATCCGCACAATGCGGCGCGCGGCACGGTCACGGCCGACGGCGAGGGCATCCTCACCGCCGCGCCGGCCCCGCGCCTGTCGGAGCATCCAGAGCTGGTGACCGCGCCCAATCCGCGCGGCAGCCGCCCGGCCGACACGATCCTGGCCGAAGCCGGCTTCACCGCCGACGAGATCGGCGAATTGACCGCGAAAAAGGCGGTCTGGTCGCTATAACCTGGCGTCAGGCCAACGGGCCGGCGCCGACGAGAGGATCATAGGTTCGTGTCATTCGACCGCATCCTGAGCCCGATCCTGATCAACGGGCTCGAGATCAGGAACCGCGTCGCCCGCGCCGCGCACGGCACCAGCTATGGCCGCGGCGCGATCAGCGACGACCTGATCGCCTATCATGAGGCGCGCGCGAAGGGCGGGGTCGGGCTGAACATCCTCGAGGCGACGGTGGTCCATCCGTCGACCTCGAACCACACCGTCAACGCGCTCGACGATTCGATCATCCCCGGTTTCGCGAAGCTGGGGGAGGCCTGTTCGCGGCACGGGATGCGGACCTTCGTCCAGCTCTGGCACGGCGGCCATCGCTGGGCCCCCGCCAACGGCCAGGCGCCGCTGTCGGCCTCCGACGTGCCCTGCCCGCTCGGCGTCACCAACACGCCGCAGCCGATGACGCTCGACCAGATCGAGGAGATCACCGAGGCCTTCGCCGACGCCGCCGAGCGGGTCCGCAAGGGCGGGCTCGACGGGATCGAGCTGCATTGCGGCCACGGCTATCTGGTCCACCAGTTCCTCTGTCCGCTGACCAATCGCCGCGAGGACGATCATGGCGGCAGCCTGGAGAACCGGATGCGCTTCATGCACGGCATCCTCGGCGCGATCCGCAAGCGGGTGGGCGACGACTTCCCGCTCGGCATCCGCATCTCCGACTACAACGCCCCCGGCGGCTTCAGCCCCGAGGAGGCCGGCGAGGTCGTCGCGCGGGTCTGCGCCGACGGGCTGGTCGACTATGTCAGCGGGTCGATGGGCAGCCCCTACAGCATCGCGTCGATGCTCGGCTGCATGGACCAGCCGTCGGGCTATATGCTCCCCTCCGCCGAGCCGATCGTCCAGCGCGCGACCGTGCCGACGATGATCGCGGGCCGCTTCGGCACGCTCGACGAGGGCGAGCAGGTGATCCGCGCCGGCCTGGCCGACATGGTCAGCTATGTCCGCGCGCTGATCGCCGACGCCGATCTGGTCGCCAAGTCGGCGGCCGGCAACGCGATCGGCGTCCGCCCCTGCATCGGCTGCAACCAGGGCTGCGTCGGCGGCATCCGCACCCCCGTCCAGCGGATGACCTGCACGGTCAATCCGGCGGTCGGCTTCGAGCGGACGATGGACGAAAGCCTGATCGCCCCCGCCGAAACCCCGCGCAAGGTGGTGGTGATCGGCGGCGGCCCGGCCGGCATGGAGGCGGCGCGGATCGCCCGGCTGCACGGCCATGAGGTGGTGCTGATGGAGGCGCAGCCGACCCTCGGCGGCGCGGTCAACATCGCCAGGCATGCGCCGAAGCTCCAGGCGATCCACGACATCACCCTGTGGCAGGAAGCGGAGGTGTTCCGCCTCGGCGTCGACGTGCGCCTGTCGACCTATGCCGAGGTCGACGAGGTGCTGGCCGAGCGGCCCGACGTGGTGATCATCGCCACCGGATCGCTGCCGCGCATGGACGGTCTTCAGGCGCAACGGCCCGAGCGGCCGATTCCCGGCTTCCACCAGCCGCACGTGCTGTCGTCCTGGGACCTGCTGCTCGGCCCGGCCGGCGGCCACGGCCGGAGCGCGGTCGTGTTCGACGATATCGGCCATTATGAGGGGATCGCCGCGGCCGAGCATCTGATCGCGCAGGGCGTCGCCGTCACCTATGTCGCGCGCCATTCGAGCTTCTCGCCGACGATGGACATCATCCTGCGCACCGGCCCGGCGCTGCGCCGCCTGCGCAAGGGCAGGTTCGACCTGGTGGTGTCGGGGCGGATCGTCGCGATCGGCCAGGATCGCTGCACGATCGGCTATCTCGACGGCGACGAGGAGTGGGAGGTTCCCGCCGACACCGTCATATTCGTCGGCTACAACCAGGCGCAGGCCGACCTGTGGCGCGCGCTGGGCGGCGGATCGCGGGCGCCCAAGCCGTATCAACTGCATCTGATCGGCGACGCCAATGCGCCGAGGGACCTGCTGATGGCGATCCGCGAGGGCAATATGGCGGGGCGTATCGAGGAGAATGCGGATGCTTGACGGCAAGGTCGCGATCATCACCGGCGGCGGCACCGGCATCGGCGCCGCGATCGCCCGGCTGTTCGCGCGGAAGGGCGCGCATGTCGTGATCACCTCCGAACTGGCGGCCGAGGCGATGGCCCCGGTGGTCGAGGCGATCCGGGCGGACGGCGGATCGGCGAGCGCCATGAGCTGCGACATCATGGACCGCGCCGCGATCGCCGCGCTGGTCGAGGGCGTCGAGCGCGACCATGGCCGGATCGACATCCTGATCCAGAGCGCCGGCGTGTGCTTCGCCGGACCGATCGAGACGATGGAGCCGCGCAAGATCGACCTGACCTTCGGCGTCAACGTGATCGGCGCGATCTCGATGATCCAGGCGGCCCTCCCCGCGATGAAGCGCGCGGGCGGCGGCGCGATCGTCAACATATCGTCGGGGGCGGCGGTGCTCGGCGTCAACGAGATGGCGGTCTATGCCGCCAGCAAGGCGGCGATCGCCCATTTCACCCGCACCCTGGCGCCCGAACTGCGCCGCACCAACATCCGGATCAATGCGATCGGCCCCGGATCGGTCCGCACCCAGATGCTGGGCTTCACCGGCGACGAGCTGACCGAGGAGCAGCGCGCCGGCATGGTCCGCCGCGAGGCGCGCTCGATCAGCCCCTATGGCAATGCGATGATGGAACCCGACGACATCGCCGAACTGGCGCTGTTCCTAGCCTCCGACGCCGCCCGCGCCCTGCACGGCAGCTTCGTGCTGGCCGACCAGGGCATCTCCAGCGCGATGCTGCCGCCGGCGAGCCAATAGGCGTCATGCCGGCGGAGGCCGGCATCTCGGCAGAGAGGAGACAAGGTCGAGGCAGGAACCGCCTGAGATGCCGGCCTCCGCCGGCATGACGAAGAGTGTAGCTACCCTATGACCAGCACCACCGGCTCGTCGGGCGCGTCGCGCAGGCGGAGCTGGAGGCGGCCGCCCTGCGGCGCGGGGACCTTGAGCGACGCGCCGGTGAAGCCCTCGGGCACGCGCACCGGCTGGGCGCTGCCCGAGGCGGGCGCGATGCTGTCGATCAGGAACAGGCCCTCGCCCTCCATCCGGCAGCGGGCGGCGCCCTTGTCGCACTGGACGCGGGTGATGGTGGGGAGCCGGGCGAGCACGGCCAATGGCTGCCAGCCGCTGGTCACGTCGCCATGGTGGAGGCGGAAGCGGAGCGGGCCGAAGGCCGAGGGACCGAGCGCCGCCGGATCGAGCGTCGCCACCAGCACGTCGCGCCCCTGGAAGCGCAGGTCGGGCCCGCTCGTCAGGGTCGCGTGCGCCTCGCCGTCGGCGGTCGCGACCTCGATGCTGTCGGCGGGCGACAGGCGGGTGCCCTCGGCGGCGCGCAGCGAGAAGACCAGCCGCGCGCTGTCGGGCAGCAGAGCCTTCGCCTTGGTTTCGAGCACCAGGCCGCGCCGTGCCTGCTTGGGGGCGAGGCTGCGTTCGATCAGCGTGACGCCCGGCCGGGGCTCCGCCACCGTCACCGGCAGGTTCAGCACCCGCCCGTCCTGAAGGGTGATGCGCGCGGTCGGCGATCCGGGCGCGATCCCCTCGCCCGTGCCTTCGGCGTCGAGCTGGAGGCGATCGACGTCGCCGTCGCGCGTCAGCCCGGCTGGCAGCAGCGCGAGACCGGACAGCTCGACGCGGGCGACCTGGTCGAGCCGCTGGCCGGACAGCAGCGCCGACCGGTCGCCGGCATGGATCGCCAGCCCGTCGAGCCGGCTCGCCTGGGCGCGGGCGCGCAGCGAGACGGTGGCGGGTTCGGCGACGCCCTGCTGGCGGATTTCCAGCACCACCTCGCCGGGGCGGCTGTCCTTGAGCGGGACGATGACGGCGACGTCGCCATCGTCGTTCAGCTTCGCGGCGAGCGGCTGCGGGCCCGATCCGGTACGCATCGCGACGCTGGTCACGCAGGCCGGCGCCGGCCCGGTCAGCGCGACCGGATTGTCGCGCCGCGTCACCAGGCTCGACACGCCGCCCGCCGCCGCCCAGTCGCCCTCGGCCGGGAATTGCAGCGCGAAGCGCGGCCCTTCGAACCGGTCGAAGCCCCATCGGCCGAGGATCTGGGCGTCGACCTTGCCCTTCAGGTCGGCCGGCATCGCGCCGGCGACGACATAGCCGCCGCGATCGGCGCGCGGCACGAGCGGAAGCTCGATCGTCCGCGATCCGGCGGTCAGCCGCAGCGTCGCGCCGTGCAGATAGTCGGTGGCGTAGATCAAGGGGGCGCCGTCGACCGGCAGGACCAGCCCCGGCCGCGCCCCGCACAGCGGCCCGTCGACCGCCGCCCGCAGGCGCGGCGGGCTGTTCGCCTCGATCGCCGGCATCGCGGTGACGAGCACCGAGCGCGGCTTGTCGAAGGACGGCGCGGCGTTGAGCAGCAGCGAGACGCCCTCGCCGTGGCGCAGGCTGAGGCTCGGCAGATAGTCGAGCTGCGGGTTGCTGAACGCCCCGAAGACGCGGGCGATGTCACGGATCACGCCGATATAGGGGCTGTAATAGCCCATCCCCGCCTCGCGGGTCGAGCTGAGTTGCATGGCCAGGTCGACCGGCGCGCCCGACAGCGTCTCGGTCAGCGACGAAGTGTGGACGTCGGCGAGGACGAGCGTGTCGCGATGTTCGAGCAGGCAGGCGGCCTGCAGCTCGATCACCTTGCCGAGGCATTCCTCGTTGAGCTTCATCGACAGGCTGCGCGCCAGCGTCGGCGCGACGCTGCGCAGATATTCGGGGTGGCTGTTCTCCTGCGCCCGGATCGCCGCCATGAAGCCGTCGAGGCGTGCCCGGTCGAGCGACGCCTGGTTGAGGTCCTGGCTGGCGCGGACGAACTCGCCCGGCCGCCCGCGCACCGCGTCGGCGATCGCCCCGCTCGCGCCGCCCGAGGCGGGGACGAGGAACAGCACGAGCTGGCGCGCGCCCTTGGGAACGACCAGGTCGAGCTGGCGGTCCTTCTCCTTCTTCCGCCACGGCTCGGCGGTCCGGATCCAGTCCTTGGGCGGCGGATTGGTCGCGCCCTGTAGGAAGGTCGACACCAGCAGGAAGCGGGCGCGCTGGTCCTCCGGGAAATCGGCGCGGATCGTCAGCCGGTCGCCCTCGGCGAGACTCGGCACCTGATCGATCGGCAGCGTGACCTCGCCGCGACTGACGCTGATGCGCAGGCCGGGGCCCGGCAGGTCGAACGGCGCCGGATCGGCGGCGCGCAGCGGCAAGGGCACGAGCGTGGCGCCGGCCAGCGCCGTGATCGCGACGGCCCGCAACAGGCGGGAAGGAAAGGACTTCGCCATCATGCCGCCTTCTAACGCAACAAGGCGGCGAAGGGTCAACCCGGTGGGCCCGTTATCGCCCCGCCCGGTAATATTCGCGAAGATCGGGCACCTCGGCCTCGGGGTCGAAGGACTGGTAGCCGCGATAGGCGCGGGGATTGAGGATGATCGCCTGATCGGCGTTCTCGCGCAGCAGCAGGCTCATCAGCGGATAGGTCCATATCCAGCCATAGCGGGCGAGACGGCCGTCGAGCAGCCGCGTGTCCTCGACCGCGACCAGCCCCGAGCGCGCGCGGACCTCGTCCCGGAACAGCGCGAGATGCGCCCGATGGTCGAGCGAATAGGCGAGGTTCGACACCGCGAGCGCGACGAAGAACAGCAGCGCGACGATCGGCGCCCGGGGATGGACGCGGACCAGCGCCGGCCAGCGCGCGATCGCGGCGAAGCGGAGCGCGAGCAGGCCGCCCAGCCCGAACAGGGCGAGGCCGACCAGCGTCCGCGCCTCATAATGCTGGTGCGGCAGCGACCAGTTGCCGGGCAGCACGAGCCCGGCCAGGCAGGCGACGGCGAGGAAGAGACCGCCGCGCCGCATCCAGGCGGCCGGCGTCGACAGGGCGATCCACCCGATCGCGAAGGCGACCGACAAGGCGAGCAGCCGGTTATGCATCGCGGCGAAGAAGGCCATCGCCGCGGCGAGCTGTTCGGGATGGCCCGGGTTGAGCACGAAATGGACCGCGACGCCCGTCCCCGCCGCATAGGCCAGGATCGCGAGCAGCAGCATGGCGCGGACGGCGGGCGGCTCGCTTCCTTTCCGCAGGCGCACGACGCCGGCGAGGACGAGCAGCGGGCCGAGGTAGAGCATCGCCTCATAGGCGGCCAGCAGGCCAAGGCCGGCGAGCAGCGCGACGAGGGCCCAGCCGGGGCCGATCCGCGCCCTCCCCGACAGGATCGCCAGTGCCAGCGCGACCAGCGCATAAGCGAGATTATATTCCCCGATCGCGAAGAAGCCGACGTTGAAATAGACGATGCAGAACAACAGGAAGACCAGCCAGAAGGCGGGATCGCGATGGAGACGCGCGAGCGCCAGCATCCAGAAGGCGACGGGCATCAGCACCAGCGTCGCCGAGTGCAGGACGAGCAGCGCCGGCAGGTCGACGACGCCGGCGCGCAGCGCGAGCACCACCGGGAATTGCGTCAGCCATTCGGTGCATAGCCGCGACGGATTGGCGTGGACGAAGTCCCTGGTCCTGAGCAGATGATAGAGGAAGTTCGATCCGTCGCCGTAGAGGCCCCGCAGGCTGGACGCGTCGAACAGCGCGACGGCGACGATCATCAGCATGGCGGCCAGTTGCGCAGCGTCGTGCCGGTCGGCCGCCCTGTCGCCCGTCATGTCCTCACCGGCCCCCGCCCGGCCTCCCGATCGCGGAGGCCCGCCCAATTTGCGGCTTTTGGCGCGCGGCGCAAGACCGGAAACGGATGGAGCAGCGAGGTTGTGAGTCGCCCTGTTCGCTGGCAAAGGATGGCTGTGTCCGAACCGTCCCGCTCCCCCGCCGCCGATCGTCCGCCCGCCGGCATGGCGTTCGTGCCGGGCGGCGTCTTCACCATGGGATCGGACCGCTTCTATCCGGAGGAAGCGCCGGCGCGCCGGGTGCGCGTCGATCCCTTCTTCATCGACGAGGCGCCCGTCACCAACGCCGACTTCGCCCGCTTCGTCGCCGCGACCGGCCATGTCACCTGCGCCGAGATCGCCCCCGATCCCAAGGACTATCCCGGCATGCTGCCCGAACTGGCCCATGCCGGCTCCGCGGTGTTCACCCGGACCGACCGGCCGGTCGACACCCGCGATCCGTCGCAATGGTGGCGCTTCGTCCTGGGCGCGGACTGGCGCCATCCCTGCGGCCCGGACAGCTCGATCGACGGGCTCGACGATCATCCGGTCGTCCATGTCGCCTGCGCCGATGCGGAGGCCTATGCGCGCTGGGCGGGCAAGGCGCTGCCGACCGAGGCCGAATGGGAGTTCGCGGCGCGCGGCGGGCTGGAGGATGCCGACTATGCCTGGGGCGACGAACTGGCGCCGGACGGGCGGATGATGGCGAACTACTGGCAGGGCCTGTTCCCCTATGCCAACACGCTCGACGACGGCTGGGAGCGGACCTCGCCGATCCGCAGCTTCCCGCCCAACGGCTACGGCCTCCACGACATGATCGGCAATGTCTGGGAATGGACCAGCGACTGGTATGCCCCGCCGAAGATCGAGCGCAAGGCGAAGGGCAGCTGTTGCATCCCCGCCAATCCGCGCGGCGCGCGGCGGCACGACAGCTTCGATCCCCAGTCCCCCGCCCGCATCCCGCGCCGGGTGCTGAAAGGGGGATCGCACCTCTGCGCCCCCAGCTACTGCCAGCGCTACCGCCCCGCCGCGCGCCATCCCGAGGCGATCGACACGAGCACCAGCCATATCGGCTTCCGCTGCATCATAAGGGTCGGATAGCGTCATCCGGCCTCCCCCACGGGAACCTCACAGGGAGGAGAAAAAGAACAATGCCGTCCATCGTCTCGCGCCGCATCGCCGCGATGCTGCTCGCCACCGTCGCCGTCGCGCCCGCCACGGCCGCGCCGCTCGACGCGCAGCAGACCGCCCAGATCCTGAAGCTGGCCCAGGCGCAGGCGCCCGCGATGGACAAGGCGGCGCTGGCAATCTGGAACTTCGCCGAGGTCGGCTATCAGGAGCAGCGCAGCTCGGCCCTGCTCCAGGCACAGCTCAAATCCTCCGGCTTCACCGTCACGCCCGGCGTGGCCGGCATGCCGACGGCCTTCGTCGCCAGCTATCGCAACGGCGACGGGCCCGTGATCGCCATCCTCGCCGAGTTCGACGCCCTGCCCGGCCTGGCGCAGACCGCCGATCCGGTGCGGACGCCGATCGCCGGCCAGCGGGCGGGCCATGGTTGCGGCCATAATCTGTTCGGGGCGGCCTCGGCCGCCGCGGCGATCGCGGTGCGCAACTGGATGGTCGCGCAGGGCGTGAAGGGCGAGATCCGCGTCTATGGCGCGCCGGCGGAGGAAGGCGGATCGGGCAAGGTCTACCTGGTGCGCGACGGCCTGTTCAAGGATGTCGACGTCACCCTGCACTGGCATCCCGGCAGCACGAACGACGCTTCCCAGACGTCGTCGCTCGCCAATATCTCGGGCAAGTTCCGCTTCCACGGCGTCGCCGCCCATGCCGCCGCCGCGCCCGATCGCGGCCGCTCGGCGCTCGACGGCGTCCAGGTCATGACCACCGCCGTCGAATTCCTGCGCGAGCATGTGCCGGACGGCACCCGCATCCACTATGTCATCACCAATGGCGGCAAGGCACCGAACGTCGTCCCCGACTTCGCCGAGCTGTACCTCTATGTCCGGCATGGCGATCCCCAGGTGGTCAAGGACGTCTGGGCGCGGGTCCTCAAGGCGGCCGAGGGCGCCGCGATCGCGACCGGAACGACCACCGACCATGAGATCACCGGCGGGGTCTATTCGCTGCTGCCCAACGAAACCCTGATGAAGGCGATGGACGAGAGCCTCCACGCGGTGCCGATCACGCCCTGGTCCGACGGCGAGCAGGCGTTCGCGACGAAGATCGCGCAGGGCTTTGCCGGCAAACCCGCCGTGCTGGACGCCACCGTGATCGAGACGGCCACCTTCCGGGGAACAGGCGGCCTCAGCCAGGGGTCGACCGACGTGTCGGACGTGAGCTGGACGGTGCCGACGGTCGGCCTCTCGACGATGACCTATGTGCCCGGCACCCCCGGCCATAGCTGGCAGGCGACCGCCGCCGCCGGCTCGCCGGTCGGCCTGAAGGGCGCCCGGACAGCGGCGGAAACGCTGGCGCTGACGGCCGGACGCCTGCTGGTCGACCGCGATCTGGTGGCCGCGGCGAAGCAGGAATTCCAGAAGGCGCGCGGCGACGACTTCGTCTACAAGGCGATGGTCGGCGACCGGAAGCCTCCGCTCGACTATCGCAAGGACAGCGCCGGTTCGGAGTGACCGGGATCCGGGAGGTGTGGGCCGCTTGGTCCACTCCTCCTAAAGCACCGCGGATCGCCGGCTCGACAGCAGGATATTGCTCTCGGTCAGGTTGACGCCGTCGATCAGCCTGATCTGGCGCAGCACCTCATCGAAGCTCCGCAGGTCCGACGCTTCGAGTTCGGCGATCAGGTCCCAGCGGCCGTTGGTGCTGTGGACGGTCTCGACCTCGGCGATGCGCAGGAGCTGCTGCGTCACCCGGTCCGCCATGCGGCCCGTCACCTCGACCTGCACGAAGGCGCGGACGGTCGCGGCGCGGAAACCGGCGCCGGTTTCGATGGTGAAGGCCTTGATCATGCCCGTTTCGACCAGCCGGTCGATGCGGCTCTTCACGGTCGCGCGCGATACCCCCGTCGCGCTCGCGAGGCTGGCGACCGGCAGGCGGGAATCGCGCGTGAGATAGCGCAGCAGTTGCTGGTCGAGTTCGTCCATCGCGCGTCCCCGGATTGAACAGAGTGGTAAAAATTACCTATCAAAATGCTCAAACAATCCAAACTTAATGTCACTTCTTCGACTTTACGCCAAACGCGCGTCCCTCCAGTTTCGAACGGGCCCCGCCGCTGCGGGGTCGAAAGGGTGGAGAGGACATGGAGAAGCGAAGGATCGCGTTGGTGGGCGCGCCGGTCGCCCTGGGCGCGAGCCGGCCCGGCTGCGCGATGGGGCCCGAGGCGATGCGCATCGCCGGCCTGGCGGAGGCGCTCGCCGAGCTCGGCCATGAGGTGTCGGACCATGGCGATGTCGCCCCGATGCGCGCGGACGACGTCTCGCTCGAAGGCCATGCCCGCCATGCCGCCCATATCGCTGGCTGGGCGCGGGCGCTCGACGAGGCCGCCTATGGCCTGCTGAAGGACGGACGGCTGCCGATCTTCATGGGCGGCGACCATGCGCTCGCGATGGGCACCGTCTCGGGCGCGGCGCGCCACGCCCACGAACAGGGGCGGCCGCTCTGCGTGCTCTGGCTCGACGCCCATGCCGACTTCAACACGCCGACGACGTCGGAGTCGGGCAACATGCACGGGATGCCGGTGGCCTTCTACTGCGGCGAGGCGGGGTTCGAAGGCATCCTGCCCGCCGGCCGCCCCACCGTGGCGCCGCGCAACGTCTTCATGGTCGGCATCCGATCGGTGGATGCGCGCGAGCGCGAGCTGATCGCCGCGCGCGGCGTCCGGGTGTTCGACATGCGCGCGATCGACGAGTTCGGCGTCGCCGCGATCGTCCGGCGCATCCTGGCCGAGGTCGAGCGGATCGGCGCGATGCTGCACGTCAGCCTCGACGTCGATTTCCTCGATCCCACGATCGCCCCCGGCGTCGGCACCGCGGTCGGCGGCGGCGCCAATCTGCGCGAGGCGCATCTGATCATGGAGATGCTCTGCGAATCCGGCCTGACCAGCTCGATGGATATCGCCGAGCTCAACCCATATCTCGACGAGCGCGGCCGCAGCGCCCGCCTGCTCGCCGATCTCGCCGCCAGCCTGTTCGGCCGGCAGGTCCTCGACAAGGTCTCGACGCTCGCCACCGTGAAAGGATTGCAGAATGCCGCTTAACACCGTCCCCTTCGTCAGCGTCGATCATATGATGCGGATCGTGCTCGACATCGGCGTCGAACGCGTGCTGGTCGAGCTGGCCGACTATGTCGAGGATGATTTCCGGCGCTGGGACTGCTTCGACAAGACGCCCCGGGTGGCGTCGCATTCGCGGGAAGGCGTCATCGAGCTGATGCCGACCAGCGACGGCGAGGTCTACGGCTTCAAATATGTGAACGGCCATCCGAGCAACATGCAGCGCGGCCTCCAGACGGTGACGGCGTTCGGCGTCCTCGCGGCGGTCGACAGCGGCTATCCGCTGATGCTGTCCGAAATGACCCTGCTGACCGCGCTGCGCACCGCCGCGACCTCGGCGGTCGCCGCGCGCCACCTGGCGCCGGCCGACGCGCATCGCATGGCGATCATCGGCAATGGCGCGCAGGCCGAGTTCCAGGCGCTCGCCTTCAAGGCGATCCTCGGCATCACCGAGATATCGCTCTACGACATCGATCCGGCCGCCACCCGGAAATGCGTCGGCAACCTGCGCAGCCACGGCTTCGACATCCGCGTGGCGAACAGCGCCGAGGAGGCGGTCCAGGGCGCGCAGATCGTCACCACCGTCACCGCCGACAAGCAATATGCGACGATCCTGACCGACAACATGATCGGCTCGGGCGTCCACATCAACGCGATCGGCGGCGATTGCCCCGGCAAGACCGAGCTGCACCGCGACATCCTGCTGCGCAGCAGCATCTTCGTGGAGTTCACGCCGCAGACCCGCATCGAGGGCGAGATCCAGCAGCTCGCCCCCGACCATCCCGTGTCCGAGCTGTGGGAGGTGATCGCGGGCCGGGCCGAAGGCCGCACCTCCCCCGACCAGATCACGCTGTTCGACTCGGTGGGCTTCGCGATCGAGGATTTCGCGGCGCTCCGCTACCTGCGCGACCGGCTGGCCGATACCCGCCACTTCGTCGAACTCGACATGATCGCCGACCCCGACGATCCCCGCGACCTGTTCGGCATGCTGATGCGCGCGCGGGAATATTGCTGACGGGCCGCAGCGTCACGGCCCTTCCCTTCGGCCGTGACGCTGCGGCGTTTAGCGACTAATCTTCCGGGACGATGACGACGATCCTGGACGATTCCGAGCCGAAGGCGCCGCGCACCCGGCGGAAGTACAGCAGCCCCGGCATGACCGAACGTCGCCAGCGGATCATCGAGACCGCCCACCAGATATTGGGCGAAGGCGGGGTCCATGCGCTGACCATCGACCGGCTGAGCCGCGAGGCCGACGTCGCGCCGCGCACCCTCTACCGCCTCTATGGCGACAAGGAGGGGGTGATCTTCGCAACCGTCGCCGAGCGGCTGCGCGAGGTGCGCGCCCATATCGCGCGCATGCACAAGGACTACACCATCGACGTCGTGTTCGCCGAACTCGACTGGATGGTGTCCGAAATGTACCGCGACGCGCTCTACGCGCGGACCGTCATCGACTTCTTCTTCTCGTCGCTGCCCCGCCCGGCGGCGATCCGCGAGCTGGGCTCGGTCGCCTATAACCGGTTCCGCAACTGGATGGACCGCGAGATTCGCGCCGGCCACGGCTGCGACGGGCTCGACCTCGAACGGATCGCGCAGGAACTGGTGGAGACCGAGTTCGTCGTCTACCATCGCTGGGCGGTCGGCTCGATCGACGGCCCGACCTGCTGCCTCGAGCTCCACGCCAATTTCCTGAAGAGCGCGATCCTCGTCCTCGACGGCCCCGAACGCCGCGCCTATGTCGAACTGCTCGGCGAGAAGCATCGCGCGCTGGGGATGAGCGCGATCGGCGCCGCCGCCTCGACCAACCGGGCCGAGCGCGACGCCGGGGTTCACTTCATCGGCAAGGCATAGGCGACGATCTCGTCCGAGCGCGGCGTCTGGAACCACATATGCTGGCCGGACGCGACCACCACATATTGGCGGCCGCCGGCCATGTAGCTCATCGGCGTGGTCTGGCTGCCGCCGGGCAGCCGGTCGCGCCACAATTCCTTGCCGGTCCGCATGTCGATCGCGCGCAGATGGCGGTCCATCGTCGCGGCGATGAACAACACCCCGCCCGCCGTCGCCACCGGCCCGCCGATATTGGGCGTGCCGAGCGCGACGTCGAACGGCAACGGGATCGGCAGCCTGTCGTTGATCGTGCCGAGCGGCACGTCCCACAAGGTCGCGCCGGTTTTCAGGTCGATCGCGGTCAGCCCGCCCCAGGGCGGCGGGGTGCAGGGCGCGCCGAACGGCGACAGCAGCCATTCGCGCTTCACCTCATAGGGCGTGCCCGCCATCGGCGAGACATCCTCGGTCGCCGACAGCTGGACGGTGCCGCTGCCGCCGGGCTTGCGCTTGCGCAGCCTGATCACCGACGCGACCCGGCTGGAGTTGATGAAGAAGACCTGCCGCGCCGGATCGATCGCACCAGCCCCCCAGTTGGCGCCGCCCGAGGCGGCCGGATAGGTGATCGTCCCGCGCTCGGTGATCGGCGTGAACAATCCTTCGGAGCGATAGCGCGCGATCAGGTCGCGGCATTTCGCCTTGTCCCAGGGGGTGAAGCCCCAGGCCTGGTCGGGGGTGATCTTCTGCGGGACGATCGGCCTGGGCAGGCGCGGGCGCGGCTGGGTCGGCGACAGCCATTCGCCGGGGACGCCGCCCTGCGGCACCGGCACCTCGTCGATCGGGAAGAGCGGCGCGCCGGTGCGCCGGTCGAAGACGAAGACATAGCCCTGCTTGGTCGGCTGGACGAGCGCGGGGATGCGCCGGCCGCCGCGATCGATGTCGACCAGCGTCGGCTGGGCCGGGATGTCATAGTCCCAGATGTCGTGGTGGATGAGCTGCCGGGCCCAGACCAGCCGGCCGGTCGCCGCGTCGAGCGCGACGACGCTGTTGGCGTGGCGATTGTCGCCGGGGCGCAGGCCGCCATAATAATCGGGCGAGGCGCTCGACGTCGGCAGGTAGACCATGTCGAGCTCGGGATCGCCCGATATCACCGACCAGACATTGGCGGCGCCGGTGGTGCGACGGCTGTCGCCCATCCAGTCGCGATCGGGCCCGCCCTGCTGCGGGATCGGGTCGAAGGTCCAGATCTCCCGGCCCGATCGCGCGTCGAAGGCGCGGATGATGCCGCGCGGCGCGTTGGCGCGGACATTGTCGAGCACCGAGGTGCCGATGACGATTCTGTCGCGCACGATCGCCGCCGGCGCGGCCAGCTTGACCTCGCCGACATGGTGGAGCTTGCCGGGATCGACCCGCACCGTGCCGCCCTCTCCGAAGCCCGCGCAGGGCCGCCCGGTCCGGGCGTCGAGCGCGATGACGCGCATGTCGACGGTGGCGAGGATGATGCGGGTCGCGCACATCCCCGCCGGATCGGCCGCGCGGGCGTCGCGCCATTGCGAGACGCCCCGGCAGATATATTGGTCGGGCAGCTTGAAGCTGCGATCGACCTTCGCGTCATAGGTCCATTTCTCGCGCCCCGTCGCCGGATCGAGCGCGATCACCCGACCGAACGGCGTGCAGGTGATGAGCGACCCGGCCGCCAGGATCGGCGTGGTCTCGTTGGTGCTGTTGACCTGCATGCCCTCCGGCCGGCGCGCGAGCTCGCCGGTCGAATAGCGCCAGGCGACCCTCAGATGCGCGACATTGCCGGGGGTGATCTGGGCGGCCGGGGTGAAGCGCGTGCCGCCGGCGGTCGCGCCCCACTGGTCCCACGGCGTATCCGCCGGGGAATGGGTGGTGATCCGCAGCGGCCCGAGCGGCGGCAGCAGCCTGACGCCCCACGCGACCGCATAGGCGAGCAGCAGCAGCGCCACGACGGCGAGCGCCGCCCTCCCCAGCCGACGCCCCCGCGCCATGTCAGGCCGCGATCGTCGCGATATGGGCGCGCACCTCGACGGTATCGCCCTCCTGCGCGAGAATTTCGGTCAGCGTCCCCGCGCCGGGCGACGGCACCTCGACCGTGGTCTTGGCCGCCTCGATCTCGAGCAGCGGCTCGCCCGCCTCGACAGGGTCGCCGACCGCCTTGATCCAGCGGACGATCTCCGCCTCCTGCATGCCCATGCCGAACTGGGGCAGCAGCACCTTGATATTGGCCATGCTCGCGTCTCCCTTCAGGCGTTTTCGGGCTGGCGGACGCCGACCAGCTTGCGGGCGGCCGCGACGATGCGTTCGGGCGACGGATAGAGCGCCTTCTCGATCGCCGGGGAGAAGGGCAGGTGCGTGTCGGCGGTGGCGATCCGCAGCACCGGGCCGCGCAGCGCGTCGAAGGCGCGTTCGGCGATGATCGCGGCGATCTCGCTGCCCGCGCTGCACGTCTGGTGCGCGGGATCGACCGTGATCGCCCGGCCGGTCTTGCGCACGGACCGGAGGATCAGCTCCTTGTCGAGCGGGACCAGGCTGCGCGGGTCGACCACCTCGGCCGAGATGCCCTCCGCGGCGAGGTCGTTCGCCGCCTTGAGCGCCAGCGGCACCGCGCCGCCGATCGCGATGATCGAGACGTCGCTGCCCTCGCGCTTGATGTCGCCCTTGCCGAGCGGGATCAGGAAGTCGGGATCGTCGGGCAGCTCCGCCTTCGACATCCAGCAGGTCGAATCCTCGAAGCAGAGCACCGGATCGTCGTCGCGGACCGCCGCCTTGAGCATGCCCTTCATGTCATGGGCGTTGGACGGGACCATGATCTTCAGCCCCGGCACGTTCATGAACATCGAATAGTTGCGGTCGGAATGCTGCGCGGCGTTGGAATTGCCGTAGAACAGGCAGCTGCGGATCACGAGCGGCAGCCGCGCCTGCCCGCCATAGATGTAGCGCGACTTGGCGATGATGCTCATGATCTGGTCCATCGCCGGATAGAGGAAGGAGGAGATCGTCGCGTCGACGATCGGCCGCATGCCGACCATCGCCGCCCCGCCCGCCGCGCCGATGAAGCCGTTCTCCGAGATCGGCGTGTCGCGCACCCGTTCGGTCCCGAAGGCGTCGACGAAGCCCGTCGTCGTGCCGAACACGTTGCAGATGATGTCCTCGCCCATGATGAAGACGCGCTCGTCGCGGGTCATCTCCTCATATTGGGCCTGGCGGATCGCCTCCAGGAAGGTCGCCTTTGCCATGTCTGCTCTCCTCAGGCGGTGATGAAGTCGGGGATCGGCAGCCGGTCGACGAACACGTCGTCGAACGCCTCGGCCTGTTCGGGCCAGGCGCTGTCGCGCGCGAATTGCAGCGCGTCGGCGACCTCGTCGGCGACCTCGCGCTCGATCGCGTCGAGCAGCGCGGCGGCGGTCCCGCCGGCGATCAGCTTCGCGCGGTAGAGGGCCAGCGGGTCGCGCTTGCGCCATTCGTCGACCTCGCCGCCGCGATCGAGCAGGACGCGGCCCATGTTCACCGCATGGTCGGCGTAGCGATAGGTCTTGGTCTCGACGAGGGTCGGCCCGCCGCCGGTGCGGGCGCGCCCGACCGCCTCGGCCACCGCCGCCTCGACCGCGTCGACGTCCTGCCCGTCGACGATGATCGACGGCATGCCATAGGCCCTGGCGCGCTCGGCGACGTCCTTGACCGGCACCGTCGCGCTCGCCGGGGTCGACACGGCGTAGCCGTTGTTTTCGCACACGAAGATCGCCGGCAGCGCCCAGACGGCGGCGAGGTTCATGCCCTCGTGGAAGGCGCCCTCGTTGGTCGCGCCGTCGCCGAAGAAGCACAGCGCCACCCGGCCGTTGCCCTGAAGCTTCGAGCCGAGCGCCGCGCCCGCCGCGACCGGCACGCCCGACCCGACGATGCTGGTCTCGCCGAGGCTGCCGACCGAGAAGTCGGACAAATGCATCGACCCGCCCTTGCCCTTGCAGATGCCGGTCGCCTTGCCGAGCAGCTCGGCCATCAGCGGGCGGAGCTTCGCGCCCTTGGCGATCGGATGGCCGTGGCTGCGATGGGTGCCGACCATATAATCGGTGTCGTCCAGCGCCATGCAGGCGCCGACGCCCGACGCCTCCTGTCCGGCATAGGTGTGGAGCGAGCCGGGGATCTCGCCCTGCGCGTGGATGGCCTCGGCGAGGTCCTCGAACTGGCGGATGCGCTGCATCCGGCGGTATTTCTCGAGGCTGCGGTCATTCTGTCCGTCGGTCATGATGGTCCTTTCAGGCAGGCTCGGAAGCGCGGTCGGCGGGCGCGCGGTCGGCGATGATCAGTTCGAGCGGCGCCGCGTACATCGGCTCGGGCGCGCCGGCGGTGATCGCGTAGACATTCTCCATGTGGCAGGGGCCGAGCTTCGCGCCGAAGAACAGGCTATCGAGGCTGATCAGCATGTCCTCCTCCATCACGAAGCCCTGCTTGACCCCGGCGAGGCCGGCCGCCGGATAGGCGAGCGGGATCTCCAGCGGCATCAGGCCGATGCCGTGCGCGACGACCAGCAGCTTCTCGGGCGCCGGAACGCCCTTGGCCTTGAGATGCTCGTAGCCGATCGCGGGCAGGCTGTTGGTCGACACGCCCGGCCGCAACCGATCGACCATCATCAGGAAGGCGTCGTGCAATATGTCGTGCAGCCGCTGATAGTCGGCCGAGGGCCGGCCGATCACGGCGGTGCGGTTGATGTCGATCCAGAAGCCGTCGAGCACGCCCTGCGTCTCGAGGATGACGATGTCGCCCCGGCGCAGCGCGCGCTTGCCGGGGGTGCGGAACAGGTCGGGGATGAAGTCGTCGCCGTCATAGGAGCCGCCGAACAGCATCGCCCCCTCGTCGACGGGGATGACGCCGTTGCGCACCATGAAATCGCAGATGCCCGCCTGGACGCCGTTCCAGTCGGCGCCTTCGTGGAGCAGCGACCCGGCATGGGCGATCACCCTGTCGGCCATGCTGCCGACGGCGCGATAACGGGCGAGCTCCTCGCCGGTCTTGACGACGCGCACGCGCATCATGAAGTCGAGCGCGTCGCGATAGTCGTGCGGCACCCTGGGCGCGACCGCCGCCGAGACGCGATGCTCGTCGAAGCCGATCCGCTTGCCCGCCATGCCGTGGTCCACCAGCGCGGCGGTGATCGCGGCGGCGATGTCGGGCTGGCACGCGCCCCGGATCGCGCCGGCGATCGCCGTCGCGTCCTCGGCAAGCTGGCCGCCGTTGCGATCGGGATCGACATAGCGGCTGACCTCGCAGAAGTTCAGCATGTCGAAGCTGCGGATCTCGTCGAAGGTGCAGTGCGGCCCGTCGCGGTTGAGCACGGCGACGATGCCGAGATTGGCCTCCGGGATGACGAGGATCGCGGGCCTCGCCGGGTCGGCGAAGACGATCGCCGCGGCGAACGGCTCCATCTGGGTCCAGCGTTCGAGGATCGAATGATAGCCGGTCGCGTAGCGGACGTCGTGCGGATGGCTGAGTACCACCGCGTCCAGCCCCTCGCGGGCCAGCATCGTGCGGAGGCGGTCGACGCGGGCGTTGGCCATGTCACGCCACCTCGCGCGCGTCGTTGGAGATATCGGGCTGGTGCAGGCCGCGATCGAGGTCGCGCAGGAATTCGTGGTTCAGGATGAAGCGGACCTCGCCCGCCGCGTCGGTGAAGGCGACGGCGCCGTGGCCCATGAACAGATATTCGGTGACCTCGTCGCAGCGCGCCTCGGCATGGCGCGACCCGATCGGCTCATAGCCATAGGTGCCGGCCGGCGCCGAGCCGACGTCGTAGATCAGCTCGCCCTTCGTCACGAAATACTGGCCGTGGCCGAGGTGCCAGTGCGGCGCGAAGGTCGCGCCCGGCTGCATCTCCACCCACAGCACCCAGTCGCCGGTCTCCTCGCTGTAGCGCAGCAGGCGGATCGTCGTGCCCTGGCCGAGCTGGTGGGCCCTGGCGTCGGCGATGTTGACGATCAGGTCGCCGGTCTTGCCGGCATCATGGTCCATGGTCATCGATGCTCTCCTCGTCCCGTCACATCGACGCGGCGATGCGGCCGCGCCGTCGAACCCTTTCATTGCGCGGTGAAGCCGCCGTCGACGACCAGCTCGGAGCCGAGCATGTATCCGGACTCGTCCGACGCCAGGAACCGCACCGCCTTGGCGACGTCGATCGGGTCGGCCATGCGGCCGATCGGATGGGCGGGCGCCATCCCCTTCTCCGCATCCTCGATCGAGGCGAAGAAGCCCTCGTCGACGAAGCGCTGCAGGATGTGGTCGACCATGCCGGTCCGCACCCCCGAGGGGTGGACGGTGTTGATGCGAATCTTCTGCCCCAGCGCCGCGAACTCCATCGCGCAGGCCTTGGCGAACAGGCGGACCGCCCCCTTCGACGCGCAATAGCCGGCGTGCAGCGGCGATCCGATCAACCCCGCGACCGAGGAGATGATGACGATCGAGCTGCCGTGCGGCAGGGTCGCGCCGGTCCGCGCCATCAGATCGGCGGCCGCCTTGGTGCCCAGGAACGGGCCGTCGACGTTGACCGCCATCTGCCGCCGCCATTGTTCGAGCGTGGTGTTGACCATCTTCTCGACCACGACGATCCCCGCGACATGGATGAGGATGTCGAGCCGGCCATGCTCGGCGTCGATCGCGCCGATCGCCTTGCGCCAGTCCTGCTCGTCGGTGACGTCGAGCTTGAGGTAGCGGCCGTTCGGCACCGCCCCGGTGAAGGCGCCGCCGTCGTCGAGCATGTCGGCGCCGACCACCGTCGCGCCGGCCTCGGCCAGCGCCGAGGAGATCACCTTGCCGATCCCGCCGGTGCAGCCGGTGACGAGGGCGACGCGCCCTTCCAGCGATCCGATCATTCACTCTCTCCTTCGATGTCCCCGTCGGTCAATGGCGTGCACAGCCGGACCTCCGGATCGCCCTCGACGCAGTCCCAGCCGGCGGCGGACATGGCGACGTGGTAGGGCATGCCGGGATGCGCGGCGTGCGCCTCGGCGGTGGCGAACAGCTCGGTGAAGTAGAACAAGTCCGGGTCGTCGTCGGCGCGCATCACCTGCCAGATCAGCGCGTCCGGCTCGTTCGCCCGAACATCGCGCTGGAGCTTCGCGGTCAGACGTGCGAACTCACGCGCGCGTCCCGGCTTGGTCCGGACGATCATCATCACGCCGATCATTCGGAGAGTTCCTTCCGATGCCGATGGAGTTGCTGCAGGAGGCCGCCCGGCTGGCCCAGGGCCCCGATCCGGAGGCGGCGCGGCCGCTGGTCGCCCGGCTGCTGGCGGCGCATCCGGGCGACGCCGACGTGCTGACGGTCGCGGGGATCGCGGCGCAGCGCAGCGGCGGTCTCGACGAGGCGCTCGGCCATTTCGCGGCGGCGCTCGCGGCCGATCCCGACAATCCCGCGCGGCTCGGCAACCATGCCGTCGCGCTCAAGCAGGCGGGCCGCTTCGACGCGGCGATCGCCGCGCTCGAACGCGCGCTGGCGCTGCGCCCCGGCGCGCCGGTCACGCTCGCCAATCTCGGCTCCTGCCTGATCGCGGCGGACCGGCCGAAGGAGGCAGAGGCGCCGCTGCGCGCGGCGGTCGCGGCGAAGCCCGACCATGTCGAGGCCTGGAACAATCTGGGGGTGGCGCTGGCCCGCACCGGCCGCGCCGCCGAGGCCGAGCAGGCCTATGCCCGCGCGCTGGCGCTGCGCCCCGGCTATGCCGAGGCGGCGCTCAACCGGGTCGACGCGCTCGACCGGCTGGGCCGGGGCACCGAGGCCGAGCGGATCGCCGGCGCGGTGCTCGCCAGCCTGCCCGGCCATCCGCGCGCCGCCAACCAGCTCGCCGGGCTGCGCGACCGTCGCGGCGACCTGGCCGGCGCGATCGACCTCTACCGCGCGGCGCTCGACAAGGGCGGGCTCAACCATCCGATCGGCATCAACCTCGCCATGGCGCTGCTGCGCGCGGGCGAGCCCGCCGAGGCGCTGGCGCTGTGCGACCGGCTGCTCGCCGCCTCGCCGAGCATCACCACGCCGCTGGCTCTGAAATGCGCCGCGCTGGAGCGGCTCGGCGATACCGAAGCGCTCGCCGCGCTGATGGCGCTGGACCGCTTCGTCGCGGCGATCGACATCGATGCGGCGCCCGGCTTCGACGATCTCGACGCCTTCCACGCCGCGCTCGCGGCCGAGCTCGCCGCCCATCCGTCGCTGACCTTCGAGCCCGAGGGCCTCGTCACCCGCGCCGGGCGGCAGAGCGACGAGCTGGCCGATGCCGGCACGCCCGCCATCGCCGCGCTCGCCACGCTGGCGCGCGAGGCGCTCGCCCGTCACGCGGCGGCGGTCGGCGACGAGGACCATGTCTGGCTGCGCGCCCGGCCCGAGCATGGGACACTGACGCTGTGGGGCACGATCCTCAGCCCCGGCGGCGCGGTGGAGCCGCACATCCATGCGCCCAACTGGCTGTCGGGCGTCTATTATCCGGCCTTCCCGGTCGAACTGGCGGAACCGCAGGAGGGCTGGTTCGCGATCGGCGCGCTGCCCGACGTGCTGGGCGGCGGCGGCACCCGCCACCTGCGCGAGCCGCGCCCCGGCCGGATGATCCTGTTCCCGTCCCATCTGTGGCATTGCACCCTGCCCTTCGGCGGACGCGAGCCGCGGATCAGCTTCGCGTTCGACCTGGTGCCCGACGGCACCGGCCAGCCGCATCGCCTGCGGCGCTGAGGGGTTCGGCGGCCCGGCCCGTCCCCCGCGCCCGCGAGGCTTGGGGATGACGGACGAGGAGGAACGGAACCGGGCCACCGCCGCGACTGCTCAGAATTTCACGCCCAGCTCGATCCCGTAGGAACGGGGCGGAGCATAGTTGGTGAAATTGAACAGGCCCGCGACCGAATTGGCCGAGACGCGGTAGGTCTCGTCCAGCAGATTGCGGCCGAAGATCGAGACGCGATAGCGCTCCGACGGATCGTTCCACTGGATGCTCGCCCCGACCAGGGTCCGCGCCTGCCCCTGGGTATAGGGGGCGTTGAGGGTCACGGACTCATATTGGGACTGGTAGTTGACGTCGGCGTTGAGGCTGACCTGGCCCCAGTCCGTGGGCGGGAAGGCATAGTTGGCCGAGGCGTTCGCCGTCCATTTCGGCACGTTGCGCAGCTTCAGGTTGGAGGCGTCGTCGTTGACGCCGTCGCCGTCCACGTCGGTCAGGAACTCCAGATATTTCGCCTTCTGCCAGCCGAGCGACGCGCTCAGCGTCAGGCCGTCGACGGGCACCGCGCTCGCCTCCAGCTCGAGGCCGTAGACCTCGGCCTTGCCGGCGTTGGTGGTCCGCGTCTCCTGTCCCGGCAGGCCGGTGATCGGATCGACGAACGGCACCACCGCGTCGCGCTGCAGGTCGTCGTAGCGGACGTAGAAGGCCGCGGCGTTGAAGCGCAGGCGGCGGTCGGCCGTCTCGGTCTTCAGGCCCAGCTCGAAGCTGTCGGCGGTCTCCTCCTTGAACGGCAGCGCCGAGGTGGCGGACATCGCCTGCTCGTTGTAGCCGCCCGACTTGTAGCCCTGGCTGTAGGTGAAATAATTGTTGATCCCGTCCGCGATCTGCCAGCGATAGCCGGCGCGGAAGGTGGGCTTGGAGAAGCTGGCGCTGTCCGAATATTCGGGCCAGAAGCCGGTCGCGATGGTCGAGCGGCGCACCTGCGGCCGGACCGAGAAGCTCTTCTTCTCCTTGGTGTAGCGCCCGCCGAGGAACAGCGCGAAGGGATCGCTGACCTTGTATTCCGCCTCGCCGAACGCCGCATAGCTGTCGACCTTGTAGTTGGCGGTCGACTGGTTGGGATCGGTGAGCGCGGTGGGATCGCCCAGGAAGCGCAGGAAGCCGAGGAACGAGGTCGCCTTGGCGTCGAGCGTCTGGCCCCAGTACATGGTGCCGGCGGTGAACTTGATCCGGTCCGAGAAGTCGGACGAGAAGCGCGCCTCGACGCTGTACTGCTCGCGCACGTCGTCGCGGGTCGACACGAACAGATAGGCGCTTTCGCCGGTATAGTCGGACGGCAGGATCGACTTCACCCGCCGATAGCCGCCGACCACGGTCAGCGCGCCGACATCGGGGAAGCTGTGCTCGACGCGCAGATAGCCGCCGTCGACGTCGATGCGGTGGCCGAGCAGGGTGCCCGGGCAGGTCGCCGCGTTGATGTCGCCCCGGCACAGCGTGGTGCCGGTGTCGAACGGGCTGCCGCCGGTCGTCTGGATGCCGGGGAAGCCGACCACGTCGAACAGGAAGCCCTTCGGCGTCTCGTTGACGCTGGGCGGGGAATCGCCCCGGTCGCGCAGCATCTCGTAGGTCAGCAGCACGTTGGTGTCGGGGCCCGGCTCCCACAGCAGCTTGGCGCGGCCGCTGAAATAGCGGGTGCCGCCCCAGCGCTGGCCGCGCGCCGGCACGTCGACCGGGATGAAGTCGACATTGTTGGTCTTGGTCAGCCGATAATAGCCGTCGCTTTCCTGGAAGGAGCCGGCGGCGCGGAAGAACAGGTTGTCGGACAGCGGGATGTTGATCGCCGCCTTGACGTCCTTGGTCCGGAAGCTCGAATAGCCGAGCCGCAGCTCGCCGCCGAAATCCTTCTCGGGCCGCTTGGTGATGACGTTGACGACGCCGCCGACGGTGTTCTTGCCGAACAGAGTCCCCTGCGGGCCGCGCAGCACCTCGATCCGGTCGATGTCGAACAGGTCGAACAGCTGGGTCTGGACATGGGCGAGCACGAAATCGTCGACGACGACGCCGACCGCGGGCTCGAAGGTCAGGATGATGTCGCCGGTCGACTGGCCGCGAATGCCGATCGAGGCGGCGTTGAAGCCCGGCACGTTGGTGATGACGACGTTGGGCACGTCGCCGGCGAGCGCGCGGATGTCGGTGGCGAATTTGCGGTCGATCGCGGCCGCGGAGAAGGCGGTCACCGCGACCGGCGTCTCCTGCAGCGATTCCTTGACGCGCCGCGCGGTGACGACGATGTCCTCGAGCCCGGCGGCCTGGCCCTGCCGGTCCCCGGCCTGGTCGGGCGCGGTCGGCGGGGTGGCCGTCTGGGCCAGTGCGGTCGCGCTGGTGGATGTCAAGAAGGCGATCGTCGCCGTTCCCAGGACGCGCGTCGCGCCCCGGAGAAACTCTTTCATAGCGTCCTCCGTCCCTTGTGACCGTTCGCCGCTGATGAGCGAATCGGCGCCTCTCCTCGGTGACCTCGCGGCCACATCCATAAAGGATCATATATGTTCATTTATTGGAAGAGAAAAAAGACATTCATGACTGCTTTTTATTTGACGCAGCGAAACCGTGCCGCGACGATCGGGAAACTGTCCCTATTTTCCAGGGGGATAGATATAGCGCCTGAGCAGACAGGCGAACGAAGCGCTGGTCGACCGGATCATCGCCGAGCGAGACCGAACGACGATCAGGCGAAAAGTTCGGGCCGGTCGCGCAATATCTGATCGGCGGTGCGTTCCGCCACGGCGTGGACGGTGAAGGTCGGGTTGGCGCCGCCTTCGGTCGGGAACAGGCCCGAGCCGGCGATGTAGAGATTGTCGATGCCGTGGACGCGGCCATGGCCGTCGGCGACCGAGGTCGCCGGGTCCCTGCCCATGATGGTGCCGCCGGCCAGATGCGCCGAGTTCATCTGGGTGTGCCAGATGTCGGTCGCACCGCCGGCCTTGAAGATCGCCTTGCCTTCGTCGCGCATCGCCGCCCAGAGCCGCTTCGCATCGTCGGAGAAGCCGTGGACCATCCGCGCGCGGCGCATGCCCCAGGCGTTGACCTCGCCGGTCAGCTCGACCCGGTTGTCGGAATCGGGTTCCTCTTCGCACATGCCGATCATGTTGGCGCCGTGGCGGACCGCCTGTCGCATGAAGGCGTCGAGCGCCGGGCCGTTCAGGTCCATGCGCGCGGCGGCCAGGCCGGCGAGGTCGTTGGGCTTGATCGAGGCCGCCACCAGCCATTGCCGGCTGCCGAAGGCGCCCGCCGTGCTGGTCTTGCCGTAATTCTCATGGCTGATCAGGTGCGCGCCGGTGACGCCGCGATGCGGTTCGGTCTCGTCGGGGAACAGGCCGAGGATCTGGATCAGGCCGTGCGTCATCACATAGCGGCCGACCATGTCATGGTCGTTGCCCACCCCGTGCGGATGGACCGCGCTGGCGGAATTGAGCAGCAGCGCCGGATTGCCGACGACCGAACCGGCGAGGACGACGAGCCGGGCGCGCTGGACCCGGCGCTCGCCCGACTTCAGGCGATATTCGACGCCGTCGATCCGCTTGCCGTCGGTGGCCAGGAGACGGGTGACGGGCGTCTCGGCATGGATCTTCGCCCCCGCCAGTTCGGCGCGGGGCAGGAAGATGGCAAGCGGGTTGGCGAGCGCCATGATCGGGCAGCCGGCGTCGCACCAGCCGTCATAGATGCAGGCCGGCCGGTTGCCGTAATCGACGCTGTTGATCGCCATCGGCGCGGGCGCGACCCGCTTGCCGGCGGCGGCGAAGGCGCGGGCGAGGACGGCGCCCTGCTTCAGCGGATCGAGCGGCGGCATCGGATAGGGATCGCCGGCCGGACGCCATGTCTCGGCCGCGGCATCGCCTGAAATCCCGACCTCCCGCTGAATGCGGTCATAATAGGGTCGCAGGTCGTCATAGCCGATCGGCCAGTCGAGCCCGCGCCCATGATCGGTGCGCATGGTGAAGTCGGCCGGGTGCAGCCGGGGCCAGGTGCCATAATGGTGAAGCGCGGCGCCGCCGAGCCCCCAGCCGGCGTTGAAGCCGAAGCCGATCGGCTCCTTGCCCGTCGTCGCGACCGGCGGCCCGCCCCAGCGCAGGCGGCGGCTCCAGATCTGCGAGCTGACCAGCGCGGAGGCATCCCAGGGCGGGCCCGCTTCGAAGACGGTCACCGATTTGCCCGCCTCGGCGAAGCGGGCGGCGAGCATGGCGCCGGCGGCGCCCGCGCCGACGATGGCGACGTCGACGATCGTGGAAGTGGAGGCTGCGGTCACCAGGCGGTCTCCGGATCGATATGGCCGAGATAATCGACGCCGAGCCGTTCGAAGCCCGCCTTGGTTCCATAAGCGACGTCGACCGCATCGAGGCGCATGGCGAACAGGAAGAAGCCGCCCGGCGGCCCCTGCCATCCGGTTGGATCGGGGCCCAGCAGCGCGGCCAGGATCGCGGTCCATCGCGGATCGCCCGAGGGCGGTGGAACCGTGCCGTGGAGCCGGGCGAGCGAAGCCAGCGCGGGTCGGTAGAAATCGAGATAGGGCGGTGCGACGTCGAGATAGCGCAGCGCCAGCAGGCTTTCGGCCGGGGGGACCGAGAGATGATGGTCGAGATAAGGAACCAGCCCCGCTTCGCGCGCGGGCGGCGCGATCGCCTCGCCCAGCCCCGCGACCCAGGCCGCTTCGGTTGGAGTCAGCGTGCGGAGGGTTGCGCCCCTGGCCTGCGCCTGGGCGGCGCTCATCCAGGACAGCGAACCGCCCACGCTCGCCAGCACGAGCCCTACGGCCGATCGGCCAAAAATGTCCCTACGGGTGATCGCCAACCAAGCCTCCTGTTGCGAAATGCCAGCCAAGGACCGAGAGCCCGGACCAAGGATGGCATTTCGCGAAGCACAGAACCATATCCTGGGCGCAGTTATCAGCCCGTGACGGCTAGACTTTGAATAGAGCCCGATTCACGTCATCGGCGGAAGCGCGAAGCGCTTCCACCTCAGACGATCAGGCTCTAGAACTTCGCCGACAGTTCGAGACCGAATTGCTGCCGGGTGCCCGGCGAGACGAAGGAACCGCCGAGCTCGGGCGCGGGCACGACCTCGTTGATCCATTTCTTGTCGGTCAGATTGTTGGCGAAGGCCGTCAACGACCAATGATCGGTGGCGATCCCCGCGCGCAGGTTGACGATACCGAAAGCGTCGCGCCGGCTCCTGGAGAAATCGGCCACCCCGTTGAGCGAGGGCCGGGTCTGGGCCTGCACCGAATGGAACCAGGTCGGCCCGGTGAGGCGGTAGTCGACCCGGCCGATGGCGCGCAGGCCGCCGCTCACCGGCATGTCGAGCTGGCTGCCGAGGTTCAGCGTATAGTCCGACGCATAGGGCACCTTGTTTCCGACGGTGTCGGGCCGCGAGCTGTTCTTGCGGATCTTGCTGTCGGTGACGTTGCCCGATCCGAACAGCGTCCAGCCGCGCACCGGCCGGATGCTCACCGAAAGCTCGCCGCCGTAGAGCCGCGCCTTGTCGATGTTGGACACGACCCGCAGCAGACCGAAGGAACCGACATAGAATTCGAAGAACTGCATGTCCTTGATGTCGGTATAGTAAAGCGCGCCTTCGATGCTGAGCCTGCCGCCCATCAGCGCCGACTTGAAGCCGGCCTCGAACGCGCTCGACACCTCCTTCTTGTAATCGTCGCGGACGGTGATGTTCGCGTTGAGCGGCGGCCCGTTGAAGGTGTTCACGATCGCGGCGCTGCCGCCGCTGTTGAACCCGCCCGATTTGAAGCCGATGCCCCAGTTGCCGAACAGGGTCAGCTGCTCGGACGGCTTGTAGGTCAGGCTGAGCTTGGGCTCGACCTGTTCGAACGCCTTGGATCGCGGCGGCAGGACGCCGCTGGGGTTGTAGACGGGGTCGAGGCCGGGATTGAGATAATAGCCGCCCTGCCCATTGCCCTGCGGATTGACGAAAAGGGTGCGGACGTCGGTCGGGATCTGGTTGCGGACGGCGCGCTCCTCACGGTCGTAGCGCAGCGCCAGCGATGCGGTGAAGCTGTCGGAGAACTTGTTCTGCACCGATCCGAACATCGCGTAGACGTTGGTCTTGAACTTGTCGTCGCTCAGCGCCTCGGTCCGGCTGCGCGGATCGAGGGTGAAGCATTGGCGGATCGCCCCCTGGCCGGTGTCGGTGGCCAGGTTCACGCAGATGTGGCGATCGATGTGCAGATAATAGCCGCCGGCCAGCCAGGACAGGTCGCTGCCCGGCAGCGAGGCGATCCGGAACTCCGCGCTGAAGTCGGTCTGGTTGCGCTTGTTGAACTGATAGCCGTCGCAGGTCGTCGGCGAATAGGGCGCGAAGAAGGAGGTTTCCGGGGTGCCGCCGATGAAGGTCGGCGCCGGCGTCGGGAACCCGGCGAGCGCGGCGGTGGTCGCGCGGCACTGCGCCTGCGGGAAGAAATAGCCGTTGGAGCCGGACGTGCCTTCGCCGGTATAGCTGTTGGCGATGTCGCTATAGGCGGCCCAGGCCTGGAGGCTCGCCCAGTCCATGTCATGGGTGAGCTTGACCGAGACTTCCTTGGTGATCTGCACCTGACGCGACTTCAGGTTGCCCTGGAAGGCATTGGTGAAGTCATAGTCGTTGACGTCGAGATAGGCGGCCGGCCCGACGAAGGGGACGAGCCCCGGGATCGCATAGGCCGCGCCGAAGACGACGGTGCCGCCGGCGACCCGGCCATATTTGCCCTTGATGTCGACCGAGGTGCGGTCGCCGAGATCGGCGGTCAGCCGGGCATTGACGTTCCAGCGCAGGAAATTGTCGACCGAGTGACGGCTGAAGCCGGGCACGTCGACGCCGGGCGTGACCGACAGGATCGCGGCCTTGTAGGCATCGAAAGCCGGCGTCCCCTGGAAGACGTTCTTGTAGAAGCCGTTGCCCTTTTCATAGTCGCCCGACACGAGCAGGCCGACGCCGGCGCCGAGCGGGCCGGACAGATAGCCCGCCGCGCGCTTGTGATCATATTCGGCGTAGCTGACGGTCGCCTGCCCCTCGAGCCGGTCGCCCGGCTTGCGGGTCGACAGGATCACCGCGCCCGCCGCCGCGTTGCGGCCGTAGATCGCGCCCTGCGGCCCCTTGAGCACCTCGATCTGGCTGAGCGTGCCGGCATTCTGGTTGAGCGCCGCGGTGTTGGTCTTGAGGATGCCGTCGACGATGAGCGCGACGTTGCTTTCGGCGTCGCGGGTGCCGTTCAGGCCGCGTACGCTGATCTGCACGTCGCCCGCCTCGACATTGCCGGTGACGATCGTGACGCCGGGCACCAGCTGGACGAAGTCGGTGGCGACGGTGACACCCGAGGCGCGGATCGCGCTTTCGGTCAGGACGCTGATGGTGGCCGGAACGTCGCGGACCTTTTCCTCGACGCGGCGGGCGGTGACGAGAATCTCGCCGTCGTCGGCGACGGGCGTCGCCGCGGCCTCGGCGAATGCGGGCGCCGCCATCCCCCACATCAGCGGCGAAAGACAAAGCGAGGCGAGCAGCCTCCTGCGTGCGGTCATGTCTTCTACTCCCTGTTCTTGGTTTTTAGGTTGTTTTCAGTGGGCCTCCCCCGCGTGGAAGCGCTCGATCATCGCATCGATGTCGGTCACTTCCTTCACTTCCGAGACGAGGATGGCGGGCGGGCCGGCCGTGTAGTTGGGGAAGTCCGCCGAGAGCCGCCGGGCGGCCTCCTCGAATTCGAACAGCGTCGCGAAACGCTCGACGCTCTCGCGATCGTCGAACATCACCGCCGCGATGGCGGCGTGCGGCGCGCTGTCGGGCCGGAGATCGCCGCCCTGGCCGGGGCCGAACAACAGGATCTTGCGCGGTCGGATGCCGAGATGCTTGTCGGTCAGGCCGAGCCCGAGCGGCAGGTGGACGTCCTTCCAGTGCGCGGCGTCGAAACTGTGTCCCGGCGCGGCCGGATAGAGAAAGGCCAGCATGTACATGGTCACGCCTCCTGCTCGGCGGCGAGCAGCCGGCCGAGGATGCGGCGCCCCTCGAGCTGTAGCCGGTCGCCGGCGAAGGAAATGGGATCGGTGTCGAGCAGGTCGCGGGTGCCGAGCACCGCCTGCTGCCCCTCCAGGATCGGCTTGTCCTGATGGAAGACGAAGTTCGCCGCGTCGATGAACATCGCGTCCATCGACGGATCGCCATAGTTGCGGATCGAGCGGTAGAAATAATGCGAGCTGGTCTCGCTTTCGGGCACCGCGGCGTGGAGATTGTAGATCTCCACCGGCGCGGCATCGGGTTCGTCCGCCGGCCGCACGCTGATATGGAAGCTGGTGTAGATCGGCGCCCACCAGATCACCTCCATGCGGAAGTCCACGGGCTCGTTCCATTCGGCGACGCCCCGGCTCTGCGCGACCATCGACCGCCATAGCGGCCCGCCCTCCAGCCCGAGCCGCGCGGCATGGGTGCGGAAGCGGATCGATCGATCGCCGATCTCGAAGGTCATGCCCTGGTCGACGAATTGGGCGCCGGGACGGGCGTTGCGATAATATTGGACCTCGACCCCGCCGAAGCTTTCGGGGTGAACGAACTCGGCATGGGTGATGTCGAAGAGATTGTCGTTGATCAGGCGATAGTCGCTCCTGATCGACTCGATATGGCCATAGCCACCGATCCAGGCCGGATCGCCGCTGACCCAGAAACCTTCGGGAATGCTGCTTTCGTCGGCGGCGCCCGCCGGATCGCCCATCCAGATCCAGATATAGCCGTGCCGTTCGACCACCGGATAGGTGCGCACCCGCGCGCGGGGCGGCACCGCCTTCTGCCCCGGTACCCGCACACAGATGCCGTCCGCGCCGAACTCGGCGCCATGATAGGCGCAGCGTATGCCGTCGCCCACCACCGTGCCGAGCGACAGCGGCGCCAGCCGGTGCGGGCAGAAATCGTCGAGCCCGACGAGCACGCCCGAAGCGCCGCGATAGACCGCGACCCTGCGGCCGAGCAGCGTACGGGCAACGATCCCGCCGCCGGCGACTTCGTCCGGCTCGGCAACGATGTACCAGGCATTGAACAGAAACATCGAGCCTCCCGCCATTTTGGGAGCCGGGTCTTTCCACCCCGACTGTCGAGGCCGATTGTATTTGTTGCGCCAACCAAGCTTTAGTAGGCTCGCTCACAAAATACTGTTGCGGGGGACGCAACAATGCGACGTTGGGAAACCTATGAAGCCTTCATCGCCGTGGTCGAGTGCGGCAGCTTCACCGCGGCGGCCGAAAGACTCCGATTGTCGAAGTCGGCGATCAGCCGATCGGTCAGCTCGCTCGAGGCCCGGCTGGGCAGCCAGCTCCTCTTCCGCACCACGCGCCGGCTGGCGCCGACCGACCTGGGCCGATCGGTCTATCGCCGCTGCGTCGAGCTGTTCGACATGCTGGCCGAGATCGACGCCGAGGCGATGGAGCATGACGCGTCGCTGCGCGGCAAGCTGCGCATCGTCGCGTCGGACAGCTTCGGCGAATGCTATATCGCGCCGCTGGCCGCGGAGATGATGCGGCTGCACGAGCAACTGGAGATCGAGTTCCTCGTCACCGACCGGACGATCGACATCGTCGCCGACGGCTATGACATGGCGATCCGCTACAATGCGCAGGTCGATTCCAGCCTGAAGGTGCAGAAGCTGTACGAGCTGCCGCACATCTGCGCCGCCTCCCCGGAGTATCTGCTGCGCGCGGGCACGCCTTTCACCCTCGCGGACCTGACGCGGCACAACTGCCTGGTGTCGACCTTCGAGGCCTGCCACGCCTGGCGCTTCGGAATGGGCCGGACGCAGAAGACGCCCAATCTGTCCGGCAACTGGTGCAGCAACAACGGCCCGGCCCTGCTGACCGCCGCGCTGAACGGCATCGGGATCGTGTGGCTGCCCGAACTCTATCTGCGGCCCTATATAAAGGCCGGCGCGCTGATCGAGTTGCTGGGCGAGCATCGTTCGGACCCGATGCCGGTATGGGCGGTCTATCCGGCCCGGCGACAGGCGGCGAAGGTCCGCGCCTTCATCGACTATGTGAAGTCCCGGCTGCCGGCGGCGGAAGGCATGACCCCGGAACCGCACCTCGCCGGGATCGTGCGTCCGCCCGTATTGGTGGCCTGACCGGCATCCGGCGGTCGAGCGATGCGGTTGCGCCTGCTAGAACCTGATCGCTCGAGGTGGAAGCGCTTTGCGCTCCCGCCGGAGCAAGTTCACCCAGTCACTGAAAAATGGTGCTGCCGGTGAGGATTGAACTCACGACCTCAGCCTCTTCTAGGCTCAGGCCGGTCGCCAGATTAATCCGGCCTTGCTACCTTCGATGCGATCAGAACGTGTTGCCGGGTAACCGGAGGGTAATTTTTCGTTTCGGCCTGTCGCATTTTTGGCCGCTTGCCGCCTGACATGGATCTCGATGATCGACTTATTGCCGCCCTTGGTGGTCACGACGACAGGGATACTTGAGAACCCCGTCGTCGTTGTTCGTCGAAGTGAGCGAGAAAGCGTGTTCCAGTGCCGCGCGAAGTCGCTCCGGGATGTGTCGATCAAGTGAATTGCTCGCGAACTCGAACTTGGCGGCGATGTCAGTCGGCCATGTGTCCGAAAACGAGAAGTTATCGGAGTAAATCGCCGCCTTCGTTTCGTTGATGTCCAACTCGAAGAACCGAATGGCCTCCCTATATCGCCACAAGGCTTCCTCGGCGGCGGCGTGGGTGTCCGCGCCGATCCAAACGTCATCGACATGCCGTATCAGGTCGCAGTTCTGGTGTCCCCCGCGTCGGACGAACTCTTGGTCGATCGCAGTGCCGATCACCTCCGCGACGTATCGTGACGCATCCGGTCCGACCGGAATGCCGACCGTCTGGCCGTCCTGCCCTGCTCGGACGATCAGATCGAGACGGTTTGCATAGCAGTTCGCGGATGCTGGATTGCGGTCCACCTTTGCGGCCGCCCGCCCGTGCACGGCCCAAGGTATCGAGTGGGTGTAGATCGTGTGGTAGAATCGCGAGATGTCAGTCCGCGCGACGAAGCGATACCGAGCGAGGCGTGAGAGCCGAGCGCTTTCCAGCTCCGAATGCGATGCGATCGTTACGGCCCTGTCCAGATCTGGATCATGGACGGGTTTGGACAGGCTGAAGTCCGAAAGCGCGAAATGATGCGTCAGCTCTGCCTCGCGGTCGGCGACGAACTGCGCAAGATCGTGTGCCGTCGACGGATGAACGAACGAGAACTCGCGACGCGTCATCCCGCGCTTAGACGCATTGAACGGGGACGACCTAACGGGATGTCTCCCGTCAGTGAGCCATCCGTTGCGAGCCGCCAGGTTGGCGCCGATCGCCGTGGTCACGAAAGTCGGCGGTAGGTTCTCGGGCAAATACCCTTTTTCGAGAAGATCGTGCTTCAGTGCCATCTGCATCATCATGACACCATGTTTTGATCATGGCCAACGGAAGTGAGAAGGTGCTCTTCTCCGTCCACTTTAGTGATCGAACGCCCAAAATTAGCGATCATCCACCGACCAAAACCCGCCGTTTTCTGACCAAGCCTTCAAGGGGAGCCTCTCTCGAAAATTGGCGCCCGTCTCCTTGGCCGTGGCGCGCGTCGCACAGTCCGGCGTCGACCGCGCCCATCAGGAAACCGAACCAGGCGGCGCGCCTTGTTCTGAGCCGCTCCGTCCGGTTCAGCCCAAAAGAGCCTTATATGTGAAGCTGAGATCCGCGATCTGCTGCGAATTCAGGGCCTGCCCCCCCCTCCCCTCCCCGACGTGGTGCTGGACTGGCGCGTTGCCGCCAAGTGGTTCCATCTTGGGTTATGCAGGCGATGGATTCCGATTTTCGGAAGGCCCCACCGAATCTGAGAGTACCCCCCTCCCACAGAATCTGAAGGTACTCCTTCAAATCTGAAAGTAGCTGAGCGCAAAAATCCAAAAGCGGCCGCCGGCCGAATCACTCGGGAGCGGACGCCGCGTTGGCTGGTGCCATCGGAATCCCGTCCAACAGTCCGGCAACATCAAGGTCGAGCGCGCGGATGACGTCGACCATTTCAACAGCGTCCAAACGCCGTTGCCCGGTCGAAGAGAGGGCATTTGCGTCTACGGTGGCCCTGCCCGGTGCCAGTCCGCATCGACCAACCTCTCGGCCGGTTATCTTTCAAGAATCCCTCATCGACTCGGCCAATCGCCACCAGAGCCTCAAGCTTCACCGACGATAGCCCGCATCCCCGTCGAGCTCCGCGATAATCCTCTGCGCCTCGGCGAAAGCGGTATTGGCCGCCGGCACGCCCGCATAGATGGCGGTCTGCATCAGGACCTCCTTCAGTTCGTCGCGCGTGAACCCGCTCTGACCAAGGCCCGCCCGCACATGAAGGGCAAATTCCTCCCAGCACCCGAGACTGGCGGTGATCGCCACGACGAGCAGGCGGCGCGTGCGATCGTCGAGCCCCGGCCGGCTCCAGATCTCGCCCCAGGCGATGCGCGTGATCAAAGCCTGGAAATCGGCGTTGAATGCGGTCCGCTTGGTCAGGGAGCGGTCGACCCAATCGTCGCCCAACACCCGACGCCGGTGGACAAGCCCGGCTTCGAACAGCGTGTCGGCAGCCTCGACAATCGCCGCGTCGCCCAGCAGGAAAGATTGTATCCGTGCCGCAAGCTGCCCTGGCGCTTCGATGGGCGGGAGGTGTGCGCCGGCCACCACGGCACGGACGGCGCCCGGAATCGAGTGCACGAGCCGATCGCCATGACCTTCGTAGGGCGTCGAGATATCGACGGCCCCCGTCACGACCAGCGTGGGAACAGCGATCGCGCCGATCCGATCGGCGAGCGCCATGTCGCGGATCGCGGCGGCGGCCCCGACATATCCATCGTCGGCCTGCGCACGGATCGCGCGTTTCAAGCTCTCGGCGATCTCAGGATGCCGCACGATGAAATCGGACGACAGGAAGCGTTCGATCGCCATGTCCGCGATGGCGCCCGTGCCGCCGTCACGGACCGCGTCGACCCGCGCAGCCCATGCTGCAGGGTCCATCGCGCCGGACGTACAGATCAGGGCAAGCGCCGCAACCTTGTCGGGGTGCCGCAAGGCAATTTCCATCGCGATCATGCCGCCGAGCGAAACGCCCGCGACCGGGGCGACGGCGATACCGGCATCGTCCATGACGGCGGCGACGTCGTCGGCCAGCATGGCCAGGTCATAGTCGCCCGCCGGGGCGTCTGAGGCGCCATGGCCGCGCACATCGATACGCAGCAATCGGAAGGTGGGCAGCAAGTGTGGAACCGTCCGGTCCCACAGCGAGATATCAGTACCGATCGAATTGAGCAGGACGAGCGGCGGACGCTCATCCGAGCCGTCCAGCCGCCAATGCAGGCGCACGTCGCCGCGCAGGGTGAAGGCCATGGCCTAGCCTTTTCGATACTGGGCGAGGATCGCGGAAACGATCGCCGCGCTTTCGCCGATGCCGTCCACCACCGATGCCGCCGCCAGGTTGCGGGCGATCGCCGCCTCGTCGATCTCCAGCCCTTCCGCGACATCCGCCATGGCCGCCGCGCTTCCTGCGGCGAGCAGGAACAAATCCGCCAGCGCCGGCCCCTCCGCCTGCCATCCGCCGAGGCCGCGCTCCTCCTCGGCCGGCAAGGCGGCGAGGACAGCGGCGACCAGGCCGGGCGCGCGGATCGCCGCCGACAGCGCGACCTGGCATCCGGTCGGATTGCGCTTATGGCCCATAGACGAGGAGCCGCCCCGCCCCGGAATGGCGGGCTCCCGGACTTCGCCGATCGCGTTCTGGGCCAGCAGCGAGATATCCCGTGCCAGCTTGGCGAGCGCTCCGATCACGATCCCCACCGCCGCGGCAATCGCCGCCACGCCCGTGCGGTTCGCATGCCACGGCACACCCGCGACCAGCCCCAGTTCGCCGGCCATCCGTGCGGCGATCGCGGCCCCCTTCCCGCCAAGACCGGCGCGGCTTCCCGCCGGTCCGCCGAGCTGGACCCTCGCGTGGACCGCGACCTCGCCTTCCAATCGCCGCCCGGCATCGCCGACCCCCGCCGCCGCCTGGGCGAGCCGGAGGCCGAAGCCGATCGGCACGGCATCCTGCAGAAGGGTGCGCCCTATCGCCGGCGTCGCAGCATGGAGTTCGGCCAGGGCGTGGAGCGCCATGCGGACGCGATCGAGATCGACCGCCAGCAGCGCGGTCGCCTGCACGACCTGCATCATCAGCACCGTATCCGCCAGATCCTGGCTCGTGGCGCCGCGATGGAGCGCCTCGGCGGCGGGCGGCGGCAATTCGGCCCGCAACAGGGCCAGAAGCGGAATCGCGAGCGTCCCGGCCAGCGTCGCCCGCTCCGCCAGGTCGGCGGGATCGATCCCGGCACCGCCGCACAGATCGGCGATGGCATCGGCGATGCCTTTCCCGATCAGGCCCTCGGCGGCCTGGGCGCAGGCCAGCGCCGCCTCGAACCGCAGCGCATGACGAATCACTGCCGCGTCGGAGAAAATGGCCAGCATCGCCGGAGTGGCGGCGGGACGAACGCGCAACAGGTCGCTCATAGGGCGAAGAAGACCGTTTCCCGTTCGCCGCCGAGCCGCAGATCCATCCTCCATTCGTCGCCGTCCTGGCGATCGGCGACGAGCGTCCGGCGCCGCTCCGCGGGCACCCGCGCCAGGATCGGATCCGTGTCGTTGCCTTCTCCGTCCGCGAAATAGATCCGCGTGACGAGACGCTTCAATATCCCGCGTCCGAACAGGGACACGGCGATATGTGGCGCCTGCAGGCTGTTGCCAGGCCCGGGCACGCGGCCGGGCCGGATCGTCCGGAAGCGATAATGGCCCTCATCGTCGGTCGCGGACCGCGCGAAGCCATGGAAATGCGGATCGAGCGGCACCTCGTCCCGGCGATCCGCGATCGAGGCGTACCGCCCGGCGGCATTGGCCTGCCAGATTTCGACCATGGCATCGCCCACGGGCTGCCCGGCGGCGTCCAGCACCCGGCCGCACAGCTCGATCGCTTCGCCAGCCGGCGCCCCCCGGAAGGTCGCCTCCCCCAGCACATAATGTTCCTCGGGAAACAGTTCGGGCCGTGCGCCCAGCGCCGATCCACCGGTCAGGTCGGCTCCGCCCTTCCAGGGGAGGCCGTAGTGGAAGAAGGGACCGACGGTCTGCGAGGGCGTCTGCCCGAACAACGCCGGATCGAGGTTGTCGAGCCGCGGCGCCGGATGGCGCGTCGAAAGCTCGTCGGTTTCAATGGTCATGCGCATCGTCCTCGAAAGGCGTCTGCTCGCGCCCTTTCAGCACCAGATCGAAACGGTAGCCCAACGCCCAGTTGGCAATCGTCGAGCCGATGTCGAACCGTGCCACGAGGCGCTGACGATAGGGCATGGGCACGGCATTGGCTATCGGATCGATCTCGATCAGCGGGTCGTCCGGAAAATAGAATTGGGTGACGAGCCGCGTCGCAAAGGCGGGGCCGAACAGCGACAGGTGGATATGCGCAGGTCGCCACGCATTGTGATGGTTGCCCCATGGATAGGCGCCTGGCCGGATGGTGGTGAAGCTGTACCGCCCCGCCTCGTCGGTGACGACCCGCCCGGCGCCGGTGAAGTTGGGATCGATCGGCGCATCCCAGCGGTCGTTATAATGGATATAGCGGCCGGCGGCATTCGCCTGCCAGATTTCGATCACGGTGTTCGGCACGGGGCGCCGGTCTTCGTCAAGCACCTGACCGGAGACCAGGATGCGCTGCCCGATCGGCGTTCCCTTGTGCTGGGTCGTCAGATCGGCAAGCGCTCCGCCCATCAACCGCCCCCAGTCGCCCGGCCCGGTCAGCTCGGTGATGGTCTGCGGGATATCGATCGGCGGTTGGTCCGGCGCACGCAGGAGCGTGGAGCGATAATCGACATGGCGCGACGGCGGCGCGCCCGCATCGTCGGCAGCGAACCGGTCATCCATCTTCATGTCGGCATCTCCGCAAAGGATCCGTTGTCGATCATGGCACCTCCAGCCGCAGGGGGCCTAAGACCTCGTATTTCCATGCTTATTGGTTAGAAAAGGCCGATATCCATGCGGCGGCCTCCTCCATCGTGAACCGCTCCGAACTCTCGCCGATCACCACCTCGGCGATCGTTTGCCCGGCGATCGGCGCCTCCACCAAAGTGTTCCACAGCCAAACACCCCGTGTCTGCGCGAAGGCGCGGTTACGCGCCACCAGCGCCTCGCGCGTCCCCGGCAACAGTAGCTGGAAGGCATTGACGTGCGGCACGACCGGATTGAGCCGGAAGTCTCGTGCCAGAAGCGCCGCCAGCTCGCGCGCACGGGCGACATAGGCGGGCATGCGCGGCAGGTGGCGCTCCAGCCCGGCAAGGCCGGCCAGAGCATAAGGAAAGGCGGTGAACATGTTGCCGCCGAACCGCCCCTTCCAAATCGCCAGCGATTGGATGAAGTCGGCCGAGCCGGCGATGACGGCGCCGCCAAGCCCTCCCAGCCCCTTATAGAGCGAGACATAAACGCTATCACCGAGTTCAGCGAGGTCGGCGAGCTCGACCCCGTAGCCGGCGGCCGCCTCCCACAACCGCGCACCGTCGATATGGAGGGCTATCCCGCGCGCGCGGCAATGATCCGCGATCGCGCGTACCTCCTCGATCGGTGGCAGCAGATAGCCCGCACGACGGAGCGGGAGTTCGAGAACCACCGCCGCTAGCGGATCGCTCACCTGCTCGAGCGCATCGAGCGCGAAAGGCGCGTGTCGCCCCAACCGTACCGGTGTCAGACCGGCCGCGCGCTCGAGCCCATTGGCTTCGTCGACGTCCATGTGGCTCAGCGGATGGATGACGACATTGGGGGTTCCCGCCAGGTCCGCATGGCGCCGCAGAACGGTCATCTGCGCGGTCATGCCGTTGACGAAGAACAACCCGCGTTCCTTGCCGAGCAATGCCGCAACCTGCGCCTCCAGTTCGGCAACGGCACCACCCATCCCATAGAAATCGGGCGAGCGCGCCGCCATTGGATGCGCCGCCAGCGTGGCGAGCAGTTCGCGCACGTCCACCGGCCGGTGCCCTGGCAAGATATGGGAGCAGTTCAGCCGCTCGGCCTGATCGTCCTCGGTCAATCCACTGCCTCCCTTTCAGCCGTCGAGGATGTTCAGCGCGTCGAGCGCACCACGCCGGCCCTGCAGCATGGCGTTGGCCATGCTCTGCCGTCCCTCCAGCTCGCTGTGGCAGAAAACCACCCGGCCGTGCGGCGTCTGCAGGAGCTGCTGAGGGCTGGCGCTGCCGTCAGCGGCGAAGAAGAAGCCCGGCCGCGGCGCTGAATAGGCGTGCCCCCAGCGATTGACGACGATGCCGGCGATATCGCGCCGGGCCTCGAATCCGCTCGGTCCGAAGATGTCGTTCATCTGCGTCCGCAGCCGTCGCTCGATATCGGCATAGGACCATTGCATGATGTCCATCCGCGCGAGCGCGCCCTGCAGGTCGGGATCCTCGCCGCGTTTGAGGACGGGAATGTAGAAGGTGAGCATGAGAGGGGTATCGGGGGTCAGGGTGCGCCGGTCGCTGCCCAGGGCAAAATTCTGCCGGGCGGTGACGTGCCAGAACAGGCCGCCGGCAAAGCTGCGCACCCCCGGCAGTCCCAATTTGGCGAGCCATCGCCAGTTGCGCACCGCGACGTTGACGACCAGCACCGGACCGTAACGCAGGCCCGAAAACGCCTGGGCCAGCTCGGGCGTCAGGTCGCGCACCAGGCGCCGCGTGACCCAACCACCAGCCGCGATAACGACCGACCTGCCGCGCACGCGATGCAGCTTGCCGTCGCGGAGATAAGTTACCATCACCTGTTCCGCGGCCCTGGGAGCGCCGACATGTTCGACACGGACAGCCATGCTGCCGCAGCGAATCCTAACTCGCTGACCCGGGCGATCGAGTGCCGCAAGATTGGCCGAGCCCGTCACCATCACCTGATCGAGCGTGGCCTGCGGCGCGAAGCTCTCCGGCACCAGCTTGCGCAGCATCGCGCGGTAGATGCCGGCATTGCCGCCCGGAAAGGACATCGCATGGGCGCCCAGCCGTTTCGAGGATGCCTCGGTCGGCTTGGTACCGGAAAGGCCGACGATGCTCACCGCCTTGGCCGAGACCGCCTCGCTGCTCACCCCGAACAGGCCCACCGCAAGATAGGGATCGGCGAAGTCGATGACGCGGTCGCCATAGCCGAGCTTCCTGAGCAATTCCGCGTAGGTCATGCTGTCGAGCCAGCGGTCGGGATCCGCCTCCCTGGAGATCAGGTCGCGACGATTATGGACGAAATCGTCGAGATCGCGCTGCTCGTTGGCGGGCCAGGGGGTGTTGGTGAACCCTTGCCGAGCCGGATTGGCCGCCCATTGCCCCGGTCCGAAATAATAGTTGAGCGGAGCAAGCGATGTCGGAAACATCGAATCGAAATGCTCGTTGGGCAGTTCCAGTTTCTCCGCGCCGCCGCCCAGCGGCTGCAGCTCGAAGCTGAGGGGAATTCCCAGCTCACGGACATAATTCGCATAGGTCTCATAAGGCGTGCCATCGAGCGCCGGGGTGACTTGGGCCGCGCCGTTGGATCCCTGCGGGCCGACGACGCGGATACCGTCGACATCGATCTCGTTCTGCTTGGCCTCGCCACCGGGAAAGGGATGATTCTCCAGCAACAGGACCTTTTGCCCCGCCTTGGCGCGTCTCGAGAACTCATACGCTGCGGTCAGCCCCGTGAAGCCGCCGCCAACAACCACCAGGTCATAGTCCTCCTCGACCGCGCCTGAGAGGGACATGTCGTGCAGGCCGTCGCGGAGCTCATGGGCGGCATTGACGACCGCTTCGGTGTTGCCGTTGGCCCACTGATAGTCGCCGACACCGCCATAGCCTGTCCAGGCCGAGCCCGAGGGCCGGTTGACCGAGCCAGCCGTCCCTCTGGCGGAAGCTGGGCCACCGAGCGCCAGCACACCCGAGGCGGCCAGCGATCCATTGACGAAATCGCGCCGGGTGATGGGACAGCCCATCCCCAGACTTATGTCTGCCCCGCCACCGAACCTCGGTGCATTCCCATCCTTGCCCATATCCTCATTCCTCCCCCCGTTTGACGCGCGGCCCGCGTCGATCGTCAGGGGTTCGGCGCTGCGGCCCTCCCACCGGTGCGCGCGATCAACTCCACTTCAACCAATGCGTCGAATGGCGACTCGTCCGGCAGGACCGTAGGACAGCGGACCATGGTCCGGCCGTTCATTGCCCGGTCGCCTGCTTGCGCCCGCCGATCTGGCCTGGTGCCGGGTGCGGGAAGGGCCTCCGAGCCAGCACCTGGCCGCTGATGAAGGTTCGAACGTCGCTCAGGAAGGCGCGTCGCCCCTCATCCTCGGAATAGAGCATATGTCCGCCGGGATAATAAGCGAAGGTCGTACGGTCCTGCGGCGCGGCGATCTGGGCGAACTGATAATCGGTCTCGCCCATGGTGGTTGTGGTGTCGAAGACGCCTTGCGTCACCATCAACCGCATCTTGGGCATGGCCGCCATCTGCTCGCGCAGGATGATCTCGGTGCCGGGCATCGGTGCCTTGTTGAACGTCCAGGTCTCCTCGAACGCCGGCGGACTGTCGACGGTCGAACGATAGTCGGGCAGTCCTTCGGCGTGGAACAGGTCTCGACGCAACTGCCCTGTTGCCGCGGTAAGCCCAGCCATCATCGCCTTGAAGTCGCGATGTGAATCGTCGACGATACCCTGCAACGGCTCGATCTCGCGGCCGTCGAACTGTCCCAGCGCCAGGTTACGGCCGGCAAGCATCTGCCGTCGGATATTGGACAGCCGCAACGAGCCGGCGAGCCAGGTCGAGGCCGGCACGCCGGTCAACTGTGCGAGCCGCTCGGCAACGCAGGCCCGCTCCGTTTCGGGAGCGCGGTTTCCCGCGATCAGTATCTTGGCATAATCCTGGAGTGCAAAGGTCTGGGCGGCCCGCACCGCCTGCTCGAGCGTCTGCGTCCTGTTGTCGATGAGACCATGATGCCAGGCCAGCGCCGCAATATCGGGCAGGCTGTTGACCGCACGGACGGGATCGGGAAGCACCGTCATGCCGGTCTCTGGCCCATTGTACCACAGAGCCTGGGATACCAGGATCAGGCCTGCGGGCTCGACACGCGGCGTCGCCACTCGAAGATCGCGCGCGAGCAGCACCGCGCGGATGGACCCATAGCTTTCGCCCATGATGTAAACGGGCGAGGCCATGCGGCCATTGTCGGTGAGCCAGCGCAGAATCACCTGCGCGAAGGCATTGGAATCCCCGTCGTTCGAGCGAAAGGTCTTTTCGTCGCTCCCCGGCAGGGGCCTCCCATAACCCGTTTCAGGCGCGTCGATGAAGACGAGATCGGCTATGTCGAGGACGGCATCCTCGTTCGGCACCACCGGTGTCTTGGCATTGCCGATCGCGGCCACGTCGAACGCCTGCAACCGTGAAGGCCCCATGGCGCCGAACATCAATGTGTTGGAGGAGCCGCCTGGCCCGCCATTGAAGATGAAGATGACCGGTCGCTGGGCCGCGAGCCTCTGGTCGATTCCGGCGACGAAGGCGGTGACGAACAGGCTCGATGCCGGCTTGCCCGCGCGGTCCCTGACCAGCATCTCGGACAGCACGGCCCGATAGCGCAGGCTCTTGCCGCCAAAGGTGCCGCTGCGCACCGCCGAATAGTGGCGCGGCCCCCGGTCGGCCGGGCGGGTGACGGCAGGCCATGTCGACCTGGAAGGCTCTGGGGAGAGCGCTGGAGATGCTGCATCTTGCGCTTGTACCAGGGCCGGCATGGCGAGCAGGCTCGACAGCGATACGAGCAGCGACAAGCGCCTGACAATTTTCATTCGGGTCATCCTCGGTACTGTGATGGTTCGATGAGATCGGTAGGGGCCGCGGGACAGGTCAGAGGGTGCGTTCCAGATAGAGGCCGAACGTTCGCGGTGGATTGAAGTTGGTGCCATAGACGCTGGTCGTCAGCGAGGCCGGCGTGTCCGATGTCGAGGAGAGCACGCCACGCCGGTCGGTGACGTTGCGCGCGAACAGGCCGATGGCCCATCTGGTCGAACGGACGCCGGCGCGCAGATCCATCCGCACGAAGCCCGGCCATGCAATCCGCAGATTGCCGGGGCGTTGCGGGAACATGCCTTGTCGCTCGCCGACATAGGCGATCGTCGCGCCGATCGTCGCCGTCCAGTCGGGGGCGATCGGCATGTCCCGATCGACCGAGACATTGCCGCTGAACCGCGGACTAAACGGCAAGCGATCACCCTTGACCGCGACGATCCCGGCCGGCGGCGTCCGCGAATAGCGCGCCAGATTATAACTGCCGTTGAGCGCCACGCGCAGCCCGCGTGGCGTCCGGTACTGGAGCATTGCCTCGAAACCGTCGCTGCGGGCTCGGCCGCCATTGGTGAAATAAGAGAATTGCGTCGCGCTATCGAAAATGCGGACCTGCACCTTACGCCAGTCGATATGATAGGCGGAGAGGTCGAAGGTGAGGCGGCCCCCGGCCATGTCGCCCTTGACGCCCAGTTCATAGTTGAGCGTGGTATCGGCGCCAAAGGTTTCGGGCAGGTTCGCCACGATGGCGGAGCCGTTCGGTCCACCGGGGCGATAACCCGAGGCGAAGCGGACATAAGCCATCAGGTGCCGGCTGACCTCATAGCGCGGCACGATGAGAAAGGTGACGGCGTCGTCGTTCGACTGGGCCGATGCCCGGAACGGTACCCCGGGCGTGACGTCACCCAGCGGGCCGGTATCGGTCTCGCGGTAGGTCTGCCAGTTACGGCTGTAGCGCAATCCGCCCTGCACGCTGAAGGGACGAGACAGGTGATAGGTCACGTCGCCAAAGGCGGCGACCTCCTCATAGCTGGTCGGAAAAATTGCGACGAGCAGGTTCGAGACGAAGCCGCCCGTCCCGGGCGTGATCGTGTCGATCTGCTGGAAGCTGCGGCTGTTCTCCCTGGTGTAGAAGCCGCCGATCCGCCATTCGAGCTTCCTGCCGGTTGGCGAGGAGAGCCGGAACTCCTGGGTGAATTTGCGCGTCCGCATATGGTTCGAGAGCTGGGCGTCAGGCCCGAAGGCGGCGAACAGACCGGCCTCGCGATTTACGTTGTGGCCATAGCCGGTCACCGATTTGAGATCGCTCCAACCCAGGGCGACATCGATATTGGCCGTCAGCAACGTGCTATATGTGCGATACCTCCCGCTGCCCTCCGGCAGCGCTTGCCGCAGATCGCCAAGCAACGGTTGCTGATGATAATCCGTCGTCACGCGCGCGGTGCCGTCGCTCCGGCTCGACTGATGAAGCATGCCCAGGCGAACCGTCACCGCCGGCGCGGCTTCCCACAAGAGGCCGGCGCGCCCGCCCACGACATCGATCCCGTTGACGTCCTTGCGACCGGTCAGGATATTATCGACAAAACCCGGCGTGCGCCGCGAATAGGCGTTGATGCGCAGCGCTGCCTCGTCGCTCAACGGCAGGTTGACGGCGCCGAGCAGGCCATGGCCGCTCTCGCCCCGGCGAACCACGCTGGCACTCGCCTGGACCCACCCCGACGCCGCATCGAGGGACGGATCCGCCGTGACATATTTGATCAGGCCGCCCAGGCTGGAAGCACCATAGAGCGTGCCCTGGGGACCGCGCAGGATCTCGATGCGCCGGAGATCCGCAGGATCGAGATCGGGCTGCACCAGTTGGCCGTCGGCGAGCGCGACACTGCTGCCATAAGGAACATCGTCGATCGTCACCGCGACGGTCGGATTGCTGAACACGCCGGTTGAAATGCCGCGAATGACGATGTTGGTCTTGCCGTTGCCCTGGGGATTGAGGCCGAGGCCCGGCACCTCGCTCGCATAATCCTGGAGGCGCGTCAGATTGCGCTCGGCCAGCGAGCGCGGGTCGAGCGCGGTCACAGGGACAGGCGTATCCTGCAGCCGTTCGGCCCGTTTCTGCGCGGTGACGATGATGTCGGATGGTCCGGCCGGTGCGGCAGCCGATGCGCCGCCGGCCGACGCGCCAGAGCCTAGTTCGCGGTCGGGCGACCGATCGGCCGCCCTCCATCGCCCCGGCACGATACGCTCGACCCGATAGCCGCCTTTCGGATTGGGAACCGCACGAAGGCCGCTGCCGCGCAGCAGCGCCGCTATAGCCACATTGACCGGGATCGCGCCGCGCAGCGGGCGGGACATCTTGTCCCGGGCGACCTCCGGCGAAAAGAAAATCAGGACATCGGACTGCTGCGAGAACTCGATCAACGCGGCGCCTAGCGGCTGAGCCGGAATGTCGAACGGGCGGGCGTCGGTCTGGGCGAGCGCGGTTGGCGCGATGGTCATCGCGGCGCCAACCAACACGACGAACAGCGACGTCCGCGCTACAGCATCTTTGATGCCACCCAGAACAGCCCCCCTTGGTTGCGGGCGCAGGCCCGAACCTGCAGTCCCTTGTTCGATCCCGTCCATCCTATGACGCACGGGTCCTCCCGATCGTCAGTCATGACCAGCGGCCGTCCGGCAGCGCTATCGACCGGTGGCTTCCAGACGGTAAGCGCCGCCCGCCGTCTCGGTCGCCTTCACCGGCAACACCGTCCCGACCGATGCCAGGAAGGCCGGGATCTCGCTCGCCTTGAACGATGCCGTGACGCGCAGATCGAGAATGCCCTTGTCGGCGACGATGACGCCGGGCGCGTAATAGCGGTTCACGTCCGACACCAGATCGGACAGGCGGCTATTCTCATAAACCAGCCGCCCTTGCCGCCATGCGCCCGGCATGGGGGCTGACAGTCGGACGATCAGCGGGTCTGCGGCCGAAGCCAGGCGAATCTCGGCGCGCTGCCCGGCCTGGAGAAGGGCCGTCGCCGGACGCCTGGCTGGATCGGGATCGGCCCGGCTGACCTGCACGCGCCCCTCGAGCACGCCGACGCGCACCGAAGTGTCGGCATAGTTCACGTCGAACTTGGTCCCCACGACGCGGGTGGTCGATCCGCCGGCCTCGACCAGGAATGGACGCGATCGGTCGTGGGTGACTTCGAAGAACGCTTCGCCACTGGCCAGCACGACGCGTCGCTCCGCGTCCGCGAAGGCCACCGTCAACCGCGAGCGTGGACCGAGCGTGACCTGGCTGCCATCGTCGAGCGTCAGGAGCTGGGTCTGCGCCACACCGGTCTGAAAGACCTCCGGTTGCGGGAGCAAGGATGGTCCGACGGCGAGGAACGCGACCATGGCCGCCACGGCGCCGGCGACGCCGAGCGCGATCTTCGGCACGCGGACATAGCCCCAACGATGCCGTGTCGCCTCGGGGGTGACATCGATCGGATCGGTGGCCAGCTCGGACAGCTTGTTGAGAACGGGCAATGTCGACCATGTGCGCGATAGGTCTTGCCACGCGCGGGCATGGCGCGGATCGGCGGCGAGCCAACGATCGAAATCGTCCTGCTCGGCCGCGGTCAGCTCGCGATCATCCTGCAGCACGACCCACTCGCTCGCCTGCATGTCGATACGGTCCTGCTCAGGGTCAGGAATGTGGGCGCCGCTATTCACCTTCCACCTCGGATAATGCGCGGTGGCATAGCACGAGGGCTTGAGCCAGCAGCATCTTCACCAGCGTCGCCGAACAATTCATCCGTCGCGCGATCTCCGCGCTGCTCAGGCCGTGGATTCGGCTCATGACGAGAATGTCACGGCGGCGCGCGTCCATCTTCTGGATCGCGTCTTCCAGGATACGCCATTGTTCCTTCGCCACCAGGACCCGCTCGGGGCTGAAATCGTCCGTCTCGTCGGCCGTCGCCCGGGCGTCCGATGCATAGTCGCTACGGACTTTCAGCCGGCGACGTTGGTCGAGCACGAGGTTGCGAGCGCTGGCGATCAGGAAGGCCCGGGGATTGGCGATGTCGTCGCGACCGTCGATGGCCAGGAATTTCTCGAAGGCGGCCTGGGCGACATCGGCCGGATCGGGCGGCCCGCTGCCGAAGGCGCGCCGAACGTAGCGGACGATCGTGTCACGATGGTGACGATATAGGAGGTCGAGTTCCCCGCCGCCGTCACCGGCGGTAGCAGGCACGCTTCTCTTCAATCCGGACACCCACGGCCGCTTTCCGGCAGGACTATATGCCTGTCGGTTCTGGGTGTCATCGGCCAATGCCGGTCCGGTTCTCAACCGCCTTTCGTCGTAGACTATCCCCACCGGCCGTCACCTATTCGAGTTCCACGATCCCGATGTCGCCGTTGATCCGGATCTTCGTGCCGAACGGCGCGGACAGCGCCTGCAAGCGGCCGAGGATCGTCCGCGCGCGTTCCCCTCGGGCCAGGCTTGGCGAGCCGCTCCGCGGACCGGCCTTGTCCTCGATCAGGACCGGATAGAGCCGGATGCTCCGCACCCGCTCGCCCTGATATTCGACCACCGGGACGAAGCTTTCGTACCAGATGTCGGGCACATGAATTGTCTCGCCGCTCGGCGTGTCGAGCACGCGTGCACCGCCGAAGTCGAGGAACAGGCTGCCCAAGCCATAGAAGATCGGCTTGCCCTTGTAGATTTCGATCCCGCTGATGATGTGCGGACCATGCCGCGCCACCGCGCTCGCACCATGATCGATGGCGGCGTGGAACAGCTCGACCTGGAAACTGGCCGGGCGCGGATCATTGGGGCTTGCCGCCTCATTGGCGTGCTGGAGGAACACCGGATGATAGGGCACCGCCGGCTCCTCATCCTCCCCCGCCGTTTCATGGGCATGGATCGAGAACAGCACCAGGCCTGCCCTCTTCCTGGCCTCGGCCACCGCATCCAGCAGGGCGTCCCTGTCGGAGGGCTTCATCTCCCACAGCGATCCCAGGCTATCGCCCTGGCGGAAGACCTGGTCGCCCACCCGCATGTCCGGTCCGTCGCGGAGCGCCGTCGGTCCCGCGGCCTCCAGCACGACCTTGTAAAGGGGCGGCGGCACCACGCGCACCTTGCGCACGTGCAGCGGACTGATCCCCGGCCGCGGCTGCGACATCATCGCATGCCGCTCGATCGCCGGGCCGGCAACGGCTGTGGGTGGGAAGGTCGACGCCGTCGCCACCAGAGCGACGGCGCCCTTGGGTGTGAGCTGGAATACCGGCCCACGCGCCGCCGCGTCGCTCATCGCGGCGCCGCCAGCCACCACGCCGGCCGCCGCGAGATTGCGGAGCGTCGCCGCCAGACCTTCGGAGCCCCAGTCGGTCGGATGGTTGTTGGCCAGTGACACGAGCGTCGCGCCCATATCCTTCAGTTCGGCCGCATGGCCGGCATAGCGCAGCGGATAGCCGCCGCCATTTTCCGCCGCAGGATAGCCCGAGAAGCGATTCAGGTCGAAAACGGCGTTCTCCTGATTGACGAAGCCGACATCAGCCTTGCGGAAGAGTTCGGCGACGCCGGCAAAGGCGGGATCGCCGGCGCGGTTCATCGGATGTACCGGGCCGATCATGTCGCCGCCGAAGGCAACGGTCACGACCGGTGCGGACGACGCCTCGGACTTTCCCGCAAAAGCCGGTCCGGTGACCAGCGCTGCGGCGCCGAGCCATCCGACCGTCCAGCGCACCCATGCTCGAGACAATGTCATCGCCTTTCCCCTCCGGACGATCGGCGCCGACCGCCATGCCCGGCCAGGTTGCCACCATATCCTTATCCATAGACGCGCAGGCCGCTCCAAACGTCAGCCCGATGCCGCATCGACCGGTTTCTCAGGCGACCATGCCCAAGGGCGGGGAGTCGTCGCGACCCGCCTCGGAAAAAAAGAAAATCCCGACGCCGCCCTGACGATCGCGAAAGCCCGCGCGTCGAAGGGGGTGGATGCGCGGCCCAACACTGCATCGCGCGTCGCAGACAATAGAGGGGGGTCTTATGAAGCGAAGCGTCAGCATCATCACCATCCGCAAGCCGCTGCTTGCCGCGTCCGCCGCGGCGATCGCCATGACCACATCGGCGGCGCACGCGCAGAGCGAACCGGCAGCCGAAGGCTCTGGCGACATCATCGTCACGGCACAGAAGCGCGCAGAGCGCCTGCAGGACACGCCGGTTCCGATCACCGCCATCAACACCGCCGAGCTCGCCGACCACGGAGTGTCGCGGCTCCAGGATTATTTCAGCCAGGTGCCGGGCCTCAGCCTCAACGCGCAGGGCAACGGCAAGACCAACATCATCATCCGCGGCATCACCACCGCCGTGTTCGGCAATCCGACCGTCGCGGTGTCGATTGACGACGTACCCTTCGGAGCGACCAACGCGACGGCCGACGGACAGCTCGTCCAACCCGATCTCGATCCCGCGGATCTTGAGCGGGTCGAGGTTCTGCGCGGGCCGCAGGGCACGCTTTACGGCGCCTCCAGTCTTGGCGGCCTCATCAAATATGTCACCAGGGATCCGTCGACCGAGGCCGTGTCGGGCCGTGTCCAGGGCGACGTCAATACGGTGCGCAAGGGCGAGGCGGGCTACGCGCTGCGCGGATCGGTCAATCTGCCGCTGAGCGATACGGTGGCGGTCCGCGCCAGCGGCCATATGCGGCGTTCGCCTGGCTATGTCGACAATGTGCTGTCGGGCCAGAAGGATGTGAACACCGTCGACGTCTATGGCGGCCGCGTCGCGATGATGCTGAAGCCCAATGAGCGGATCAAGGTCAGGCTTGCGGTGCAGCATCAGGATACGCGCGGCGACGGGACCGCGCGGACCACGACCAATTTCTCGCTGGAGCCGACGTTCGGCGATCTCAAGCAGCGCTATCTGCCCGACAGCGGCATGTTCCACACGCGCAGCACGCTCGCGACGGCCAACATCGATCTCGATTTCGATGACGTGACGATCACGTCGGTGACCGGCTATGGCCGCAACAGGAACCAGGAGCGGTCAGACTTCTCGCGCAGCGTCGGTGAACCCGCCGCCGAGCTCGCAAACGACATGCGAACAAGGAAGTTCACCCAGGAAATCCGTTTTGCGGGCCAGTCCGGAAAGCCGGTCGAATGGATGCTCGGCGGCTTCTACACGAAGGAGAAGAGCTCGAGCTTCCAGAAGATCGAGCGGGTCACGCCGATCACCGGTGCACCGGTCGCGCCCGCGCAGACCAATATCTTCACCGCGGACTTCCCGACCTCCTACGAGGAACTGGCGGCCTTCGGTTTCGTGACCGTGAATTTCACCTCGAAGTTCAACATACAAGGCGGCATGCGCTACAGCGGCAACCGCCAGACGATCTTCGAGCTCGACAGCGGCGAGTTTGCCGGCACGTTGCCAGGGCAGCCGCCGGTCATCACCGCCGATACCGCAGCCAGCGACGAGTCCTTCACCTTCCTGGTGGTACCGCAATATAAATTCAGCCCGGACCTGATGGCCTATGCGCGGGTCGCATCGGGATATCGGCCGGGAGGCCCCAACGGCGCGATCTTCAGTGATCCGACGCTTCCGAAGAGCTTCAAGGCCGATACCACGATGAACTATGAGGCGGGGGTCAAGGGCAACCTGTTCGACCGGCACGTCACCTTCGACGTCTCGGCTTATTATATCGACTGGAGCAAGGTCCACCTCCAACTGATCATCAGCGGCCTCTCCATTTTCACCAATGGCGGTAAAGCGAGCAGCAAGGGCATTGAAGGCTCCTTCCAATATCACAATGACAGCGGGCTAACGATCGCGGCGAACGGCAGCTACGGCGTCGCCAGACTCGAAGAGGATCCGCCGGCGGCAATCCCGGCCGACAAGGGCACGCGGCTGCCGTTCAGCCCCAAGTTCAGCGGCAGCCTGTCGATCGACCAGGATTTCGACATTATGGAGGACTGGAAGGCGAGTGTCGGCGGCACGGTCGCCCATGTTGGTCGACGCTTCGGTCCGTTCCAGCCGGTGGCGTCGCGGCTCAACCTGCCGTCCTACACGACCGTTGATCTGCGGATCGGCGCCAGGAATGACGACTGGTCGATCACCGCCTATGTACGCAACGTCGCCGACAAGCGTGGCGTCCTGTCGGCCGCGGCCGAAGGATCGCAGGCGGTCACGGGCGTGTTTGGCGTCAACTATGTCCAGCCACGTACCATCGGCCTGTCGGTAGCGCGCAGCTTCTGACGAAGACGCGACAGGAACGCGCCAGTGGACGCAGCCGCCCCCTCGCACTTCGCAGGTCGGCAAGCCCGCTGGCGCGTCCTTGCCCCTGCGGGGCCTCGCCCCACGGAACGGAGCATCATGAACAAGCATCTCAAAAGCCTTTATTGCCTGGGAGCCATGCTGGTCGTCGTCGGCGGCGGCACCGCCTGGGCGCTGCCCCCCGTCGAAGCGGTCAGTCCTTGCCCCGGGAATGGGGGTCCCGAAGAGAGTGGCCAGACGTCCGTGACGGAACATCGCTTCGCGGCCGGTGGGAAGAATTTCAGCTATACCGCCAAGGCTGGAACCATGGTGATCCGCGACAAGGCGGGCCATCCTACCGCCGAGATCGGCTACACCTCCTATGCGCGGCCCAGCGTCAAGGGCGGCGCGGTGCGGCCGGTGATCTTCGCCTTCAATGGCGGCCCCGGATCGTCGTCGGTATGGCTGCATGTCGGCATGCTCGGGCCCAAGCGGGTCGAAGCCAATGACGCCGGCCCGACGCCGCTTTCCCGGCTCAAGGTGGTCGACAACCCGTCGACCATGCTCGACAAGGCGGATCTGGTCCTTATCGATCCCGTCGGAACCGGCTTCGGCCGCGCCATTTGCGGCAAGAAGGATAATGATTTCTGGTCGGTCGATGCCGACGCGGAATCGATCGGCCGGTTCATCACCCAATATCTTGGGCAAAACGATCTGTGGGCTGCGCCCAAATATATTCTCGGTGAAAGCTACGGCACGATCCGGGCAGCGGTCGTGCTCAACTGGCTTCGTTCGCAGCGGGTCAGTTTCAACGGCGTGATCATGCTCGGCATCGCCACCGATATCGAGATCATCCACACTCAGCTTCCCGGTAACGACCGGCCCTATCCGGTGTTCGTGCCGGGTTTCGCTGCAGCGGCCTGGTATCACAAGCTCGTGCCGGCATCGTCCGGGCCGCTCGAGCCATTTCTCGAGGAAGCACGGCGTTTCGCGCTTGGTCCCTATGCGGCCGCACTGCTGAGGGGCAATGCCTTGCCCGATGCCGAATTCGACGCGATCGCACGCGAAATGGCTCGTTTCACCGGCCTTTCGGTGGAGTATGTCAAAGCTTCGAACCTGCGTGTTTCGGAATTCGCCTATGGCCAGGAGGCGATGCGCGCGCGGGGCAAGACGATAAGCCGGCTCGATTCACGTTATGTCGGCGATACACAGGACACCACGCAGAAGCTGGTCGACTATGATCCGATCTTGTCGTTCCTCGGCACGGCCTACACCACCGCGTTCAACGATTATTATCGCCGCGACCTCAAGGTCGGGATCGACCGGTCCTATAATATCCTCAACGACGATGCCGGCTGGAAGTTCGACATGACGCACCAGCCGATCGGCGCGCCGCCGGACTATGCCCAGCCCATCGTGAATGCGAATGTCGATCTCGCGACCGTGATGACCCAGGATCCCAATCTGCGCATGCTGGTGCTGGCAGGCTATTTCGACCTTGGCTCAACCTTTACCGCGGCCGAATATATGGTCGCCCACATCCAGATGCCGCAATCCGCGCAATCTCGCATCTCGATGAAATACTATATGTCCGGCCACATGATCTACGCGCATGAGCCATCGCTTCGACAGATGAAGAAGGACATCGATCAGTTCATGGCTGCAGGTCAATAGCGTGACGCCATGACCTCTTTGTAAGCCGCTTGCTGGAACATGTTCATATCCGCTGGACGCCGTCCAAGGAGATCGTCGATGACCCAAATCTTCACCCGCCGGAACCCCGTAACGGGCGAGGTCGTGACCGAAGCGAAGGCGTTCAGCGTCGCGGATGCGAACAGCGCCGTGGATGCCGCTGCCGCCGCCTTTCCGATCTGGTCGACGCTCGGCCCCAATGCTCGGCGAGCAGCACTCGCCAAAGCGGCCGAAGCGCTTGCGAGCAGGCGTGATGCCTTCATCGAGGCGATGCAGGACGAGATCGGGGCGACCGAAGGCTGGGCGCATTTCAATTGGAAGCTCGCGGTCGACATGGTCCGCGAGGCGGCCGCCCTTACGACGCAGATCGGAGGCGAAGTCATCCCGTCCGACAAGCCCGGCTGTATCGCGATGGCGGTACGGGAACCGGTTGGCGTGCTGCTCGGCATCGCGCCGTGGAACGCACCGATCATCCTCGGCGTCCGGGCCGTCGCGACCCCGCTCGCCTGCGGCAATACCGTGGTGCTGAAGGCCAGCGAGCAATGCCCCCGCACCCACATGCTGATCGCAGAAGCATTCGCCGAAGCACTACCCGCCGGTGCGGTCAGCATCGTCACCAACGCGCCCGCCGATGCATCGGAGATCGTCGGCGTGTTGATCGACCATCCACAGGTCCGCCGCATCAACTTCACGGGCTCGACGGCGATCGGCAAGATCATCGCCCAGCGCGCGGCCGGCCATCTCAAGCCCGTGCTGCTCGAACTGGGCGGCAAGGCGCCGATCCTGGTCCTCGAGGATGCCGACCTCGACGAAGCGGTCAAGGCAGCGGCATTCGGCGCCTTCATGAACCAGGGGCAGATCTGCATGTCGACCGAGCGGATCATCGTCGTCGAGGCGGTGGCCGACGCATTCGTCGAGCGATTCAAGGCCAAGGTCGACACTATGGCGGTCGGCGATCCGCGCGAGGCCGAGACGGCGCTCGGCGCCGTCATCGATCGAAAAACGGTCGAGCACGTACGGTCGCTGATTGATGACGCGACTCAAGCCGGGGCGGTGCAGATAAATGGTGGCGATGCCGATGGCGTTTTGATGCCCGCCCATGTCGTTGATCATGTAACGCCTGAGATGAAGCTGTTTCGCGACGAGGCCTTCGGCCCTGTCGTCGCGGTGATCCGCGCGCGCGACGAGCGTCACGCCATCGCGCTCGCAAACGACACCGAATACGGCCTCTCCGCTTCCGTCTTCACCCGCGACACCGCGCGCGGCCTGACAGTCGCCCGGCAGATCAAGTCGGGCATCTGCCACATCAACGGTCCGACGGTACATGATGAGGCCCAGATGCCGTTTGGCGGGGTCAAGGCTTCGGGCTATGGCCGCTTCGGCGGTAAGGCAGGGATCGATGCCTTCACCGAGCTGCGCTGGATAACGATAGAAACTGAGCCCGGCCATTATCCGATTTGAACTGGGCTGGGTCGCGCTCATGACAATGGTTTAACCAGCAGCAGCTCCGCAGTAGAATACGTTAAGATTAGCCTCTAATGACCTTCAACGATTTCAAGATGCAGGGAAGAAGGAACAAGATTCGAAAGGATCTCGGTCTGGAACCCATCTACCTCCGCGGCGAAGGACAGCCGAGCGCAGCACGGATGGCCCCGAGCCGCCGCTCCCGCAGGCGATAGCCGAGGAAGCGGAACAGCTACCCTGTGGCATCCGGTATTCCCACGATTTTCCTTTGAACCTTGCGTCCCAACGCACAGTACTATGCGCCTGGATGCACAGTAACTATGCGTCCGCAGTGCTGAGCGAGTATGTGTTCCTTAGCCACAACGTTCGCCGCGTCGGGAAGTACCCGCTTATAGCACGTTGCGCTAAAGACATGGCTAAAAAGCTGCCTGGACGCGATGAATCCTACTATTTCAACCTCTGCGACGACCTCGTTAAGACGGTCTACGCGGCGCTGACGCCGCCTGCACAGCCGGGTCCATATTGGGCACCAGGACATTAGGCAGCGTGGACAAATTTCAGCCCGTATCTGGCAGTGGCGATATGGACCATGCTGAAGAAATTATTGGCCAGTTGGTCGTAGCAGATAGCGACGACCCGGTTGATCTTGAGATGGCCGAACACGCGCTCGATGCGCTTGCGCTGCCTGTCGAGCGCGCGGTCAGCCGCATCCCACCGCATGACGCTGCTTGTCCAGGGGGCAATCCTAAAGGCGTGTGTGGCCTTCCTATCGAGGCTTCTCAAGCCTTGGCCACCAGGGGAGTGAGAATGAAGACAGATATCAAGCGCCTATTGTGGGTGCTCGCGGTACTTTTCGTCCTCTACCAAATCAGCAAAATGGGAGCTCCCTCATCGCCTCCAAGCCTGCTGCCGCCAGAGCAATCGGCATTCATCGATGCAAAACGCGAAGCGAGTAGAAATTACGACCTTGCCCCCAACGATTTGGTAAAGACAGAAATTGCTGACCAGTGGGCCCGTGACGTATGCCGGATGCCCCCCTCCCCTGACATCAGAGGTTGGAAGGGAAGGGTAAGATCCATCATTTCAGGGTTCGAACAACCGCTGATATTTCTTGATATCGGGGAAAATATTTCCCTTAGCTCCAGCGTTCCTAGCGGCCCCATACTCGACGCCGTGCGCACAATGCGCAAAGGCGACGAGGTTGTGTTTTCAGGACAGTTTCGGCCCGACGGAGAAGGCTGCCCGGTCAAGCTCATCGGTGTCTATGAAGAGACGCGCGTACATAAACCTTCATTCGAGATCGAACTCTTCTCGATCGCCGCGCAATAGCCCGTCTTTCAACGCAGCGCACCGGCAACTGAACGCGATTCTTGATCAAAGATCGACCGTCTCAATTTTCGATCGATATTACCCGGAGCGTTACCCGAATCCTGGGATGAGCAAGCGCTTAACCCACAACCCATCTCTAATGGGTTGATATATAAGGAAAAATGGTGCTGCCGGTGAGGATTGAACTCACGACCTCAGCCTTACCAAGGATGCGCTCTACCACTGAGCTACGGCAGCACTGCCAGCGTTTGCGGGCATGCCGGAGAGGTGATCTCCGGCGGTGTGGCGCGCCTATGGACAATGCTGCGGCCCACGTCAAGGCGGCTTGCCGATCATCTTTCGATAAGTCTATCGATCGTGCGATGAAGAAGGCCGAACCCCAGCCCGCCGACGCCAAATCCGCCACCGACCGCGCCGCGCGGCTGGCGCAGGCGTTGCGCGCGAACCTCCACCGCCGCAAGGCGCAGGCGCGGGCGATCGACGATGGCGCGGACGGCGGGGAGGAAAGCGCCGGAAAGCCCGGTCAGTAGGGCTTTTCGCCGATCACGTTGCCGCCCTCCAGATAGCGGCAGACCAGCACCTCGTCCTCCTCGCCCGTCGCGATCGCGCAGCCGACCTCGGTCGTCGATCGCCAGATCAGCTGGGTATAATGGCCGACGTCGCGCCACTGGCCGGTGGTGCTGTTGCGCGGGAACGGACCGTTGACGAAGATCTTCCGCTCGTCGACCCACAGGTTCACCATCTGCTCGGGCGTGTAATAGCCCTTGGTGCCGCGCCAGAGATTCTCGCCCTCCTCGCCGTCGGTCGGGTCGATATAGTCGGCGGTGTCGCTATGCTCCAACCCCTCGATCTGGGTGAGCTGCCGCGCCCATTCGAGCGACTGGCGGGCGAGCTTGTCGCTCCATTTCAGCGGCGGGATGCCCAGCCGCGCCCGCTCCGCATTATGCGCGGCGAGCAGGCGCTGGTTGAGGTCCTGCGGCGTCCAGAGCGGCGCGGCTCCATGCGCGGCGGTGCAGGCCGACGCGATCAGAAGGCCCGTCATGATCCGGCGTAACGGCTGCATCTCGCGCGTCGCCCAATTCCCCCTGCCCCGGCGCCGAAAGCTCTGCCCCGGCCGGTGGAAAGGCCCGACTCATCGCAACGGCGGTGAACCTTAAGGTCGGCTATCGCCGCTTTCAAGCAAGGGCGCGGTCTGCCGCCGCAGCCAGGCCGCCGCATCGCCGTCGAGCTGCGGGCCGACCACCGCGTTCACCTGGGCATGATAGGCGTCGATCCAGGCGATCTCGCCCGCGTCGAGCATCGCCGTGTCGATCAGCGCGCGCTCATAGGGGGCGAAGGTCAGCGTCTCGAAGCCGAGCATCTCCTTCTCCGCCCCGTCGATCGCCTGCGGCACGGTGAGGATCAGATTCTCGATCCGGATGCCATATTCGCCGGCCTTGTAATAACCGGGCTCGTTCGAGAGGATCATGCCGGGCTGGAGCGGTTCGTCGCCGCCACCGAAGGTCGCGATCCGCTGCGGCCCCTCATGCACCGACAGATAGGCGCCGACGCCGTGACCGGTGCCGTGGGCATAGTCGAGCCCCGCCGCCCACAGATATTGCCGCGCGAGGATGTCGAGCTGCCCGCCGCGCGTCCCGTGGGGGAAGACGGCGCGGGCGATCGCGACATGGCCCTTGAGCACGCGGGTGTAGCGGTCGCGCATCTCCCGCGTCGGCGTGCCGATCGCGACGGTGCGGGTGACGTCGGTGGTGCCGTCCTGATATTGCCCCCCCGAATCGACCAGGTAGAGCGAATTGGGCTCCAGCACCCGCTTGGTCTCGTCGCTGGCGCGATAGTGGACGACCGCGCCGTTGGGCCCCGCGCCCGAGATGGTGTCGAACGACAGGTCCTTGAGCAGGCCGCCCTCGGCGCGCAGCGCCTGCAGCTTGTCGGAGGCCTGGATCTCGTCGAGCCTGCCCTTGGGCGCCTCGACCGACAGCCAGTGGAGGAAGCGGCTGAGCGCCGCCCCGTCGCGCGCCTGCGCGGCCTTGTGCCCGGCGATCTCGACCGGGTTCTTGATCGCCTTGGGCAGGACGACCGGATCGCGTTCCTCGATCAGCCGGGCCTTGCCCGCCTCCAGCGCTGCGAAGATCGCCGCCACCGCGCGCTCGGGGTCGACCGCGACGGTCTTGCCCTCGAGCGCCTCGAGCGCGGCTTCGAAGGCGGCGCGATCGTGCAGCCGCACGCCATTGCCGAGATGGGCGCGCACCGCGTCGTCGATCTTGTCGGGGGCGACATAGAGGTCGGCGGTCGCATCGTCATGGACCACCGCATAGGCCAGCGCCACCGGCGTCCGGTCGACATCCTGGCCGCGGATGTTGAACGCCCAGGCGATCGAATCGAGCGCGGAGAGCACCGCCGCGTCGGCCCCCTTCGCGGTCAGCCAGTCGGCGATGTCGGCGCGCTTGGCGGCCGACGACTTGCCGGTCAGCTCGTCGGGCTGCACCACCAGCCGCGCCTTCGACGGCGCCGGCCGATCGGGCCAGATCGCGTCGACCGGATTGGTGTCGACCGCGACCAGCTCGGCGCCCTTCGCCGCCAGCGCCTTGCGCGCCGCCGTCACCCAGCCCCTGGTGTGCAGCCAGGGATCATAGCCGATCCGCCCGCCGCCGGGGGCATGCTCCTCCAGCCATTGCGCGGTGCTGGTCTGCGGCACCGACTGGTAGCTCCAATGCTTGCCGTCGACCTGCTCGCGCACCTGCAGCGTGTAGCGCCCGTCGACGAAGATCGCCGCCTCCGCCGGCAGCACCACGGCGGAGCCCGCCGACCCCTGGAAGCCGGTCAGCCAGGCGAGCCGCTGCGCATAGGCACCGACATATTCGCTCATATGCTCGTCGGTCAGCGGCACGACGAAACCGTCCAGCTTGCGGCGCGCCAGTTCCTCGCGGAGCGCCTTCAGCCGATCTTCATGGGTGGACATGGAATGGGACCTCGATGCGGATATGCCGCCAAGATAGGCGCGGGCGAGGGTGGCGGCAACGCCTTCCCATCCACCGTCATTCCGGCGAAAGCCGGAATCTCCCTGCCTTTCCGCGCTCGGGAGAAAGGACGAAGAAAAGAGAGATCCCGGCTTTCGCCGGGATGACGGGATGATTGCGCGCGATTATTCCGCCGGTTGCGCCTCGGCCAGCGCCTTGCGGTGCTTGCGGGCCTCGACGACATAGGCGGCGACGCCCTTCTGGTTGCCGGCCATTTCCTCGGGCGACAGGTCACGCATGTAGCGCGCCGGGCGGCCGCTCCAGAGCTGGCCGCTGGGGATGCGCTTGCCCGGCGTCAGCATCGCGCCGGCGGCGAGCATCGCGTCCGATTCGATCACGCAGCCGTCCATCACCACCGCGCCGAAGCCGACGAACGAGCGGTCGTGCAGCGTGCAGCCATGGACCATCGCCATATGGCCGATCAGCACGTCGTCGCCGATCACGGTCGGATGGGTGTGAGCGGATATGTGGATGACGCTGCCGTCCTGGACGTTGGTCCGCGCGCCGATGCGGATATAGTTGCCGTCGCCGCGCACGACGACATTGTACCACAGGCTCGATTCCGCCCCGATCACGACATCGCCGATCACCCGCGCGCCGGGCGCGACGAAGGCGCTCTCGTCGATCGCCGGGGTGATGCCTTCATAGGTCAGGATGGTGGGTGCGTCGCTCATCATGGTCTTTCGATGCTGTAGGTGACATGGGCTTTCAGCCGCTCCTCGAGGCCGGGCAGCGGATGATCGAAGTCGAGTCCGTGGCGCCGGGTCATGCCCAACCGCTCCATCAGCCCCCAGGAACGGACATTGGCGGGGACGGTGATCGCCCAGACGGCGTCGGCGTCGAGATGGCGCCAGGCCCAGTCGAGCGACGCCTGCGCCGCCTCGCGCGCATAACCCTGCCCCCAGAACGGCCGGGCGAGCCGCCAGCCGATCTCGACCCGGCCCTCGATCGGCGTTCCCGCCGCCCCTGGCTTGAGCCCGCAAAAGCCCATGAAGGCGCCGTCCTCGCGCCGCTCGATCGCCCAGAAGCAATGGCCATGCGCGTCGAGGAAGGCGTTCTGGCGCTCGATCGCCTGCGCGACATCGTCGACCGTCATCGGCGGGCCGAGGAATTCCATCACCGCCGGGTCGTTGCCCATCGCGGCGAAGGGCGCGGCGTCGCTTTCGCGCCAGCGGCGCAGGACCAGCCGCTCGGTGGCGATCATGCGCCCATCAGGCGCGCCGCGTGCAGCGCGTGATAGCTGAGCACGCCCGACGCGCCGGCGCGCTTGAACGCCATCAGCGTCTCCAGCACCATCGCGTCGCGGTCGGCGGCGCCGGCGGCGACCGCCAGCTCGATCATCGCATATTCGCCCGACACCTGATAGGCGAACACCGGCACCTCGAACCGCTCCTTCACCAGGCGGACAATGTCGAGATAGGGCAGGCCCGGCTTCACCATCACGCTGTCGGCGCCCTCGGCCAGGTCCAGCGCCACCTCGCGCAGCGCCTCCTCGGCATTGGCGGGGTTCATCTGATAGCCCTTCTTGTCGCCCTTGAGCAGGCCGCGCGTGTCGACCGCGTCGCGGAACGGGCCGTAGAAGGCGGAGGCATATTTGGCCGCATAGGCCATGATCTGCACGTCGACATGCCCGCCGGCCTCGAGCGCTTCGCGGATCGCGCCGACCCGGCCGTCCATCATGTCGGAGGGGGCGACGATGTCGCTGCCCGCCTCGGCCTGGACCAGCGCCTGGCCGACCAGCACCTCCTTGGTGGGATCGTTGAGGACATGGCCGCCGGCGTCGACCAGGCCGTCATGGCCGTGGGTGGTGTAGGGATCGAGCGCGACATCGGTCAGCACGCCGATGTCGGGCACCGCGTCCTTGATCGTGCGGATCGCCCGGCACATCAGATTGTCGGGGTTGAGCGCCTCGCGCCCGTCGTCGCTGCGCCGGTCGCGCGGCGTGTTGGGGAACAGCGCCAGGCAGGGAATGCCGGCGTCGCGCGCCTCCTTCGCCCGCGCCGCGATCTGCGCGAGCGGCCAGCGCGAGACGCCCGGCAGCGAGGCGATCGGCTCGACCTCGTCGCCATTGGCGATGAACAGCGGCCAGATCAGATCGGCGGGGGTGAGGACATTCTCGGCGAAGAGCGCGCGGCTCCAACCATGGCGGCGCGGACGGCGCAGGCGAAGCGCGGGAAAGGCGGGCTGAGTCATGCGCGCTGCTTTAGCGGGTGGGGCGAGCGGGTGCAAAGGCGCCAATCGTCATCCCGGCGGAGGCCGGGATCTCGGGATAGAGGAGATGAGGGCGAGGCAGGAGCCGCCCGAGATGCCGGCCTCCGCCGGCATGACGACTGACATCATGCATGATGAAGGAGGCTATGCATCCGAAACGATCGTGGCGCGTTGAGCCTTCCGCATGACCCAGCCCGCCTCCCCGCCCCGTTCCGCGATCCTGATCGTCAACGCCCTGTCGCGGCAAGGCCGCAAGCAGTTCGAGGTCGCGCGCGACAAGCTGCGCGCGGCGGGGATCGAGCTGGCCGACGCGATCGCGATCGACCGGCCCGGCACGCTGGAGACGGTCGTCGCCGAGGCGATGGCGAGGAAGCCGGCGATGCTGATCGTCGGCGGCGGCGACGGATCGCTGTCCTGCGCGGTCGACCATCTGGTCGGCACCGACACGATCTTCGCGCCGCTGCCGCTCGGCACCGCGAACAGCTTCGCCCGGTCGCTGGAGATTCCGCTCGACCTCGACGGGGCGATCGACGTGATCGCCAACGGGGTGCCGCGCCGCATCGACCTCGGCATGATCGACGACGACTATTATTGCAACTGCGCGGCGATCGGCCTGTCGACCCGGATCGGCGGGCAGATCCCGCCGCTGCTCAAGAAGAGCCTCGGCCGGCTCGGCTACCTGATCTGGGCGACCTGGCAGTCGATGAAGTTCAAGTCCTTCCGGCTGGTCGTCACCCATGACGGGGTGCGCGAGGAACGCGACGCGCTGGAGGTGCGGATCGCCAACGGCCCCTATCATGGTGGGGTCGAGCTGGTCGACGAGGCCGATCCGCAGAGCGGCGAGATCGTCGTGCAGGCGGTGGTCGGCCGATCGCCCGCGCAGCTCGGCTGGAGCTGGTTCACCAGCTGGCTGCGGCTGCGCGCGCGCAAGGACACCACGGTCGAATATCGCGGCCATGCGATCGGGATCGAGACGATCCCCCCGCAGAAGGTGTCGATCGACGGCGAGGTGCTGGCAAGGACGCCGTTCACCGCGCGGATCGCGGCCGGCGCCGTGCTGGTGATGACGCCCCGCGCCGCGGGGTGACGTCGGTTCAGGGTGACGGGGGGCTCAGGCCGGCGCGTGCTCGGCGCGTTCGGCCTGCTCGACCAACGAGGTCTTCTTCCAGCCGCCCTGCCGGTAATAGGCCCAGGTCAGCGCGGCGGAGGCCATCGACCCGACCGGGAAGGCCCACCACAGCGCGTCGAAATGCAGCCAGGGCTGCGCGAACAGCGCGAAGCCGAGCCGGCAGGCGAACAGGCCGACGATCATGATGATCAGCGGCATCAGCACGACGCCGTTCGCCCGGATCGTGCCGAGCATCACCATCGTCGCGCCGGAGAAGAGGAAGCTCCAGCTCGCCAGCAGGTGGATGCGCTCCGCCACCCCGATCGCCGGGCTCCCGGCGCCGAGGAACAGGCCCAGCACATGATCGTCGACCAGCGTCAGCAGCGCGATCAGGACGCCGGTCATCAGGAAATTGTAGAGCAGGCCGATATTGGTGATCGACCCCAGCCGGTCCCAGCGGCCGGCGCCGATATTCTGCGCCGCCATCGCGCTGACCGCCGACGCCACCGCCATCGACGGCATCTGGATATAGTTCCAGAGCTGGAAGGCGACGCCATAGGCGGCGGTCACGATCACCCCGGCCTGGTTGACCAGCCCGACCATCACCAGCGCGGCGGCGGTGAGTACGAACATCTGCAGGCCCATCATCATGCCCTTGCCGAAGATCAGGCGGATGAGCGCGGGACCGGGCAGCAGATAGGCGAGTTCGCGGCCGCGCAGCCGGATCGGCAGGTCGCGCCAATAGACGACGGCCAGCATGCCGACCATCGACACCCCGTTGGCGATCAGCGTCGCCACGGCCGACCCGACGATCCCCATTTCGGGAAAGGGACCGATCCCGGCGATGAAGAAGGGATTGAGCCCGGCGTCGAGGACGATCCCGACGATCATGAACCAGAGCGGCGTCATCGCATCGCCGATGCCCCGCAGGGTCATCATCAGCAGCACCATGATCGCGCTGAACGGCAAGCTCCAGAACATCATCTTGAGATAGGCCGAGGCGAGCGGGGCCGCGTCGGCCGGGGTGCCGAGCAGGTGGAGCAGCTTGTCGGTCAGGCCGATGCCGATCGCCATCATCACGAAGGATATGCCGAGCAGCAGCGTCGCCGCCGCGCCGACCGCGCGCCGGGCACCGTCGACGTCCCTGCGGCCCATATGCTGGCCCACCAGGATCATCGCCGCCATGCTGCATCCGAACAGCGCGGAGAAGATCAGGAACAGGATGTTGCTGGCGTTCGCCGTCGCCGCCAGCGCCCGCTCACCGAGGAAGCGCCCGATCCACACCGTGTTGATCGAGGCGTTGAGCGACTGGAGGACGTTCGCCGCCAGCGTGGGGATGGCGAACAGCAACAGGGTGCTCGCGATCGGCCCCTGCGTCAGGTCCTGCCGTCCCCCCGCCATCGCGGTCAGCCCAGACGGGCGAGCGCGGCGCCGAGCTGCTCGGCCTCCAGGCTCTTCTCGGCATGGTCGGCGCGCGCCTTCTCGACCGCCTCGGGCTTCGCCTTCTCGACGAAGGCCGGGTTGCCGAGGCGGGCGGCGAGGCCGTCGCGCTCCTTCTCGGCCGCGGCGATGCCCTTGGCGAGGCGCGCCCGCTCGGCATCGAGGTCGATCACCCCTTCGAGCGGCAGCACATAGGTCGCCTCGTCGACGACGACCTGCGCCGCGCCGCCGGCCGGGGCCTCGCCCTCGGCCAGGTCGATCCGCGCCATCCGTGCGATCGCCACCGCGTTCGCCGCGAGCCGCCGCCGGGTCTCCTCGGAAGCGCCGCGCGCATAAGCGGGCAGCCGCGCGCCCGGTGGCACGTTGAGGCCGGTGCGCGCCGCGCGGACCTCGCCCACCATGCGGATCAGCCAGTCGATCTCCTGCTGCGCCGCCGGATCGATCGCGCGCGCATCGGCCATCGGCCATTTCGCGACGATGATGTCGTAATCCCGCCGGCCGAGGGCGTGCCACAGCTCCTCGGTGATGAACGGCATGAACGGGTGGAGCATGACCAGGATCTGGTCGAGCACCCAGCCCGCGACCGCGCGCGTCTCGGCCGCCTGCCCTTGGTCGGCGCCCTCGGCGAGGACCGGCTTGATCAGCTCCAGATACCAGTCGCAGAAGCTCGCCCAGACGAACTGGTAGATCGTGTTGGCGGACTCGTCGTAGCGCAGGTCGGCGATGGCGAGGTCGAGCGCCTGCACCGTCCTGACCGTCTCGGCGATGATCCAGCGGTTGACCGCCAGTTCGGCCGCCGGCGGCTCGATCGTCGTCGACGCGCCGATGCCGTTGCCCTGCGCGAAGCGGGCCGCGTTCCACAGCTTGGTCGCGAAGTTGCGATAGCCCTCGACCCGCTTCTCGTCGAGCTTGATGTCGCGGCCCTGGCTCTCCATCGCGGTCAGCGTGAAGCGCAGCGCGTCGGCGCCGTACTTGTCGATCAGGCCCAGGGGATCGACCGTGTTGCCCTTCGACTTCGACATCTTCGACCCGTCCGCCGCGCGGACCAATCCGTGCAGGTAGAGGGTGCGGAACGGCACCTCGCCCATGAAGTGCAGGCCCTGCATGATCATGCGGGCGTCCCAGAAGAACAGGATGTCGAAGCCCGAGATCAGCACGTCGTTGGGATAGTGGCGCTGGAGCTTCGAGGCCTTGCCGGCGGCGCCCGCCTGATAGGCCTCGGGCGGCTGCTGGCCGGCCTGGTCGGGCCAGCCGATCGTGCCGAACGGCCACAGCGCCGAGGAGAACCAGGTGTCGAGCACGTCGGAATCCCGGGTCAGCGCCTTGCCGCCGGCGAGCGCCGACGCGGCCGCCTCGTCCTCGGCGACGTAGACCTGGCCGTCGGCGTCGTACCAGGCCGGGATCTGGTGGCCCCACCAGAGCTGGCGCGAGACGCACCAGGGCTGGATGTTGTCGAGCCAGTTATAATAGGTCTTGGTCCAGCTTTCGGGGACGACCCTGATCGCGCCCGATCGCACCGCCTCGATCGCGGGCTTGGCCAGCGTCTCGGCATCGACATACCATTGGTCGGTCAGCCAGGGCTCGATCACCGCGTTGGAGCGGTCGCCATAGGGCGTCTGGATGACGCGGTCCTCGACCTTCTCCAGCCGGCCCTCGGCCTCGATCGCCGCGACCACCTTCCTGCGCGCCTCGAACCGGTCGAGGCCGAGATAGTCGGCGGGGATCAGCCCGTCGGCGGTCTGGACGACCTTCGCCTCGGCATCGAGCATGTTGAGCATGTCGGCCGGCTTGAAGCCGGCGCGCTTGCCCACCTCGAAATCGTTGAAGTCGTGGCCCGGCGTGATCTTCACCGCGCCCGAACCCAGCTCCGGATCGGCATGTTCGTCGGCGACGATCGGGATCAGCCGGCCGGTGATCGGCAGCTTGACCGACTTGCCGATCAGCGCGCGGTAGCGGCCGTCCTCGGGGTTCACCGCGACCGCCATGTCGGCGAGCATCGTCTCCGGCCGGGTCGTGGCGACCGAGATCGCACCCGATCCGTCGGCGAGCGGATAGGAGAAGTGCCAGAAGCTGCCCTGCACCTCCTTGGTCTCGACCTCGAGGTCGGAGATCGCGGTCTTGAGGCCCGGATCCCAGTTGACCAGCCGCTTGTCGCGATAGAGCAGACCCTGATTGTAGAGATCGACGAACACCTTGAGGACCGCCTTCGAGAAGCCCTCGTCCATGGTGAAGCGCTCGTTCGCCCAGTCGCACGACGCGCCGAGCCGGCGGAGCTGGCGGGTGATCGTGCCGCCGCTCTCCTCCTTCCACTCCCACACCTTGGCGATGAACTGCTCGCGCGTGAAATCGGTGCGCTTCTGCCCCTTGGCGTCGAGCTGCCGCTCGACCACCATCTGGGTGGCGATGCCGGCATGGTCGGTGCCGACCACCCACAGCGCGTCCTTGCCCTTCAGCCGGGCGTGGCGGATCAGCACGTCCTGCAACGTGTCGTCGAGCGCATGGCCGATGTGCAGGCTGCCCGTGACGTTGGGCGGCGGGATCACGATGGTATAGGGCTCGGCCTCCGGACGTTCCGGGCGGAACAGGCCGTTGTCTTCCCAATGGGCATACCAGCGCGCCTCGATGGCGGCGGGGTCGAAGGTCTTGTCGATCGTCATGATGGCGCCGGCTTTAGCGGGGACGACCGGCCCTGCGCCACCCTCAATCTTGCGGATGAAGCAGGCTCTGCATCAAATCGTCCGGGATTTTTGCGCTGAGCATGATCTCACCGCCCTGCTTGCGCCCGACGAGTTGAGGCTCGCTCGTCGAATTGTCGAAAATCCAAGCCTCGTCCGCCGCGTGGAGGAACCAACCCGCCTGTGCGAAGGATCGTATGCGCCTGTCGCGCACCTTGTCCGCCGGCACGTCGTGTCCGCCTTTCAGAACGCGAACCCGAATGCGGTCCAATTGGAGGTCGGCAGAGCGGAGATAGACGTAGATCAAACGGACTTCGAACCCGACCGCCTTGGCCTTTTCCACCAGTGAACGATATTTCGGCGTCGAGAGGACAGTCTCGACACCGATCGTCTGATGGACGGCGATCGATGATTCCAGCCAGGTCTCGATCCTTCGGACGGCAGCCAGATTGGCGGTCCGCAGATCGAGCCGCTCGGCATCCATGATCCGTTGGGTCAGGAGATCCGGATTGATGATCCAGACCGATCCGCCGAACTCATCGACATCGCTGCGGTCATAAGCCGAACTCTTGCCCGAACCATTGGGCCCGGCAACGATCCAGAGGCGGGGTCGCAAAGCAGCCCGCACCGTCTGCTTGGTCATTTGGCCTCGGCGGCTCGGTTATCCTGACGGGCGCGGCGGACGTTCGCGCGGAAGGCAGCTTCGAAGTCCGCCCCGAAATCGGGGCTGTCGGCATCGACCACGCGGACGCGCACCACATCGCCATCCATCCGAGCCGTCCGATATTTCGGCTTGCTCGGCTTGCCCGACGGAAGCGGCCCATCGACGATGAGGATTTTCGCGTCCTTTTTCATCGTTTCAAGATAGGCTCGATCACCGCCGGGCGAAAGCCCTCATTTCCCCTTGGTATGCTCGTCCATCCAGCCGAGCACCTCGGTATACCATTGGATGCTGTTCTTCGGCTTGAGTATCCAGTGGTTCTCGTCGGGATAGACCACCAGCCGCGATTCGATGCCGCGGCGCTGAGCGGCGGTGAAGGCGGCGATCCCCTGGGTATAGGGGATGCGGAAGTCCTTCTCGCCGTGGATGACGAGCATCGGCGTCTTCCAGGCGGCGACGTGGTTGACCGGGTTCCACTTCTCGTAATTGGCCGGCACCTCGAAATAGGGGCCGCCATGCTCCCATTCGTCGAACCACAGCTCCTCGGTCTCGTAAGCCATGGCGCGCGCGTCGAACACGCCGGCATGGGTGACGAGGCACTTGAACCCGTCGGGCCAGTTGCCCGCGATCCAGTTCATCATATAGCCGCCATAGGAGCCGCCCGCCGCGCAGGCGCGGCTGCCGTCGAGCCAGCCATATTTGGCGGTCACGGCCGCGAAGCCGAGCTTCAGATCCTCGAGCGGCTTGCCGCCCCAGTCCTTGTTGATCGCGTCGGTGAAGGCCTGGCCGTAGCCGGTCGACCCGTGGAAATCGACCATCACCGCGCCATAGCCCGCGCCCGCGAACAGCGCCGGGTTCCAGCGATAGGACCAGCCGTTGCCGAAGCTGCTCTGCGGGCCGCCATGGACGAGGAAGGCCATCGGCGCCTTGGCGCCCTCGGCCAGCCCTGCGGGCTTCATCACATAGGCCCAGACGGTGTCGCCGTTCGCGCCCTTGAAGCCGACATGCTCGACGCCCGGCATGTCGATGCCGGCGAGCTTGTCCTTGTTGACCCAGGTCAGGCGGGTCGGCTTGCCGCCGGCCTTCACGCCGGTCCCGGCGTAGAAGTCGGACGGGGCGGTCAGGCTGTTCAATGTATAGACATAACCCCTGGGCGTCGCGAGGACGCCGGCCGCGGTGCCCTCCCCGGTCAGCCGGGCCGGCTTGCCGGTGGCGAGGTCGACCGCGAACACCGCGTCGTCGCCGGTGTCCTGCGCGGTGGCGTAGAGCGTCTTGCCGTCCCTGCTCCAGGCGAGGCTGCCGACCGAACGGTCCCAGCCCTCGGTCAGCGCGCGGACCTCGCCGGTGGCGAGGTTGCGGAGCTGGATCACCTGCCGGTCGGCCTCGTAGGTCGGCCGCTTCATCGCGACATAGGCGAGCCACTTGCCGTCGGGCGAGACGGTCGGCAGCGTGTCGGTGGCCTGGTTGGCCTCGGTCAGGTTGACCGGCGCGGCCGACCCGTCGGCGGGCGCCGCGAAGATGTCGAGATTGGTCGACAGCGGCTCGGTCGTCCCCGCCTCGCGCAGGGTGAAATAGACGGTCCTGCCGTCCTTGCTCCAGGCGATCTCGCTGCCGTCGCCGAACGGCTTGGACGGCGTGTCGCCGACCAGCGCGCCGCCGATCGCGACGCCGTCGCCGGTCGCCTTGCCGCCCGCCAGCGGCAGGACGAAGAGCTGCGACCGCTGGCCGTCGCTCCACGTGTCCCAATGGCGGACGAAATAATGGTCGTAGGTGCGGGCGCTGCCGCCGTCCTTGCTCGCGGCCTTGTCGGCGAGCGATTTCGCGCCGACCGGGCGATCGGCCCAGACGAGCAGCTTGTCGCCGGTCGGCGCGATCCGGAAGCCGCTCACGTCCTGGTCGGCGACCAGCTCGGGCGCGCCGCCCGCGATCGCGACCCGCCACACCGCCGACTTGCCGCCGTTGTCGGCGGTGAAGAACACCCATTGGCCGTCGGGCGAGAAGGCGGGACCGGACTCGCTCTTCGCCGGATCGGCGGCGAGCTTCTCGGGAACCGCGCCCTTGCGCGACAGGTCGAGGCGCCACAGGTCGGTGCGGCCCTTGTTCGCGGCCATGTCGGTCTCGCGCTGGTCCCAGACCAGCCAGCGGCCGTCCGGCGACACGTCGGCGCCGCCGATGCGCGAGAGGGAGACGACGTCGTTGATGGTGAGCGGGCGGGCCTGCGCCGCAGCGCCGAGACCCGCGATCAGGCCGATGGCCAGAAGCGATGTTTTCTGCATGGCAGAGGCCTAGACCAAAATGGTCCCGCTCGCCAAGACTGTATGACCCTGGTGGTACAGCCTTGGGATCAGCCCCTCCGCATCACCCCTTGTCGGTCATCCGCCGAATCTCGGCCTGGACGAGCCGCTCGACCATGTCGGGCAGGTTGCGCTCGATCCAGTCGGCCAGCATCGGCTGCAGCATCTCCCGCACCAGCGCGTCGAGGGTGACGTCGCCGCCGGTCGAACGCGGCGCCGGCGTGCGCGGCAGCAGGTCGCGCGGCACCGGGCGCGGCGCCGGCTCGGGCATCTCCGCCTCGGCCTGGCGCAGCCGCTCGACCGCGCGCTGGACGGGAGCCGGCGCGGGCGCGGGCGCCATCTGCGGCGGCGGCGCGGGCGCGTGGTGGCGCGCCTGGAAGGCGTCGGGCACCCGGTCGGTCAGCTCGAGGATCGAATCGGGCGGGGTCGGATCGGCGCGCCGCGGCCAGGGCGGCGCCGGATCGGCAGGCGCGACGCGCGGCGGCTCGGGCGGAGCCTGGACGGGCGGCGCCATCGCCGCGGCCATCGGCCTCGGCGGTGCGGGATCGTCGTGGATGATTCGCTTGATGGAAGCCAGGATGTCTTCCATCGACGGTTCGGGACGCGGATCGGCCATGCGCCGGATATAGGCTATTTCGCCGGGCTTTCCACCAGGCTGTGCGTCGGCACCGCCGAAACGCTCGGCTCCTTCAGGGTCGAGGTCGCGACCGGCTTCGGCCGGGGATCGCTGTCCCAGTCCCAGATGCGGCCATGGACCCGGCGGTAATTGGCGACCGGATCGTAGAGCGCGCCGCCGTCGAGGCCGAGGTCCTTCGCCTGCGCGCGCCCCATCGCCGCGATCAGCGCGAAGCCGGCGACATAGGCGTCGCGCTTCGCCGAGACGAGGGTCGAGCGCGAGTTGAGCAGCTCCTGCTCGGCATTGAGCACGTCGAGCAGGTTGCGGTTGCCGACGCTCTGCTCGGCGCGCACGCCTTCGAGCGCCAGCTCGTTGGCGGACACCGCCGACACCGAGGAATCGATCACCCCGAGCGCCGCTTCGTAACGGGCGAAGGCGACCCGCGCGTCGGCGATCACCGCCCGCTCGACCGCGGTCTGGTTCTCGATCGCCTGGCTCTTGCGCGCCTGCGCCTGACGGACCTGCGCGGCGGGGCCGCCGCCCTGGTAGATCGGCACCTGGAGCTGCAGGCTCACCGTCGCGGTCTTGTCGACCTGGCGGACGCCGGCGGCGCCGCCGGCCAGCGTGCCGCGATAGTCGACATAGTCGCCGGTGCCGACCGCGTTGAGCCGCGGCATGCGCGACGCCTCGGCCACGCCGATGTCATATTGGGCGGCGCGGGTCGCCTGCCGGGCGGAGGCGAGGTCGGGATTGTTGGTGACGGCGATGTCGACCGCGTCTTCCGAGGTCGAAGGCAGCCCCGGCAGCGCCGGCGGCGTTTCGAGCGCGTCGGGGAATTTGCCGACCACTTCCAGATAGGTCTGGCGGCTCGCGTCGAGCTGCGCCTGCGCGGTGCGGAGGTTGGCGCGCGCGCCGGCGAGGCGCGCCTCCGACTGGGCGACGTCGGTGCGGGTGAGGTCGCCGACCTGGAAGCGGTCCTGGCTCGCCTGGAGATTGGTCTCCAGCACCTTCACATTGCCGGCGTTGAGATCGACGATCGCGGTGTCGCGGATCACGTCCATATAGGCCGCGACCGTCTGGGTGAAGATGTCGCTCTCGGTCGCCTGCAGGCCGGCGCGGCCCTGCTCCACCCGCGCCTTCGCCGCGCGGATCGAGTTGCGGACGAAACCCCCCTGGTAGATCGGCACCGACACGGTCGCCGATCCGCCGAGCGAGCGCTTCGGCTGGGTGAAGGCGTTGGCCGACCGCTTGACGAACTCGTTATAGGAGCCGGTGGCGCTGACGTCGGGCAGGCCCTGGGCGCGGGCGATGCCGACATCCTCGTCGGTGGCGCGCAGGCCGGCGCGGGCGCCGGTCAGCGTCGGATTGCTCTGATAGGCCAGGCCCAGCGCTTCGCGCAGCGTGTCGGCCGCCGCCGGCGTGCCGAACCCGACCGACACCAGCGCTGCGACGGACACAGTCCAGCGGCCGGCGGCCGCTCCGCGAAGCTTGCGTTTCACCTGATCTCCATCCCTGTCAGAAGCTGAAGGCGGCGGGCACCCCGAACCCCGGCAGCGTGGCGGCATCCGCGTCGGCGAAAGCCGTGACGCCGAAGCCGCCGCCCACGCGCACGCCCGACACCAGCCGGGAGACGCCATTGTCGATCAGCGCGCCGACCAGGCGGCCGCCGTCGGCGAGCTGGTCGATCAGCGCCTGCGGAATCTGCTCGACCGCGCCGTCGATCACGATCAGCGAATAGGGAGCGCCCTTCTTGCTGCCCGAGGCGGGTGCCGCCTTGATCCAGGTCGCGCCCGGAACGGCCGCCTTGCCGGCCGCGAGCAGATCGGCATCCTCCTCGACCGCGACGACGCTGGCGCCGAGCCTTTCGAGCAGCGCGGCGGTGTAGCCGGTCGCCGCGCCGACGACGAGCGCGCTGTCGCCGGGCGCGACCTGCGCCTGGGTGAGCAGGCGGCCCGTCACCATCGGCGGGTTGAGCGCGCGGCCCGGCGCGATCGGCAGCGGCAGATCGGCATAGGCGACCGCCGCCTTGTCCGCCCCGACGAAGCGCTCGCGCGCAACCTCACCCATCGCCGCGACGACGCGCGCGTCGCTGACGCCGGTGGTGCGAAGCTGGCTCACCACCATGGCATGCCGCATTTGCTCGAAATTCTGTTCGGTCACTGGCTCTACCCGCCTCTGGTGTCTTAGACATACAATACAGTTGAAAGCGCTTCAAGGCTTTATCGCGTCCCCTCACCGCCGCCAAGCGCGATCTCCGGCGCGCGCGACCCATCCTTCGCCATCGACGCGCGCCGTGTCGATGGCGGTTGACATTCCCTCGCCCTGCCGCCATCTCCCGCGCCCACACCGGCCCGATGGCGGAGTGGTTACGCAGAGGACTGCAAATCCTTGCACGCCGGTTCGATTCCGGCTCGGGCCTCCATCTCCCTACAGTCTTTCCGAAAGTCCCGTCCCCCTATGGGGCACGCCCGCGCGCGTCCGTCGCGACGGGGCGATTCGGCCGATCGGTTCGGAACATCTGGTGGTGGAGAGCGCCGTTTCGCGGAAAAGGCCGATCGCCCGTCGGTGGGGGCCAAACGGACGATCGACCATTTTCCATGCCCCGCCGCGTCGATCGTCCCGTTGGGGGTAGGACTTTCGGCGCGACGCGGCGATGGAGCGCAGCGAACTGCCCGGGCACTGAAACCCAGGCGGGCGGCGGCTGGCAGTGTCTCTCCGTCTCTGTAACCGTTACAGTCGCGATAAGGATTCGCCTTCAATCGGCGAATGACTTGCAGCGATTTTCACGCTATCGCCTTGCCGGCATGACGGATGCTCGCGAGGTGACGGCCGATCGGGACGGGGAAGAGGCGGCCGGCCGGCCGGCGAACCCCGCGTCGGGCGCCGTGTCGAGCCCCATGTCGAGCGATGCCGAGCTGATGCGGCAGGAACTCGATACCGTCATTGCATCGCCCGATTTCGCGCGCGCGCCGATCATGAAGCGGCTGCTCTCCTTCCTGGTGGGCGAGACCGCCTCGGGCCGTGGCGACCAGCTCAAGGCCTATTCGGTCGCGGTCGACGGGCTCGGCCGCGCGCCCGACTATGACGCCCGCGCCGACAGCTATCCGCGCGTCCAGGTCGGACGGCTGCGGCGCATGCTCGACAATCATTATCGGACGAACCAGCCGGTCAACGGCCTGCGCCTGACGATCCCCAGCGGCCGCTATCGCGTCGCGCTCCAACCCGCCGAGGAACCCGGCGGCCCGGAAGCGGAGGCCGCCGCCTCCGCCGCCCTTCCCCAGCGTCCGTTCCAGTTCGGCTGGCACATCGTCCTGCTGCTGGTGCTGGTCGGCCTGGCGGCGGCGCTGATGCTCCGCGTCCTGCCGATGCGGACGACCGCGCCCAATGCCGGCCGCGAACGGCCGGTCCTGGAGATCGGCGGGACGACGATGGCCCAGGACAGCCCGCTCGGCAAACTCGTCCGGGTCACGCTGATCAACGGGCTGGGCCGCAGCGACATGTTCGACCTGCGGCCGCTGCGCCGCTCCGCCGTCCAGGGCGCGAGCGCCGCGAGCGGCCCGAACGCGCCCGCCGCCACGGCGATGCCGCAGGCGCGCTATCGGCTGGGCGGCGACCTGATCGGCGGCGAGCATCCCCGCCTGTTCCTGCGCCTGATGCGCCTCGCGCCGGACCGGCTGATCTGGTCGGGCGACATCAGCCTGGGCGACGCCCGCCAGCTCGACGGCGAGACGCTCGAACAGCGGCTCGCGCCGATGATCGCCACGATCGGCCGCGCCAACGGGCTGATCGCGACCCATGAGCTGCAGGAAAATGGCGGGATCGAGGCTGCCGGCTATAGCTGCCTGCTGCTCTACCACCGCTATCGCAAGGAACGGACGGTGGAGGAGCTTCGCCATGTACAGGCCTGCGTCGAGAAGAGCCTGAAGCGCGACCCCGACAACGCCCAGCTCCAGGCCGCCGCCGCCCAGCTCGCGATCGAGAAGATGGTCAGCACCGAGACCGACCCGCGCGACCGGCCCGCGCTGCTGCTCACCGCGCGCCGCCATGCCCAGATCGCCGGCTCGATCGACCCGCTCGACGCCTGGGGCAACGCCGCCCGCGCCCGCGTCGCCGTGGCGCGCAACGCCTGCGCGCAGGCGGTCGGCTTCGCGATCCGGGCGAGCGAGCTCCAGCCCTATGACCCGGCGCTGCTCGCCGATGCCGGCGTCTATCTGCTCGACTGCGACGATCCGCGCGCCGAAGCGATGATCCGGCGGGCGATCGCGCTCGACGACGATCCCGAGGGCCGCTTCTACGGGCCACTGCTGCTGCTCGCCATCGCGCGCGACGACCAGGCGATGGCCCGCGAGGCGCTGGCGCAGATGGCCCCGCCGGTGCTCGGCCGGCACGGCCGCTTCTTCCTGACCAGCGCCGTCGGCTATGCGATGATCGGCGACGTCGCCCGCGCCCGCGCCGCCTGGGCCCAGCTCGAGGAAGGCAGCGCCGCGATCGCCCGCGATCCGAGGGGCTTTCTCGAACGGATCGGCTATGCCGCCAAGGTCCGCGAACGGGCGATGGTCCATTTGCGCAACGCGCGCCTGATCGCCGGCTGAAGAAAGATGCGCGACCGGCGGAATGGCTTCCGTTCCATCGGATTGGCGGATAATATGGCGGTCGCCGTGGGGCAAACGGCATCATCCGGCGTTCGCGCCGGATAAATGGGAGCAGGACCGATATCCGTGATCCTCGAACTTCCGCACCGGTTGGCCGGGCGGAAACCGGATCTGGCGACCGACGTCGTGGTGGCGACGGCGGGCGTCGGGCTTGCCGTGGCCGGCCGCCTGATCGTCGACATCTTCGCGCCCGGCGTGCTCGCCTATTCCTTCGTCTTTCCGGCGGTGATCTTCTCCTGCCTGATCGCCGGCCTGCGATCGGGGCTGCTCGTCACGGTGATCTGCCAGCTCCTGATCTGGTATTTCGTGATCCCGCCGCAGCGCGACTTCGCGATCGATTTCCCCCACGGCGTCGGCCTCGCTGTCGCGACGGGATCGCTTCTCCTGACCGCCTGGGTGGTCGCCGGTTTCCGCGCCGCCGCCTTCCGCCTGCGCGAGGAACAGCAACGCCATGTCGAGCTGCTGTCGCTGGCGCTGCGCGAGGTCGACCATCGGACCCGCAACAATTTCCAGATCGCCGCGTCGCTGCTGCTGTCGCGCGCGGCGGGCCAGGAGAATCCGGAGCTGCGCGGCGAGTTGCAGGCCGCCGCCGGACGGCTCCAATCGCTCGCCTCGGTCTATTCGAACCTCGCGCTGAGCAGCACCAACCTGTCGACGGTGATGCTCCACGAGCATCTGCGCGACATCTGCGAGCGCATCCGCGACGGCATGCTGCCCGCCGGCGTCACCCTGAGCGTCGACGCCGACCCGATCGAGGTGCCGGCGCAGACCGCCGTGTCGATCGCGCTGATCGTCAACGAATGCCTGACCAATGCCGCCAAGCACGCCTTTCCCGAAGGGGTGGGTGCGGTCGCGGTCTGGCTGCGCCCCGACGCGGAGGGGAACATCCTCATCACGATCGAGGATGACGGCGCCGGGCACAATCCGGACCGGAGCCACGGCACCGGATCGAAGCTGATGGACATGCTGGCCCGCTCGCTGGGCGCCGAGCTTCAGATCAGCAGCGGCACCACGATCGACCGCGGCACCCGCTGCGAGCTGAAGGTACCGCGCGCCAGCCTGACGCATGGTTGAGGCTATTCGGACTCGTTCCGGGTTCGACCTCCCAGCTAGGCCAGAAGCCCTCTGAGCGGCCCTCGGGCGTGGTCACCGCCAGGCCGCCGATCGGTACTTCCATATTTTGAGCCTGGACATTTTTCGAATAGAAGGTATGTTTACCCCGCTTGCATGGAAGCGGAACGACCCGATAAATGTCAAATATATCCATAGACAGTCCGCAAGATTTCGAAGAACCAGAATGTATTTTTTCGCTTCGCGACGGTGAGACGGCCGCGACCGGCGCCTGGGCCGGCAGGGCCGTTCACGCCGCCGACGCTGTGATCGATGCCATCGCAACGCCCTAAACCTCGGCCCCGGCCGTTTCGCTACCTGACCATGAGCGACCTCAGGCCGGTGTGGCTGAAAAGGACCGCGCGCGGTCTCGTCGTCCTGGTCGGCCTGGTGTTGATCCTGCTCCTGGCGGGGTCCACGGCCCTTTGGTTCACGGTGCAAGACCGGTTGAAGACAGCGGACTTCGCGCCGGCGAAACCGCTTTCGTCCTACGCAGACGAGGCGGCCCCTGCGCCTCGGCCCGCGCCCGCGCCGGCCCCGTTCGACTGGGCCGCGATCGACGCCCCGCCAACCTCGGCCTTGCCCTGGGTGCGGTGGTGGTGGCCAGGCGGCAACGTCGAGCCGAGCGAGTTGCGACACGAGCTCGATCAATTGAAGGCCGCGAACTTCGGCGGTGCCGAGGTCCAGCCCTTCGCCTTCGGCGTCAAGGCGGTGACGGACAAGGACCCCGCGGCGCGGGCGCGCATCGCCGCCTTCGACACGCCTGCCTATTTCGCGATCCTGCGCGGCGTGATGAAGGACGCCGCCGATCGCGGCCTGCGGATCGACCTCACCCACTATAGCGGCTGGCCGGCGGGCAGCCCCGCCGTGGGGGTCGCGGACGGACTGCAGAGCCTCGCCTGGTCGGAGCGTCGCTTCCGCGGCGGACGCCAGGTCGAGATCGCCTTGCCGCGCCCGAAGCCCAGCCTCAACGCCTTGCTGCTGGCGGCCTCGTCACTGATCTCGCCGATGGGCGATATCAGCGATTTCGATCCCTCGCGCGCCCAGTTGCTCAGCGTCCTCGTGGCCCGGCCAAAGGGCGGGGGCCATAGCCTGTTCTCGACAAAGGACACGCTCCGCCTCGACGCGGCTTCGGTCCAGGTCGTGGACGCTCAGGTGAAGGACGGCAAGCTCGTCTGGGACGCGCCGCCGGGTCGCTGGGTGCTGGTCGCCTCGTGGATCCTGCCGGCCGGCCAGCCGCCGATGTTCAGCGCGCCCGAGCCGCCGGGCTATGCGGTCGACGTCTTGCGCGCGGCCAATGTTCGGGCGCACTACAACTACGCCTTCGGCCGGCGCACGGGCCTGGACGCCGAAGCCGGCCATGCCTTCCGCGGGATCTTCAACGACAGCCTGGAATTCGCCGTCGATCGCCTGGGTTCCGCCGACATCCTGGCCGAGTTCAGGCGTCGGCGCGGCTACGACCTGCGCCCTCACCTGCCGGTCGTCTTCGTCGACGCCGCCGACAGCTTCTATGTGAGCGAATTGCTGCCCTCGCGGAAACCGAACTTCACCCTGGGCGAGATGGATGACCGCATCCGCCACGACTACCAGCTGACCCTCTCGGACCTCGTCGTGGAGCGCTTCCTGGACGAGACGCGGACGTGGGCCGCGGCGCGAGGCCTCAAGTCCCGCGGCCAGGGCTACGGCATGGACATCGACGTCCTGCGCGCGCTCGGCGCCAACGACATACCCGAGACCGAGCAGCTCTACGCCGGCGGCGGCGAGGCCTTCCTGCGGATGGCCGGATCGGCCGCGGCGCTCTACGGGCGCGACCTGGTGAGCGCCGAGGCCTTCGTCTGGGCCGACCAGGACTATGCGTCCACGCCCGCCAAACTGAAAGCCGCGGCCGACAAGCTGTTCTTGTCCGGGGTCAACCACGTCATCTACCACGGCTTCCCCTACGACTGGCGCGCCGGGGATCGCGACCGCTGGTTCGGGGATCAGGGCTGGGCCCCCTTCGCCAGCGATCCGATGGCCGTCTTCTCGGACAACTATTCGCCACGCAATCCGCTGTGGGCCGATCTGCCGGCGCTCAACGCCTATATCGGCCGTTCGCAGAGCCTCCTTCGGCAAGGACGCCAGGCGGCTGACGTCCTGATCTACTATCCGTTCCTGGGCTATCGTGCGACGGGCTACGGCCCCGACGAGCTCAAGGAGCCGCTGTTCCTCGGGGCCTTCCCCTCCGCCGCCCCCGCAGGCCCGCCGCCGAGGACGGGGATGCAAGGAACAGACGAGCGGATCCTCTGGTTGCGCAAGATGGCGCCGGTGTTCGACGCGCTGAACCGGCGCGGCCTCACCTGGGGCTGGGTGAATGGCGACGGCCTGCGCAACCAACTTCTGCCCGATGGCCGCATGAGGTCCGGCGCGTCCTACGGCGCCATCCTGCTGGCCGAGGTCGAGGCCATGGCGCCCGAAGACCTCGCCGCCGTCCAGGCGCTGGCGGCGCACAAGGTCCCGGTGGCCCTGTACGGCCGCACGCCCGTCCGCCAGCCGGGCTATCTGGACGCCAAGGCCGGTGACGCCCGTGTGCGCGCATCCAGCGCGGCGCTGGCGGCCGCAGCATCGAGCGCCCGGACGCCCGCGGCTCTCGTGGACGCTATCGTCGCGGCGAGCAGGCCCGATCTCCGGTTCGCGGGCCGCAGCGCGTTGCAGCGCTACTCCCGCATCCTGGCGAACGGCGGCCGGATCGACTTCCTGGCCAATCCCGGCGCCAGCGAGGCGAGCACGCTGATCTCCACCCAGGACCACGCGCAGGCCTGGTGGTTCGACGCGCGGACCGGCCGAGCGGCGCCGGCCGTGCGGGACGCCGAGGGCCGCATCGCCCTGACGCTCCAGGCCTATGACTCGCGGTTCCTCATCCGAGGCGTCCCCATGCCGGCCCACCTCGCCTCGTCCGCCATGACAACCAGCCCGGTCACGCGCGCATGGCCGTTGAAGGGCTGGAGCCTGCGCGTCGGCGGCGACGTCCGAACGTCGGGGCTCTTCGACTGGCGCAGCGACGAGGCGCTGCGCCATTCCAGGGCCGAAGGCGTCTACAGCGCCAAGGTCACCCTGCCCGAGTTGGCGCCCGGGGCGCGTCGCGGCCTGCGCCTCGGCATCGTTCCAGGCATGGCCACGGTGAGGATCAACGGCCGCGACGCTGGCCGAGCCAGCCTGCCGCCCGGCGAATTGGACGTCAGCGGCCTGCTGAAGCCCGGCGTGAACCGCATCGAGATCGTCTACCGGCCGACGCTGCGCAACTGGATGATCGGCCGCGCGGCGGAGGGCGACAAGCGCGCCGCGGCGTTCCGGTCGCGGACCGAGGCGCTTACGCCCGCGGGCCTCCAGCAGCCGATCAGCATCGTGGAGCATGGCGCGCCCGACGCGCGCGGCCATACGAAGTGACGCGGCGCAGGCCGGCGCCCGGCGGGGGCGTCAGGCCACGTGTACGATCTGGCCGCCGTCCACCGGAAGCCAAGCCCCGCGATGAGCCGGGTCTCGTCCGAATGGAGGAAAGCAGCCTCCTCGGCCGCTTCTCCCCTGCCGAATGTGCCAACTATGCCAGCAGTGCCGGATATGCCTCGATTTAACCCGGAAAGACTCTAGCCGAACCGCCCGGTCACATAGTCGCGGGTGCGCTGGCCGCGCGGGTTGGCGAACAGTTCCTCGGTCGGCTGGAACTCCATCATCCGGCCCAGATACATGAAGCCGGTATAGTTGGAGATGCGCGCCGCCTGCTGGAGGTTGTGGGTCACGATCACGATCGTGAAGTCCTGGCGCAGCTCGATCAGCGTCTCCTCGAGCTTGGCGGTGGACACAGGATCGAGCGCCGAGGCCGGCTCGTCGAGCAGCAGCACGTCGGGTTCGACCGCGATGCCGCGCGCGACGCACAGGCGCTGCTGCTGCCCGCCCGACAGGCCGAGGCCCGACGAGTGGAGCTTGTCCTTCACCTCGTCCCACAGCGCCGCGCGGCGCAGCGCCGTCTCGACGATCTGGTCCATCTCGGCCCGGCTCTTGCGCTGGTAGAGGCGCACGCCGAAGGCGACATTGTCGTAGATCGACATCGGGAAGGGCGTCGGCTTCTGGAACACCATGCCGACGCGGGCGCGCAGGCCGGCGACGTCGACCGGCGAGCGGACCATCGCCGTATCGTCCCCGCCGCCGTCGCGGTCGCGCAGCCGCTGCAGGCTCTTGCGGTCGGCAAGCACGTCATGCCCGTCGAGCAGGATGCGGCCGACGGCATGCTGCCTGGGATAGAGATCGTAGATCCGGTTGAGCGCGCGCAGCAGGGTCGACTTGCCGCAGCCCGACGGGCCGATCAGCGCGGTGATCTTGTGCCGCTCGACCGGCAGGTCGACCCCGTAGAGGGCCTGCGTCCTGCCATAGAAGAAGTCGAGCTTGCGCGCCTCGATCGCGAGCGCGTCGCGCGAGGGAAAGGCGAGATGGACTTCCTCGGACAGGTGCGACGGAAGGTCGGTCATGAACGGCGGGCCTCCCGGGCGACGATACGCCCGATGATGTTGATGGAGAGAACGGCGGCGGCGATCAGCAGCGCGCCGACCCAGGCCAGGCGCTGCCAGTCGTCATAGGCGGACAGCGCGAACTGGAAGATGGTGGTCGGCAGGCTGGCCATCGGCTGGGTCAGCTCGGTCGAGAAGAACTGGTTGCCGAGCGCGGTGAACAGCAGCGGCGCGGTTTCGCCGCTGATCCGGGCGAAACCAAGCAGCGCGCCGGTGACGAGGCCGGCGCGGGCCGACTTCCAGACGATCTTGCGGATCACGAAGGCGCGGCTGGCGCCGAGCGCCATGCCCGCCTCGCGCAGCGCGCTGGGCTGGAGGCTGAGGATGTCCTCGGTCGTGCGGGTGACGATCGGCATGGCGAGAATGGCGAGGGCGACGCCGCCCGCCCAGGCCGAGAAGCCGTGGAAGGGCCGCACCAATATCTCGTAGACGAACAGGCCGATCAGGATCGACGGCGCCGACAGCAGAACGTCGTTGAGGAAGCGGACGACCTGGCCGTAGCGGGTGGCGCCGCCATATTCGGACAGCCAGGTGCCGGCGAGGACGCCGACCACGACGGCGATCGCCAGGCCGATGCCGCACATGATCAGCGATCCCATGATCGCGTTCGACAGGCCGCCCTCGGAACCCGGCGCCGGCTGGGTCATGGTGAAGATCTTCGTGTCGAGCCCGCCGATGCCCTTGCTGAGCAGCGACCAGAGGATCAGCACCAGCGCGGTGAGCGCGATCAGCGTCGCGATCGCGGTCAGCACGATGAAGGCGATGTTGGAGATGCGGCGAACGAGAGCGCGGTCCATCGCTGTCCCCCTCAATGGCGCTGGCTGCCGAGGAGCGCGCGAGCGATCGCGAGCACCCCGAAGGTGATCAGGAAGAGGACGAGGCCGAGCGCGACGAGCGCGGCGCTGTGCATGTCGCTGGTCGCCTCGGCGAACTCGTTGGCGATCGTCGAGGCGATGGTCGAGCCCGAGGCGAACACCGAATCGGGGAAGCCGTGGGCGTTGCCGATGATGAAGGTGACCGCCATCGTCTCGCCCAGCGCGCGGCCGAGGCCGAGCATGATCACGCCGACCATGCCGCGCCGGACATAGGGGATGACGACCGCGCGGATCACCTCGAACGGGGTGCAGCCGAGGCCGTAGGCCGCCTCGCGGAGCTGCGCCGGGACGGTCATGAACAGCTCGCGGAACACCGCCGCCATATAGGGCAGGATCATGATCGCGAGGATCACCGAGGCGGTGAAGATATTGGCGCCGTTGGGGATGCCGGAGAACAGCGTCTCTTGCCAGGAGCCGGGCTCGGCCTCCATCATCAGCGGAAGCTGGACATGTTCGGCGAACCAGGGGGCAAGGACGAACAGGCCCCACATGCCGTAGACGATCGAGGGGATGCCGGCGAGCAGCTCGACCGCGATCGCCACCGGCTGGGCCACCGGGCGCGGGCAGAATTCGACCAGGAAGACCGCCACGCCGATCGCGAGCGGCAAGGCCATCACCAGCGCCAGCAGCGCGGTGACCAGGGTGCCGACCACCGGCCCGGCCGCGCCGTAGACCTCGGTGACGGGGTTCCACTCGCTGGAGGTGAGGAAGCCGAAGCCGAAATGCTCGATCGCCGGCCAGCCGCCGATCGCGAGGCTGACGACCACCCCGCCCAGCGTGACCAGCAGCAGGGTCGCCGCCCCGAAGCAGGCGGCGTGGAACAGGGTCTCCCCCGTCGAGCCGGGCTTTCCGAAGCGTGCGGTGTCAGGTGGAGCAGCGCTGGCCATGTTTCCCTTTCAAGGCAACGGGGGCGACGCTATCGCCCCCGCTTCCCGCATCTGTGGCGCCGGTCGCGGCTCAGCGCGGAACATAGACGGGCTTGCGGCCCGCCGTCACGCTGGTCAACCATTGCTTGCGGACCAGGGTCTTCACGGCCGCCGGCAGCGGCACATAGTCGAGCTGCGCCGCCGAGGCATCGCCCGCCTTATAGGCCCAGTCGAAGAATTTCAGGACGCTGCCGCCCGTCGCCGGATCGGCCTGGTTGCGATAGACGAGGATGAAGGTCGCGCCGGTGATCGGCCAGGTCTTCGGGCCCGGCTGGTCGAGCAGCAGGACATAGTTACCCGGCGCCTTGGCCCATTGCGCGCCCGCCGCGGCGGCGGCGAAATTGGCCGCGCCCGGAGCGACGAACTGGCCCGCCTTGTTCTGCAGCAGGACGAAGGTCGCCCGGTTCTGCTTGGCATAGGCATATTCGACATAGCCGATCGAGCCCATCGTCTGCTTGACGAAGGCCGAGACGCCGTCATTGCCCTTGCCGCCGATGCCGGTCGGCCAGGACACGGCGTCGCTGGCGCCGACCTTCTTCGCCCAGACCGGGTTCTTCATCGCCAGATAGGTGGTGAAGAGGAAGGAGGTGCCCGAGCCGTCCGAGCGATGGACGACGGTGATCGGCATCGGCATCAGCTTCACGCCGGGGTTGAGCCGCGCGATGCGCGGATCGTTCCACTTGCGGATGCCGCCCATGAAGATGTCGGCGAGGACCGCGCCGGTCATCTTGATCTGGCCGGGCTTGACGCCGGGCAGGTTCACGATCGGAACCACGCCGCCCATCACGGTCGGGAACTGGTAGAGGCCTGCGGCCGCCAGTTCGTCCGGCTTCAGCGGCTTGTCCGACGCGCCGAAATCGACGGTCTTCGCCTTGATCTGCTTGATGCCGCCGCCCGAGCCGATCGCCTGGTAGTTGAGGCCGATGCCGGTGGTCGCCTTGTAGGTCTCCGCCCATTTCGCATAGAGCGGCGCGGGGAAGGTCGCGCCCGCGCCCGAGATGTTGGCGGCATGGGCGGCGGAAACCATGCCCGAGGCGAGGACCAGGCCAGCGCTCAGCGCGGCGACGAAATGCTTGAGCATGAAAGATTCTCCGATGCCGGAGTCCTTCCGGCGCGAGGGCTCGCTTAATCCCGGGCTGTTACAGCAATGTTACACCGGATCGCCTTATGCGGCGGCGATGGGGCCTGTCCCGGCCCCATATCGTCACCGAACTGACATAAAAATGTAGCATCGGCGGATATCGATGCGGGATCGGGGATGGAGAGCCGAGTGCTCCACACCGCAACATCCTCACCCTGACGCAAATCGGAATCCATTGCCGCTCCGTCGAGATGGCGAGCGGCGTTCGGCGTCAGGCGGAAGCGATACGCTCCTATTCGGGTGCGGCGAATTTCGCCGCATGGGCCTCGAGCGTCGCATCGATCTCCTGCCTGGGATACCAGCGGCCGCGCACCATCACTCCCTCGATACGGTCGACATTGTCGATATCTTCGAGTGGATTTGCCGCGAGGAGCACCAGATCCGCGCTGGCGCCGGGAACGATGGTTCCGAACTGCCCGACGCGATCGAGATAGCGCGCCGGCTCGGCCGTCGAGGCGGCAAGCGCCTGATAGGGCGTCAGTCCGGCTTCGACGAAATGCTTGAGCTCGGTATGCAGGGAAAAGCCGGGCACGACCACCAGCGCCGGTGAATCGGTGCCGGTGAGCAATGGCGCACCGGCGTCGCTCAATGCCTTGACGATGGCCAGCCGAACGGATCGACTGCCTTCCAGGTTCGACCGGTGCCGCGCGTCGAACACCTGGTTGAAGAGAGTGTCGTCGCGCAGCTCGGCCGGAAGATATCTGCCCTCCGGCAGGTCCTGCCGCTTCTCGCGATCGAGCTCGTTGGTAAGACGATCGTAGACGACAAGTGTCGGATCGTTCCAGACGCCGGCCTTCTTCACCTTCGCCACGAGCTCCTCGATCTTTGCCGTCGTGCCGAAAGCGAAGCCCGTATAGAGATCGGGAATGCCAGCCGAGACCTTCGACGGGTCCGGCCAGAATGCCACGTCGAAGCCGGAGAGATGCTCGATCGACCGCATGCCCCGCAAGGCGTGGTCGAAGCTGACGAGCTGAGGCAGGTGGCCGGTGATCGGCAGCTTCTGCTTCCCGGCCTCGTCCACGACGGCGTCGAAGACATCGGTTCCCAGCGTCGAATAGACCTTGATGAAATCGAACCCTTTCCGCGCCGACCATCGGACATAGGCACGCGCGGCGTCCGGCTTGCCGAAAGCCATGGTGTAGGAGGTGAGCGGGGGGTCTCCGTCCATGATCGCCGATGCCGTGAAGATGCGCGGCCCTTCGACTTTCCCGGCATTGATGGCGTCCCGGAGCAGGAGGTGAGGCTCGCCGCCCGCCATGTTCCTGACCGTGGTAACGCCGTTGGCGATGAACAGGTCGAGGAAGGCCCGCGCGGCATCCGGGGAAACGCTCCCCTCGGCCGACCCGTTGATCGTCGGACCGCCCACCGGGATGTGGACGTGCATGTCGCTCAAGCCCGGAATGACATAGCGGCCACGGCCATCGATAAGCTTGCCGCCCTTCGGGGGCAGCGTCGAGGCGGCCGGGCCGTAGCGGAGGATATGGCCATCATGGACGAGAAGCGTCTGGTCCGGAATCACCCGTTCCCGGTCCATCGGGATGACCGAGACATGGGTGATCGCGAAATCCTCGGCCCGCGCTTGCGCGGTTGCGATCGCCAGCGAAAGCAGCAAGGCCGCACCGGCACCGGACGCCCGCGAGAGATGCCTCCTGTTGCTGGAATTGCGCATCCATATCCCCCTTTTTCCTGGCCTTTTGACGCTCCGCGCGAAAGCCGGCGATCGGCTCGCGAGTCGCGACGGATTATTTGGTCCAAAATATGGACCTTTTAGCGGAAGGCGCAATAGCTATCGTTTCGGCATGGTATCGGATCAAACGCAGCAATCCGATCGCCTCAGCCTTTCTGTCAGGGCTGACAGAATAAGTTTGCCCCGATGGCGCGCTCGGGCTTGACGAGAATGTGACCGAGCGGTACGTGCCTGTTCATACCACGTACCGATCTGTCACATCTTGTCAGGGGACACAACGCCATGGCCTATCTGGGCTTCACCCCCCTCGATGGGGAAAGCAGGACGGCGACGGCCTCCGACGCGGGGCTGTTCTCGTCCACCGAACTCCGCGTGATCAGCCTCGCCGAGCGCATCGACGCGACGCGGGAGATCGCACCGCACAGCCGCTTCGGCCGCTTCGTCGAATGGGCGCTCGGCGTCCGCCTCGCCCGTCCGCTCGCCGATCCGCGGCTGGAAAGCCTACGCCGCTTCGCCTCGCTGGCCCGACACCATGCCGACGAGCTGGGCGACGACGACGTCGGCAGCTTCCTGGCCTCGGGCTATTCGCGCGGCCAGGCGCAGGGCCTGCTCGCCTATCTCCACGGCGAGGGCCGGCGCGGCCGGCTCGCCTGAACCGAACTCCCCGCCGGATCCCTGCGGCGGGGCGGGGGGTGGGCACACGGCCCCGTGACGCGATCCGGCTTCCCCCCATTGGCCGTCGATCGCAGCCCACCCCCAACCGGGGTCCGTCGAGGGACCGTCATGCTGAACTTGTTTCAGCATCCACCCAGCAACTTGGACGGGTTATGAGATAGCCGGCCTGCACGCCGCAGGATTCTCTACGGCATAGCCAAGCCTCCCGGTGGATGCTGAAACAAGTTCAGCATGACGTGCGGAGTGAACGGCGTGGAAATCAGATCCGCTTGGCCAGCGCCTCGAGCTGGTCGGTCGCGATGCCCCAGCCCTCATGGAATCCCATCGCCTCGTGCTGGGCCTTGTCCTCGGCGGTCCAGTGGCGGACGGTCGCGGTGTAGCGGGTCTTGCCGGCTTCGTCGGCGAAGGTGAGGATGCCGGTCATGAACGGCTTCTCCGACGGTTCCCAGGCGCTGGTGAAGGCGTCGGTGAAGACCAGCTTCTCGTTCGGGACGACCTCCAGATAGACGCCGGGATTGGGCATCTCCTGCCCTTCGGGACCGCGCATCACGATCAGGCACGAACCGCCGGGCCGCAGATCGACCTCGGCCTTCGACACGCCCCAGGGCGGCGGGCAGAACCACAGCGGGATCAGCTCGGGATCGGTCCAGCAGCGGAACAGCTTGTCGCGCGGCGCGTCGATCAGGCGGGTCAGGGTGAGGTCGTGCATCTGGCATCTCCTATCGTCTGCGTCGGTACGACGATGGCGGCGCGTCCGATCCGACAGCCGGTCCGCATTTATCTGGCCATATCTATTTGGGCTGCGATAGCCGATCGAGCTGCTGGCGGATATAGGCCGCCTCCGCCGCCGAGCCGGCCAGGCCGATCGCCCGGACGAACGCGGCGCGCGCCTCTTCCGCCCGGCCGAGCTGATCGAGGAAGGCGCCGCGCGCGCCATGATAATAGAAATAGCCGTCGAGCCGTTCGCCGAGCGGCGCGATCAGGTCGAGCGCCGCCTCGGGCCCCGACAGCCGGCCGAGCGCGACCGCCCGGTTGAGCGTCACCACCGGCGAGGGCTGCATCCGTTCGAGCGTCGCATAGAGCCGCTCGATCCCGGCCCAGTCGGTGTCGGCGGCGGTCTTCGCCCGCGCGTGGAGCGCCGCGATCGCCGCCTGCACCTGATAGGGGCCGGGCCGGCGATGCCGCATCGCCTTGTCGAGCAGCGCCAGCCCCTCGGCGATCATCGCGCCGTCCCAGCGGCCGCGATCCTGGTCCTCGAGCAGGACGACCTGCCCCTCCCCGTCGAGCCGCGCCGCGCTGCGCGCATGCTGGAGCAGCATCAGCGCGGTCAGCGCGAGGATCTCGGGCTCGGACGGGAACAGCCGCAGCAGCAGCCGGCCGAGCCGGATCGCCTCGCGACACAGCGGCTCGCGCGCGCCGGCCTCCGCGCCGCTCGCCGAATAGCCTTCATTGAAGATCAGGTAGACCATTGCGGCGACCGCCCCCAGCCGCTCGGCCCGCTCGATCGGCCCCGGCGTCTCGAACGCCACGCCGCTGTCGGCGATGCGCGCCTTGGCGCGGGTGATGCGCTGCTCCATCGCCTTCTCGCCGACCAGGAAGGCGCGCGCGATCTGCGCCACGGTCAGGCCGGAGACGATGCGCAGCGCCAGCGCGATCGCGCCGGTGGCGGGCAGGTCGGGATGGCAGCAGACGAACAGCAGCCGCAATATGTCGTCGCGATACTGGCCCTCGTCGAGCCGGTCGGCGAGCCCGGCCTCGGCATCGTCGAGGTCGGAAAGCTGGTCCTCGGGCGGCAGCGCCTCGGTCCGCGCCGCCTTGCGCACCGCGTCGATTCCGCTGTTGCGGCCGACCAGGATCAGCCAGGCGGCGGGATCGCGCGGCGCCCCCTGCTCGGGCCAGCGCGCCAGCGCGCGCAGGCAGGCCTCCTGATAGGCCTCCTCGGCCAGGTCCATGTCGCGGAAATAGCGGAGCAGCGCGGCCACCGCGCGCGGCCGGGCCGACGCCAGCGCCGCGTCGATCCAGGCGAGGTCGGTCACGAAGCCTCCACCTGCGCCTCGCCCGGCCGGTAGAGCATCAGCGGCCGCACCTCGTGCGCGCCGGCCGAGCCGCTCGCCCGGCCGAGTTCGGCCGCGACCTCGATCGCGGCGTCGAGGCTGTCGCAATCGACGACGTAGAAGCCGAGGAGCTGTTCCTTGGTTTCGGCGAAGGGGCCGTCTAGCACCAGCGGCTCGGCGCCCTTGCGCACCGTGGTCGCCGCCGTCGTCGGCATCAGCCGGGCGACGGGGCCGAGCCGCCCTTCGGCGCGAAGCCGGTCCTGCACCGCGCCCAGCCGCGCCATCACCGCCGTCTCGGTTTCCGCGCTCCAGGCGCCGACCACCTCTTCGGAATCATAGCAGAGGATCGCGTACAACATGCCCATCTCCTTGTCCGGCAGCACCCCATGATCGCGTCCGCGCGACGGCCGTGCAACCGCCTGCCTCTACGACGCGGAACTGACCCACGATCCGACAGGAAGCGCAACGCGCCCGTCAAAAAATCTTCGCCGTCCTCGGGCATAGGGGGCGCACCGCAGCGGCCGAGGGGTGCGTGCCGCGCCGACGAACATGCGGAGGATCATCGATGGACGGGATCGTGCGGCGGGGCCTGTCCCGCCGGCAGGGCGCGCTCGTGCTGTTGCTGGGTAGCCTGTTGCTGCTGCTCGCCACGCGCGGCGCGGCGCGGGAGCAGCCCGCCCTTCCCCATCCCGCCCCACGCGGCGACGCCGGCCTGTCGGTGATGACCTATAATGTCGAGGGGCTGCCCTGGCCCGCCCGCTTCGGGCGCGGCGACGCGCTGGCGCGGATCGGCGAACGGCTGGCGGCGCTGCGCGCGACCGGCGCCCAGCCGCGCGTCGTGCTGTTGCAGGAGGCCTTTTCGGACGACGCCAAGGCGATCCGCGCGGCATCGGGCCATCGCTATGCCGCCTTCGGCCCCGACGACGCCCTCGCCGGTCCGCCGACGCGCTCCCCCGCCGATCGCGCCTTCGCGGCCGAGGCCTCCTTCCTGAAGGGCGAGCGGAGCGGCAAGCTGCTCGACAGCGGGCTCGTCATCCTGTCGGACTATCCGATCCTGTCGGTGCGCCGCGCCGCCTTCCCCGCCGCCGCCTGCGCCGGCTATGACTGCCTCGCCAACAAGGGGATGGTCATGGCGGTGGTCGCGGTGCCGGGCGCGCCGGGCCCGATCGCCGTGGTCAACCTCCACCTCAATTCGAAGCGCGCCTCGGGCGTCGCGATCGAGCGCGCCGACGCCGCCTTCCGCCAGCAGGTGGCGGCGCTCGACCGCTTCCTGGCGGCCAACCATGTCCCCGGCATGCCGATGATCGTCGGCGGCGACTTCAACATCGGCCGCAGCGCCGCGCGCCGGACGATGGTGATGGAGGTGCTGGCGCGCCACCACGGCACGGCGCCGGCCGACGCGCTGTCGGCCTGCACGGGCGTCTGCCGCGACGGCCTGTCCGCCGACGCCCGCGAGGCGCGCCGTCGCGCCAAGGACTGGCAGTTCCTGATCCCCGGCGCCGCCGCCGACCTGACGGTGCGCCGCATCGCCACCCCGTTCGGCCGCGAGGCCGACGGATCGATGCTGTCGGACCATGTCGGCTACACCGCCTATCTGACGATGGCGGCGAACCCGGCCTGACCTAACCGATCACATCCCCATCGACTGGCGCAGGAAGGCATCGCTGTCGCGGAGCATCCGTGCGCGCATCGCGCCGTCCTCGATCTGGTGGTCGCGGTTCTCGAAGATCACCGTCTTGTGCGGGACGCCGGCCGCGGCCAGCGCCCGGTCCATCACCCGCGTCTGCTCGACATTGACGTTGCGGTCCATCGTGCCGTGGAACAGCATCACCGGGGCCTTGATCTGCGCCGCGTTGCGCGCGGGCGATCCCTGCAGCACCTGCGGTCCCGATCCGATGAAGTCGCTGACGAGGCGATAATCGCTCCACCAGCGCGACTGCTCCTTGAGCAGCGGCAGGTCGGTCACCGGGGCGATCGCGACGATCGCCTTGAACAAGGCGGGGTCGACCACCGCCGACTGGAGCGCCGCATAGCCGCCATAGGACCAGCCGACCGCCGCGAGCTTGCTGGGATCGGCGATCCCCTGCTTGATCATCCAGCGCGCCCCGTCGCCGATGTCGGAGACCGCCGTCGGCCAGGACTTGAAGCCGTTCTGCAGATACCAGTCATCGCCATAGCCGGTCGATCCGCGGAAATTGGGCTGCAGCACGGCGAAGCCGCGCGCCGCATAATATTGCGCCAGCCAATCGAAACCCCATGTGTCGCGCGCGCCGGGGCCGCCATGCGGCATGACGATCGCGGGGAGGTTCTTGCCCGCGCTGCCGGCCGGCAAGGTCAGATAGCCGGGGATCATGGTGCCGTCGGCGGCCGGATAGGACACCGGCTTCATCTCGGCGAGCTGGACGCCTTCGAGCTGCGGCCGGTTCGGCTGGAAGGTCGCCATCTGCTTGGTCGTCCGGTCGAGGATATAATAGACGCCCGGATCCTTGTCGCTGCCCGCCCAGATCAGCAGCTTCTTCTCGTCCATGCTCGAATCGACGATGCGGACCATCGGCTGCCCCGGCAGCGCCTTGGCCAGCGAGTCCCTGAGCTTGGCGAGGTCGGCGTCGAAATAGACCGCCTGGCGGATATCGGTGGCATAGCTGGCGCCGATCACGCGGTTGCGCCGGCCGATATGGATCAGCTTATCGACGTCGACATCGAGCCGCGAATAGACCAGCTCCTCCTTGAGCGATCCGTCGAGCGCGATGCGATAGACGGCCTTGAGGCCGTTCTTCTTGCGGAAGCCATAGACGGCGTTGCGCTCATAATCGACCGAGTCCGGCTCGAACCCATCCTCGGTGACATAGTTGTAATCGGACAGCGGCTCCCATTTCTTGCTGCCCGCCTGCCGGTAATAATAGCGGATCACGCCGCTGTCGCGGCCACCCTCATTCTGCTGGATCGCCTTGATCCGCAGCGTGCCGTGGCCGTCGCTGATATAGGTGGAGACATCCTGCTGGGCGCTTTCGACGCGCGACGAGCTGAGCGTGCGCGTGTCGACCTTGTCCACCGTCATGCCTTCCTCGCTCTTGCCCAGGCGCGTGCCCAGGCGGGAGTCGGGAAGCTGGTTGCGGGTCATCAGGACGTTGCCGTCCTCCTCCGGCAGCCAGTCGATCACCTCGCCGCCGCGCAGGTTGTAGCCGCGCGAATTGCTGTTGTGCATCGCGCTGAGCATGCGCGGATTGCCGCCATTGGCGTCGATCGCGACGACCCGCGAATAGGGGATGATACCCGCATTGGCCAACTCGGCGGGCTGGGCGAGGCCCCATATCCCGCACACCAGCCGGTCGTTGGCGATCCAGTTGCAGTCCGACAGGCGATCGGGCTCGCCGTTCATGGCGAAGGCGACCTTGGGCTCCTTGTCGACCCCGGGCGCGAAAGTCAGCAGCGCCGAGCCCTGCCCTGCGGTCGGGACGACATAGGCCAGCCGCGATCCGTCGGGCGACAGGCTGATCTGCTCGATCTGCTCGCGCGCGCCGAAGGCAGTCGCGAGATCGGTCTGCGCCGATGCGCCCGTAGCGGCCAGCGCCAGCGCGGCCGCGATCCATCTGACAGTCATAAGCCCTCCCTGTACGGGGCCCTGTTTAGGGGCACCGGCCGCTCGGGCAAGCGCGATCCTGTCCATAATCGAACAACTTACCCGATCGCCCCCATCGCGGCGGCCACCCAGGCGCCCCACGCGGCGAGCGCCAGGAAGGGGCCGAAGGGCAGCCGCGAGGTCGCGCCGAGGCGGCGGCCCGCCAGCGACAGGAGCAGCGCCGCCGCCAACCCCGCCAGCGCCGCGCCGAGCAGGACGATCGGCAACATGCGCCAGCCGAGCCACAGGCCGATCGCCCCGAACAGCTTGGGGTCGCCGCCCCCCATCCCGTCGCGGCCGCGCAGCCGGCGATAGCCGTGGCGCACCGCCTCCAGCAGCAGGAAACCCGCCACGCCGCCGATCAGCCGGTCGGCAAGATCGGGCGGCAGTCCGGCCAGTCCGACGACCAGCCCGGCCAGCGCCAGCACCATCGTCAGCCGGTCGGGCAGCCAGAAATGGCGGAGGTCGAGCAGCGCCAGGGCGAGCAGCAGCCAGCCGAACAACGCCCCGGCGATCGCCTGCTGGAGATCGGGGGCTGCCGCCACGCCGATCGCGCCGATCGCCGCGCCGAGCAGCTCGGCGAGCGGATGGACGGGGTCGATCCGGCCGCCGCAACAGGCCGCCCGGCCGCGCTGCACGGCATAGCTCAGGACGGGCACGAGCCGCGCCGGGCCGAGCGGCGCGCCGCACCCGTCGCAGGCGGAACGGCCGCGCGCCGCCGACCGGCCCTGCGGCCAGCGGACGACGATCGTCGCGATGAAGCTGCCGAAGATCACCCCCAGCAGCGCGCCTGCCGCGATCAGCATTGCGGTCCCAATCCCCTGCCGCCCGCTGTCATGGGGCCGTCATGCAGTCATGCAATAGGGCCGGGCGGAAGGATAGTGGTCACGCTTATGCATAACATCGGAAGCTGTCAGTGGAGCCTGCTCGGCCGGCTGCTGATGTTCGCCACCCGCAACGCGACCGCGCCCGCTCCATCCCCTCAGAGGTTGAGCAAGGCCGGGTCGCCGCCCTGCGCGGTGATGTTCACCGACAAGGCCCGCTCGGTCGCGTAGCGCAGCAGCGCGTGCGGACCGCCGGCCTTCGGGCCGGTGCCCGACAGCCCCTCCCCGCCGAACGGCTGGACGCCGACCACCGCGCCGATGATCGAGCGGTTCACATAGACATTGCCGGCCGGCACCAGTTCGCGCACCTCCTCGGCGAAGCGCTCGATCCGGCTGTGGACGCCGAGCGTCAGGCCATAGCCGCGCGCGGCGAGCCGCCCCGCGACCTTGGCGAGATCGGCCGGGTCGTAGCGGACGATGTGGAGGATCGGGCCGAACACCTCGCGCTCCAGATAGTCGGCGGCGGGAATCTCGGCCATCAGCGGCGCGAAGAAGTCGCCGCCCTCGGGCGCCGCGCATTCATGCAGGATCACCGCCTCGCGCGACAGCCGCTCGCGATGCGCGGCGAGCGCCGCCTTCGCCTCGGCGTCGATCACCGGGCCGACGTCGGTCGCGGGATCGGCCGGATCGCCGATGACGAGCGCCTCCATCGCGCCCTTCAGCGTCGCGACCAGTTCGTCGGCGCTGTCGTGCGGCACGAACAGCAGCCGCAGCGCCGAGCAGCGCTGACCCGCCGAGCCGAAGGCCGACAGGACGACGTCGTCGACCACCTGCTCGCGCAGCGCGGTGGTGTCGACGAACATGCCGTTGAGGCCGCCCGTCTCGGCGATGAACGGGATGATCGGCCCGTTGCGCGCTGCGAGCTGGCGGTTGATCGCCCAGGCGGTCTCGGTGCCGCCGGTGAAGGCGACGCCGTCGATCCCGGGATGGTTGACGATCGCGCCGCCGACGGTGGCGCCGTCGCCGGGCAGCAGCGCCAGCAGGTCGGGGTCGAGCCCCGCCTTGTGGAACAGGCGGACGGCGCGCGCCGCGACCAGCGGGGTCTGTTCGGCCGGCTTGGCGAGCACGGCATTGCCCGCCGCCAGCGCCGCCGCGATCTGGCCGGTGAAGATGGCGAGCGGGAAATTCCACGGGCTGATGCAGGCGAAGACGCCGCGCCCGGCCAGTTCGAGCTGGTTGGTCTCCCCCACCGGCCCGGGCAGGATCGTCGGCGCGCCGAACTGCCGCTCGGCCAGGTCCGCATAATAGCGGCAGAAGTCGACCGCCTCGCGGACCTCGGCGACGCCGTCGTTGAGCGTCTTGCCCGCCTCCAGCGAGAGCAGCGCGATCAGCGGGTCCATCTCCGCCTCCAGCGCGTCGCCCATCGCCCGCAGCACGGCGGCGCGACCGGCGCCGCCCAGCCGGTTCCAGCCGGGCTGCGCGGCGCGCGCGGCGGCGATCGCGCGGTCGATGTCGGCGGGGGTCGCGGTCGACGCATAGCCGATCACCCGGCCGCGATCGGCGGGGCTCGTCACCGGATCGGAGGCGGCGGCGATCAGCCGGCCCCGGATGATCGCGCCCGAGGTCTCGCGCTCGCCCGCGGTCAGCACGGCCGTCTTCGCCGCCAGCCCCCGCGCCTCGACCAGCGAATAGTCGCGGCCGGGCGGGTTGCGGCGCGACGGGCCGTAGATGTCGGCCGGCAGCGCGATCCGCGCGTGGCGCCGGGGATGCGCCTCGACCGCCGCGATCGGATCGGCGACCACCAGCTCGGCGGGCACCCGCTCGTCGAGCAGCGCGTGGACGAAGCTGGTGTTGGCGCCGTTCTCCAGCAGGCGGCGGACCAGATAGGGGAGCAGCTCCTCATGCCCGCCGACCGGCGCATAGGCGCGCAGGCGCAGCTCGCCGTATCGCTTCCCGGCGGCGGCGTAGAGCGCCTCGCCCATGCCGTGGAGGCGCTGATGCTCGATCGTCACGCCCGCGCCGTCGGCCATGCCGCGCACCGCCGCGAGGGTGTGGGCGTTGTGGCTGGCGAATTGCGGATAGAGCGCCGGGCTCGCGTCGATCAGCGCCTTGGCGCAGACCAGATAGGAGAGGTCGGTCGCCGCCTTGGTGGTGAAGACCGGATAGTCGGGCCGGCCCGCGACCTGCGCCTTCTTGATCTCGCTGTCCCAATAGGCGCCCTTGACGAGCCGGACCATGATCCGCCGCCCGCTGCCCTCTGCCAGCGCCCGCAGCGCGCCGATCACCGTCAGGCCGCGCTTCTGATAGGCCTGGACGACGACGCCGAGGCCCTTCCACTCGCCCAGCTCGGGCTCCTTCACCAGCCGCTCGATCATCTTCAGCGAGATGACGAGCCGGTCGGCCTCCTCGGCGTCGATCGCGAAGTTGAGGTCGTGGCGCGCGGCGATCAGCGCGAGCCGCCTGACGCGCGGATAGAGCTCCTCCCAGACGCGCGCCTCCTGCACCGCCTCATAGCGGGGGGACAGCGCCGACAGCTTGACCGAGACGCCATGGCCGAGTTCGGGGCCGGCGCCATCCGCCGCCTTGCCGACCGCCTCGATCGCATCGGCATAGATCTTCTCGTAGCGCGCGGCGTCGGCGGCGGTGCGGGCCCCCTCGCCCAGCATGTCGAACGAGCAGAGATAGCCTTCGCGCCTGGCGCGGGCGAGCGCGTCGCCGATGGTGCGGCCGAGCACGAACTGCTCGCCCATCATCTTGACCGCGGCGCCGACCGCCTGGCGGATCACCGGCTCGCCGAGCCGGGCGGTGATGCGCTTGAGGAAGCCGCCCAGGTCGTTCTTCGCCTCCTCGTCGACGTCGACGAGCCGGCCGGTCAGCATCAGCCCCCAGGTCGAGGCGTTGACGAACAGGCTGTCCGACTGGCCGAGATGGCTGGCCCAGTCGGCCGATCCGATCTTCTCGGCGATCAGCCGGTCGCGGGTGTCGGCGTCGGGGGTGCGCAGCAGCGCCTCGGCCAGGCACATCAGCGCCAGCCCCTCGCGCGTGCCAAGCGAGAATTGCTGGAGGAAGCTCTCGACCACGCCCTGCTTCTTCGTCGCGCCGCGCGCGCCCTCGACCAGCGCGGTCGCCTCGGCGACGACGTCGGCGCGGTCCCGCGGGCCGAGCGGCTGGCGCTCGAGCAGGGTACGCACCACCTCGCCCTCATCGGCATATTTGCCGGCGTCGATCATGTCCCAATTCGAAAGCAGGCTGGCCATCACATCCTCCGGCGATCGGCGATGATTCCCGATACATCTCCATGATATTGCCAATCTTGCCGAAGGTGCTTCATATTATGATGGCACACTCCGAATGGATAACCGGATTATGGCGGCCGAACCGAAGCATGTTCCGATCGACGAGACCGACCGCCGCCTGCTGAGGGCGTTGCAGGAGGACGGCCGAATCACCAACCAGGCGCTGGCGCAGCGCTGCGGCCTGTCGCCGGCGGCCTGCTTCGACCGGGTGAAGCGGCTGCGCGAGCGCGGCGTGATCACCGGCTATACCGCGCTGCTCGACCCCGAGAAGCTCGATCAGGCATTGATGATCTTCATCGAGGTGTTGCTCGACCGCACCACCGACGACGTGTTCAGCGCCTTTTCCGACCATGTCCGCCGCGTACCGCAGGTGATGGAATGCCATATGGTGGCGGGCGGCTTCGACTATCTGCTCAAGGTCCGCGTGTCGGACATGTCGGCCTATCGCAGCTTCCTGGGCGACATCCTGACGGCGATGCCGGGGGTGCGCGAGACGCGCACCTATGCGGTGCTGGAAGAGGTCAAGCTGACCACCCGACTGGCGGTGTGAGGCCCCCATCCGCCGCCGCCGCAGACGGGGTGGCCCAGCGCCGGAACCAGCCCGCCGATTCGCCCGGCATCATTTCGGATTCGTAATCTTATTCGCAGTGCAGCGCGGAATTCCGCCACTATCCTGACATTGTTGAAAGTATGAACCCAGGTTGAACCGACCGCCACAGAACGGTAATGAATGGGGCATAACAGCACAGGCGAGGGGCACGAAAAAGTGGCGATGACGGTGTCATCGACCAGTCTTTCTGGTGCGCCGCACAAACCGAATGTCCATCGCCCGGTGCGAAAAAGGGGACCTACAATGCGGAACTTCAATCTCGGCTGCGCCGCGGGCGCAATCGCTGTCGCCATCGTCGCGAGCGCTCCGGCCCTCGCCCAGGAAACCACTTCGTCGATCCAGGGCAACGTCACCGCGAACGGCGCGCCCGTCGCCGGTGCGACCGTCACCATCACCCATGTGCCGTCGGGCACCCGGTCGACGCTGACCACCGACGGCTCGGGCAGCTTCAACGCCAACGGCCTGCGCATCGGCGGCCCCTTCACCGTCGTCGTCAACGCGCCGGGCTATCCGACCTCGCAGGTCACCGACATCCACACCGTGATCGGCCAGCCCTATTCGCTGCCGATCGAGCTCGCCGAACAGGGCGGGCAGGAGATCATCGTCACCGCGAGCAGCATCAAGAACGCCCGCACCGTCTCGCAGGGGCCGGCGACGGTCCTCACCACCAGCGACATCGCGCAGGTCGCCACGATCAACCGCGACATCCGCGACCTGATGCGCCGCGACCCGTTCGCCCGGCTCGACGACACCCCCTCGGGCGGCCGCGCGGTCTCCTTCGCGGGCCAGAACGCCCGCTTCAACCGCTTCACCGTCGACGGCGTGCCGATCACCGACAATTTCGGCCTCAACCCGGACGGCCTCCCCAGCCGCCGCTCGCCGATCCCGCTCGACGCGGTCGGCCAGTTCCAGACCAAGGTCGCGCCCTATGACGTCCGCGAGGGCAATTTCCAGGGCGGCGTGATCAACATCGTGCTCCGGTCAGGCACCAACGACTTCCAGGGCACCGGCTTCTACGCCTATTCGTCGGACGAGCTGAGCGGCAAGAAGACCAAGAAGGGCCCCGGCGTCCCGACCGGCAAGGTCACCCTGCCGAACTTCACCTACAAGAATTACGGCGCCGAGCTGTCGGGCCCGATCATCAAGGACAAGCTGTTCTTCATGGTCGCCGGCGAGAGCATCCGCGCGCCGCGTCCGATCTCGGAGGGGCCCGGCGACAACAATGCCGGCACCGCGATCCCCAACCTGACCCAGGCGATGGTCGACAACGTCGTCGACATCGCCAAGAGCCGCTACAATTACGACGCGGGCGAGGTGCTCAACACCAACGGCGACAAGGACGACCGCCTGGTCGCCAAGCTCGACGCCAACCTGTCGGAAACGCAGCGCCTCTCGCTGACCTACGCCTATGCGAAGGATCAGATCTACCTGACGAACAACGTCAACACCGGCACCTCGGCCCCCGGCCTCGGCCTCTCGTCGAACGCCTATGTCCAGGGCAACAAGCTGCACACCGGCGTGCTCCAGCTCAACTCCGACTGGTCGGACGACTTCTCGACCGAGGCGCGCGGCTTCTACAAGAAATATGTCCGCCTGCAGGACCCGCTGATGGGCCGCGGCTTCGCCCAGTTCCGGGTCTGCACCGCGCCGACCTCCGACCGCGGCTCGGGCACGCCGACCAGCAACACCGAGGCGACGAGTTGCCCGTCGGGCGTGCCGATCGTGTCGATCGGCCCGGACAATTCGCGCCAGACCAACGCGCTCAACACCGAGACCTTCGGCGGCTCGTTCCAGGCGCGCCTGACCCGGGGCGACCATGACATCCGCGCCTTCACCGAATATTCGCATGTGAAGGTGTTCAACGCCTTCCTGCAGAACACGGCCGGCAACTATTATTTCGACTCGATCGCCGACTTCCAGGCCGGCAACGCGCAGAGCCTGCAATATCAGAACGCGATCCCGTCGCTCGATCCCGACGACGCGGCCGCCAAGTTCAGCTACCAGACCTACACCTTCGGCCTCCAGGACACCTGGCGTCCCGATCCGACCTTCACCCTGTCCTACGGCCTGCGCTACGACCTGTACGGCGGCGAGAGCCGGCCGGCGTTCAACCCGAACTTCCTAAACCGCTACGGCTTCAACAACATCTCCTACCTCAACGGCCGCGGCCTGCTGCAGCCGCGCCTCGGCTTCGACTGGAAGCCCACCTCGCGCCTCGCGGTGCGCGGCGGCGGCGGCATCTTCGGCGGCGGCGCGCCCGACGTCTATGTGTCGAACAGCTTCTCGAACACCGGCATCCTGACCAACACCCAGACGATCCGGATGAACAACGACGGCAGCTTCAACGTGCCGGGGCTGACCGGCGCCGGGGCGGCCACGGTCGGCGGCGCGGCGCTGGTCGGCGTCGACGGCACCGTGATCCGCGACGCGGTGAACCAGTATATCGCCAACGGCTCGATCATCGCGGCCTCGACCACCAACGCGCTGGATCCGAACTTCAAGATCCCGTCGCAGTGGCGCGCCACCATGTCGTTCGACTATCGCGCGAACCTCGGCTTCCTCGGCGACGACTGGCAGTTCGGCCTCGACCTGCTCTACTCGAAGGTCCGCAACCAGGTGTTCTTCACCGACATCCGCTCGGTGCCGATCGCCGGATCGCTGACCCCCGACGGCCGCCAGCGCTATACCGGCCTGCTCGGCTTCAACGACAGCAATGCCGATTATTTCCTGACCAACACCAAGAAGGGCCGCAGCTACATCGCCGTCGCCCGCCTGGACAAGGCGTGGGATTTCGGCCTGTCGGCCGGCATCCGCTTCACCTATCAGGACATCAAGGACCAGGCGCCGGCGACCTCGTCGACCGCGTCGTCCAACTATGGCAACGGCGCCTTCCTGGACGCCAACGGCGCCGCCTACGGCATCTCGAACGACCAGGTGAAGTACAATATCAAGTACAACCTGTCGTTCGAGCGTGAGTTCTTCGGCGACAACAAGACGACGATCTCGCTGTTCGGCGAGACCCGCATCGGCCGTCCGTACAGCTACACCATGTTCGACCCGTCGTCAGGCCGCAGCCCGGTGTTCGGCACGGTCGGCAGCGGTTCGCGCTACCTGCTCTACGTGCCGAAGATCGGCGGCGATCCGCTGGTCTCCTACGACTCGGATGCCACCCAGGCGGCGTTCGAGAACTTCGTCCGGACCTCGGGCCTGGAGAAATATCAGGGCAAGATCGCGCCGCGCAACAAGTTCAACTCCAAGTGGTTCACCCGCTTCGACCTGCACCTGTCGCAGGAGGTGCCGACGGGCCTGGGCGACTCGAAGGTGACCTTCTTCGCGGACATCGAGAACTTCACCAACCTGATCAACAAGAAGTGGGGCCAGATCCGCGAATACGCCTTCCCCTACACCTCCGCGCCGATCCGCGTCGCCTGCCTCACCACGGCCGGCAACGCCAACGGCAAGGGGACCAAGGCGACCAACTCGTCGCAGACCTGCGCCCAGTATCAATATTCGCAGTTCACTCAGCCGACCGACACGATCTATTCGAGCCAGTCGCTCTATGCGATCCGCGTCGGCGTGCGCTTCTCCTTCTGATCCGAAGGACCGCACCGGAAAATGGGGGCTCCGCCACGGCGGGGCCCCTTTTTCGTTCCGGAACCTCCTGTTCCGGGTTGTTTCGGGACTGGCCAGCCGCCCCGATTTGCGCCACCTAGGCGGCGATGGGTCTGGTAAGGTCGTTCGCTGCATTCTGTCTGTCGCTGATCGGCGCCACCGCCGCCCATGCGGCATCGCCGATCACCCTGTGCGAGGGGGTGTGGCTCGACGCCACGCGCGGCCGGCCGGTGCCGGTGCGGATCCGCATGCCGGCCGGGCGGGAGAAGGTCGGCGTCATCCTGTTCAGCCACGGCCTCGGCGGCTCGCTCGACGCGGGGACGATCTGGGCGCATGCCTGGGCGGAGGGCGGCTTCGCGGTCGTCAACATCCAGCATGAGGGCAGCGACAGCGCGATCTTCGGCAAGCCGGGCTTCAAGTCGGCGCTCAACGGCGAGCAGCTCGCCGCCCGCGCGCGCGATATCCAGTTCGTGATCGGCGAGCTCGGCCGGCGCCTGCTCGAAGGGCCGTGCGACCTCCAGCGGATCGACCTCAACCGGATCGGCGTCGCCGGCCACAGCTTCGGCGCCCAGACCATCCAGGCAATCGCGGGGCAGAGCTTCCCGGTCAAGATCGAGCCGCCGCTGAGCGATCCCAGGGTGCGGGCGGCGGTCGGCCTCAGCCCCTCGCCCCCGCTCACCGGATCGCCCGAGAGCGCCTTCGCGACGATCCGCATCCCGTTCCTGTCGATCACCGGCACCGCCGACGCGGTGCCCTTCGTCACGCCGATCACCGCGCTCCAGCGGCAGCAGCCCTTCCGGCTGATGCCGCCGGGCGAGAAATATCTGCTGGTGCTGAAGGACGGCACCCACGAGATGTTCGCGGGCCAGCTGTTCCGCACCACGCTGAACGGCGAACCGACCCCGCACATCCGCAACACGGTGATCGCGACGACGCTGGCCTTCTGGTACGCGACGCTCGGCCATGACAAGCGGGCGCTGCAATGGCTGCAGAGCCCGACCGGCCTGCGCGCCGGCCTGCCACCCGGCGACGTCTTCGAGAGCAAATAGGGATCGCGCGCGCCATGGCCCGAGCGGATCAGACCGACATCGCCCTGCGGATCGTCATCGAGCGGCCGGTGATCGGCGTGCTCCACAGCCTGCAAGGCAAGGACGACCTTCCGCTGGACCCGAAAAGCTCGTTCGGCGGCGAAGCCCTGGTCTTCGACGTCCCGATCCGCGTGGCCCCCGGCCCCAAATTCTTCGGGGAGCAGGTGCGCCGCGAAGGTCCGGTCCGGCGGTTCGTCTATATCCGGGTGGGCCAGCTGGCCGGCGATCCGGCGTCTCCCTGGTCGCGCCGGATCAAGATCGACATCCACGACATCGGGGATGCGCTGCTGGATCGTGCGATGCAGGGCGATGCCGTGATCGAAACGACGATCGACGGAACCGGCGCGGACGGTACGCCGGCCTGCGCCACGGTGCGGCCCATGGCCCGGCGCATCGCTCCGCGCTGAGACGGGGGCATTCCCTGGAACGTCGCGCCTTGAATATGGCCCGCTCCGCCTGAGGAGCCACTGAGCTTGGCGAAGTGGCGTCTCGAAGGCCCTTCGAGACGGGCTTCGACTTCGCTCAGCCCTCCTCAGGGTGAGCGGATAGGGCGGCCGCGATGCTCTAGGAATCGCTCAATGGAAATCGCGCGACTTCGGCAGGATGCGGACGTTGCGCGGGTGGCTGCCGCGCGGGACATGGTCGCGGGGTGGCTGGGGATGCTCGAACACGTCGGCGGGCAGCAACTCGATCGTCGCGCGGTGATCCTCCGACAGCCGGTCGAGCTCGGCGGTGCGGTCGTCGACGATCGCGCCCATCAGGTGGACGACGCCTTCAGGGCTCTTCTGGATCTCGCCCTCCACCACCATCAGTCGCGACGCCATCACCTGCCGGCGCTGCACCTCGAAGGTCCGCGCCCAGAGCAGGACGTTGGTGATCCCGGTCTCGTCCTCCAGGGTGATGAAGATCGCCTTGCCCTCGCCCGGCCGCTGGCGGACCAGCACCACCCCCGCCACCTTGGCGCGGCGGCCGTTCTTCGCCTGGGCGACCTCGGCGCAGCTCAGCACGCCCTCGCGGCGGAAGACGTCGCGCAGGAACTGCATCGGATGGCCTTTGAGCGACAGCCGGGTCATCTGGTAATCGGCGGCGACATGCTCGGACAGCGGCATCGCCGGCAGCATCGCATCGGGCTCCTCGCCCAGTTCGCGCGCCTTGGCCGCGGCGAACAGCGGCAGTTCACCGTCGGGGGTGCGGCGCGCCTCCCACAGGGCCGCGCGCCGGTCGAGCCCGAGCGAGCGGAAGGCGTCGGCGTCGGCGAGCAGGCGTAGCGCGCGGCGCGGCAGCTTCGCCCGGCGGGCCAGCTCCTCGATACTGGCGAAAGCCCCTTGCCCCCGCACCTTGGCGATCTCGTCGGCCCAGGCCTGGCGGAAGCCCTCGACCTGGCGCAGCCCGATCCGCAGCGCGAGCCGGCCGGGCGGCCCTTCGAGGCTGTTGTCCCAGCCGCTGCGGTTGACGTCGGCCGCGCGCACCTCGACCCCATGCTCGCGCGCGTCGCGGACGATCTGCGCCGGGGCGTAGAAGCCCATCGGCTGCGAATTGAGCAGCGCGCAGGCGAACACCGCCGGATAACGGCACTTGATGTAGGAGGAAGCATAGACGAGCAGCGCGAAGGACTGGGCATGGCTTTCGGGAAAGCCGTAGCTGCCGAAACCCTTGATCTGGGCGAAGCAGCGCTCGGCGAAGTCGCGCGGATAGCCGCGCGCGACCATCCCCTCGACCATCTTGCCCTCGAACTCCGGCATGGTGCCGACATGGCGGAAGGTCGCCATCGCGCGGCGGAGCTGGTTGGCCTCGCCATCGGTGAATTTGGCGGCGACGATCGCCAGCTTCATCGCCTGTTCCTGGAACAGCGGGACGCCGAGGGTCTTGCTGAGCACGTCTTCGAGCTCGGGCGCGCCGTCCGGTCCCTTCGGCCCCGGATAGTCGATGACGAGCCTCCCCTCGCGCTCCTCCTTGCGGCGCTTGAGATAGGGATGGACCATGCCGCCCTGGATCGGCCCCGGCCGGACGATCGCGACCTGCACGACGAGATCGTAGAGCGTTCGCGGCCGCAGCCGCGGCAGCATGTTGATCTGGGCGCGGCTCTCGACCTGGAAGACGCCGATGCTGTCGCCCTTGCACAGCATGTCGTAGACCTCTTTCCGCTCCTTCGGGATCGTCGCGAGCGTATATTCGGTGCCGGTGTGCGCCTGGATCAGCGCGAACGCCTTGCGGATGCAGGTCAGCATGCCGAGCGCCAGCACGTCGACCTTCATCAGCCCGAGCGCGTCGATGTCGTCCTTGTCCCATTCGATGAAGGTGCGGTCGTCCATCGCGGCATTGTGGATCGGCACCGTCTCGTCGAGCCGGTCCTCGGTCAGCACGAAGCCGCCGACATGCTGCGACAGATGGCGCGGGAAGGTCAGCAGCTGCTCGACGAGCATGTTGAGCCGGGCGATCTCGACATTGCCGGGGTCGAAGCCGGTCTCGTGGAAGCGCTTGCCCTCCATCGTCGCGGCATAGCTGCCCCAGATGGTCGAGGTCAGTTTCGCCGCGACGTCCTCGCTGAGGCCCAGCACCTTGGCGATCTCGCGCACCGCGCTGCGTGGGCGGTAGTGGATGACGGTGGCGGCGATGCCGGCGCGGTGGCGGCCATAGCGCGCATAGACATGCTGCATCACCTCCTCGCGCCGCTCATGCTCGAAATCGACGTCGATGTCGGGCGGCTCGTTGCGGTCCTCCGAGATGAAGCGCGAGAAGAGCAGCTTGTTATGGACCGGATCGACCTCGGTGATGCCGAGGACGTAGCAGATCACCGAATTGGCCGCCGATCCCCGTCCCTGGCAGAGGATCTTCTCGCCGCGCGCGAAGGCGACCACGTCATGGACGGTCAGGAAATAATAGGCATAGCGCGCGTCGCGGACGAGCTTCAGCTCGGTCTCGACCAGGTCGAGCACCTTCTGTTCGGGGTTCGGGCCGTAGCGCCAGGCTATGCCCTTCTCGACCAGATGCTCGAGCCAGCCCTGCGGGGTCCAGCCTTCGGGAACGGGCTCGTGCGGATATTCATATTTCAATTGCTTGAGGTCGAAATCGATCCGATCGAGCAGCGCGACGCCTGCGGCGACGGCCTGCGGATGATCGACGAACAGCCGCGCCATCTCATGACCGGGCTTGAGGTGCCGTTCGCCATTGGCGGCCAGCCGCGTCCCCGCCTCGTCGAGCGTGAGGCCGAGGCGGATGCAGGTGACGACATCGTGGAGCGGCCGCTGGCCGGGCGTGGCGTAGAGCGCGTCGTTGGTGGCGAGGAGCGGGACGCCGACCTCCTTCGCCAGCCGCGCATAGGTGGCGATCCGCCGCCGGTCGCGTCCCGAATAGGGCATGGACAAGCCCAGCCAGACCCGATCGGGCGCGGCGCGCTTGAGGATGGAAAGCGCCCTCCTCACCGCGTCATCCCAGCGAAGGCTGGGATCCATGTCTGTCCTCTCGCACGATGCCGCCGGGGACGGATCGTCCTCCACCCGAACCCCATCGACCGTGACGAGAGACATGGGCCCCAGCCTTCGCTGGGGCGACGGTGGAAAGATTTCCTCCCTTTTCTCTCCGTCATTCTCGCGAAAGCGGGAATCCACGGTCACGGAGCGCTCCGGTTCCAGCGAACCGCCGTCCATGGATTCCCGCTTTCGCGGGAATGACGGCATGGAGCCATCCCATGTCGGATGCGGCCGCGCGCCTTCCTCGCCCAGCACCAGCCCCTCGCCGCCCGGAATCACGATCAGCAGCAGGTCGTCGAGATGGCCGAGCAGGTCGTCGAGGAAGAGGATGCAGTCGCCCTTGATCGCGCGGCGGTTGCCGGTGGTCAGCAGCCGGGTCAGCCGGCCCCAGCCGCGCCGGGTCGCGGGATAGGCGACGATGTCGGGCGTCCCGTCGACGAACACCAGCCGCGCGCCCGTCGCCAGCTTGAAGGCGAGGTCGGCATGACCTGCCTTCCTGGCCTCCTCGCGCGCCTTGCGGACCGCGTCCCACGCCCGCACCACCCCGGCGACGCTGTTGCGGTCGGCGATGCCGATGCCGGCATGGCCCGCCGCCCTCGCCGCCGCGACCATGTCCGCCGCAGCGGAGGCGCCGCGCAGGAAGCTGTAATTGGTCGCCGCGACCATTTCGGCGAAGGGGACGGCCTCGGCGCTCATGCGAACAGGCCGTGGATGTACCAGGCGGGCTGCTCCGCCTCGCGTCCGTAGAGGCCCAGCCGGAACAGCCAGAAGCGCCGGCCCTTGCCGTCCTCGACCCGGTAATAGTCGCGGCTGAGGCCGGCATTGTCGGCGCGCCGCCACCACAGCGCGCCGATCCGCTCGGGCCCCTCGGCCAGCGTCACCTCGTGCAGCTCGCGGCGCCAGCGGAAGCGGCTCGGCGGGCCGTCGGGAACGCCCGCCATCACCTCGATCGGCTGGGGCGGATCGAACAAATGGGTCGGGCGCAGCGGCGGCTCGCCGGGTTCGGGGTCGGGCCAGCCGCCCGCCGGGCCGCCCTCGATCGCGGGAAAGACGAACGCCGCCTGCTCGGGGACATGGCTGTCGCGCGGAGCCAGCCGCCGCACCCGGTGGCGGCCCAGCCGGGTCGACAGCCGGTCGAGCAGCTGCGCCAGTTCCCCTTGCGCCAGCGCGCCGCCTTCGAGCGGGAGCTGGAGCGGGGCGAGCGGCTCGAACATCGGCACCGACAGGCGCACCAGATCGAAGCCGAAGCCGGGATCGACCGGATCGGCGAGCGCCGCCAGCCGCTCGTCGAACAGCCGCATGACGACCCTGGCGTCGCGCACCGGCAGCCCGGTCTCGATCCGCAGCGCGCGGACCAGCCCGTCGGTGCGGAAGAGCTGCGCCTCGAACCGGCGACCGCCGCGATGCGCCGCCTCCATCCGCACCGCCGCCTGGCCGACCAGCTCGCCGATCGCGGCGAGCGCGCCCTCAGTGCGGCCGATCGGCTCGGCGAAGCGCCGTTCGAGCATCAGCGCCGGTTCGGGCCGGCGCGGGGTGATGCGGACGTCGCGCCCGCCCGCGATCCGGCGCAGCCGGTCGGGCGCCGCCTCCCCGAAGCGCGCCGCGAGCAGCCGCGACGGCCGCGCCTCCAGATCGTCGAGCCGCCGGAACCCCGCCCGGCGCAGCCCGACCGTCTCCTCCCCGTCGAGACCGAGCGCCTCGACGGGCAAGGCCCCAAGCGTCGCTCCGGCGACGGGCTCTGGACGATAGCGCGCCAGCGCATGGGCGGCGTCGGGCGTGTCGGCCAGCGCGCTCAGCACCTCCAGCCCGAGCCGGCCGAGCCGCGCCGCGAGGTCGTCGCGCAGCGCCCCCTCGCCGCCGAACAGATGCGCGCAGCCACTGATGTCGAGCAGCAGCCCGTCGGGCGGATCGAGCGCGACCATCGGGGTATAGCGGTCGCAGCCGTCGGCGATCCGTTCGAGGAAACGGGCGTCGGCCGGGGGATCATGATCGGCGACGCCGAGATCGGGCAGGCGCGCGCGGGCGTCGGCGAGGCTGAGGCCCGGGACCATGCCCAGCGCCAGCGCTGCCCGGTCGACCGCGGCAAGGCATATCGCCCCCTTGCGCTTCTCGACCAGCGCGAAGGGCGCGTCAGGCGGACAGCCGTTCCGGCGGCGCGCCGCCCGCGCCAGCCGGTCGGCCGGCAGGAAGGGGAAGAACAGCGCCAGATAGCGGCGCCTGTTCGAAGCTGTGCTCGTCACGGTTCCACTCCAGCCATGCGCTCAGGCCATCCAGCCCCCCGCGATGGCGCAGCAATTCGATTCCGATCGCCGGATGGCCCGGCGCCCCCGCCTCCAGCGCCGCCGACGCGCGCGAGCGCACCCGCCAGCGGCTATAGGCGGCGCTCGGCCCCGGTTCCGCCTCGGCGCGGAGCAACAGCACCGTCACCCCCGATTTCTCCGCCGCGACCGCGAGCCGGCGGCTGGCCGTCAGGTCGAGGCCGCGCGCCGCCTTCCACGGCTCGATCAGCAGCGCGCCGACCTGCGGGCAGCGGACCGCGTCGCCCGCCGCGCGCAGCAGCGCCGGCTCGTCGGGCGCGACGACCTCGATCAGCCGCGCCGGATCGAAGCCGAGATCGGCGAGCCCCGGCCCGTAGAGCGTCCCCGCCGCCTTCACCGCGCCCTCCTGCCGCAGCCAGAGCAAAGGCGCGGACCCGGTCTCTCCCTCCGCTCCGGCGGCGCGCATCGCCAGCATCAGCGCGGCCCCGGCCAGCGCCGCGCGGTCGTCGGCCTCGGCCGCGAACAGCTCGTGCAGGCGCCCTTTCGGCAGGCCGCCGCCGAGCTGCGCGTCGAGCTCCGCCGCGCCCAGGGCGAACAGCGCGCCTGCGGCGGGCCTCGGCCCTTCGATCGCGCCGACGCGCGCGCGAAGAGCGGCCAGGATGGACGGCGACTCACGCATGTTCTATTTTTGTTCTTATACTCTCCCCGCCGGGGGGCGAGTCAAGGGGAGGCGGTCAGCCGTTGGGAACCAGCGCGTTGAACAGCAGCAGCGAGTCGGCGACGGCCAGCGACAGCAGGACCGCCTTGGCGGCGAAGATGTTGAGGATCTGCATCATGTCTCTTTCCGAAGAGGGATGCGATCCCGATAGGAGGCCTTTCTTTCCCGGCGTTGTCAGCGGCGACAATCGCCTTTCAGCCCTGCAACAATAGGGTGCGAATGCCTTGCATCCGCATCCCGCGTCAACCGTCGAAGGCGGTCAGGATCGGGCACGGCCCCTCCTGCGTCGAGGCGCAGGCGCCCGCCATGCGGCGCAGCGCCTCGCGCGCCTGTTGCAGCTTCGCGATCTCGGCGTCGATCGCCTCGATCCGCGCCGTGGCCAGTTCGCGGGCGCGCTGCCGGTCCTGCCCCGCGTCGAGCGCGAGTAGCTCGGCGATCTCGCCTAGGGTGAAGCCCGCCGCCTGGGCCGAACGGATGAAGCGCAGCCGGCGGACGTCCTCCGCGCCATAGCGGCGGATGCCGCCCGCCATGCCCGACCCGTGCGGTCGCCGCGGCTCCGCCAGCAGGCCGCGCCGCTGATAATAGCGGATCGTCTCGACCCCGACGCCGCCGGCACCGGCCAGTCCCGAAATCGTCAGTCCCGCAGCCATCGGCATAACCCCTTGCAACCGTACCATGGTACAGCCCCTAGATAGGTCGCATCGCTGTTGGTTCAACCGAAGGAATGCCCATGGATACCGCCGCTCGGCCCACCGCCATCCTCTATCGCATGGTGATGCCGGACCATGTCTGCCCCTATGGGCTGAAGGCGCTGCACCTGCTACGCAGCCGGGGCTATGCGGTCGACGACCGCTGGCTGCGGACGCGCGAGGAGACCGACGCGTTCAAGGCCGAGCATGACGTCAAGACGACGCCGCAGGTCTTCATCGACGGCCGGCGGATCGGCGGCCATGACGACCTGCGCCGCCATCTCGGCCTGAAGGTCGCCGAGCCCGGCGCGACCAGCTATCGCCCGGTCGCCGTGCTGTTCGCGATGACCGCGCTGATGGCGCTGGCGGCGAGCATGGCGGCGTTCGGATCGCCCTTCACCATGCAGGCGGGGCAATGGTTCATCGCCTTCAGCATGTGCGCGCTCGCGCTGCTCAAGCTCCAGGACGTCGATCGCTTCGCGACGATGTTCCTCAACTACGACCTGCTGGCGCGCCGCTGGGTGCCCTATGGCACCATCTATCCCTATGCGGAGGGCCTGGCCGGCGTGCTGATGGCGGCGGGCGTGCTGACCTGGCTGTCGGCGCCGATCGCGCTGTTCATCGGCGGCATCGGCGCGGTGTCGGTGTTCAAGGCGGTCTATGTCGACAAGCGGTCGATCAAATGCGCCTGCGTCGGCGGATCGTCGAACGTGCCGCTCGGCTTCGTGTCGATGCTCGAGAACGTCATGATGGTGGCGATGGCGGCGTGGATGCTCGCGATGTGACGATCAGGCGGGCAGCGCGCGGCCACAGCATGTTGAGCGCGAGCCCGCCGATCACCAGCGCGGCGGCGGCGATCTTCCAGGCGGGCAGCGCCTCGCCGAGGACGAGGGCGGAGGTCGCCATGCCGACGACCGGCACCAGCATCGCCGTCGGCGTGATCGCCGCCGCCGGATGGCGCGCGAGCAGCCAGCCCCAGGCGGCATAGCCGAACATGGTGTTGCCGACCGACTGCCACAGCACCGCCGCCCAGGCGGTCGGCCCGGCATGGGTGATCGCGCCGGCGATCGCCGGCCAGCCCTCCGCCAGCAGCGCGAGGAGGAACAGCGGCGGCACCGCGAACAGGCTGGCCCAGACGACGAAGCCGAGCATGTCGGTCGCCCCGCTCGCCTTGGCGACATGGTTGCCGATGCCCCAGCACAAGGCCGCGACCAGCGTCAGGGCGAGGCCGAACAGCGTCGCGCTGGCGTCGCCATGTTCGATGATGAGCACGATCCCCAGCACCGACAGCGACAGCGCCACGATCTGGAACGGCCGCAACGCCTCGCCCGAGAACAGCATCGCCAGGACGATGGTGAAGAAGACATGGCTCTGCACCACCAGCGACGCCAGCCCCGGCGAGATGAAGCCGTCCATCGCGATGTAGAGCAGCCCGAACTGCCCGACGCCGATCAGCACGCCATAGGCGGCCAGCGACCGCCACGACACCGCCGGGCGGCGGATGAAGAAGGCGGCCGGCACCAGCGCGAAGAAGAAGCGCAGCGCGGCGAACAGCAGCGGCGGCAGTTCGTCGAGCGCGACCCGGATGACGGTGAAATTGGTCCCCCAGACGAGCACGACGCCCAGCGCCAGCAGCAGGTGGGACAAGGGGACGCGATGATGGCCGGCATCGTTCATGGCGCGAGGCCTATCGACAGGATCGCCGTCTGACCATCCGGACAATCGGCTTTTATTGTCACCCTCTCGACGTCGAACGCCCAGGAGCCCATTAAGGGGAGACAGGGCGAAATGGGTTCCAAACCGGGGGTTTCTTCACAACATGTACGGCTTCTTCGCCTTGCTCGTGCACGGCCTCATCTATTCCGTCGTCATGGGCGCCGTTTTTCGGACGAGGCACAGCACCGGGCTCGGCGTCTTCTTCTGCCTGCTCGGCACGATGCACTTCCTCGAGACCTATCTGGCGGCGACCTTCTTCATCGAACTGCCCTTCGGCCTGATCTCCCCCGGCTCGACCGTGATGTTCACGGGCAAGCTCGCCTTCTTCCTGCTGCTCTACATCAAGGAGGATGCCGAGGTGATGCGGCAGCCGATCTACGGCCTGCTCGCCGGCAACGTCCTGATGATCGCGCTGGGCCTGATCCTGCGCCTCTACGGCCAGACCGCGAACCTGCCGGGCTATAATCCCGATTTCAACTTCGTCGACCAGATGGGCCTGCTCATGGTCGTCGGCTCGCTATTGCTGTTCATCGACCTGATCGCCCTCGTCATCATCTATGAGCGGCTCGGCCGGTCGATCGCGAGAACGGTTCCGATCCGGATGTTCATCAGCCTGGCGCTGGTCCTGAGCTTCGACCAGTTCTTCTTCTACCTCGGGCTCCATTTCCTCGCGGGGGTGCCGCCCTCTGCCTTCTACGGGGGATGGATCGCCAAGACCGCCGCGGCCGCCTTCTTCAGCCTGGTGATGACCGTCTATCTGCGCTTCTTCGAACGGCAGCCGCTACCCGCGCGGGCGCGCAGCGCGGTCGACGTGTTCGATCGGCTGACCTACCGGCATCGCTACGAAAGGCTGGTGGAGCGGGTCGGCCGGGATGCGCTGACCGGGCTTCTCGATCGCGGGCAGCTCGATGCGAAGGGAACCGCGATGCTGCAGGCGGCCTCCCGTTCGAACGCGTCGCTCAGCCTGATGATGATCGACATCGACCATTTCAAGTCGGTCAACGACAGCCACGGCCATGTCGTCGGCGACGGCGTGATCCGCACGATCGCCGAGACGATCGCCGCCGCGAAGGGCGAGGGCGCCGAGCTGTTCCGCTATGGCGGCGAGGAATTCGCCCTGCTGTGTCCGCTGACGCTCCCGGACGCCGTGGCGTCGGCCGAGCGGATCCGGGTGGCGGTGGCCGACAGCCGCCATCCGGAACTGGAGCGGGCGATGACGGTGAGCATCGGCATCGCCGCCTTCCCGGCACATGCCAGGAGCTTCTGGCAACTGATCGAGAAGGCCGACGCCGCCCTCTATCAGGCGAAGGCGGCCGGCCGGAACAGGATCAGTCCCGCGCTTCCTTCCTGAGCAGGGCGCGCTTGCGTTCGACGCCCCAGCGATAGCCGCGATCCGAGCCGTCGCTGTGGACGACGCGGTGGCAGGGGATGGCGACCGCGATCTTGTTGGCGGCGCAGGCGGCAGCGACGGCGCGCGCCGCGCGCGGCTCCCCGATGGCGCGGGCGACGCCGGCATAGCTCAGCGTCTCGCCGGCCGGGATCGCCTGCAACGCCTGCCAGACGCGGCGCTGGAAGGCGGTGCCGCGGATGTCGAGCGGCAACGACAGTCCGCGCTCGGGCTCCTCGACCAGCGCCACCACGGCGGCGATCGTCGACTGGAAATCCTCGTCGGCCTCGATCGCCCGCGCATTGGGGAAGCGGCGGCCGAGATCGGCGACCAGCTCGGCATCGTCGTCGCCCAGCATGATCGAGCAGACGCCCCGCTCGCTCGCCGCCGCGAGCACCCGGCCGAGCGAGCTGTCGCCGATCCCGTAGCGGATGCCGGCCGCCGCCCCGCCCTTGCGATAGGCGCCGGGCAGCATGCCGAGCGCGCCGTCGGCCGCCGCGTAGAAGCGTCCGCTCGATCCGAAGCCAGCGTCGTAGAGCGCCTCGGTGACCTGCGCGCCCTTGCCCAGCGCCTCGCGCACCTTCCGCGCGCGATGGGCGTCGGCATAGCCCTTGGGCGTCAGGCCGGTGATCGCCTTGAACAGGCGATGGAAATGATGCGGGCTGAGCCGCGCGCCGTCGGCCAGTTCGCCCAGCGACAGCGGCTCCTCGGCCGCCTCGATCCGCCGGCAGGCCGCCGCGACGATCGCCGCCTGGCGCTCGGCGAGCGGCGGTTCGGTCGGGCGGCAGCGCTTGCACGGCCGGAACCCCGCCGCCTCCGCCGCCGCCGGATCGGCATGGAAGGCGACGTTGCGCGGATTGGGGGTGCGCGCCGGGCAGCTCGGCCGGCAATAGACGCCGGTCGTCGCCACCGAATAGACGAAGCTGCCGTCTGCCCCGGCATCGCGGGTGACCAGCTTCATCCAGCGCGGATCGTTGACGGTGGTGTCCATCAGCATCTCATGACCTTTCCCACATCATATGGTGGGATAATCATGGCGATGCCAGCGCGACGGCGCTTCCCGCCCCTTGCTTTCGTATCGGCTATTCAGGCCGCCGCGCGCCGTTCGGCCTCATTCTCGGCAGCGGCGCGTTCGCAGTCCGGGCAGGGCCCGGCATGCGGATAGGCGGCGTCGGCCTCGTGCCAATGGCCGACCTGCGCCTCGAAGATGTCGATGCCCTCGCCATAGCCGAGGCCGCGCAGCACGTCGTTGGTCAGCAGGTCGATCGCGCGATGGGCGGCATGGCCGCGCATCGTCGCGACGATCTCGCGGGCGCGATCGGCGAACTCCTGGGCGGTCATCAGGGGCGCGGGCTTGGTCATGGCCGCGCCCCTAGCCCCGAAAACCGGCTATTTCAAGGCCGCGCGGCGGGCTCCGCGGTCGGTTGGGCCGCCGGTTGGGCGGCCGGGTTCTCGCCCGGCGGCGTCCCCGCATCGTCGCGGCAGAAGCCCTCGCCCTGCTGGATCATCAGGCAGTTGCTCTTGCCCGCCAGCCATTTGAGGCCGGTCTGGTCGCCGGTCGCGGCGCGGACGCTTTCGGGGCGGCCGTTGCGCGTGAAGCGGATCATGTCGCCGTCGGCGACGCCCTCATAGCTCTTGGTGCCGTCGAGCAGGGTCACGCTCAGCATGTAATGGCCGCGGTCGCCGGTCGGCTGGATGTCGAGGACCAGCCCCTCGACCCCGATCCACTTGCCGATCCAGCCATCGGTCGGCAGGCCGGAACTCGCCGCGTTGTCGGCGGCATCGATATCGTCGACCGCGTCGGCGGCGGCATTGTCGGCGACCATGGCGTTTTCGATGGGCTTGGCGTCCTCGCCGCGCGCACATGCCACCATCAGCAGCATCGCGGCCATGCCGGCACCGGTGCGGATCTTCATCGAACGTCTCCTCCTCGCCACGGAAATGCCCGTCGCATCAAGGATATCCGGCCGGTCGGGTCAACCCGAAAAGCTCCCCCGCCCCTGTCGCTGCGATCATGGAGGCGGCGCATGCGGCATTGCGGTATCGGCCCATCGCTCCTAGAGAGCGGCCAACAGCCGACTCGCCAGCATGGGAAATGGATATGGCCGAGACCATCGCCATCGCATCCGATCATGCCGCTTTCGACATGAAAGCCGCCCTCACCGAATGGCTGCGCGCCGAAGGCCATGAGGTCCTCGACCTCGGCCCCGACAGCGCCGCCTCCGTCGACTATCCGGACTATGGCTATCGCCTGGCCGAGGCGATAGCCGCGGGCGAGGCCGCGCGCGGGATCGCGCTGTGCGGGTCGGGGATCGGCATCTCGATCTCGGTCAACCGTCACCCCGCCGCCCGCTGCGCGCTGGTGAACGAGGTGCTGTCGGCCCGGCTGTGCCGCGAGCATAACGACGCCAACGTCATCGCGCTCGGCGCCCGGCTGATCGGCATCGAACAGGCCAAGGCCTGCGTCTCCGCCTTCCTCTCGACCGGCTTCGCGGGCGACCGCCACCAGCGCCGCGTCGACAAGCTATCCCACCCTCGCTTCCACAAGGAGCACGCATGAGCAGCAACCCCGCCGCCACCCTGTCCGACGTCCAGCCCGACGGCTTCTTCACGCGCGGCCTCGCCGATGCCGATCCGGCGGTGTTCGGCGGCCTGACCGAGGAAATCGCGCGCGAGAAGAAGCAGATCGAGCTGATCGCTTCGGAGAACATCGTCTCCAAGGCGGTGCTCGAGGCGCAGGGCTCGGTCTTCACCAACAAATATGCCGAGGGCTATCCGGGCAAGCGCTATTATCAGGGCTGCCACCCGTCGGACGTCGTCGAGCAGCTCGCGATCGACCGCGCCAAGCAGCTCTTCAACTGCGGCTTCGCCAACGTCCAGCCGCATTCGGGCGCGCAGGCGAACGGCGCGGTCATGCTGGCGCTGACCCAGCCCGGCGACACGATCATGGGCCTCAGCCTCGACGCCGGCGGCCACCTGACCCATGGCGCCAAGGCGGCGCTGTCGGGCAAGTGGTACAAGGCCGTCCAGTACGGCGTGCGCCCCGACGACCATCGCATCGACTTCGACCAGGTCGAGGCGCTGGCGCGCGAGCATAAGCCCAAGCTGATCATCACCGGCGGCTCGGCCTATCCGCGCCACATCGACTTCGCCCGCTTCCGCGCGATCGCGGACGAGGTCGGCGCGCTGTTCATGGTCGACATGGCGCACTTCGCCGGCCTCGTCGCGGGCGGCGTCCATCCGACCCCGTTCGGCCATGCCCATGTCGTCACCACGACGACCCACAAGACGCTGCGCGGCCCGCGCGGCGGCATGATCATGACCGACGACGAGGCGATCGCGAAGAAGATCAACTCGGCGGTGTTCCCCGGCCTCCAGGGCGGCCCGCTGATGCACGTCGTCGCCGCCAAGGCGGTCGCCTTCGGCGAGGCGCTGCGGCCCGAGTTCAAGGCCTATGCCGCCGCCGTGGTCGAGAACGCCAAGGTGCTGGCCGCCCGCCTGAAGGAGCGCGGCGCCGACCTCGTCTCGGGCGGCACCGACACCCATCTGGCGCTGGTCGACCTGCGTCCGATCGGCGTCACCGGCCGCGATGCCGACGAAGCGCTCGAGCGCGCCGGCATCACCTGCAACAAGAACGGTGTGCCGAACGATCCGCTGCCGCCGGTCAAGACCTCGGGCATCCGCGTCGGCTCGCCGGCCGGCACGACCCGCGGCTTCGGACCCGCGGAATTCCGCGAGATCGCCGACATGATCGCCGACGTGCTCGACGGCCTCGCCAAGAACGGCCCGGAAGGCAACGGCCAGACCGAGGCGCACGTCAAGGCGCGCGTCGAAGCGCTCTGCGACCGTTTCCCGATCTACCCGGAATTGTAAGCCGGATGCGCTGCCCCTTCTGCGCCCATGACGACAGCCAGGTGAAGGACAGCCGCCCCACCGACGACGGGGCGGCGATCCGGCGGCGACGGCAATGCGAAGGGTGCGGCGCGCGCTTCACCACCTTCGAGCGGATCCAGCTCCGCGAGATGACGGTGGTGAAGAGCGACGGCCGGCGCGAGGTGTTCGACCGCTCGAAGCTCGAACGGTCGATCAGCGTCGCCTGCCGCAAGCGGCCGGTCGATCCCGCGCGGATCGAGCGGCTCGCGACCGCGATCCAGCGCCAGATCGAGACGAGCGGCGACAGCGAGATCCCCGCCGCCTCGGTCGGCGGCATGGTGATGGACGGGCTCAAGGCGCTCGACAGCGTCGCCTATATCCGCTTCGCGAGCGTCTATAAGGATTTCCGCGAAGCCAAGGACTTCGAGGATTTCGCCGGTGCCGTGAGCGAAGCCGGGCGGGACGGTTGACGACCGATATCCCCCGTCAGGATGAGCGGGCAGCGAACGGGATCGCTCCGCCCCCCGTCATCGTCCTCGTGCGTCCGCAGCTCGGCGAGAATATCGGCAAGGCGGCGCGGGCGATGCTCAATTTCGGGCTGACCGAGATGCGGCTGGTGACCCCGCGCGACGGCTGGCCCAACCCGCAGGCCGGCCCGGCCGCCTCCGGCGCCGACATCGTCCTCGAAGGCGCCCGCGTGTTCGACAGCGTGGCGGAAGCGACCGCCGATTGCGCGCATGTCTACGCCACCACCGTCCGCAAGCGCGGCGTGACCAAGCCGGTGATGACGCCGGAGGAGGCCGCGCGCGGCATCCATGGCGAGCCCGGCCGCTCCGCCATCCTGTTCGGCCCCGAACGGTCCGGGCTGGAGACCGACGACGTCGCGGTCGCGCGGACGATCGTGACGGTTCCCATCAACCCGGAGTTCGGCAGCCTCAACCTCGCCCAGGCGGTGATCCTGGTCGCCTATGAATGGTCGAAGGGAATAGCGCTCGCCTCGCCGCCCGCGGTCGACCTCGACCCGCCGGCGCCACAGGTCGAGCTCGAGGGACTGATCGGTCATCTCGACCGGCTGCTCGCCGAATCGGGTTATTATTTTCCGCCCGATCGGGTGCCGGCGACGCGCCGGACGCTGCGCAGCCTGCTGACCAAGCCCGCCTGGAACGCGCAGGAAGTGCGGACGCTGCGAGGCGTCCTGAGTACGCTGGAGAAACCCCGGAGCCGGTAAAAGCGCTACGGACCGGGCACTTTCGTGACCATTACTATGGCTGGCACATTGTAAACTTGGTGTAAACCGCAAAATTCTGCGGAATCTTGTATTTAGCGCAAATTTATCGTACAGAAGCGACATGCGTACTGTGTCGGGGGACATTGAGTGATGCGTGTCAGGCTGCTTGCGCTACTGACAGCTCTGTTTGGCTGCGTAACCGGGGGGGAGCTTCAGGCGACCAACCTGCTCGTCAACGGTGACTTCGAAATGGTCACCATGACCAATGGCAATGCACTGCATTCGACGATCTTCGGGCACGGGCTCGACAATGCCGCTGTCGGCCCGACGTTGAAGAACCTGCCGACCGTCACCGGCTGGACGACGCGCGGCTATAACTTCGTCTTCGTCGACAATCCCAGCTATAACGGGGGCTCTCCCGTCACGCAGACCGGGGCCGACGATTTCGGTAGCGGCGCCTGCCTGTACGGCAATTGCGATCCCGGCGCCCGGCTGTCGCTGTGGGGGCCGGACATCGGGACCAACAACGGCCTGACGAACAGCCCGACCGGCGGCAATTTCGTCGGCGCCGACGGCGCTTACGGCAATGCCCCGATCGAGCAGACCATATCGGGCCTCGAGGTCGGCAAGGTCTACAAGCTGACCTTCTGGTGGGCGGCCGCCCAGCAGACCACCTATGACGGCGCCACCCAGGACAGGTGGCAGGTCTGCTTCGGCGTGTGCGACTATTCGATCAGCCCCGATGCGCCGATCTTCCTCGATTATCGCGACGGGCATTCGACCTACAACCTCGCCCCCGGCGACCAGCTGCTGAGCACCGGGACGGTGAACAATGCGAGCCATGGCTTCGTGCCCTGGCAGTTCGAGACGATGTATTTCACCGCCAACGACACCACGCAGAAGCTGTCGTTGCTCGCCTATGGCCTGCCGACCGGGCAGCCGCCCTTCGCGCTGATCGACGGCCTGAACCTCGAGGCGATACCGGAACCGTCGACCTGGGCGATGATGCTGATCGGGTTCGGTCTGGTCGGCGGCATCATGCGCAGCAACCGGCGCTCGCCGGTCTGCCGCGAGGTGATCAGGGCCCAGATCGTCTGACGGTGGCGCCGGCCGCGACCGGGCCGGTGCGCTGCGGGCTGTGCAGCGCGCCCGTCGATCCCGATGGCTCCCGCTGCGGCGAATGCGGCCTGGCCTGGACGGGTCCCACGCCTCCCGCGCATGACGATCCCCGCTTCGCGGCGCTGGCCGCCTGCCGCCGCCTGCCCTTTCGAAACGGCCATGTCGACGTCGAGGGGCTGGCACTGGGCTTCGAGACGTTCCGTTCGCTGGCGAGCCGCTTCGACCGGACGGCGACGCTCGGGCCGCTGGCGAGGCGCCTGCTGGGCCACGTTCCGGTGCGCTTGTTGCGATCGACCGTCACCCTCGCGGATTTCGGAAAGGTCCGCTCGGCATCGGCCGACGTGGCGCTTGGCTGCATCGCCCGCGCGGCCGACCTGCCCGCGCTGGTCGAACTGGCCGCGAACCACGGCGCGGGCTTCGCCGCGATCGCGGTGATGGTCGACGGCGGCGGCGACGATGCCAACAGGGTGCGGGCCGCGCTGGCGGCGATACCCGGCCTGCCCCGCCTGGCGATCGATGCGGCCCCCCTCGCCGGCGATTTCGGCGCCCAGCGGAACCGGGTGCAACGACTCGCCGGCACCCGCTGGGTCCTCCACCTCGACACCGACGAGGCCCCCGACCCGCGGCTCGCCGCCAATCTCGCCGCGATCGTCGCCGATGCCGATCGCCATGGAGACAAGGTGGTCGGCTTCGCCCGGCTGAACCTGGTCGATGCCCGGCCGTCGGCCTTCTACCCCGATACCCAGTACCGGCTGGTGCGGTCCGACGTCCGCTTCCACCGCAAGGTCCATGAGAGCCCCCTCCCCGGCCTCGACTGGCGCACCGTCCATCGCTCGCTCGGCGGCGGGCTGATCCACCGGCTGTCGCGCGAGCGGGTGCGCGCCCGCTCGATCCAATATGAGGCGATGGCCGAGGGTGCCGGCCACCCGCAGGACGAGCGCCTGCTGCTCGACGACTGGCCCGGCATCCCGGCCGACCTCATCGGCGCGCGGGAGCCCGGATAGCGGGCGCGCAGACCGCATAGCCACCGTCGCGGTAGAGCGTGCGTGCGCCGCCGCAATCGCCGATATCCTCGGGCAGGACGACATAAGGGATATCGTTGGCGGCGGCATAGGCCAGGAACTGGCCGGCGTCGCGCAACCCCCCCACCGCCGCATATCGGGCCGACCAGCGCGGATAGAAGGCCGGTTCCCACATCACCACCGCCCCCTGCTTCCAGTCGACCCAGACGGGACGCAGGGCCTTGAGCTGGAAATCGTCGAACAGGTCGCGATGCGGCTTGTCGACCGGCACCAGGAAAGGGCCGGCGAGCGCGCTTCGGCGAACCCAGCCGGTCATCCGCTCGAACGGCGCCTCCACCGCGGAGCGCTGCGCCGCGCCGTCGATCCGCCATTTGACGAGGGTGGCGACGTTGAACAGCGCGAGTCCAGCGACCAGGGCCAGGGCGAGCAAGCGCCACCCGCGCAGCACGCCCCCGCCGAGCGCGACGAGCAGCACCAGCCGCAGCAGGACGGTCGGCGACCAGGTCGCGGCGGCGGAGAATTGCACGACGAGGGTCAGGACGACGAGCGCGCCATAGCCGATCGCCAGCAGCGGCGCCGACAGGTTCGTCGTCCGGCGCCGGCCGAACAGCATCGCTGCGAGCAGGAGATCGACCGCCAGGAGCTGGAACACCTGCCGGTCGGGATGGACCAGCTCGGCGAGGACAAGGCAGGCGGCGAGGCGTTGCCAGAGCTGCGGTTCGTCGTCGGCGAGCGTCCTGATCGCCGCCAGGATCACCAGCCCGAAGCCGACGAACTGGACGAAGCCGACCGATCGGATCGCGTTGAGGTTGAACAGCAGCTTGCTGTCGACCAGATAAGGGCCCGCCGCGCCGACGACGAACAGCAGCGCCCAGCCCGCCAGCACCAGCATCCAGAAGCGCGGCGCGCGCGACAGCAGCGCCGCCAGCCCATAAGCGACGAGGATCAGGGCGAATTCGAGCAGCTCGGTGCCCGGCGCGGCGTCGATCAGCGAATGATCGGGGAAATAGAGCCGCAGATAGCCGGCATAGTCGAAGGGCGGCGCTCCCCTCGTCTCCAGCAGGGTCGACGCCACCCAGACGATCACGGGCGACGCCGTGGCGAGGAAGATCAGCAGCGCCCCGCCGACCGCCGCCGGGCGGATCGGCGCGATCGGCGCGAGCCGGGCGAGGAAGGCGGGAACCGGCCAGCCGCGGACCGAGGTCAGCACCGGCAGCGCGATCGCCGCGAGCAGCCACAGCCCGACGAAGAAGTTGAGGCAGAAGGTCAAGCCGCAGAGCAGGCCGGCAAAGCCGAGGCGCCGGTGCTGGACGGCGACCAGCGCGCCGAGCAGCGGCCCCCAGCTCAGTTCCGAATGGGTGAAATAGCCGATGAACAGGCCATGGCCGCCGATCACCGAGAGCTGCGCCAGCCAGGGCGTCGCCGCGACCACCGCCAGTGCCGCGCCCAACGCCCAGCGGCCGGATAGTCCATTCAGCCGGAAGAAGCCGAGCAGCGCCGCGAACGCCGCCAGCCGGCCGAGCACGAGACCCGCCAGGAAGACGGCCCGGACATTGGCCTCGGTGCTGACCAGCCGCACCGCCGGCCAGGCGAGCGAGACGAATTTGTCGAGCGACCGGTAGACCGGATCGTCGCGGAACTGCGGGAGGCTCGCATAGTCGAGCACATAGGGAATGTGGAAGACGTTGTTGTTGACGCCGAAGCGGAAGCCGGTCGCGGCCATCGACACCGCCGTCGCGCCGATCACGAGCGCGCAGAGCAGCGCGCGGTCGATCCAGACCCCCGGCCCGGCATCCTTATCCATGCAGCACCACGACATGCACGAAGCGGGCGGCGATCATCACCGCGATGATGCCGGCCAGCGCGATCCGGCTCCCGCGGTCCTTGAACGAATAGACGATCGGATCGTCATGCATCTCCCCGCGCGAGGTCTTCACCCACATCCGCCCGAGCCAGTAGATCAGCCCGAAGGCGGCGAGCCAGAGAAGCTCGGGGCTCGCATAGCGGCCGGCGGTCTCGGGCGAACTGATGAACAGGCCGAAGATCACCACCGAGCTGAGCGCGCTGCCGGCCCCGAGCGGCCACAGCACCGCCAGGTCGGTGGTGCGATAATCGCGGCCGCGCAGCCCGGCCCGGCCGCTGCCCTGCGCCACCAGCAATTCGGTGCAGCGCTTGATCAGGGCGAGGCTGAGGAACACGAACACCGAGAAAGCGAGCAGCCAGGAACTCAGCCGGACGTCGATCGCGACCGCGCCCGCCATGATCCGCCAGCTGTAGAGCAGCGACAGGGTGAGCACGTCGATCAGCACATATTGCTTGAGCGTCCAGCTATAGGCGCTGGTCAGCGCGAGATAGGACAGCAGCATCAGGACGAACGCCCAGGACACCGCCGTCGCGACCAGCACGCCGGCGACGAGGCCCGCGATCGCGAGCGCCACGCCGTGGAGCAGCGGCAGCCGGCCGCTCGCGAAGGGCCGCTCGCTCTTGCGCGGGTGGGCGCGGTCGTTCTCCAGGTCGACGATGTCGTTGAGGACATAGCTCGCCGAGGCGACCAGGCTGAAGGCGACGAAGGCCAGCAGCACGTCGATCGTCTTGCCGATATCGAGGAAGGAGAAGGCGGTCAGCAGCGGCACGAACAGCAGCGCGTTCTTGGTCCATTGATGCACCCGCAGCGCGCGCAGCCAGAGGCCGAGACGTCCCTCGCCCGACCGGAATTCGCGCTCGATCGGCACGGCGGCGCGGAGCCTGCGCAGTTCGCCGGCCGGCACGTCGACCGCGATCGCGGCGTCCGATCCCGCCCATACCTGCATGTCGGGGCCGCCATTGCCGACATAGGCGAAGCGGTCGCCGATCGCGGCGCGGATCGCCGCCAGCTTCGCGCGCCCCTTCATGTTCTCGCCGTCCGCCGTCGAGATCAGCAGGTCGAACAGGCCCAGATGGCGCTGGACCTGCTCGGCGATGCTGCCGTGCGCGGCGGTCGCGAGGATGATCCTGCGCCCCTGCGCCTTCTGCTCGCGCAGCCAGGCGAGCAGCGGCTGGTTGTACGGCAGGGCCGCGCCGTCGACGGTGACGTGGCGCGCGACGGCGCGCTTGAAGTCCGCCCGGCCGCCGAACAGCCACAGGATCAGCCTGAACAGGTTCAGCGGCGATCGCCTGAGGAGGAGGACGATCGACTCGACCAGCGTGTCGGCCGGCGTCAGCGTACCGTCGAGGTCGACGACCAGCGGCAGCGCGTCCCCGTCAGCCATCACGATGGCCGCACCCGTCGGCCGTTCCGGACCTGATCATATCCCCCCGATCGACGATCGCCGCCAACCGCCCTTCGATCGCCCGATTTGGCCGGGATTGCAAGGTTCGCGACGACCGCGCGGACCCGCGCCGCCAAATTGAAATCACCCCCCTTTCCTGCCATAGGGAAGGAGAGATGCTGACATTGTTCGAGAGCCTTCCCCTGCTCGGCAGGGTGGTGGTCAGCCAGATCATCTGGCTCTTCCTGTTCACCGCCCTGTTCGTTCCGCTCGAACGGCTGGCCGGCGTCCATCGCCAGCCGACCCGGCGGCCGCAGATGCTCGTCGATATCGGCTACTTCTTCCTGTCGGGCCTGATCCCCGTCTTCATTCTGTCGATGCCGCTGGGGGCGATCACCGCGCTGTCCCGTCAGGCGCTGCCGGAAAGCTACCACCTCTGGATCACGGGCCTGCCGGTCGCGGTCCAGGTCGGGCTCGCGATCCTGATCGGCGAGTTCGGCTTCTACTGGGGCCACCGGATCATGCACCAGGTGCCCTGGCTGTGGCGCTTCCACGCCATCCACCACGAGCCGGTGCGGATGGACTGGCTGGTCAACACCCGCGCCCATCCGGTCGACCTCGTCTTCACCCGCATGTTCGGCCTCAGCCTGGTCTACATCGCCGGGCTCGGCACGCCCGGATCGGGATCGGGCAGCATCATCCCCCTCGTCGTCCTGTTCGTCGGGACCTTCTGGGGATTCTTCATCCATTCCAACCTGAACGTCCGGCTGGGCTTGCTCGAGCATGTCCTGTCGTCGCCGCGCTTCCATCATTGGCACCATTCGCGGGTCGACCATGTCAACCGGAACTATGCGTCAACGCTGCCGATCTACGACCGGCTGTTCGGCACCCATCATCTTCCCAGGCAATGGCCGCCGAGCTACGGCATCGCGCCGGAAAACCGGCCGGATGTGCTGATCGCCGCGCAATATGGCGAGGCGGACGAAGCGCCGCCCGCTCCCGTCAGGGACGCGGCGCCCGCTCAGGAAGGATCGCGGGCGTCGAACACGTCGAATTCGTGCGCGATCGATCCCTCGACCAGCATGTCGTAGAGCCGATAGGCCAGCTTCGGCGGAAAGCCGCGATCATTGGCGACCTTGACGGCATGGGCGACGACCTCGGCCTTGCGCACCTCGTCGCGGACGGTGTCGCGGGCGGGCTTGATGCGCGCCGCCGCCTCGATATAGCGCATCCGTTCGGCCAGCAGGCTGACGATCAGCGTGTCGAGGCCGTCGATCGCGGCGCGGACCTGCGCCATGTCGGTGCATTCGGCGGCGGGGACGGCTTTGCTTGCGGTGATGTCGGTCATGCGGGCGGCCTTAGCCGAGGGACGCGGGCTTGACTATCCGCCTCTTCGCGGCCATAGGCGCGCCTTCGCAATCGGCCCCGCACCCCGGTGAAGCGGTGGCCCTGCCGGCCTTTTGAGGTCCGGCAGCGCGAAATACCGGGATCGACCCCGCCCCGCTCCGGCGACGGCGGGCAACGTTGTAGCGATTGAAGGAAGACATCATGTCGAAGCGCACCAGCGCCAAGTACAAGCTCGACCGCCGCATGGGCGAGAACATCTGGGGTCGCCCGAAGAGCCCGGTCAACAAGCGTGAATATGGCCCCGGCCAGCACGGCCAGCGCCGCAAGGGCAAGATGTCCGACTACGGCATCCAGCTCAAGGCGAAGCAGAAGCTCAAGGGCTATTACGGCGACGTCACCGAGAAGCAGTTCAAGCGGAACTACACCGAAGCGTCGCGGATGAAGGGCGACACCTCGCAGAACCTGATCGGCCTGCTCGAGCGCCGCCTCGACGCGGTCGTCTACCGCGCCAAGTTCGCGCCGACGATCTTCGCCGCGCGCCAGCTCGTCAGCCACGGCCACATCCGCGTCAACGGCGTGAAGTGCAACATCGCGTCGCGCCAGGTGAAGCCGGGCGACGAGATCTCGCTGGGCTCGAAGGCGCAGGAAATGGCGCTGGTGCTCGAGGCGCAGGGCCTGTCGGAGCGCGACGTCCCCGAATATATCGCCCAGGACGGCGGCGCGAAGGTCACCTTCGTCCGCGTGCCGACCCTCGACGAAGTCCCCTATCCGGTGAAGATGGAACCGAACCTGGTCGTCGAGTTCTACTCGCGCTGATCGGTTTCCCCCGACGGGAACGAGCGAAGGGCGGCCCCACGGCCGCCCTTTTCTTTTGGGGGTCGCCAATCCTCCCATGGTCATCCCGGCACAGGCCGCGATGACGGGGACGAGCGCCCCGCGCTACGCCCCGATCAGGTAGCGGCTCCGCCGCTGGCCGGCGATCAGCTGGACGAGCGCGCACATGCCGATCGACAGCGCCGTCACCACGACGATCTTCGCGAGCAGATAGCCGATCCTCGCAGCGAGCGTGTTCCCGACCAGCGCGAGCAGCGCGGCGTCGCCATAGGCCAGCCGCAGCAGGTTGATCGCATAGCCGTGCAGGAAATAGATCGGGAAGGCGAGGACGGCGATCTTCCTGAGGGCATCGCCGAACAGCACGCCTTCGCCCTGATCGTCGAAGAACCGTATCAGCAGGATGACCAGGCACACCTTCTGTATCCACAGCAGATGAACGTCGAAGCGGCTCCAGAAGAAATAGGCCGTCGATATGGTCGTGACCAGGAAGAGGCAGACCAGCGTCGGGAGGCGTCCGACCCGATAGCCGTTCCCCACATAATAATTACTGAAGCACATGCCGATCAGGTAGGACGGCAGGATGAATATCGCCTTCCCGAGGGTCGAATAGACGCCATAGAGGCTGTCCCGGCCAAGCAGGATCGCGGCGACGGCCGACAGCGGAATAGCCCAGGCGTAGAGGTTCCTGCGGTCGACGAACCGGAAGCATGCCGACAGCAGGATGAACAGGCTGATCGCCGGAATATACCAGAGATAGGCGATATGCTTGCCCGTGATCAGGAAGACCGCCACCTCCGCGGTCAGCGGCATCTCATAGACCCAGGGCCAGACGTCGGCCCGCCTGTGGACGAAGAAGATGACGAACAAGATGGGCGCGGAGACGACCAGATAGGCGCTCCATATCCGGGTGATCCGCTTCGTGACATAATGGCTGATCGGCTGGTCGGATTGGCGGGTGATATAGTTGAACATGAAGCCGGATATGAACACCAGCATCACGGTGCTGCTCCGGAAGAACAGCGGCATCAGGCCTGTCTCGGCCTCGGTCCACGGTATGTCGGGCCAGCAATGCGTGGCGACGATCAGCAGGATGCCCGCCGCGCGCGCCAGGTCGATCGACAACAGATAGCGCCGTCCGTCCGGCCGCTCCGCCGCATGCCCGAAGGCATGCCCCCCCAGATCGAGTTTCATTCACCCCCCTCATGCCCGCGCGGCGCGCGCCTGCGCACCCGCGAGCACAGGACGATCGCCGCCATCAGCCCCGGCGACGATCGTCCTGCTTGCCCCTGCGGAAATCGATACGCGACTATCGGCCGTCAGGAAATAGCCGCGAAGAGATCCGGCCCGCGCCGGCTTTCAGGGAGCGTAGGCGCGGAGAAGAAAATCGACGGCGGTGTCGGCGGTGGCCGCGATCCGCGCGGCGTCGACCCGGTCGATCCGCCCCAGCAGCACCTGCTGGTGATCGCCCTGCAGGCACAGGGCCAGCAGCAGCTTCGCCACCTTCCGGGGATCGTCCGGCCGCAGCTTGCCGCGCGCCATGCCGAGCTCGATGAAATCACCCAGCAGCCGGATCATCGTGTTCGGCCCACGCTGGTAGAACATCTCGCCGATCTCCGGCACGCGCCCCGCCTCCGCCACGATCAGGCGATGGAGCGCGATGGCCTCGGGGCTCGTCACCTTTTCGAGGAAATGGCGGCAGAAGCTGCGGAGCGTCGTTTCGAGGTCCGCCTCCGGAACCAGCACCGAGATGATCCGCTCCCGGAAATGGGCGGTCGCGCGGTCGAGCACCGCCTCGAACAGCGCTTCCTTGGACGGGAAATAGCTCCACAGCGTCGCCTTGGAGCCGCCGATCGTCGCCGCGATCCCCGACATCGTCGTCGCCGCATAGCCATGCTGCAGGAAATAGGCATGCGCGACGCCGATGATCGCTTCGCGGCGATCGAGCCGCTTCGTCTCGCGGCGGCCGGGCCTGGTCCTCTCGCAGGTCATCTCAATGCCGTACTATATGGTACGGTTTTACGTTGACAAGAGGTAAAGCCCGTCGCACATCGGCCGACGATACCAGATAGTACGGTCTCCAATGCCCCTGAGTCGCGCGCCTTTCCTTCGCCCTGCCGCCGTGGTCGGCCTTCCGATCGCGCTGGCCGCCTGCGCATCGATACCCGATCTCGGCGCCCGGCCGGAGCTGCGCACGCCCGCGAGCGTCGCCGCCGGCCAGAGCCTGGGCGGGCGGACCGACGCCGACTGGCCCGCCGACGGCTGGTGGCAGGCCTATGGCGACCCGCAGCTCGCCGGGCTGATCGAGGAAGGGCTGCGCGAATCCCCCGACGCCGCCGCTGCCGCCGCGCGCTTCCGCCAGGCGCGGGGCATGGCGCAGGCGGCCGGCGCGCCGCTGCTGCCCTCGGTCGGCGCCGGCGCCAGCGCGGGCCTGGAGAAGCAGAGCTACAATGTCGGCATCCCCGCGCAGTTCGTGCCCAAGGGATGGCAGGACGTCGGGCAGGCCTCGATCGACCTGTCGTTCGACCTCGACCTGTGGGGCCGCAACCGCGCGGCGCTCGCCGCCGCCACCTCCGAGGCCGAGGCGGCACGGATCGAGCAGGACCAGGCGCGGCTCATGCTCGCGACCGGGATCGCCTCGGCCTATGCCGACCTCGCCCGGCTCCATGCCGAGCGCGACGTGCTGGCGGCGGCGGTCGAGCTGCGCGCCGCCACGCGCAAGCTGGTCGGCGACCGGGTCCGCAACGGCCTCGACACGCGCGCCGAGCTGAAGCAGGCCGACGCGGCGGTGCCGGCGGCCCGTGCCGACCTCGCCGCCGCCGACGAGGCGATCGCGCTGGTCCGCAACCAGATCGCCGCACTGGTCGGCGCCGGGCCCGATCGCGGCCTGGGGATCGCCCGGCCCGCGCTCGCGGCGCTCCACCCGCCGGGCCTGCCGGCGCAGGTGACCACCGAGCTGATCGGCCGCCGCCCCGACATCGCCGCCGCGCGGGCGCAGGCCGAGGCCGCCGCGAGCCGGATCAAGGTCGCGCGGGCCGACTTCTTCCCCGCCATCCGGCTCGGCGCGCTGGTCGGTGTCCGCTCGCTCGGCCTCGACCAGCTGACCGACAGCGGATCGACCTATGGCAACGTCACCCCGGCGGTCAGCCTGCCGATCTTTCGCGGCGGGGCGCTGAGCGGCCAGTATCGCGGCGCGCGCGGCCGCTATGACGAGGCGGTGGCGCTCTACAACCGGGCGGTGATCGCGGCCTATCGCGAGGTCGCCGACGCGGTGACCAGCCAGCGCGCCGCCACCGACCGGCTCGCCCAGTCGCGCCAGGCGCTGGCCGATTCCGAAGAGGCCTATGCGATCGCCCGCAAACGCTATGAAGGCGGCCTGTCCACCTATCTCAACGTGCTGAGCTCCGAGGAGAAGCTGCTACAGGCGCGCCGCGCGGTCGCCGATCTCGATGCCCGGATGTTCGCGCTGGACGTCGCCCTCGTCCGCGCCCTCGGCGGCGGTTTCACCGCCGCGTCCCCTGCCCTCGCCAAGGACGATTCCCATGGCTGACGTCGATCCCCCGAAGACCAGCGCCGATCCCGTCGAGGACAGCGAGAGCGAGGCCCGCCGCGAAGCCCGCCTCCGGGCGCGCAAGACCTGGCTGATCCGCTTCGCGATCGGGCTGGCGGTCGTCGCACTGATCTTCGGCGCCTGGTACCTGCTGATCGGGCGCAACCATGTCAGCACCGACAACGCCTATGTGAATGCCGAGGTGGCGCAGGTCACGCCGCTGATCTCGGCCCAGGCGGTCGAGGTGCGGGTCAGCGACACCCAGGCGGTGAAGCGCGGCGACATCCTCGTCCGCCTCGACGACAGCAACATGCGGATCGCGCTCGCCCAGGCGGAGGCCGATCTGGCGCGGGCCCGGCGGATGTTCCGCCAGGGGACCGCCACCAGCGCCGCGCTGGCGGCACAGGTCAACGCGCGCGAGGCCGACATCGCCACCGCCCAGTCGGATTACGACAAGGCGCGCATCGACCTCGACCGCCGCCTCGCGCTCCAGCCGTCGGGCGCGGTGTCGGGCGACGAACTGACCGCCGCGCGCAACGCCTTCAACGCCGCCCGCGGCAAGCTCGCCCAGGCCCGCGCCAACCAGGGCGCCGCCGCCGGCGAACTGGCCGCGAACCAGGCGCTGGTCGCCGGATCGACGGTCGAGACCGACCCAATGGTGCTCGCCGCCAAGGCCAAGCTCGCCGCCGCCCAACTCGACTTCGAGCGCGCCGTGATCCGCGCGCCGATCGACGGCGTCGTCACGCGCCGCCAGGTCCAGGTCGGCCAGCGGGTGACGCAAGGGTCCCCGATCATGATGATCGTCCCGGTGTCGCAGGTCTATGTCGACGCCAATTTCAAGGAACGGCAGCTCCGCCGGGTGAAGCCCGGCCAGTCGGCCAAGGTCACCGCCGACCTCTATGGCGGCGGCGTCGTCTACCACGGCAAGGTAGTCGGCTTCTCGGGCGGCACCGGATCGGCCTTCGCGCTGATCCCGGCACAGAACGCCACCGGCAACTGGATCAAGGTGGTCCAGCGCCTGCCGGTCCGCATCGAGCTCGATCCAAGCCAGCTGGCCGAGCATCCGCTGCGCGTCGGCCTGTCGATGGAAGTCGATATCGACGTCTCCGGCGACTGACGGCGATGGCCGAGCCCGCCTTCCACGAACTCGTCACTGGCCGGCGGCGCTTCGTCGCGGGGATCGCGCTGGCGTCGGTCAACCTGATGGTCGTGCTCGACATGACCATCGCCAACGTCTCGGTCCCGCATATCTCCGGCAATCTCGGCATCTCGCCGAACCAGGGCACCTGGGTGATCACCTCCTATGCGGTGGCGGAGGCGATCTGCGTGCCGCTGACCGGCTGGCTGGCGCAGCGCTTCGGATCGGTCCGGGTCTTCATCCTCAGCATCCTCGGCTTCGGCCTGTTCTCGGTGCTGTGCGGCCTGTCGACGACGCTCGGCATGCTGGTCGCCTGCCGCATCGGCCAGGGCCTGTCCGGCGGGCCGCTGATCCCGCTCACCCAGACGCTGCTGATGCGCATCTTCCCACCCGACAAGCGCGCCCGCGCGATGGGGATGTGGGCGATGACGACGCTGGTCGGCCCGGCGCTGGGACCGATCCTGGGCGGCTGGATCAGCGACAATTGGAGCTGGCACTGGATCTTCTTCATCAACGTGCCGGTGGTGCTGTTCAGCGCCGGCGTGAGCTATTCCTTCCTCCGCGTCATCGAGACGCCGATGGAGAAGCTGCCGATCGACCGCATCGGCCTGGCGCTGATGATCCTGTGGATCGGCGCGCTCCAGATCATGCTCGACATCGGCCGCGAGCATGACTGGTTCGCCGACACGACCGTGCTGGGGCTCGCGCTGTTCGCCGCGATCATGTTCGTCGTCTTCGTGATCTGGGAGCTGACCGAGGAGCATCCGATCGTCGACCTGCGCGTCTTCCGCCATCGCGGCTTCACGATCAGCGCGCTGACCATCGCCTTCGGCTTCGGCACCTATTTCGCCGGCATCGTCGTGATCCCGCAATGGATGCAGATCACGCTGGGCTTCACCGCCACCTGGGCGGGCATCGCGACGGCCTTCACCGGCATGGCGGGGCTGTTCGTCGGACGGCTGGCGCCGATCCTGATCACCAGGATCGACCCGCGCATCGTCCTGTCCGGCGCGCTGCTCTGGGCGGGCGGCGCCACGCTGCTGCGCACCAACTGGACGAGCGGCTCCGACTTCTGGACGCTCGGCCTGCCGCAGTTCATCATGGGCCTGGGCATGCCCTTCTTCTTCGTGACGGCGACGTCGATGTCGCTGAGCGCGGTGCCGCCCAAGGAGCTCGCCTCGGCGGCGGGACTCCAGAACTTCCTGCGGATCATGGGGGTCGCGGTATCGACCTCGGTGGTCATGACCTATTGGAACGACCAGGCGCGCGTCGCCGGGAGCGAGCTGGCCGGCCGGCTCAATCCCGACGGCCCGGGCGGCACGATCGCCGGCTTCTCGGTCGAGCAATCGCGCGCGCTGATGGCGCAGCTCGTCGACCGCGAGGCGCTGACCATCGCGACCGACAAGATATTCCTGATCGCCGGGCTGCTGATGTGGCTGATCGCCGCCTTCGTCTGGCTGGCGCCGAAGCCCAAGCGCATGGCCGATCCGATGGCCGGCGGGCACTGACCGCCGGCCATCGGCCCGGACATCAGGACGCCGCCGCCGTCCCGGGCAGCGGATCGAGCCCGTGCTCGAGCGCGTCCTCGACCGTCTCCAGCCAGACGAACTCCAGCTTCTCGCGCGCATTGGCGGGGATGTCGTCATAGTCGCGGCGGTTGCGCGCCGGCAGCATGACGCGGGTGACCCCGGCGCCGGCCGCCGCGACCACCTTCTCCTTGATCCCGCCGACCGGCAGCACCAGCCCGCGCAGCGATATCTCGCCCGTCATCGCGGTGTCGCTGCGCACCGTCCGGCCGGTCAGCAGCGAGGTCAGCGCCAGGTACATGGCGACGCCCGCGCTCGGCCCGTCCTTGGGCGTGGCGCCGGCGGGCACATGGACATGGATGTCGCTGCGCTCGAACGAGGCCGTGTCGATGCCCAGCGTCGCCGCGCGGCTCTTGACCAGGCTGAGCGCGGCCTGCGCGCTCTCCTTCATCACGTCGCCAAGCTGGCCGGTCAGGATCAGCCGCCCGTTGCCGGGCATCTTCGTCGCCTCGATGAACAATATGCTGCCGCCCACCGGGGTCCAGGCGAGCCCGGTCGACACGCCCGGCACGCTGGTGCGCTGCACCGTCTCGTCCTCGAAGATGCGGCCGCCGAGCACCTCGGTCACGTCCGCCTCGCCGATCGCGACATGCGTCGCGCTGCCCTCCGCGATGCGGACCGCCGCGTGGCGGATCACCTTGCCGATCTCGCGCTCGAGGTTCCGGACGCCGGCCTCGCGCGTGTAGTAGCTGATGATCGCCTTGAGCGCGGCGTCGTCGATCTCGACCTGCGCCTCGGACACGCCGTTCGCCCCGAGCTGGCGGCCGACCAGGTAGCGGCGGGCGATGTGGAGCTTCTCCTCCTCGGTATAGCCGGGGAGCGAGATCACCTCCATGCGGTCGCGCAGCGGCCCGGGGATGGTGTCGAGCATGTTCGCCGTGGCGATGAACAGGACTCGGCTGAGGTCGAACGGCACGCCGAGATAATTGTCGCGGAACGTCCCGTTCTGCTCGGGATCGAGCACCTCCAGCATCGCCGCCGACGGATCGCCCTGGATGCCGCGGCCGAGCTTGTCGATCTCGTCGAGCATCATCACGCAGTCGCGGGTGCCCGCTTTGCGGATCGCCTGGATGATGTTGCCCGGCAGCGCGCCGATATAGGTGCGCCGGTGGCCGCGTATCTCCGCCTCGTCATGGACGCCGCCCAGGCTGACGCGGACGAACTCGCGCCCCATCGCCTTGGCGATCGACTGGCCGAGCGAGGTCTTGCCGACGCCCGGGGGGCCGGCGAAGCACAGGATCGGCGCCTTGCCTTCGGGCGCGAGCTTGCGGACCGCGAGATATTCGATGATCCGCGTCTTGATCTTCTCCAGCCCATAATGGTCGGCGTCGAGCTGGGCCCGCGCCTGGGCGATGTCGATCTCCTTATGCTCGGGCAGCATCCACGGCAGCTCGGTCAGCCAGTCGAGATAGGTGCGGATGATGCCGTGCTCGGCCGCGCCGTCGGGCATGCGCTCCAGCCGGCGCAGCTCCTTGGTCGCCTGCTTCTCGACCTCCTCGGGCATGCCGGCCTTGGCGATCGCCTCCCTGAGCTCGGCGATCTCGGCCGAATTGCCGTCGTCCTCGCCGAGCTGGCGCTGGATCTCGGCCATCTGCTCGCGCAGCAGATGCTCGCGCTGGCGGGTGCCCAGCTTCTCCTGCACGCCCTTGCCGATCTCGGCCGACAGGCGCAGCACCTCCAGCCGCTGGGCGAGCAGCGCCATGACCTTGTCGAGGCGCGGCTGCAGCGCGATCGTCTCCAATATGCCCTGCTTGTCGTCGGCGCCGATGTCGAGATAGGCGGCGGTCAGGTCGGCGAGCGCGCCCGGCGCCGCGATCGTGCGGATCGCGTCGGCCAGGCCCTGCGGCGCCTGCGGCAGCAGGCTCACCGTCTCCAGCGCCTGGTTGCGCAGGTTGATGAAGCGCGCCTCGACCTCGGTGCCCTCGGGCGCAGGCTCCTCGATCCGCTCGATCCGGGCGACCAGGAACGGCCAGCCGTCGAGGAATTCGACGACACGGAAGCGCGACTCGCCCTGGACGATCAGATGATGGGTCTCGTCGGGCCCGGTGATGTAGCGCAGCACATTGGCGATCGTGCCGGTCCGGTGCATGTCGAGCGGGCCGGGCTCCTTCGCCTCGGCGTCGCGCTGGGTGAGGACGCCGACCGGCCGGCTCTCGCGCACCGCCGCCTGCGCGGCGTTGATCGAGACGGGGCGGCCGATGGCGAGCGGCATCACCACCTCGGGGAACATCACGAAGTTGCGCACCGGCACGATGATCATCGCGTCGGCGGGCAGTTCGGGCAGGTGGGGGCTCGTCGCCGCAGGGGCCTCGCCGGTGTCGATCGTCTTGCTGTCGGCCAGGTCGGTCATCGCCGCGGCCCTCCATTCACCTTGTTCAACGTCACGAGCAGGCATCCGTTGACGCCCGCGCGGCGAACCGAATCATAGCGCCCCGCCGGCAATGGCAGGCGCCGTTCGAAATGCCCCTGCGGCAATTCGAGCCGATGGATCCTCGCGGTCCGCAGCTCGGGCGGCAGGATGCGATAGCCGCGCACGACCAGCACGCCGTCCTCGATGAACGCCTCGGTCTGGTCGAGATCGACCCCCGGCAGCGCGACGAGGACGAGCAGTTCATGCTCGGTCTCCAGCATGTCGGCGGGCGGTTCCCAGGCGGGGGTGCCGCCGCTCGCGCGCGACGGGGCGAAGGCCCGCTGGTGCAGGCGCTGCACCCGGTCGATCAGGTCGACGGCCTCGGCCCACATCCAGTCCCGTGATCGGCCAGAATTCATGTGACGTCCTCTCTCGGCGGCCGGGGATGGCGCCGTCGGGCGCCGGCCGCTTCCCTTTATAAGGAAAGCCGAAGGCCCGATTTCAAGCGGTGCCCGAAACGAGCCCGGCCTCCCGACCTTCCCGACGCCGGGCGGCGGCCGAAGTTCCCGCCGGCGCGACGATCGCATCGGCAAAAGCGCACCCGTGTGATGCAATGCCGGGCGAACTGACGCGTATATGGGTTTAGACGGGACGGAAGATGGACAGGAGACCGTGATGGCCGACGCAATCGCCGACACGACCGCAGGGACGGTCCGTGGCATCAGCGAGGGAGGCGTCCGCCGTTTCCTGGGCATCCCCTATGCCGCCGCCCCGGTCCGCGCGCGCCGCTTCGCCGCGCCCGAACCGGCCGAGCCGTGGGAAGGGGTGCGCGACGCCACCCGCCCCGGCCCCAACGCTCCCCAGCGGGTGAAGGATTTTCCCGGCCTCGACGTCGCGCCGCTGATCGGCACCGGCTGGGTCCATGGCGACGAATATCTCTCTGCCAATGTCTGGGCGCCCGATGGCGGCGGCGGTGGCCGGCCGGTGATGGTCTGGATCCACGGCGGCGGCTTCGTGATCGGCAGCAAAGACGCCGCGGTTAGCGACGGCAGCGCCTTCGCCCGCGACGGCATCGTCTGCTTCGCGATCAACTATCGCCTCGGCGTCGACGGCTTCCTGCCGATCCCCGGCGTGCCGACCAATCTGGGGCTGCGCGACATCATCGCGGCGCTGCGCTGGGTGCGCGCCAACGCCGCGGCGTTCGGCGGCGATCCCGACGCCATCACCGTCTTCGGCGAGTCGGCGGGGGCGATGGCGATCGCGAACCTGATCGCCTCGCCATTGGCGGAAGGGCTGTTCCGCCGCGCGATCATCCAGAGCGGCCATGCCGGGATGACCCGCGAGATCGCGGTGATGCAGCGGCTCGTCAAGAAGCTTGCCAAGCTGCTGCGGATCAGCCCCGACAAGGCGGGGTTCGAAAGCGTCCCGCTCGACGCGCTGCTCGACGCGGTCGAAACGGTGTCGCAGCGAACCGCCAAGATCGACCTGCGCGACTCCGGCGGCCGCGAGCCGATGTTCGGGATCGGCCGCTTCACGCCCGTCCATGGCGACGACGTGCTGCCGCTCCAGCCGCTCGACGCGCTGCGGCAGGGCGCGGGGGCCGGGGTCGAGGTGCTGATCGGCACCAATGCGGAGGAGATGAACCTCTACCTCGTCCCCACCGGCGTCCGCGACAAGATCGGCGGCCTGCTCGCCACCTTCCTGCTCAGCCGCTCGCAGCCGCAGGCGCGCAAGGTGCTCAAGGCCTATGGGCTGGGCCAGCGCGACATGCCGGCGGGCCAGGCGCTGACCGACGCGATGAACGACCTCGTCTTCCGCTGGCCGGCGCGCCGCTTCGCCGAGGAGCATCGCGGGCGCACCCATATGTACCAGTTCGACTGGCGGTCGCCCGCCTTCCGGGGCGAGCTTGGCGCCTGTCACGGCCTCGAACTGCCTTTCGTCTTCGACACGCTGGCGACGGCGGCCGGGCCGCAGGGGCTGGTGGGCACGGCTCCGCCGCAGGAGCTGGCCGATCACACCCACCGCATCTGGGCCGGCTTCGCGCGCGACGGCGGCCTGCCCTGGGCGCCGTTCGATCGCGACAAGCGGCTCGTCTATTCGCTGGTCGACGGGCTGGCGCGGCCCGAGCCGGTGATGCCCGCGCAGGCCTTCCTGCCCTGAGCAGGACAGACCTTTCTGAAAGGTTAGCTATCTGATAGGTCGCTCTCCACGACTCAGTGCAGGGAGACCATCGGATGACCGCGCCATTCACCGCCCACGACCGCAAGCCGTTGCCGCCGGGCTTCCTCGACGATGTCCGCGCGGTGATCGGCGATCGGCTCGGCACCGGCGAGGCGATCCGCCTGCAACACGGATCGAGCGAGACCCATTTCGATCCGGTGCTGCCCGACGCGGTGGCGTTCGTCCGGTCGACCGAGGAGGTGGCGGCGCTCGTCAAGCTCTGCGTCGCCGCCGAGGTGCCGGTCGTCGCCTTCGGCGCGGGCACCTCGCTCGAGGGCAACGTCACCCCCGTCCGGGGCGGCCTGACCATCGACCTGTCGGAGATGGACGCGATCCTCGCGGTCAACCCGGAGGACCTCGACTGCACCGTCCAGGCCGGGGTGCGGCGCGAGCAGCTCAACGAATATCTGCGCGACCAGGGCCTGTTCTTCCCGATCGATCCCGGCGCCAACGCCACGATCGGCGGCATGGCCTCGACCCGCGCCTCGGGCACCAACGCCGTCCGCTACGGCACGATGCGCGAGGCGGTGCTGTCGCTGCGGGTGGTGACGCCCGACGGCCGGATCGTCCGCACCGCCCGGCGCGCGCGCAAGTCGGCGGCTGGCTACGACCTCACCCGGCTGATGATCGGCGCGGAAGGGACGCTCGGCATCATCACCGAGATCACCCTGCGCCTGCACGGCATCCCAGAGGCGATCTCCGCGGCGGTCTGCGGGTTCGATACGTTGCAGGGCGCGGTCGACACCGTCGTCCAGTCGATCCAGATCGGCGTGCCCGTCGCCCGGATCGAGATCCTGGACGCGGCGCAGATGAAGGCGTGCAACGCCTATTCGAAGCTCGACTATGCCGAGCAGCCGACGCTGCTGTTCGAGTTCCACGGATCGGAGCGCCATGTGCAGGAACAGGTCGAGACGGTGCGCGAGATCGCCGGCCACAATGGCGGCGGCGAGTTCCTCTGGTCGCATCGGCCCGAAGAGCGCAGCCGGCTGTGGAAGGCACGGCACGAGGCCTATTACGCCGCGATGAGCCAGCGCCCCGGCGCGGTCGGCTGGACCACCGACGTCTGCGTGCCGATCAGCCGCCTCGCCGAATGCATCGTCGAGACCCAGGCCGACCTGGCGCGCTCCGCCATCCCGGCGACGATCGTCGGCCATGTCGGCGACGGCAATTTCCACGTCGTCTTCGCGGTCGACCCGGCCGCCCCGCACGAGATGGCGGAGGTCGAGGCGCTCAACGAACGGATCGTCGCCCGCGCGCTGGCGATGGACGGCACCTGCACCGGCGAGCATGGCATCGGCCTGGGCAAGCAGCGCTTCCTGCTCGACGAGCTGGGCGACGCGGTCGACCTCATGCGGCTGATCAAGCGGGCGATCGACCCGAAGGGCCTGTTCAATCCTGGCAAGATATTCCAGCTATGACCTTTACCGTCATCCCGGCAGAGGCCGGGATCTCGGGAGAAAGGAGACGACGTTGAGGCAGGAGACGCCCGAGATGCCGGCCTCCGCCGGCATGACGCCGGAGCGGGAATCGCCCGCACATCCGGGCGGATCGCTGGTCCAGCAGGCGGTGCAGGCCGTCCGCGACCATATCCGCGACAACGGGCTGCGGGTCGGCGACACGCTGCCCGGCGAAGGCCATTTCGCCGACCTTCTGGGGGTCAGCCGCGCGGTGATGCGCGAGGCGTTCGGCGCGCTCGCCGCGCTGCGGCTGATCGACGTCGCCAACGGACGGCGCGCCCGCGTCGGCGCGATCGACGGAACGGTGATCGCCGCCTCGCTCGACCATGCGGTCGCCACCGCGCAGGTGTCGATCATCGAGATCTGGGACGTCCGCCAGACGATGGAGGTGCGCACCGCCGAGCTCGCCGCCGCGAACCGGACCGAGGAGGAAGCCGCGCTGATCGTCGCGCTCGCCGAGGCGATCGCCGAGGCTGGCGGCGACATGCCCCGGGTGATTGCCGCCGACATCGCGCTGCACGAGGCGATCGCGCGGGCCAGCCACAATCCGCTGTTCCTGCAGATCATCCGCTCCTTTGCGCCGATGATGACGCAGGCCGTCCCCGCCGCCTGGCGGACGCGGACCACCGAGGGCGAGCGATCGGACATGATCGACCGCCACCGCGCGCTGGCCCGCGCGATCGCCGATCGCGACCCGGAAACGGCCCGCCGGATGATGACCCGCCATTTCGACCGGACGATCGGCGACATGCTCCGCGCCGGCCGGGCCGGCCCTCAGGCGCGATAGGCGAGCGCCACCGCGCCGAGCGGCCCGGCCATCGCGCCCAGCCCCGGCGGAACCACGATGTCCGCCAGCTCGGCAGCGCCGATCCCGGCGAGATAGCCACCGAGCAGCTCTGCGGCGCGCGCGCGGAGGCGATCGAACAGCCATCCACGCGCCTGGAAGACGCCGCCGCCGATCAGGATGCGCTGCGGCGACAGGGTCAGCATCAGCGCCGCGACCGCCTCCGCCATCTCCCCGACCACTTCGTCCCACAGCGGATCGCCGTCGCCGACCCGGTCGCCCGGTCGGCCGGCACGCGCGGCGATGGCGGGCCCCGACACCAGCCCTTCGAGGCAATCGCCATGGAAAGGGCAGATGCCGGCGAAGGCGTCGCCCGGCGCGCGGCGGACGCGGAGATGGCCCAGCTCGGGATGGATCAGGCCATGGACCGGCTCGCCGTCGACCAGCACGCCGCCGCCGACCCCGGTCCCGACCGTCAGGTAGACGAGCACCCCATCCCCGTGCCCCGCGCCCCAGCGATGCTCGGCGAGCGCAGCGCCGGCGACGTCGGTGTCGAAGCCGATCGGCACCCCGAACCGCGCCGCGAAGCGACCGACCAGGTCGACCTGCCGCCAGCCCGGCTTGGGGGTGGAGGTGATATGGCCGTAATCGGGCCGGGCGCGATCGAGCCCGACCGGCCCGAAGCTGGCGATGCCGATCGCCGCGACCCGGCCATGCTCGGCCTGCCAGGCGGACAGCCGATCCTCGATCGCGGCCAGCGTCGCGTCGGGCGTCGTGGTCGGGATGCGCTCCATCGCCAGCACCTCGCGCCCGCGCGCGACCAGGGCGATCGCCTTGGTGCCACCCAGTTCGATGCCGGCCACGAGCCCGTCCTCATCGATGTTCGTCACGCCGTCCGCTCCTCCGCCCGCCTGCAACGGATATCAGCCCGGAATCGGTTCCAAACCGATTTCTTCCATCGTCCATAGATATTTTTGCATGCGGGCCGGCCGCCTTCGCACTTGCAATATATGTAACCGATCGGTACTTACGGGTGATACGTACCGTTCTGTTACATTTTGCCTACACAGGGACACGCAACATGTACCTCTCCGAACTCAAGGGGGATCCGGCCCACCTGCCCGAGCCCGAGCAGCAGCAGCCGGCGCGGGCCCCTCGCTTCACCCGCAAGCGCGCCGCCTATGCCGCGCTGCCCGTCGCCGGGCTGATCCTGTTCGGCGCCTACGGCCTGGTCGGGCACGACAAGGCCCAGGCCGATACCCAGCCGCTGCCGACCGTGACGGTCAGCCAGCCGATCGAGCGATCGATCGTCGAATGGGACGATTATGTCGGCCGGTTCGAAGCGAGCCAGGCGGTCGAGATCCGGCCGCGCGTCTCGGGCGCGCTGACCGGCATCCATTTCAAGGACGGCCAGATCGTCCGCAAGGGCCAGCTCCTCTTCACCATCGATCCGCGCCCCTTCGCGGCGGCGCTGGCCGAGGCGCGCGCCCGCGCGGCGAGCGCCGCGACGGCGCTGTCGCTGGCGCATGCCGATCTCGCCCGCGCCAACCGGCTGATCGCCGACCAGGCGGTGAGCGCGGAGGAGGTCGACTCGCTGCGCGCCCGCGTCCAGTCGGCCGAGGCCGCGCTGGCGGCAGCCCGCGCGCAGGTCCAGGCCCGCCGCCTCGACGTCGAGTTCACCCAGGTCCGCGCGCCGATCTCCGGCCGCGTCTCCGACCGGCGGGTCGACATCGGCAACCTCGTCTCGGGCGACGCGGCGGCAAGCGCCACCGTGCTGACCACGGTCAACGCGCTCGACCCGATCTATTTCAGCTTCGACGGATCGGAATCGCTCTACCTCAAGCAGCGGCGCCAGAAGGATGCCAGCGACCGGGCCGAGATCCGGTTGCAGGACGAGCCCGACTATCGCTGGAAGGGCAAGGTCGACTTCACCGACAATGCGCTCGACGACGGATCGGGGACAATCCGGGGCCGCGCGGTGATCGACAATCCCGGCTATTTCCTGACACCGGGCATGTTCGGCAACATGCGGCTGGCGGCCGGCGGCGCGCGCAAGGCGCTGCTCGTCCCCGACGCCGCGGTGGTCAGCGACCAGGCCCGCAAGGTCGTCTATGTCGTCACCGGCAAGGACGGCAGCGTCGAGGCCCGTCCGGTCGACGCCGGCCCGCTGATCAACGGCCTGCGGGTGATCCGCTCGGGACTGAAGCCGAAGGACCGGGTCGTGATCTCCGGCGTGCAGTTCGCCGCGAGCGCGCCCAAGGTCCAGACCATCGCCGGCCGGATCGAGGCCACCGCCGTCGCGGCGGCCCCGGCCGTCCCGGCGCCGATATCGTCACAGGCGACGCTGGCGGCAGCGCGCTGAACCAACCGACAACCGCCCGCGCGGCGGCCTGACGCCCTTCCCGCGAGGAAGGGCGAGCGGCCCCGCTCGCGCCGGCGCCACAGGGGAACGGGGCCATGCGCCTGAGCCATATCTTCATCAAGCGGCCGATCTTCGCCGGCGTCATCGCCGTGGTGATCACGATCGTCGGCGCGCTCGCCTTCTTCGGTCTGCCGATCTCGCAATATCCGGACGTCGTGCCGCCCACCGTCACGGTCAGCGCCACCTATCCGGGCGCCTCGGCAGAGACGATCGCCGACACCGTCGCCTCCCCGCTGGAGCAGGAGATCAACGGCGTCGACGACATGCTCTACATGTCGAGCCAGGCGACCAGCGACGGCCGGCTGACGATCACCGTCACCTTCAAGCTCGGCACCGACCTCGACGAGGCGCAGGTGCTGGTCCAGAACCGGGTCGCGCTGGCCGAGCCGCGCCTGCCCGAGGACGTCCGGCGCCAGGGCGTGGTGACGCGCAAGACCTCGCCCGACTTCATCCTCGTCGCCAACCTGATCTCGCCCGACAACTCGCTCGATCGCGGCTATATCTCCAACTATGCGCTGACCCAGATGCGCGACCGGCTCGCCCGGCTCGACGGCGTCGGCGAGGTGCGGCTGTTCGGCGCGCGCGACTATGCGATGCGCATCTGGATCGATCCGGGCCGCGCCGCCGCGCGCAACATGACCGCCGGCGAGATAGTCGCCGCGCTGCGCGCCCAGAACGTGCAGGTCGCGGCCGGCGCGATCGGCAAGCCGCCGGAGGCGACCGGCGCCTATGAACTCAACGTCGAGACGCAGGGCCGCCTCTCCACCCCGCAGCAGTTCGCCGACATCGTCATCAAGTCCGACGCGGAGGGCCACCTGACCCGGCTCAAGGACGTCGCGCGGGTCGAGCTGGGCGCCGAGGATTACGGCATCAACATGTATCTGAGCGGCCAGCCGTCGCTCGGCATCGCGGTGTTCCAGCGGCCGGGGTCGAACGCGCTCGCCACCGCCGACGCGGTCCTCGCCGAGCTCAAGCTGATGTCGGAGAAGTTCCCGCGCGGGCTCGACTATCGGGTGATCTACAACCCCACCAACTTCATCCGCGAGTCGGTCAACGCCGTGCAGCACACCCTGCTCGAGGCGGTGGTGCTGGTCGTCATCGTCATCCTCGTCTTCCTGCAGAGCTGGCGCGCGGCGATCATCCCGGTGATCGCGATCCCGGTGTCGCTGATCGGCACCTTCGCGGTGCTCGCGGCGATGGGCTATTCGCTCAACAACCTGTCGCTGTTCGGCCTGGTCCTGGCGATCGGCATCGTCGTCGACGACGCGATCGTCGTCGTCGAGAATGTCGAACGCAACCTGGAGCATGGGCTGAGCCCGATGCAGGCGTCGTTCCGGTCGATGGACGAGGTCTCGACGGCGCTGGTCGCGATCGTGCTGGTGCTGTGCGCGGTGTTCGTGCCGACGATGTTCCTGACCGGGCTGACCGGCGAATTCTATCGCCAGTTCGCGGTCACCATCGCCTCGGCGACGATCATCTCGCTGATCCTGTCGCTCACCCTGTCGCCGGCGCTCGCCGCCCGGCTGCTCAGGCCGAAGGCCGATCACCTGCCCGCCGGTGGCTGGCGGCGGATGGCGGCGATCGGCGCGCAGCGCTTCAACGCCGGCTTCGATCGGCTGAGCAATTTCTACGCGGCGAGCACGCGCAAGCTGCTCGCTCGGCCGAAGCGGGTGCTGTTCTCCTATGCCGGGTTGCTGGCGCTGACCGCCGCGCTGTTCGGCGCGACCCCGGTCGGCTTCATCCCGTCGCAGGACCAGGGCTATCTGATGACGGCGATCTTCACCCCGCCCGGCACCTCGCTCGCGTCGACCGACGCGACGATGCAGGCGGTCGCCCGGAAGATGCTGAAGGTTCCGGGCGTCAAGGGCGCGGTGATGCTGGCCGGCTATCATGGGCCGAGCGGCACCACCGCCTCCAACGCGGCGGTCGCCTTCCTCGTCTTCGACAGCTTCGAGGAGCGCGCGAAGAAGGGCCTGACCGAGGAGAATATCCTCGCCGAGGCGAACAAGGCGGCGCACGGCTTCGACCAGGCGCATATCTATGTGCTGAAGCCGCCGCTGATCCGCGGCATCGGCACCGGCGGCGGCTTCAAGATGATCCTGCAGGACCGCTCCGGCCAGGGGCTGGAGAAGCTCAACCAGGCCGCCTGGGCGATGATCGCCGAGGCGAACAAGGACCCGAGCCTGAAGATGGTCTACACCAACTTCGAATATGGCGTGCCGCGCCTCTACGCCGATGTCGACCGCGCCAAGGCCGACATGATGGGCGTGCCGCCGAGCCGGGTGTTCGAGGCGCTGCAGGTCTATCTGGGGTCGGCCTATGTCAACGACTTCAACCTGCTCGGCCGCACCTATCGCGTGACCGCGCAGGCCGACCTGCCGTTCCGCGACGACGCGAGCGACATCCAGCAGCTCAAGACCCGGTCCGACCGGGGCGGGATGGTGCCGCTGGGCGCGGTCGCGACGGTCGAGGACCGCAACGGCGCCTATCGCGTCGTCCGCTACAACCTCTATCCGTCGATCGAGGTCGAGGGCGACGTCGCGCCGGGCCACAGCAGCGGCCAGGCGCTGGCGGCGATGGAGTCGCTGGCGAGCAAGCTGCCGGCGGGCGTCGGCACCGAATGGACCGAGGTCGCCTATCAGCAGAAGCTGGCCGGCAGCGCCGCGATGATCGTCTTCGCCGCGGCGGTGTTGTTCGTCTTCCTGGTGCTGGCGGCGCAGTTCGAAAGCCTGATGCTGCCGCTGGCGATCATCCTGATCGTGCCGATGACCCTGCTCGCGGCGATGACCGGCGTGAACCTGCGCGGGATGGACAACAACATCCTGACGCAGATCGGCCTGGTCGTGCTGATCGGCCTCGCGGCCAAGAACGCGATCCTGATCGTCGAGTTCGCCAAGCAGGCCGAGGAGGAAGGGCTGTCGCCGGTCGAGGCGGCGGTGCGCGCGGCGAAGGATCGGCTGCGGCCGATCCTGATGACCAGCTTCGCCTTCATCCTCGGCGTCGTGCCGCTGGTGATCGCGACCGGGCCGGGCGCCGAGCTGCGCCAGGCGCTCGGCACGGCGGTCTTCTCCGGCATGCTGGGCGTGACCTTCTTCGGGCTCGTCTTCACGCCGACCTTCTACGTCGCCACCCGCAGCCTCGCCGACCGCTTCGCGAAGCGGTTCGGCCGGGGCGCGAACGGCCGGGACGACGACGCCGCCGCCGCCGCCGTCCCCGCCGAATGAGGGAGGAAAACATGCTGAGGAAACTCCTGCTCGCGGGTTCCGCGCTGCTGACCGTCGCCGCCGCCGGACCCGACTATGTCCGCCCGGCGGCCCCGGCCGGCGCCGAGGGTCCCTTCATCAAGGCCCCGGCCGCCCCCGTCACCCCGGCCGAGCCCGACCAGGCCTGGTGGCGGCTCTACCAGGACCCGGTGCTCGACCGGCTGATCGCCGACGCCCTCGCGGCGAACACCGACCTGCGCATCGCCGTCGCCAATCTCGACAGGGCGCGCGCGCTGCTGCGCGAAAGCCGGGCGGGCCGCCTGCCGCGGACCGACGTCTCCGCCGGGGCGAACTATGGCCGCCTGCCCGCGACCCAACGCCCGGCCGGCGCGGAGCGCGAGGACTGGTCGTTCGACGCCGGGCTGTCGGTCTCCTACGAGGTCGACCTGTTCGGCCGGGTCGGCCGCTCGATCGAGGCCGCGCGCGGCGACGCGCAGGCGGCCGAGGCGGCGCGCGACGCGGTGAAGGTGGCGATCGCCGCCGAGACGGCGCGCGCCTATGCCGACGCCTCCTCGGCGGTCGAGCGGCTGGCGGTCGCAGAACGCACGCTCGGACTGCTCGACCAGGTCGTCGGCCTGACCGCCAAGCGTTTCGAGGCTGGCCGCACCTCGAAGCTCGACCTGTCGCGCGCCTCGGCGCTGCGCGAGCAGCAGCGGGCGACGCTCTCGCCGCTGCGCGCCCAGCGCGACGCGGCGCTGTTCCGGCTGGCGACGCTGACCGGCCGGACGCCGGTCGATCTGCCGCCCGAGGTGGGCGCCCGCGCGCTGACGCTGCGGCTCGACCGGCCGATCCCGGTCGGCGACGGGCGCGGCCTGCTGGCCCGGCGCCCCGACATCCGCGAGGCGGAGCGCAAGCTGGCGGCCGAAACCGCGCGGATCGGCGTCGCCACCGCCGATCTCTATCCGCGCATCGCGCTCGGCGGCTCGATCGGATCGACCGGCCCCTCGCTCGGCGACATGTTCGGCGGCGGTCCGCTGCGCTGGCTGCTCGGCCCGCTGCTGAGCTGGAACTTCCCCAACCAGGAGGCCGGCCGCGCGAAGATCGCCCAGGCCAAGGCGTCGACCCGCGCGGCGCTCGCCGGCTTCGACGGGACGGTGCTGCGCGCGCTGGAGGAGACCGAGACCGCGCTGTCGGCCTATGGCCATGAGCTGGAGCGCAGCGAGGCGCTGCGCGAAGCGGCGGCGCAGGCGCAGACCGCCGCCACGATCAGCCGCGCCCAGCTCCGCGAGGGGCGCGTCGACTTCCTGACCGTGCTCGACGCCGAGCGGACCTCGGCCAGCGCCGACGCCGACCTGGCCGAGTCCGACGCGCGCGTGACCAACGCCCAGGTCGACCTGTTCCGCGCGCTCGGCGGCGGCTGGCAGGCCGGGGACGGCAAGATGGCGGCGCGCTGAGCACTTCATCCGCAATTTTGCGGAGGGTGCAAAAAGCCGGGCCGATGATCTAACGTCGCGCCATCGAGAGGCTGGCGGGCGGCACCATGCGCATAGCGACGATCACCAACTGGGCCTATGGCGTCACCCTGCTGCTGACCTTCGGGTCGGGCGCGGCCTTCATGGCGTCGGTCCAGGCCGACGGCGACGAACGGATCGCGGTCGAGCGCCGCTCCGACTATATCCGCATCGCCGACGACATCGAGCTGATCGTCGAGCGGATGACCGACCAGGCCCGGCTCTACGCCATGCGCGGCGAGGCCGAGCACAAGACCGCCTGGCTGCGCGACCGCGACGATGTCGGCGTGGTCGACCGCACCGTCGGCCGGCTCGACGCGCTCGGCATCCCCCGGCACGAATATGCCGAGCTGCTGACGGCGGACCGCGACCTCGACCGGATCGAGGCGATCGAGCGGCGCGCGATCGCCGCCGTCGACCAAGGCGACCGGGCGGAGGCGCAGCGGCTGCTCTACGGGCCCGACTATCTGGCGCTCGACGCCGGCGTCGACCGGTCGCTGGGCGCGTTCAAGCAGGCGCTGAAGGGGCGCGCCGAACGCGATCTCCAGCGCGCCCGCGAGCGCGCCGACCGATGGGACGACATCGCCCGGCTGCTGCTGGGGCTCACCGGCCTGCTGTTCCTGGCCGTGCTCTACTTCATCCTGTCGCGGCGCGTGGCGCGCCCGCTCGCGCATATGAGCGACGTCGTCGTCCGCATGGCCGACCGCGATTACGACGCCGACCTGCCCGACGACCGCCGCCATGACGAGATCGGCGAGGTCACCCGCGCGCTGCGCCTGTTCCGGCGCAACAGCATCGAGCGCGAGCGGCTCGAGCAGGAGCGCGACGAGGACCGCCGGATCAAGGACCTGATCGCGCGGATGATGCACCGGATGCAGGGCTGCGACGTCGAAGCCGAGCTGGCCGACGTGGTGGTCTGCTACGCGCCGCAGATCTTCCCCGACCTCGCCGGCCACATCTTCGTCTATGACCATGGGCGCGGCCGGCTGGCGACGATCGGCCGCTGGCAGGACCCGAAGCTGAGCATCGCCGATTTCGCTCCCTCCTTCTGCTGGGGCCTGCGTCGCGGCCATTCGCATCGCAGCAACGCGAAGGGAGAGGACATCTGCTGCCAGCATATCGGCGACATCGACGGACAGGACTGCCTGTGCGTGCCGCTGATGGCGCAGGGCGGCACGGTGGGGATGCTCTATTTCGAAGGACAGGACGGCGACGGCCGCTATGCCGAGCGGGCGATCTACCTCGACCTCATGTCCGAGAATATCGGCCTCGCCCTCGCCAACATCCAGCTCCGGGCGACGCTCGGCGCGCTGGCGACGCGCGATCCGCTGACCGGCCTCTCCAACCGCCGCCATCTCGACGAGGTGTTCAACGCCGAACGCGCGCTGGCGGAGAGCCAGCACGCGCCGCTCGGCTGCCTGCTGGTCGACATCGACCATTTCAAGCGCTTCAACGACGAATTCGGCCATGATGCGGGCGACCTCGTCATGCAGCATGTCGCCCAGGTGCTGAAGGGCCATGCCCGCGAACGCGACCTCGCCTGCCGCTATGGCGGCGAGGAATTCGTCCTGCTGATGCCCACCCGCGACAGCGCCGCCGCCGCCGAGCGGGCCGAGGAGATCCGCCAGACGATCCGCAAGGTCTCGCTCGCCTATCGCGGGCGCCCGCTGCCGCCGGTGACGGTGTCGATCGGCGTCGCCGCCTATCCGACGGAGGCCGACGCCGCGAGCCTGATCAGCGTCGCCGACGGCGCGCTGCTCGCCGCCAAGGAGAACGGGCGCGACCGGGTGGTGATCGCCGGCCGCACCCCGCCGGGGCCGAAGCACCGGGTCCGGGCCGCCTCCTGACCGTCCCCGCCGGCACGGCTTGCCAGGTGTATTAGTCGACTATATGACCCTCGCATTCCATCCGAAGGATGCTCCATGAAGAAGCTGCTTGCCGCCGTCGCCCTGGCCGCACTTTCCGTTCCCCTCTCCGCCGCCGCGCCCACGGCCGAGCCGGTGCCGCTCGGCATCCTCTCCGACGCCGCGACGCCGCTCGCCTATCGGCTCGACCTCACCATCGTGCCCGATCGCGAACGCTTCTCCGGCCATGCCGAGATCGACGCGACGCTCAAGGCCGAGACCCGGTCGCTCTTCCTCCACGGCCGTTCACTGAAGGTCGCGCGCGTCGTCGCCAGGGTCGGCGGCCGGACGGTCGCGGCGCGCTATGGCGAGGTCGACGGATCGGGCGTCGCGCGGCTCGACTTCGCGAGCCCGCTGCCCGCCGGCAAGGTGACGCTGGTCTTCGACTATGACGCCGCGTTCGGCGACGGCGCCTCGGGCCTCTACCGGGTCAAGGTCGCCGACCAATGGTATGCCTGGACCCAATTCGAATCGATCGACGCGCGCGCCGCCTTCCCCGGCTTCGACCAGCCCGGCTACAAGACGCCCTTCACCGTCTCGCTGACCACCAGGCCGGGCGAGGTCGCGATCGGCAACAGCCGCGAGGTCCGCACGACGAAGGCCGGCGACCTCGTCCGCCACGAATTCGAGGCGACGAAGCCGCTGCCCACCTATCTGGTCGCCTTCGCCGTCGGCCCGTTCGCCACCGCGACCGGTTCCGTCTCGCCGACCGCAGAGCGCAAGGAGCCGCTGCCGATCGGCATCGTCGGCACCCAGCCCTACAAGGACAAGCTCGGCTACGCGCTGGAGAACACCGGGCCGATCGTGACGCTGCTGGAGAAATATTTCGGCACCGCCTTCCCCTTCCCCAAGCTCGACCAGATCGGCTCCCCGGTGATGCCGGGCGCGATGGAGAATGCCGGCGCCGACATCTATGGCGACACCATCCTGCTGCTCGACCGCGGCGCCTCGACCGACCAGAAGAAGACCTTCGGCATGGTCGTCGCGCACGAGCTGTCGCACCAGTGGTTCGGCGATCTCGTCACCCCGGCCTGGTGGGACGACCTGTGGCTCAACGAGAGCTTCGCCAACTGGATGGGCTATCGCATCGGCAATGAATGGCGCCCCGACCTGAAGATCGGCGCGGGCGCGATCGACGAGGCGTTCGGGGCGATGAACGTCGACGCGCTGAAGGCGGGCCGGCCGATCCACCAGCCGATCAAGACCAACGGCGAGATCGACAGCGCCTTCGACCAGGTCACCTATGGCAAGGGCGGCCAGGTGGTGGCGATGATCGCCGCCTATCTGGGCGACGAGAAATTCCGCGACGGCGTCCGCCTCCACCTCAACCGCTACGCCTATGGCAATGCGACGACCGATCAGTTCTTCGGATCGCTCGCCGACGCGTCGCACGATCCGCGCGTGCTCGAATCGCTGAGGAGCTTCGTCGACCAGCAGGGCGTTCCCGTGGTCCGCGTCGAGCGGACCGCCACCGGCCTGTCGGTCGCCCAGAAGCGCTATGCGCTGCTCGGCACCCAATTGCCGCAGCAGAGCTGGATCATCCCGCTGTGCGTCCGGGTCGGCGAGAGCCGCGACTGCACCCTGCTCGACAAGCCGTCGGGTACCGTGCCGATCACCGCGAAGGGCGCGATCGTCCCCAATGCCGGCGGCACCGGCTATTATCGCTTCTCGCTGCCCGAGGCCGAGTGGAAGACTCTGATCGCCGAGGCGGCGAGCCTGCCGCCCGGCGAGGCGCTGGCGCTGACCGACAGCCTGTGGGCGGGCTTCCGCGCCGGCGAGGTGGCGCCCGCGCTGCTGCTCGACGCCGCGCGGGCGATGGCGGCCAACGACTATTCGGTGGCGGCGGTCGACGGCGGCCTGCGGCTGGCGGGCCTGCGCCAGCGGGGGATGATCGCGGGCGGCGCGATCGGCGGCTATCGCGCCTTCATGGCCGACATCTACCGGCCGAAGCTCGCCGCGATCGGCTTCGATCCGCGCACCGGCCTCTATGCCGACGACGACGGCGACCGGCAGAAGCTGCGCGCCGACCTCGTCTCCCTCGTCGCGGGCGAGGCCGGGGACAAGGCGCTGATCGCGACGCTCGCCACTGCCGCGAAGGCGTGGCTCGGCGGCGACAAGGCAGCGCTCGACCAGGCCTTCTTCGGCGCCGGGCTGGGCGCCTATCTGGCGGACGGCGGCGACGCCGCGGTCGCGGCGCTGTTCGAGAAGGCGGTGACGAGCGACGACACGCTGTTCCGCGACAGCGCGATCGGCGCGCTCGCGAGCACCGACAGCGCCTCGGCGGGCCGCTGGCTGCTCGACCATCTCGGCGACAAGCGGCTGCGCAGCGGCGACCGCACCGCGCTGATCCAGTATCTGGCGCTCGAGCCCGCGACCCGCGACATGGCCTATCAGTGGATGATCGGCCATTATGCCGAGCTGGTGAAGAACGCCGGCATCTTCGTCGCGTCGCAGCTCCCCTCGGTTCCGGTCCGCTATTGCTCGGCCGAGAAGGCGGCGGCGGTCGAAGCGGCGCTGCGGCCCGAGATCGTCCGCTACCAGCGCGGCGCGCTGGCGCTCGACCGCACCGTCGAGCAGATCAACAGCTGCGGCGTGCTGGAAGCGAAGCGCGGCGGCGAGATAGCGGCGATGTTCGCAGGCAAGTGACGCCTCACGCCCTGCCGTCATTCCCGCGAAAGCGGGAATCCATGGACGGCGGCCCGCAGGAGATCGAGTGTTCCGTAACCGTGGATTCCCGCTTTCGCGGGAATGACGGAAAAATGGGCAAATAGACAGGTCGAAACTGGAAATAGCCTAGCTGAACACCACCGTCGTCGCGCCGTTCATCAGGACGCGGTCCTCAAGGACCGCGCGGACCGCGCTGGCGAGGACGCGGCGCTCGATGTCGCGGCCCTTGCGGACGAGGTCGTCGGGCGTGTCGCGATGGCTGACCCGTTCGGTGTCCTGTTCGATGATCGGCCCCTCGTCGAGGTCGGCCGTCACGAAATGGGCGGTCGCGCCGATCAGCTTGACCCCGCGCGCATGCGCCTGGTGATAGGGCTTGGCGCCCTTGAAGCCGGGCAGGAAGCTGTGGTGGATGTTGATGCAGCGCCCGGCCAGGAAGGCGGCAAGGTCGTCCGACAATATCTGCATGTAGCGCGCGAGCACGACCAACTCGGCGCCGGTCTCCTCGACGATCGCCTTGATGCTCGCCTCCTGCGCGGCCTTGCTGTCGCGGCCGACCGGCAGGAAATGGAAGGGGATGTCGCCGAAGTCGAGATGCGCATAGGTTTCGCGCGGATGGTTCGAGGCGATGCCGACCGGCTCCATCGCCAGCTCGCCGATCTTCCAGCGGTAGAGCAGGTCGGCGAGGCAATGGTCGAACTTGCTGGCGAGCAGCAGCACCTTCTTGCGCTCGGCCGAGGCGCGAAAGCGATGGTCGAGGCCGTGATCGGCGGCGACCGGCGCGAAGCCCGCCGCGAGCTGCCCGATCGTGGCGCCGCCGACCAGCGCGAATTCGACCCGCATGAAGAAGCGGCCGGTCAGCAGGTCGTCGAACTGCTGCGCCTCCAGGATGTTGGCGCCGTGCCGCGCCAGCGAGGTCGACACGGCGGCGACGATCCCCGGATGATCGACGCAGGACAGGGTGAGGATATGGGTCTCGGCCACGACAGCTCCCTTGCGCGGCCAGTGCGCCGCGCCAGCCGCTTGGCCGCCGCCGCCCGGTCGGTCAAGCCCCTGCCGGCGGCGCGATCGCCTCGATCGTCAGCGCCCGGACGGTGGGCCATGCCGCCCGGTCGTCCTGCAACGACAGCCAGGCGGCGCTGAGCGTCGGGAAGCCCAGCGTGCCGGCCAGTCCCCCCATGCGATGGCCGATCGGCCGCGCATCCGCGCCGCCGTCGATCTGGGCGACCGCCTCGGCCAGGTTGGCGTGCAGCCGGCCGATCATCGAAGCGGCGCCGTCCGGCCCCAGCAAAGCGGCGAGCTGGCCGCCTTCCGCCGCCGTTTGGAACGGCGTTTCGTCGCCGAGCCAGCGGCGCGCGGCCGCGACCAGCGTGCGCCCCTCGAACGGCTTGGCGATCCAGCCGTCGAAACCGCGATCGGTGAAATAGCGTTCGCCTTCGGCCGGATGGAGGCTGGTGAAGGCCAGGATCGGGCAGTCCACCTTCCGCCCCCGGAGCGCCGCGACGACCTCCCGGCCGTCGTCCCCGCCGAGCTGGATGTCCATCAGGACCAGGTCGTAGCGCCGCGCGGCGAGCCGGCCGAGCGCCCCGGCGCGGTCGGCCGCATGATCGACGGCGGCCGACAATGGCCGCAGCAGCGCCGTCACGATCGCATGATAGGCCGGCTCGTCGTCGACCAGGAGAAGCCCGTAATTTTCCCGCATACTCGCCAAGCCCAAAAAATTATAATAACCAACGATCATCCTGCGTTCCATCGGCCTTTCGGGCGGGCCGGAGAGCCAGGGGAAGCGGGGCCGTTCCGGCCGGCTGCATGTCGGGGAGGAGGCGTGACGATCGGAAGGATATTGATCGCGGACGATCATCCGCTGATCCGCGAAGGCATCCAGCTTTCCATCCGGGCGCGGCATCCGGGCCATGTCGTCGACGTCGCCGGCTCGATCGCCGAGGCGGAGGCGCTGATCGAGCGCAACGGCGCCTACAAGCTCCTGCTGCTCGACTATGAGCTGCCCGACGCCAACGGCTTCGGGGGCTTCTTCCGTCTCCAGCACCTGCTCGGCCGTACCCCGATCGCGATCATCTCCGCGCATGACAGCGAACAGATGGTGGCGACGACGCAGGCGGTGGGCGCGTCCGGCTTCCTGTCGAAGCGCCAGCCGCTCGACGCCACCATCGCCGGCATCGAGATCATCCTGGGCGGCGGCCGGGTTTTTCCTGCCTCCGCGGGCCCCGACACCCATATCGACATGCTGCGCAAGCGGCTCGACAGCCTTTCGGGCGCCCAGCGGCGCGTCCTCCTGGCGCTGGCGGGCGGCGACCTCAACAAGCAGATCGCCGCCGATCTCGGCGTTTCGGAAGCGACCATCAAGGCGCATCTGTCGGCGATCTTCCGCAAATTGGGGGTGACCAACCGGACCCAGGCGATCCTGATGATGCGCCCGCTGTTGCAGCCTTCATGACGCTGACCCAGTCGCGCCAGCACAGGATCCGGCCGAGCTGGCTGCAGATCGGCCTGATCGCCGCGATCGGGCCCCTCCTGCTCGCCGCCATGGCCGTTTGGTTCGGGGGCGAGAGCCGCCGCAGCGAGGCCACGCGCCAAGCCCTGCAATCGAGCTTCGTCTACCAGCGCGAGGTCGAGCGGCTGTTCTCGCTGATCAAGGATGCGGAAACCGGGCAGCGGGGCTATCTGATCAGCGGGTCGCCCGCCTTCCTCGGCCCCTATGACGACGCCAGCGCGAAGATCGACGCTCAGGTCCGACAGGTCGAGCGGCTGCGCCCGGACTATGCCGACGACATGCAGTTCGCGCGGCTGAAACAGCTCATCGCCGCCAAGTTCGCCGAGATGCGCCAGGTCATCGACATGCGCGACCGGACCGGACCGGAAGCCGCCGCCGTCCGGTTGCGGCAGGGGCTGGGCAAGCGCCAGATGGACAGCATCCGCTCGATCATCGGGGAGATGGAGGCGCAGGCCGACCGCGAAGTGGCGGAGCTGCAGCGCCACCAGGCGGAACGGCTCGCGCGCAACCGGACGATCATCTGGAGCGCGATCGGCTTCATCGCGGTGATCGCCGGCCTGCTCGGCTTCCTGCTCGGCCGCGGCCGGCGGACCAACAACCGCCTGGCCTTCGAGCATCACGAGGCCGCCGCGCGCCAGCGCGCGATCTTCGACAGCGCCACCGACGGCATCATCCTGATCAACCCGAGCGGCAGCATCGAGACGATCAACCACGCCGCCGAGCGCATGTTCGGCTATAGCGCGGAGCAGCTGCTGCGGCGCGACATCTCGACCCTGGTCGACATCGCGCCGGGCAACGGCGCCTTCCTCGAACGGCTCGGCATCCGCGACGGACAATTGCAAAAGACCGAGCTGATCGACCTGACCGGCCGCGACCGGCAGGGCGAGCCGGTTCCGGTCGACGTCGTGCTCGGCACCATGCCGCTGCCCGACGGCATCCACATCGTCGCTGCGCTGCGCGACGCCGCCGGCCGCAAGGAGATCGACCGGCTCAAGGATGATTTCATCTCGACCGTCAGCCACGAGCTGCGCACCCCGCTGACCTCGGTCGTCGGCTCGCTGACCCTGCTGCGCAGCGGCGCCGCCGGGCAATTGCCGGCCGAGGCGCAACGACTCGCCGAGATCGCCGAGACCAACAGCCAGCGGCTGATCCGCCTGATCAACGACATCCTCGACATCGACCAGATCCGCAAGGGCCGGATGGCGTTCGAATATGCCGTGATCGACCTGCGCGACGTGATGACCAAGGCGGCGCATGCGATGCAGGGCCTGGCCGACCGCCGCTCGATCCGGATCGAGACGCTGATGCCGTCGACCCCGGTGATGGCCTGCGCCGATGCCGACCGGCTGGTCCAGGTGGCGGGCAACCTGCTGTCCAACGCGGTCAAATTCTCGCCCGAGGAAGCGACCGTCAGGTTCGAGTTGATCGAGGGGCGCGACGATCACGTCATCCAGATCACCGACAGCGGGCCGGGGATTCCGGCGGAGTTCGCCAACAACATCTTCCATCGCTTCGCGCGCGGCAGCCAGCCGTCGCGGCAGATCATCGCGGGCACCGGCCTCGGCCTCGCCATCTCGCGGGAGATCGTCCGCAGCCATGGCGGCGAGATATCGTTCGAGAACCGCGCCGAGGGCGGCGCGCGCTTCGCGTTCAGCATCCCGCGCGACACCACCCAGGCGTCCGAAGCGATCGAGATCGGCTCGGCGCGGCTGCTGATCTGCGAGGACGACGCCGATGCCGGGCGGACCGTCCAGTCGATCCTGACCGCGCACGGCTATGCCAGCGACCATGTGACGACGATGCGCGAGGCGATCGCCCATGCCCGGTCGCAGCCCTATGCCGCGATCCTGCTCGACATGACCCTGGCCGACGCCGACGGCTCCGACGTGATCCGGGCGATCACCAACGACCCCGGCACCGGCAAGCCGCCGATCATCGTCATCTCCGGCATCGCCCCGCCCGCCGACATCGATCACCAGCCCTATGCCGGCTGGTTGCAGAAGCCGTTCGATCCGCGCCGGCTGATCCAGCTCATCCAGCGCGCGATCCGCCGCCAGGGGCAAAGCAAGGCGGTGATCCTCCACATCGACGACGACGGCGACACGCGCGAGCTGTTCGCGGCGGCGCTGGCAGGGCGCGGGCTGCTGCTCAACGCGACCAGCCTGTCGTCGGCCCGCGCGATCCTCGACGAGCGCCGCCCCGACGCGATCGTGCTCGACCTCGGCCTGCCCGACGGATCGGGGCTGGCGCTGCTGTCCGAGATCAAGTCCTGGGACAAGCCCTTGCCCGTCATCGTCTATTCGGCCCAGGAGATGGACGAGGAAACCCGGCGGCTCGCCGATGCGGTGCTGGTCAAGTCGCGTCGCGCGCTGCCGAAGCTGACCTCGACGGTGCTCGACATCGTCGACCGTCACGGTGGACCGCAATGACCGAGCAGACCCGCATCCTCTATGTCGACGACGAACCCGACATCCGGCTGATCGTCGAGCTCGCCCTGCGCATCCGGCCTGGGATCGAGGTACGTACCGCCGATTCGGGCGAGGCGGCCCTGGAGGTGCTGAGCGGTGGCGACTGGCGGCCCGACCTGACGATGGTCGACGTGATGATGCCGGGGCTGACCGGGCCCGACGTGCTCGCGGCGATGCTCGACGATCCGGAACTGGCGAAGATCCCGGTGGTGTTCGTCACCGCCCGCGCCCGCCCGCAGGACGTCCGGACCTATATCGATCAGGGCGCCAGGGGCGTGATCACCAAGCCGTTCGATCCGCTTACCTTGGCCGACCAGGTACTGGCGCTGATCGCCTAGGGCATTCCATCTTTTCGTCATTCCCGCGAAAGCGGGAATCCACGGTCACGGAGCATCCGGTCCCTTGCGGGCCGCCGTCCATGGATTCCCGCTTTCGCGGGAATGACGGGGAGGAGGCAAGCGTCAGGACAGTGACGAAAATCACTGGCCTTGTCCCCGCATCTGCCACAAGCTGGAGGCCAAGGGAGAGTATATGCGTGGCGTCCTGAAACGGCTTGCTCCGGTCCTCCTGCTGCTCGCCTCGGTCGCCTCCTCGCAGGGCGGCGGGCCGAGCGTGCTGTCCGCGGGGGCCGGCAACGACGTCGGCGGTTTCCGCAGCTTCCAGATCCGTTTCTCGGCGCCGATGGTCCCGCTCGGCGAGCCACGCGCGCGCGGGCCGTTCGACGTCAACTGCCCGGTCGCGGGCAGCGGGCGCTGGTCCGACCAGCAGAGCTACAGCTATGAGTTCGCCGCCCCGCTGCCCGGCGGGTCGCGCTGCACGCTGACCTTGCGGTCCGGCCTCGCCGGGCTCGACGGCACGCCGCTGGTCGGCGAGCGCAGCGCCTATGTCCTCGACAGCGGCGGGCCCGACGCCCGCGCCGTCCTGCCCGCGCGCTACGGCGGCTCGATCCAGCAGGACCAGACCTTCCTGATCGCGACCAACGTCCCCGCCGATCGCGCCTCGATCGCCAGCGAGGCCTATTGCGCGGTCGACGGGATCGGCGAGAAGCTGCCGGTCGACGTGCTGCCCACCGACGTGCCGCGCAAGCTGATCGAGGGCCTGCCCAGCAACTACCAGCTCAGCAACTTCCTCGAGGAGGCCGGCCTCACCATCGAGCGCGCCCGCGCGCCCGGCGGGCTGCGCAACCTCGTCGCGCTGCGCTGCCGCCGGCCGCTGCCGCCAGGCCGCGACATGGCGCTGGTCTGGCCGAACACGATCAGCGGCGGCGGCCGCACCGCACTCGAGACGCGCCGCTTCGACTATCGCGTGATCGACGAATTCACCGCGCGCTTCGAATGCACCCGCACCAATCCGCGCGCCGGCTGCAACCCGGTCGAGCCGGCCTATGTCCGCTTCACCGCCCCGGTGCCGCGCGGCACGGCGGCGGCGGTACGCATCCGCCTGCCCGACGGCACCAGCATCGCCCCGGCCGGCTTCGACGACGGCGACGAGGGCGCCACCCCCTCGCCCACCGTGCAGAGCGTGAAGTTCGAGATGGCGGCCGATCGCCCGGCGACCGCCGCGACGCTGCTGCTGCCGGCGCGGGTGCTCGACGAGAATGACCGGCCGCTCGCCAATGCCCGCCGCTTTCCGCTGCCGATCCGCTTCGACGCCGCGCCGCCGCTGGCGAAGTTCGCCGCGACCTTCGGCATCCTCGAAGCGAGCGAGGGCGGCATGCTGCCGCTCACCGTCCGCGCGATCGAGCCCAGGCTGTCGGCGAAATCGCTGCCGATCGACGGCAGGACGCTGCGGCTCGGCGCCTCGGACGGCGAGGTCGCGGCCTGGCTGCGCCGGCTCGACGACGCCGAGGACAGCAATTTCACCGACGAGAAGCGCGGCGACGAGACCGTCACCGTCAACCATACCCGCGATACGCCGCTGCTCGCCCGCCAGCCGGGCCTGAAGCCGACCAGCATCCCGCTGCCAGGCAAGGGCAAGGCGTTCGAGGTCGTCGGCATCCCGCTCGGCAAGCCCGGCTTCTACGTGGTCGAGGTGGCGAGCCCGACGCTCGGCCGCGCGCTGCTCGGCCGCAACGCGGTCCGCTATGTCGCGACCGGCGCGCTCGTCACCGACATGGCGGTCCATTTCAAATGGGGCAATGCCAGCTCGCTCGCCTGGGTGACGCGCCTCGCCAGCGGCGATCCGGTCGCGGGCGCCGCGATCCAGGTCAGCGACAGCTGCACCGGCAAGCCGATCGCGCGCGGCACCACCGACGCCTCGGGCCGGCTGCTGATCCGCGACAAGCTGCCGCAGCCGCAGACCTATGGCTGGTGCGACGGCGATTCCCACCCGCTGATGGTGTCGGCGCGCAAGGACGGCGACTTCAGCTTCACGCTGACGAGCTGGAGCAAGGGCCTCAGCCCCTATGACTTCGACATGCCGTTCCAATATGAGGAACGGCCGCTGATCTTCCACACCCTGTTCGATCGCACGCTGATGCGCGCGGGCGAGACGGTGCACATGAAGCATCTGCTGCGCCGCCCGATCGCGACCGGCTTCGCGCCGATGGCGGCGACGGGCACGCTGACCCTGCGCCATCGCGGGTCCGACACCAAATATGAGATTCCGCTGACGATCGGCCGCGACGGCATCGCCCTGAGCGAATGGACCGCGCCCAGGGGCACGCCGCAGGGCGACTATGACCTGTCGCTCCAGATCGGCAAGGACGAGGTCACGACGAGCCAGTCGGTGCGGGTCGACGAATATCGCCTGCCGACGATGCGCGCGACCGTGACCGGGCCGAAGCAGGCGCTGGTGCGGCCCAAGACCGTGCCGGTGAACCTCTATGTCGGCTATTTGTCGGGCGGCGGGGCGGCCAACCTGCCGGTCGCCGTCCGCACCAGCTTCGACCAGGCGACGCCGAGCCCGAAGGGCTGGGACGGCTGGAGCTTCGGCGGCGCGCCGCTCAAGGAGGGCGTCACCCCGCTCGACGACGACAATCGCGACCTCGCGGCGCCGCTGCCGGGCGTCCAGCTGCTCGCGCTCAACCTCGACCGGCAGGGCGCGGGCCGGACCAGCATCGCCATCCCCGAGACGGCCCGCGACGGCGCGACGCTGACCGTCGAGATGGACTATCCCGACGCCAATGGCGAGACGCTGACGGCGACCCAGCGGATGGTGCTCAACCCCGCCTCGCTCCAGCTCGGCATCCGCACCGACGGCTGGCTGATGAAGAAGGACGACCTGCGCCTCAAGCTGGTCGCGCTCGATCTCGACGGCAAGCCGGTCCAGGGACGCAGCGTCTCGGTCAAGCTCTACAGTCGCGAGATATTGTCGTCGCGGCGGCGGCTGGTCGGCGGCTTCTACGCCTATGAGAACAATGCGAAGGTCACCCGGCTGAAGCAGGGCTGCACCGTCTTCACCGACGCGCGCGGGCTCGCCTCGTGCCAGCTCGATCCGGGCATATCGGGCGAGGTCTATGCGGTCGCGACGGTGCGTGACGGATCGGGCAACGAGGCGCGGGCGGTGACCTCGGTCTGGCTGGCCGGCGGCGACTGGTGGTTCGGCGGCGACAATGGCGACCGCATGGACGTCATCCCCGAGCAGCGCGAATATCGCGCGACCGACACCGCCCGCTTCCAGGTGCGGATGCCGTTCCGCTCGGCGACCGCGCTGGTGACGGTCGAGCGCGAGGGCGTGCTGTCGAGCTTCGTGACGAAGTTGTCGGGCAAGGACCCGGTCGTCGAGGTGCCGTTGCAGGGCGCCTATGCGCCCGACGTCTACGTCTCGGTGCTGGCGGTGCGCGGGCGGGTCGCGGGCTGGCGGCTGTGGCTCGCCGATTTCGCCCGCCGCTGGCACCTGCCCTTCTTCCAGGACCTTGCCGCGAAGCCGACCGCTTTGGTCGACCTCGCCAAGCCGAGCTTCCGGCTCGGCGTCGCGAAGATCAACGTCGGCTGGGACCGCCACCGCCTCGCCGTCGACGTCCAGGCCGACCGCGCCAGATATCATGTCCGCGACCGGGCCCAGGTCGCGGTGCGGGTGACCGGTCCCGACGGCAAGCCGCCGCGCGCCGCCGAGATCGCCTTCGTCGCGGTCGACGAGGCGCTGCTCGCGCTGTCGCCCAACGAGAGCTGGAAGCTGCTCGACGCGATGATGGGCGAACGGCCGCTGGGCGTGCTCACCTCGACCGCGCAGATGCAGGTCGTCGGCAAGCGCCATTACGGCCGCAAGGCGGTGGCGGCCGGCGGCGGTGGCGGCGGCGACCTGACCCAGGTCAACCGCGAGGACTTCCGTCCCGTGCTGCTGTGGAAGGGCCGCGTCCCGCTCGACGCGTCCGGCATGGCCCGCGTCGCGGTGCCGCTGTCCGACGCGCTCTCCTCCTTCCGGCTCGTCGCGATCGCCAATGCCGGCGCCGACGGCTTCGGCACCGGCAGCACGACCGTCCGCACCCAGCAGGACCTGAGCATCTATTCGAGCATCGCGCCGCTGGTGCGGTCGGGCGACCGCTACGGCGCCAGCTTCGTGCTGCGCAACGGCTCCGAGAAGCCGATGACGGTGACCGCCCAGGTCGCCGCCAACCCGTCGATCGTCAAGGGACCGCCGCTGACCGTGTCGCTGCCCGCCGGCGGGGCGAAGTCGGTCACCTGGTGGCTGACCGCGCCGACCGGGCTCGACAAGCTCGGCTGGACGGTGACGGCGCGCTCGGCCGACGGCCGCTCCAGCGACCGGCTGACCGTCGCCCAGACAATCGTTCCCGCCGTCCCCGTCGACGTGTGGGCGGCGACGCTGCTGCGTGTCGGGCCGCAATCGCTGGTGCCGCTGACCCCGCCGATGGGCGCACTGCCCGGCCGCGGCGGGATCGAGGTGCGGCTGAGCGACAGCATTGCGCCGCCGCTCGACGGGGTGCGGCGCTACATGCGCGACTATCTGTTCAACTGCTTCGAGCAGCGGCTGTCCAAGGCGATCGTCGCGGGCGACATGGCGGCGTGGAACGGCCTCGCCGCCGATATGCCCGCCTATCTCGATCGCGACGGGCTGCTCCGCTACTTCCCCGACGACCGGATGGAGGGATCGGTCGCGCTGACCGCCTATGTCCTGTCGATCACCGCCGAGGCGGGGCTGGTGGTGCCCGAGGCCGAACGGACCCGGATGGTCGCGGCGATGCGCTCGGTGGTCGAGGGGCAGCTCAACCGCGACGTGCCCTGGTCCTACGACCCGCGCGCCGAGAAGCTGGCGGCGCTCGCCGCGCTCGCCCGCAACGGCGGATCGGAGCCGAGCCTGTTCGGCCAGATCGGCATGGCCGCGCACGACATGCAGACCTCGGCGCTGCTCGACTGGCTCGGCGCGCTGCTCCGCACCCCCGGCGCCGATCCGCGCGCGATCGCGGAGGCGGAAGCGGTGCTGCGCGGGCGGATCGCCTATGAAGGCTCGCGGCTCGACTTCGTCGACAGCGGCACCGCGCCCTGGTGGATGATGAGCTCGGGCGACGAGATCGCCACCCGCGCGGTCGCCGTCCTCGCCGGCCGGCCGGGCTGGCAGGACGAGCTGCCGCGCCTGCTGGTCGGCGCCGCGCTCCGCCAGCAGCGCGGCCATTGGGACACGACCACCGCCAATGCCTGGGGCGTGGTCGCGGTGCGGCGCTTCACCGGCCTCTATCCGCCCGCCGCGGTCGCCGGCACCACCCAGGTCGACCTGCTCGGCCTGTCGCGGATGGCGCGCTGGCCCTCCGCCGAGCCGGCGGTGCTGCGCTTCCCGCTGCCCGCGCAGCCGGCGCCGATCCGCCTCTCGCATCCCGGCGAGGCCGGTCCCTGGGCGCAGATCCAGGTGTCGGCGGCGGTGCCGATGCAGCAGCCCTTCTTCGCGGGCTATCGCGTCAGCCGGCAGGTCGAGTTCATCCAGCGCCGCGACCCGAAGAAGATGAGCAAGGGCGACGTGCTACGCATCCGGTTGACCGTCGATGCCGGGGCCGAGCGCAACTGGGTGGTGGTCAGCGACCCGATCCCGGCTGGCGCGACGATCGTCGGCGACCTGGGCGGCCAGTCGGCGACGCTGGCGGCGCAGGCCTCGGGCGGCGACGGCGTCGGCCCCTCCTATGTCGAGCGCGGCCAGGATGCGTGGCGCGGCTATTATCAATGGGTGCCGCGCGGCCGCTTCACCGTCGAATATGCGGTGCGGCTCAACGCCCCCGGCCGTTTCCAGATGCCGCCGACCAAGGTGCAGGCGATGTATTCGCCCGAGATCCGCGCCGCGCTGCCCAACGCACGGATGTCGGTCTTCCCGCAGTGAGCCGACCGCGATGAGACTGCCGACGCGCCGGGCGTGGCGGCGGGCGGCGCTGTTCGGTCCGCTCGCGCTGCTGCTGGCGCTGTTCCTCCTCACCCTGCCGCCGGCGATGCCGGCGCCCGCCATGGTGAAGGCGGCGTGGCGACCGACCGAGAGCTGGCTCTACGACCGCGACGGCCGGCTGCTCGAAAGCGTCCGGATCGACTTCACCCAGCGGCGGCTCGCCTGGGTGCCGCTCGACCGCATGGCCCCCGCTTTGCCCCGCGCGGTGATCGCGGCCGAGGATCGCCGCTTCGCCACCCATGGCGGGGTCGACTGGCTGGCGCTGGCCGGATCGATCCGCGACGGCCTGTCGGGCCGCCGGCCGCGCGGCGCCTCGACGATCACCATGCAGCTCGCCGGCTTCCTCGCCCCCGAGCTGGCCCGGCCGGGCGCCCGTTCGCTCCGCCAGAAGGCGCGGCAGATGCGGGCCGCGATGGCGCTGGAGAGAGGCTGGTCGAAGGACGATATCCTCGAAGCCTATCTCAACCTCGCCGGCTTCCGGGGCGAGGCGCAGGGGGTGATGGCGGCGAGCCGGCAATTGTTCGGCAAGGCGCCCGACCGGCTGTCGGGCGACGAGGCGCTGCTGCTGACCGCGCTCCTGCCCGATCCGCAGGCCCCGCCCGAACGGGTCGCGCGCCGCGCCTGCGCGATGAAGCCCGCCGACTGCCCGGCGCTGACCGCGATCGCCGCGCGGTCGCTCGGCACCGCCCGCCGCCAGCGGATCGATCCGGGGCTCGCCCCGCACCTCGCCCGGCGGCTGATCGACCATGCGGGGATGCGGGTGACGACGACGCTCGACGGCGCGATCCAGCGCGCCGCGATCACCGCCCTCTCCCGCCAGCTCATCGGCCTGGGCGACCAGCGCGCCCGCGACGGCGCGGTGATCGTCCTCGACAACGCCACCGGCGACACGCTCGCCTATGTCGGCGGGGTCGGCGGCGCGTCGACGGCGGCGGCGGTCGACGGCGCCGGGGCGCCGCGCCAGGCCGGATCGACGCTCAAGCCCTTCCTCTATGCATCGGCGATCGAGCGCGGCTACCTGACCGCCGGGTCGATCCTCGACGACAGCCCGGTCCAGCTCGACACCGCCTCGGGCCTCTATGTGCCCCAGAATTACGACCGCAGCTTCCGGGGCCCGGTCTCGGCCCGCTCGGCGCTGGCGGCGTCGCTCAACGTGCCGGCGGTGCGGACGCTGCTGCTGGTCGGCGTCAACGCGTTCCGCGACCGGCTGTGGGACCTCGGCTATCGCGGGCTGACCGAGGATGGCGACTATTACGGCTTCTCGCTCGCGCTCGGATCGGCCGAGGTGACACTCGCCGAACAGGCCAACGCCTTCCGCGCGCTCGCCAATGCCGGCCGCTGGTCGCCCGCCCGGCTGCGCGCCGAGGATCGCCGCGAGGCATCCCGCCCGGTGATCTCGCCCGCCGCCGCCTGGATCACCGCCGACATCCTGTCCGATCCGGGCGCGCGGGCGGGGACCTTCGGGCTCGACAGCGCGCTGCGCCTGCCCTTCTGGGCGGCGGTCAAGACCGGTACCTCCAAGGCGATGCGCGACAATTGGTGCGTCGGCTTTTCGAGCCGCTACACCGTCGCCGTCTGGGTCGGGAACCTGGAGGGCGATTCGATGCGCGCCGTCTCCGGCACCAGCGGCGCGGCACCGGTGTGGCGCGAGGTGATGCTGGCGCTCCACCGCCAGGCCCCACCGCCCCGCCCGGCCTGCCCGGCCGACGTCGAGAGCCGCGCGGTCCGCTTCGCCGACGGGATCGAGCCGCCGCGCACCGAATATTTCCTGCGCGGCACCGGCCAGGCGCTGTTCGGCCCCGCCCCGCCCGAGGCCCGCCGCGCCCGCATCGCCAGCCCGGTGTCGGGCAGCATCTACGCGCTCGACCCCGACATCCCCGGCGACCGCCAGCGCATCCGCATCCTCGTCGCCGGCGCGGTGGCGGGCCACCGCCTTGTCCTCGACCGCAGGGACATCGGCCCGGCCGACGCGCAGCCGCTCGTCCTGCCCGGCCCGGGCGCGCACCGGTTGCAACTGCGGCGCCCGGACGGCGGCGTCGCCGACCAGATATTGTTCACGGTGCGCTAGTCCCCGTCATCCCGGCGGAGGCCGGGATGACGGGAGTGTCAACGTCCCGACAACGCCTCCAAGGCCTCCAATATCGTCGCGCGGGCGTCGGCGTCGCGCGTGATCTCCAGCATCGCGCTCAGGCTGCCGCGCGCTTCCTCGCCCCGGCCGTCGGAGAGTTGGAGGCGGGCAAGGTCCCACCAGCCCTGCGCGTGGGAGGGTGCGACCTCGACGATGCGCTCGTAGATGGCGATCGCGCGGGCGGCGTCGCCGGCCTGTTCGGCGCGGGTCGCCTGGTTGAGCAGCAGGCGGACCAGCACCAGCCGGTTGGGCAGCGGCGCGACATGCTCGGGCTCGATCCGCGCGTCCGGGCCCAACGATCGCCGCAGCAGCTTGTCGAGCGTTTCGTCGCCGACTGGCAGACCGTCGTGGAACGGATCGATCAGGATCGGCGAATCGAGCGGCCCGATCCGCACCAATACGTGCGACGGCGTGTTGAGCGCCTCGGCGATCCAGCCCAGCCGGCGGGCGAGCGCGACGTAGAGGATCGACAGGCTGACCGGCAGGCCGCGCCGCCGGTCGAGCACGCGGATCATGTCGGCGTTGAGCGGCGCGTCATAGCTGGCATGGTCGCCCGCGAAGCCGTAGCGGCCCGCCAACAGCCGGGCCAGCGCGCCGGCCTGTTCCTCGCTGGTCTCCGCGTCGGCGCCCTCGTCGCGCAGTTCGGCTTCGAGCAGGTCGAGCTGATCATGATAGGGCCCGAGGTCGATGCCCGGATGGTCGAGCGCGCTCAGTTCGAGCGCGGCGATGTCGAGTTCGATCTCCTCGTCGTCGAGCAGGCCGAGATAGGCGATGGATGCGATCATGCGTCCGTCTTATCGACCGGAATCGCGGTGCGATAGACGACGGGACGCAGGGCGAAGCTCGAAACCACCTGCGACACGCCGGCGATCCGCGTCAGCTTCTGCCGCAGGAAATCCTCGAACGCGGCAAGCGAGGCGACCAGCACGCGGAGCTGATAGTCGCTCTCCCCCGTCATCAGATAGCATTCCATCACCTCGGGAAAGCGGGCGACCTCCTCCTCGAAGGCGGCGAGGTGGCGATCGTCCTGCCCGTCGAGCCGGACGCGGACGAAGGCCGTCACCGGCAGGCCGAGCGCGGCGGGATCGACCAGCCCGACATAGTTGCTGATCACCCCCGCCTCCTCGAGCTGGCGGACCCGCCGCAGGCAGGGACTGGGCGACAGCCCGACCCGCGCCGCGAGATCGTGATTGGTGATCCGTCCGTCCGACTGGAGCTCGGCCAATATCCTGCGATCTATCGCATCCAGAGGATAATTTGAAATAATCCGCTCCCATGACAGGCAATGATGACAGTTTATGCCAATTCATTGTCAAACCGCCAGCCAATTCGCAAGGACCGGCGGCGGCCGATCGGCTATCAGGGCCGGACGCCGGACGGACCGGCGTTGTTGCCGGAGACGCCGTCGATGCTGCATGAGGTGAAGCCCCAGGACCCCGCCACCATCGCCGCGATCGAGGCGCTGGAGGTCCGGCTTCGCTGGCTGTCGTCCTGGACGATCCACAACGCCAACCATCTGCGCGAGAGCCGCGACGGCCTCAAGGTCGGCGGGCATCAGGCGAGCTGCGCGTCGATCACCGCGATCATGGCCGCGCTCTACTTCCACGCGCTGCGCCCCAACGACCGGGTGGCGGTCAAGCCGCATGCCGGGCCCGTGCTGCACGCAATCCACTATCTGCTCGGCAACCAGAGCCTCGACCAGCTCCAGCGCTTCCGCGGGCTGGGCGGCGCGCAAAGCTATCCGAGCCGCACCAAGGACAAGATCCCCGTCGACTTCTCGACAGGGTCGGTGGGCCTGGGCGTCGCGATCACCGCCTTCGCCAGTCTGGTGCAGGACTATCTGATCGCGCACCGCAACCTCGCCGAGGCCGACGCCGGCCGGATGATCGCGCTGATGGGCGATGCCGAGCTCGACGAGGGCAACATCTACGAGGCGCTGATCGAGGGCTACAAGCACGACATCCGCAACTGCTGGTGGATCGTCGACTATAACCGCCAGTCGTTGGACGCGACGACCGCCGACCGGATGTTCAACCGGTTCGACGACATCTTCCGCACCTGCGGCTGGCGGGTGCTGACGCTCAAGCACGGCAAGCGCCAGCGCGAGGCGTTCCGCAGGCCGGGCGGCAAGGCGATCGCCGCCTGGATCGACAACTGCCCCAACGCCGATTACGCCGCGCTCACCTATCAGGGCGGGGCGGCCTGGCGCGCGCGGCTGACCGCCGATCTCGCCGCCGACGCCAAGGCGCTCAAGCTGATCGCCGCGTTCGACGACGAGGGGCTGGCGGCGCTGATGACCAATCTGGGCGGCCATTGCATCGAGACGCTGCTCGACGCTTTCGCCCAGGCCGACGACGACAAGCCGACCATGTTCATCGCCTATACGGTGAAGGGCTATGGCCTGCCCTTCGCCGGCCACAAGGACAACCATGCCGGGCTGATGAACCCGACCCAGATCGACGGGCTGCGCCAGAGCCTGGGCATCGACCGGGGCGAGGAATGGGCGCCCTATGGCGGGCTGGGCGACAATAGCGCGACGATGCTGCGCCAGTTCGTCGCCGGATCGCCGCTCGCCCTTGGGCGCGGCGCGGCGGCGGTCGAACCGGTGCCGGTGCCCGCGACGCTGCCGGTGCCCGAGGGCGCCGAGCAGTCGACCCAGGCCGCCTTCGGCCGCATCCTGCTCGACCTCTCCAAGTCGGGGCATCCTCTGGCCGACCGGATCGTCACCACCTCGCCCGACGTGACGGTGTCGACCAACCTCGGCGCCTTCGTGAACCAGCGCGGGCTGTTCCGGCGGCAGGAGCTGAAGGACGTCTTCCAGGCCGCGAAGATCCCCTCGGCGCAGAAATGGTCGGGCCATGGCGCGGGCCAGCACATCGAGCTGGGCATCGCCGAGCATAATCTGTTCCTGATGCTGGCGGCGCTCGGCCTGTCGGCGCCGACCTTCGGGACGCGGCTGCTGCCGATCGGGACGGTCTACGACCCGTTCATCGCGCGCGGCCTCGATGCGCTCAACTATGGCTGCTACCAGAATGCCCGCTTCCTGCTGGTGGCGACGCCGTCGGGCGTGACGCTGGGGCCGGAGGGCGGCGCGCACCAGTCGATCAATTCTCCGCTGATCGGGATGGGCCAGCCCGGCCTGACCTATTTCGAGCCGGCCTTCGCCGACGAGCTGGCGCTGACGATGCGCTGGGCGTTCGAGCATATGCAGGCCGAGGACGGCGGCTCGGTCTATCTTCGCCTCACCACCCGCGCGATCGAGCAGGTCGAACGCACCGACGACGGGTGGCAGGAAGACGCGCTGAAGGGTGGGTATTGGTTGATGCGACCTGCCCCCGGCGCGGAGGCGGCGATCGTCTTCACCGGCGCGATCGCGCCCGAGGCGATCGCCGCCTGGCACGACCTCAAGGAGGACATCCCCGGACTCGGCCTGCTCAACGTCACCTCGCCCGACCTGCTCCATCGCGGCTGGTCCGCGCGCCACGCCGCGCGCTGGCAGGGCGGCGATACGGGCCGCGCCCATGTCGAGACGCTGCTGCGCGAGCTGTCGCCGACCGCCGGGCTGGTGACGATCATCGACGGCAGCCCCTCGGCGCTTTCCTGGCTCGGCGGCGTGCGCGGCCAGAAGGTCAGCGCGCTGGGCCTCGACCGGTTCGGCCAGACCGGCGACCTGCCCGACCTCTACCGCACCTACCGCCTCGACAGCGACGCGATCGCCGACGCGGCGGCGGAGCTGTTCCTCGACCGCTGACCGGCGGCCCGCGCCCCCGGGCAACCCGATGTTCGATTATCCGAAAATCGCGAGAAATCGGCGAACCACTTCCTTTTGCGCTTGCGAAGGCGGAGGCCGCTCTTGTCAGCGATGACAATCTCGTGACTATTTACGGCGTCCGCACTCCTTAGAGGGACTCGACGCCCGTGACATCGGCCCTGAGCTACGCTGGTGCACCATCGCCGCCATATCGCGGCCATCATCCGCTAGCGGGCTTCGCGCCGACGACCTTGCGTTCCAACCGGGTTTTCGAGTCCAACGACGTCGAATATACGCGCGACCAGATCTCCATCATCCTGCAACCCCATCTGCTCTCGCCCAAGGGGCGCTGGCAGGGAACGCAATGCTATGTCGACCACTTCCCCATCGGACGAGTGGGGCTCGGCACGATCCACTTCGGCAACATGCAGGTTCATGTTCCTTCCTATGCCCATTATCTGGTCGCCCTGTGTTTAAGGGGCAGCGCGACGATCCGTGCCGACCGGAAGGAATATTCGATCGGAGGCAGCTCGGCCCATATCATGATCCCCGGCGAGGAGATGCTCGGCACATTCTCGTCCGACTGCGAACAATTCTTCGTCCGGATCAGCACGGAAGCGGTGCGCGCGCATACGGGCTTTCGCCATCTGGTCTTCCAAAAGGAACTGGACCTCACCTCGCCGGCCGTGATGCCGTGGCTGCAGCAGGTCGCATTGATCGCAGCCAATCCGCGCATGGCGCAGATGATCAGCAATCACCCCCTCCTCAGCAGCGACTATGAACGCCTGTTGCTCAACCTGCTGTTGGCCGGGCAAAGCCATTGCGAGCGGAACGATGCCCCCGGCCAGATCGCACCGGCCAGCGTACGCCGGGCAGAGGCCTATATTCATGCCAATGCCGGCGCCCCCATCAGCCTGTCCGACATCGCCGTCGCAGCCGGCGTCCCCGCCAGGACCCTGCTGGATAGCTTCAAGCATTTCCGCCAGACCAGCCCGATCCGCTATCTGAAGGACGTCCGGCTGGACAATGCCAGGGAGAGGCTGCGGCACCGCGGGGCGGATACGATCGCGGAGGTCGCGCTGGAAGCCGGCTTCGCGCATCTGGGCCGATTTGCCGCCGACTATTTCAAGCGGTTTGGCGAATTGCCGTCGGACACCCAACGCAGCCGCTAGAGCCTGATCGTCTGAGGTGGAAGCGCTCCGCGCTTCCGCCGATGACGTGAAGCAGGCCCTCTTCCAATAGGTGAGACGGCGATCGGCCAGCCATTGCGCCCGGCGACGCACGGCTCGGCAGTCGACCTCGAACCCATCAAAATAGTCTGCAATTTCTGGCTATGACGGCCGGTGGCTGCTCGAAGTGGATTTAGACTCTGCGCCGGGCGCGCCAATCTATCCGAGACAGAAAGGTCAAACCCCCTCTACTCGGATAGGGATCATATGAAGAAAAACATAGAGGTTGGAGTATTCATTCCAACGGTTCGGAGCGGCTGGGTTCATTCATCCAATGTTCCCTACAGCCCCGGCTCCTTCAAGCACGCGCTGCTGGTCACGCAACTTGCCGAATTCCTGGGCTTCGACTTTGTCCTCAGCCCTCAGAACTGGCGCGGAGCGCAGGGGCCGTCCCGCTTTTGGGGGGACACCGTCGAATCGCTGACGACGACGGCCGCGTTGCTGCAGGCGACGGATCGGATCAAGGTTTGGGGCACGACCCACGCCAATGTCTATCCGCCCGCCGCGATCGCCAAGATGGTCGCGACCCTGTCCGAAATCGGCAACGGTCGCGTCGGGATGAATGTCGTTACCGGCGGCCACCGATCGAGCTTCGAGCCGCTGGGGCTCTGGGACGACAGCCTCTCCCATGATGAACGCTACGACTATGCGGAGGAGTGGCTTCAGGTCATCAAGAAATTGTGGATCGACGAGCGGGTGACGCACGAGGGGAAGTTCTTCCAGCTCAACGACGCGATCTTGAGTCCACGCCCGCGAAGCATGCCCACCTTGGTCAATGCCGGCGCTTCGGGGAGAGGATTGCGCTTCGCGGTGTCGAGCTGCGACGTCGCCTTTCTCCTGGGCGGCGGCGAGGCGGGCTACATCGAATCGGCGAAGCAGGCGAAACAAATAGCCAAGGAGCTGAACAAGCCCGATTTCAAGGTCTATGGACTGGTCACGCTCGTCCCCGGCGACAGCGATCGTGACGCCCAAGCCCTGATGGACCATCTCGAGGAAGGCGTCGATCTCGCCGGCCTTGAAGATCTCGCGCGCGGCTATGAGAAAAACACCAAGGGCGTCAAGCAACTCAGCAGCTCGTCGCTTGCCCCATTGGGAGGACCAAAATACAAATCGGTCATGCCCGGGACGTTCATCGGTTCATATGAGAGCCTGGCCACCCAGCTATCCCAACAGATTATTAAAGCCGATCTGGATGGCCTGCTCGTCATAGTCCCGGATTACATAAACAATCTGAAGGAGGTAGCCATGAGAACCTTCCCCCTCCTGGAAGAGCACAATATATATTGCAATGTCGGCGCTGGTTTGTAGGGACCCCGGCCTCCTCCCCCAGGGAGAGGAGGCCGCGCCTGCCGTCGCCGTCTCACGGATCACCGATATCGCCCGGTCTACATGAAAGCTGCGCGAATTGGATAGACGGCATCGCGGCCGCGATAATCGAGTTGGCTGCGCGCGAAGTCCACGACTTTAATGCGCCGTTGGCCGGACTGCTTAATGCGATGCCTGCCACCAGGCGCGCGCCGCGACGAGCAATAGATAAATGATATCGGCGACCGGAATGAGGGGTCTGGAAGTTGAATAGCTCAGGGAGAAAAGCAGTGACACATCGACTCCGTTCGAAAAAGGCCACGTCGAAGTTGCTTGTCTTGTTGGGAGCATCTTACGCGTCATTGGCCCATGGACAGACGACCGCCACGCCCGCCGACGTGCCGACGGCCGAGGTCGAGGGCACGGAGATCGTCGTCACCGCCAACAAGCGCGAGCAGCGGATCACCGACGTCGGCCTGACGATCACCGCCTATTCCGGAAACACGCTGAAGACGCAGCAGATCGACTCTCTGGCGGAGATCGCGCAGATCGTACCCGGCCTGTCCTACACGCCGTCGCAGACCGCGACCCCCGTCTACACGCTGCGCGGGGTCGGCTTCTACGAGTCTTCCCTGGCGAATTATCCGACCACCAGCGTCTACGTCGATCAGGTTCCCCTGCCATTTCCGGTCCTGACCACCCACGCCGCCTATGATCTGGAGCGCGTCGAGGTGCTGAAGGGGCCTCAGGGAACGCTGTTCGGCCAGAATTCGACCGGGGGCGCCATCAATTTCATCCCGGCGAAACCCACCGCGACGTTCGCCACGGGCGGAGACATCAGCTACAGCCGCTTCAATCGCATCGATGCGAACGGCTATGTCAGCGGGCCGATCGCCGAGGGACTGAAAGGCCGCCTATCCTTCAACGCCGCGCATGCCGACGACTGGCAGAAAAGCTATCTTCGCAACGACGAGCTCGGCGAGGTCGAATATTATGCCGGGCGACTGTTGCTCGACTGGACGCCGTCCGACCGGCTCACGCTCAATCTCAACGTCAATGCCTGGCAGGACAAGAGCGATCCCCAGGCACCCCAATTCTTCGGCCTTCAGAGCCAGGCGCCGGCCACCTTGCCGCCGCTGATCGCCGCGCAGCCCTTCACGCCGCACGATGCCCGCCTGGCCGAATGGACGCCGGGCGCCAATCGCCCGCGCGCCAATAACCGGTTCGCGCAGGCCGCGCTGCGCTTCGATTGGGAATTTGCCGACGACATCATCTTCACCGGCATATCCAGCTATATCCACTACAAGCATTTTCAGGTCGTCGACCAGGACGGCACGGAATTGCGCGATTCCGACGTGGCCGAAGACAGCGGAACGATAAAATCCTTCAGCCAGGAGCTTCGCATCGCCAATGCGGAATCCAGTTCGCTTCGCTGGGTGCTGGGCGCCAATTACGAGCGCAGCACGGTCAACGAATATGCGCGCTACGACTTCCCCGATGAAAGCACCTCCGCGCTGTTCGGCTTCACCGGCGATCAGAATACGTCCGACCAGAAGCTGCGCAACTACGCCCTGTTCGGGAATGCCGAATATGACATCTCGCCCGGGCTGACGATCAAGGCCGGCGCCCGTTATACCAAGGCGAAGCGCAGGGCCGTTCAGTGCACCTTCGACAATGGCGACGGCACATTTGCGCGGGCGATCGACACCGTCGTGCAGCTCATCCATCTCGGCATCATTCCGGTGCCGGGCTTCACGCCCTCGGGCGTCGTTCCGCCCTCGGTGGGATCGGGCTGCACGGCGCTCGACAATCTCACGAATGACGGCACGCCCGCCACCTACCTGCCCGGCGCCTACAAGCGCTCCCTGAACGAGGACAATCTCTCCTGGCGGGTGGGGCTGGATTACAAGGTCACGCCCGACCTCCTGCTCTACGCGAACATATCGAGAGGCTATAAGGCGGGAAGCATGCCGATATCGTCGGCGGCGACGTTCGAGAACTATATCGAAGTCAAACAGGAATCGCTGCTCGCCTATGAGGCCGGCTATAAATTCACCAGCGATGGCGGACGTTTCCGGTTGAACGGCGCGGCCTTCTATTACGACTACAAGGACAAGCAGATCCGCGGGGCGATCATCGATCCGGTCTTCGGGAATCTCCAGGCGCTGGACAATATCCCCAAGTCGCGGATCTACGGCGCCGAAGCGGAGGTCAGCTTCATACCGCTCGACGGGCTCACGCTCGGTGGGTCCGCCACCTATATAAACAGCAAGATCACCGAATATGTGAACTTCAGCGCATCCAACCAGGTCACGGATTTTGCCGGGTCGAGAATTCCGTTCACCCCCAAATGGTCGGGTTCCTTCACGGCCGACTATCGCTGGCGCGTCGGATCCATTTCACCGTTCATCGGCGCGTCCCTTTCGGCGCGATCGGGCACGATCGCCAATATCGGCGGCGACCGGGGCTACGTCCCGCCGCCCGGCGCCGTCCGGCAGGAGGTGCCGCTCGGACGGACCTTCGACATCGACGGCTATCTGCTGGTCGACCTGCGCGCCGGCATCGCGGGCGAGAACGATCAATGGCGGGTCACGGTGTTCGGCAAGAACGTGTTCGACAAATATTATATCCTGAACACCTACAAGGACTTCGACACGGTCAACCGCCTGACGGGAATGCCGGCCACCTACGGCGTCACCGTGTCGTTCAACTTTCGCTAGTCGCGTCAACGCACATCCGCCGGCTCGCAACGCCGGCGGATGGCGGGCGTGACGCGCCGACAATGTTCTCATGCGGAGGAGGCCAGGTTTGGATACGGCAAGTCGCTGCTTTCGCGGCATTCGCTACGCAACAGCCGATCGATTTCAGCCGGCCGAGCTTCTCGGGTTCGAAGGGTTGGACGGGGATCGCGGGCGCGGACCGGTATCGCCGCAAGACCCGTCCCGCCTCGACATGATCATGGGGCCGGCCGCCCAGCTCGCCCAGAGCGAACATTGTCAGGTCCTGTCCGTCTTCACGCCGTCGCTCGACGGGCGACGTCCGGTGATGGTCTGGCTTCACGGCGGGGCCTTCGTCTCCGGCGGCGGCGAATTGCCATGGTATGATGCCGCCCGCCTTTCCGCCGAACAGGACGTCGTCGTCGTCACGGTCACCTACCGCCTGGGCGCCTTCGGCTTCCTCCAGCTCGCGGACACGGCCGGCCCCAGCCCCGGCACGAGCGACCAGATCGCCGCGCTGCAATGGGTCCATCGCCATATCGGACAGTTCGGCGGCGACCCCGACAATGTGACGCTGTTCGGGCACTCCGCCGGCGGAGCCTCGATCGAAGCGATCCTGCAATGGGGTCACGCATCGCTCGTCCGCCGCGCGATCCTGCAGAGCGGCAATGCCCGCACGCACAGGCGCACGCGCGAGGAAGCCGACAAAGTGGCGCAGATGTTCGTCGGCCTGGCCGGCACCGACCCGCGCCTGCTGGCCGAGAACGAGATATTGCCGATCCAGCGCGAACTTTCGCGCGGGCGCCATTTTGCCTTCGACTGGTGGCCGACATCGCCCGACGTGCCCGCCGAATTCGCGGTCGACCTCATGGCCGGCTGGACCCGGGACGACGGCCTGCCCTTCCTGATGCTCGCCGATCAGGCGCGCCCGGGACCGGACACGCTCTCATCCTATTCGGATCGTATCGGCCCGGCGAACGCCATGTTCAGCGTCGGCAGCCATGCCGCGGCGCAGGCCGCCGTCGCGGCCGGCCGACGGGCCTGGCTCTATCGCTTCGACTGGGAAGCGCCGGCCTCCCATCTGGGCGCCCCGCACTGCATCGAGTTGCCCTTCCTGCTGGGTGAACCCGAAGCATGGACCGCGGCGCCGATGCTGGCCGGGGCATCCTGGCATGAGATCGACTCGCTGGGGGCAGGCCTTCGCGCCGCGTGGGCATCCTTCGCGCGAGGCGATGGCCCCGGGGACGCCTGGCGAGCCTGTTCCGATGCCGATCAACCGCTCAACATCCTGCCGATGCGGGATAAAGGGAGAAACCCATGAAGCCGCCCATCACGCCGATCCCGCTCCACTGGGATTGGGAACGAGACATCCCGCCCGCGCCGGGCCTGGTCGTCGGCCAGATGATCTATCTGTCGGGTCAGTGCGCCTTCGATCCCGGCGGCAAGGTCGTGGCGCCCCGCGACATGATCGCCCAGGCCGATCGATGCTTCGCGAACATCCAGGACATCCTGGGCCGCGTCGGCGCCTCGATGACCGACATCGTGAAGCTCACCACCTATTTCACCGAACCGCTCTCGAGGGAGCGGGCAGAGCAATATTGGGACGTCCGCCGCCGATATTTCGGCGATTACCGCCCCGCGAGCACGGGCGTGCAGGTCGCTTCGCTCATATTGCCCGAGCTTGTGGTGGAGATCGAGGCGATCGCCTGTCTGCCCGAGCAAAGGTGAAGGCTGCGGGGTGGTGAGGCCGGCGGAGGTTCAACGCCGCAGGGGCCATCGCCTGCCCATAAGACGTCGGGCCGGAGGCGGACTGTCCGCTCCCGGCCCGATCCCGTAGCCATCGCGGGGGCGGGCGAACCCGCCCCGCATGGATCAGAGATTGTCGAGGCTCTTGCTGACCAGGATGTTCACCGCGACACGGCGGTTCTGGGCCTTGCCTTCGGGGGTATCGTTGGTCGCCGCCGGGTCGGCCTTGGCCATGCCGGTCGGAGTCAGCATGCGATAGGGCTTCCAGCCGCAGGCCTGCTGCAGATAGTTGATGACGCGGTTGGCGCGCTTCTCGCTCAGTTCCTGGTTGAAATCGTCGCTGCCGGTCGAATCGGTATAGCCCACCACCAGCATCAGCGCGTTCTCGGTCGCCTCGGCCGTGCTCGCCGTGCTGCAGAGATGGGCCTTGTCCTCCGCGGAGAGTTCCGTCTTGCCGGTATCGAAGTGCACGTTGGTCGTGCTCTTGATGTTGTACTTGTCGATATCGCCGAGGGCGCCGCGCAGCGATTCGGTCGCCGCGGTCTGCTCCTCGAAGCGCTGGTCGGTCGCGTTGCGGATCATCGTCGCGGTCTTGAGGTCGCTGTTGCGGAAATTGACCTGGCTCGCCACCAGCGCATTATACTGGCCCTCGGCCGGCTGCAGCGTCTTGACCGTGACCGGCAACCCGTTGAGCAGCGCGTCGGCGGTCAGCTTGCCGCGATTGCTGCCGAACAGGCCCGCGGCGGACGTGATCCGCGTGGCATCGCTGATGCCGATGATCGTGCTGGTGCCGTCGGCGGCCGTGACCTTGATCCGGTTGCCGGTGCGGGCGGAGATGACGCCCTTGATCTCGGGCCCCTTGGTCATCGTCGACGGGTCGGGAATGGGCACGCCTTCCACGACGATGTTGGGATCGTTCAGATTCTGCTGCTGCGCCGGCAGGCTTCCCGCCGCGGACACCGCCAGCATCGCCAGCAGGAAGCGGATTTTCGGGCTCTTGGAAATAACACGCATCGTGCGACTCCTTATATCCTCCCCCCATTTTCCTCCCCCAGAGCTCCTGCCTGTTCAGATCGACCTGTCTGCCAGATGAACGCCGACGGCCGGCCCATCGGCCGAGCCGGTGATTTGAGCGCGGCGTGCGACGAACCGATGCGAGAGGCGCGCGCGAGCGCGATCCGCCCCGCTACACGGCCGCCCGGACGATCGGCGCCGGGCGGTTGATGAAGGATTTGAGCGCGAAGCTGCTCTGGATGTGCGCGACGCCCGGAATCCGGGTGAGGTCGTCGAGCAGGTGGCGATAATGGTCGAGGTCGCGGACGACGGCGCGGAGCAGATAGTCGGCACCGCCGGTCATCAGGAAGCCGCTCATGATCTCGGGCAGCGCGCTCACCCGTTCCTCGAAGCTCTCCAATATGTCGCGCACCTGCCGTTCGAGCGTGACCGAGATGAACACGATCATCGCGCCGGCCAGCCGCCGCTCGTCGAGCCCCGCGAAATAGCCGGTGATATAGCCCGCCTCCTCGAGCAGGCGAACGCGCCGCAGGGTCGGCGTCAGCGACAGGCCGATCTCGGCCGCCAGGTCCCGCCAGGTGATGCGCCCGTCCTCGGTCAGCCGCCGCAGGATACGGACATCATAGGAGTCGAGCGAGCCATCCGCGTTCATATGCACCACCAATCAGGATAATCATGGTGATATGAACCAATATCACCGCATCGCAAAGCTCAGATTGGTGACCTTTCCTAGAGGGCCTGGATTATTCTTCGCGCGGGAGGATCGCCATGCACCACGACCGGATCGTCAGCCTCGACAGCATCTACGGCGCCGAGGAGGGGCCGAGCTTCATGACCGGCATCCAGGCGCTGGTGCGGCTGCCGATGATGCAGCGGCGACTCGATCGCCGGAACGGGCTGAACACCGCCGGGCTCGTCACCGGCTATCGCGGCTCGCCGCTCGGCGCCTATGACCAGCAGCTCTGGAAGGCCTCCAAATATCTCGACGCGCACGACATCGTCTTCCAGCCGGGATTGAACGAGGACCTCGCCGCGACTGCGCTGTGGGGCGCGCAGATGCACAGGGCGTTCGGCAGGACCCGCGCCGACGGCGTGTTCGGCATCTGGTACGGCAAGGGCAATGGCGTCGACCGCACCGGCGACGTGTTCCGCAACGCCAATGTGCTGGGCACCGCCCCGCTTGGCGGGGTGCTGGCGATCGGCGGCGACGACCATGCCGCCCAGTCGTCGATGTTCCCGCACCAGACCGACGGCATCTTCCAGTCGGTGATGATGCCGGTGATCCAGCCCGCGACGGTCGGCGAGATCTTGTCGCTCGGCCTCGCCGGCTTCGCGCTGTCGCGCTTCTCCGGCCTGTGGGTGGCGATGAAGACGATCGCCGAAGTGGTCGAGAGCGCCGCCTCGTTCGAGCTGCCCGACAGCTATCCGCGCTTCATTTCCCCGGCGGAAGCGGTCCCCGCGCACGGGCTCAACTGGGACCCGCGCGTCGCCTGGCCGGCGCAGCGCACCGAGCTCGAGCGGCGGATGATCGAGGAGCGGCTGCCCGCGGTCACCGCCTGGGCGCGCGCCAACGAGATCGACCGGCCGGTGCTACAGGGTGGCGGGCGGCGGCTGTGCGTCGTCACCGTCGGCAAGGCGCACCAGGACGTGATGCAGGCGCTCGCCAATCTCGGCATCGACGAAGGCGGCGCGCGGGCGATCGGCCTGTCGGTCTACAAGGTGGCGATGAGCTGGCCGCTCGACAGCGCGAGCCTGCTCGCCTTCGCCGACGGCTTCGAGGAGATACTGGTCGTCGAGGAGAAGCGCCCGGTCGTCGAGGAACAGGTCAAGGTCGCGCTGTTCAACCGCAGCGGCGCCCGGCCGCGCGTCACCGGCAAGACCGACGCCGAGGGCCGCGCCCTGCTGCCGCAGACGCTGGAATTCGACCCGCTGATGGTCGCGCGGGCGATCGTCGGCCGGCTGCCGGGCACCGCCGATCTCGCCGCGCGGCTGGCGGCGATCGAGGCGCGGGTGCCGACGGGCGAGGTCGTCCCCTTCCCCGCGCGCAAGCCCTTCTTCTGCTCGGGCTGCCCGCACAACAGCTCGACGAAAACGCCCGAGGGGTCGATCGCGGGCGGCGGCATCGGCTGCCACGTCATGGCGGTGTCGCAGCCCAAGCTCAAGACCGCGACCTTCAGCCAGATGGGCGGCGAGGGCCTGCAATGGGTCGGCGCCGCGCCCTTCTCCGAGACCGGCCATATCTTCCAGAATCTGGGCGACGGCACCTATCAGCATTCGGGGCTGCTCGCGATCCGCGCGGCGGTGGCGGCGAAGGCCAACATCACCTTCAAGATCCTCTACAACGACGCGGTGGCGATGACCGGCGGCCAGCCGGCCGAGGGCGCGATCGACCCCGCAAGGATCAGCCGCCAGCTCGCCGCCGAGGGCGTCGGCCAAATCCACCTGGTCAGCGACGATCCCGACCGCTGGCGCGCCGCGCCCGACCTGGCCGAGGGCGTGACGATCGCGCATCGCGACGATCTCGACCGGGTGCAGCGCCGGCTGCGCGAGGTGCCCGGCGTCACCGCGATCATCTACGAACAGACCTGCGCCGCCGAGAAGCGTCGCCGCCGCAAGCGCGGCGAATTCCCCGATCCCGACAAGCGCATCTTCATCAACCCGCGCGTCTGCGAGGGCTGCGGCGACTGCTCGGTCCAGTCCAACTGCATCGCGGTCGAGCCGCTGGAGACCGGTTTCGGCCGCAAGCGGCGGATCAACCAGTCGAGCTGCAACAAGGATTTCTCCTGCATCAAGGGCTTCTGCCCGAGCTTCGTCGAGGTCGAGGGCGCGGTGCTGCGCAAGCCCGACGGCGAACGGCTGAAGGCGTTCGAGGCGAGCCGCTTCGCCGCGCTGCCGGAGCCCGAGCGTCCCGCGCGGGACGGCGTCGCCAACATCTATGTCGCCGGGATCGGCGGGCTGGGCGTGCTGACGATCGGCGCGTTGCTCGGCACCGCCGCCCATCTCGACGGGCGCGGCGCGACCGTGCTCGACTTCACCGGCCTCGCCCAGAAGAACGGCGCGGTGGTCAGCCAGGTGCGGATCGCGCCGCCGGGGGTGCCGATCCACGCCGTCCGCATCGGCGCGGGCGAGATCGACGTGCTGCTGGGCACCGACATGGTCGTCGCAGCCGGGCAGGACGTGCTGCGCCGGATCGCCGCCGACCGATCGGTGCTCGTCCTCAACGACGACGAGACGCCGACCGCCGACGTCGTCACCGACCGCGACTTCGCGCTGCCGGGCGCGGCGATGGCCGACACGCTCACGCGCCGCGCCCGGGCCACGCATCGCCTGCGCGCGACGAGCATCGCCGAGGGACTGTTCGGCAACAATGTCGCCGCCAACACGCTGCTGCTCGGCCATGCCTGGCAGAAGGGGCTGATCCCGCTCGACGCCGAGGCGGTGCGCGGCGCGATCCGGGCAAACGGCGCGGCGGTGTCGCTCAACCTGCGCGCGTTCGACTGGGGCCGGCTCGCCGCGATCGACCTCGCGCTGGTCGAGGAGATGGCGGGGCTCGCCGCCCCCGCGCCGCAGACCGAGACGATCGACGCGCTGGCCGCGCGCCTCGCGGCCGAGCTGACCGCCTATCAGGACGCGCGCTATGCGGCGCGCTTCGCCGCGCTGGTCGCCGCCGCGCGCCGCGCCGCCGCCGGGCTCGGCCGGGAGGGCGAGGATTTCGCCGAGGCGGTCGCCCGCAACGCCTACAGGCTGATGGCGTACAAGGACGAATATGAGGTGGCGCGGCTCCATGCCGATCCGGCGTTCGCGGCGACGCTGGGCGAGCAATTCTCGGACCGCAGGCGCCTGTCGGTCTATCTGGCGCCGCCGCTGCTGTCGCGGATCGACCCCGCGACCGGCCGGCCGCGCAAGCGCCGGTTCGGGCCGTGGATCTTCACCGCCTTCCGCCTGCTCGCCCGGATGAAGGGGCTGCGCGGAAGCTGGGCCGATCCGTTCGGCCATAGCCATGAACGCCGGACCGAGCGGCAGCTGATCGAGGACTATGTCGCGCTGGTCGGCGAACTGGCGGCGGACCTGTCGCCCGCCACTTTGCCGATCGCCACCGAGCTCGCCCGCCTGCCCGACGCGATCCGCGGCTACGGCCCGGTCAAGGCGGCGGCGATCGCCGAGGCCGAAGCGCGCAAGGCGACGCTGCTGGAAGCGCTGGCCGAGAGCCGCCGCCCGTCGGAGGCAAGGGCCGCCGCCTGAGCCTTGCCGGGTGCGACATGGCCGATTAGGGCATCGCCCGTGATCATCGCCACCGCCCCCGCCGAAACCGCCATCCGCCGCGCGCGCGCGCAGTCGAACCGGCGCATCGCGGCGCATGACGCGGACGGCGCGGTCGCGATGATGGCCGACGCGGTGCTGGTGATCCCGAGCGGCGGTGGCCCGATCAGCGGGCGGGCAGCGGTGCGCGCCGCCTTCGCGGCCGGCTTCGCCGATCCCGATTTCCTGACCTATGAACGGCTGCCCGACCGGATCGAGGTGACCGCCGACGGCAGCGGCGCGACCGAGACCGGCCGGTGGCGGGGCCTGTGGAAGCCCCGCAGCGGCCAGCTCGCGCTGTCGGGCCACTATGTGGCGCGCTGGCGGCAGGATGGCGGGCGCTGGATCACCCTGTCCGAAATCTTCGAACCCGAGCAGGCCTGACCCGATGCGCGAGCGCCACGACTTCTTCTCCGACAACACCGCCGGCATCTGCCCCGAGGCGCTGGCCGCCTTCACCGCCGCCAATGCGGGCTTCGCGCCGAGCTACGGCGCAGACCCGATCAGTGTGCAGGCGGCCGACGCGATCCGCGCGCTGCTCGACGCCGATGCCGACGTGCGCTTCGTCTCGACCGGCACCGTCGCCAACGCGATCGCCTGCGCGACCCTCTGCCCGCCCGCGGGCGCGGTGCTCGCCTATGAAGAGGCGCATATCCGCTTCCACGAGGCCGGCGCCCCCGGCTTCTTCGGCGGCGGGCTGGAGATCGAGCCGCTGGCGGGGATCGACGGCCGGATCGACCCGGCCGCGCTCGACCAGGCGCTCACCCGGCCGCGCGGCGCGGAGGAGCGGCGGCCGGCGGCGCTGTCGCTGACCAACGCGACCGAATATGGCACCGTCTATGACGATGCGATGCTCGCCCGGCTGAGCGTGGTCGCGAAGGACGCCGGGCTCCGCATCCATCTCGACGGGGCGCGGCTCGCCAATGCGGTGGCGGCGGGGTTCGATCCCCGGACGCTGGCCCGCGCCGGCGTCGACATCGCCGTGCTCGGCGGGTCGAAGGCCGGCGCGCCCTTTTCCGAGGCGATCGTGCTGCTCGACAAGCGCCTGGCCGAGGGTTTCGACGAGCGGCTGAAGCGGAGCGGCCAGCTCACCTCGAAGATGCGGCTGCTCGCGGCGCCGTGGATCGGCCTGCTCGACGGCCAGGGCGACGACCGCCCCTGGATCGCCCATGCCCGCCACGCCAATGCGATGGCGCGGCGGCTGGCCGACGGCCTCCCCTTCGCGACCGCCTATCCGGTCGAATCGAACGCGGTGTTCGTGTCGATGGACGACGCGCAGGAAAGCGCGCTGGCGGCGCGGGGCTGGCGCTTCGCCCGGTTCGAGGACGGATCGGCGCGCTTCGTCTGTTCCTGGGCGACCAGCGCGGAAGCGGTCGACGCGCTGATCGCGGACGCCAGGGATATCGGCTGACGCCCAACCCGCACCTTTTCGTCATTCCCGCGAAAGCGGGAATGACGAGGATAAGGAAGCTACCCCCGCAGCCGCGCGGCATGCCAGCGGAGGTGGTCCTCCATGAAGGTCGAGATGAAATAATAGCTGTGGTCGTAGCCCGGCCGCATGGTGAGCGTCAGGTCGATCCCCGCATCGGCGCAGGCGGCGGCGAGCAGGCTGGGCTTGAGCTGTTCGGCAAGGAAGCCGTCCGCCTCGCCCTGATCGACGAGCAATTCCTTGACCCGCGCGCCGTCCTCGATCAGCGCGACGGCGTCGTGGCGGCGCCACGCGGCCTGGTCGTCGCCGAGATAGCCGGGCAGCGCCTTGCGGCCCCACGGCACCTGCCCCGGCGCGACGATCGGCGCGAAGGCCGAGATCGAGCGGAAGCGATCGGGGAAGGTCAGGCCGATGGTCAGCGCGCCATGGCCGCCCATCGAATGGCCGGTGATCGCCTGGGCGCCCATGTCGACGGGGAAATGCTCCGCGATCAGCGCGGGCAGCTCCTCGGTGACGTAGCTCCACATCCGGTAGTGCGGCGCGAAGGGCGGCTGGGTGGCATCGACGTAGAAGCCCGCGCCCAGCCCGAAATCATAGGCGCCCTCGGGATCGTCGGCGACGCCCTCGCCGCGCGGCGAAGTGTCGGGTGCGACGAAGATCAGGCCCAGCTCGGCGCAGGCGCGGCGATACTCGCCCTTTTCGGTGACGTTGGCATGGGTGCAGGTGAGCCCCGACAGATACCAGACCACCGGCAGCTTCGCGCCGGCATCGTGCGGCGGAACATAGACCGAGAAGGTCATGTCGGTGCCGGTCGCCGACGAGGCGTGCTTGTAGACGCCCTGGACGCCGCCGAAGGAAAGGTTGCTGGAGACGGTTTCGAGGCTCATCGTCATTCCTTCAAGGCAAAGGGGCGCAGGCATCGCCCGCGCCCCCGTCAGTGCCCGCCGATCGATCAGGCGGCGGTGAAGTGGTAGCTGCAGACCTTGTTGCCGGCCGGATCGCGCAGATAGGCGGCATAGGCGCCCGGCAGGTGACCGCGCGGCCCCGGCGCGCCTTCGCAGCTGCCGCCGGCGGCGAGGCCCGCCGCGTGGAAGGCGTCGACGTCGGCCTGGCTGGCGGCGGCGAAGCCGATCGTCACGCCGTTGCCCGAGGGCGCCTCGCCATTGCCCGGCTTGAGCACCAGGAAGGCCGGCTTGTCCTTGCCGTAGAGCATCGCCGCGTCGCCGAACGCGCCGAGGTTGTTCACGCCGAGCGGCGCGAGCGCCGCGTCGTAGAACTTGGTCGACTGGGCCAGATCGCTGGCGCCCACGCAGGCGTGCGAGAACACGCCGTCACCCGAAATCACTGCCATCTCGTCTCTCCTTCGATGAAAATCTTGTTCAGAACACCACGACCGAGCGGATCGACTTGCCCTGGTGCATCAGGTCGAACGCCGTGTTGATCTCCTCCAGCCCCATGACATGGGTGATCATCGGGTCGATCTCGATCTTGCCGGTCATGTACATGTCGACGATCTTGGGAACGTCGGTGCGGCCTTTGGCGCCGCCGAACGCGGTGCCGCGCCAGTTGCGGCCGGTGACGAGCTGGAACGGGCGGGTGGATATCTCCTTGCCCGCCTCGGCCACGCCGATGATGATGCTGGTGCCCCAGCCGCGGTGGCAGGCCTCCAGCGCGGTGCGCATCACCTCGGTGTTGCCGGTCGCGTCGAAGGTGTAGTCGGCGCCGCCGTCGGTCATCAGCACGATCTTCGCGACGACGTCCTCGCGGCTCATCCCCTTGCTGTTGAGGAAGTCGGTCATGCCGAACCTGCGGCCCCATTCCTCGCGGTCGGGGTTGATGTCGACGCCGATGATCTTGTTCGCGCCGGCCAGCCGCGCGCCCTGGATGACGTTGAGGCCGATGCCGCCCAGGCCGAACACGACGACATTGTCGCCGACCTGCACCTTGGCGGTGTTGACCACCGCGCCGACACCGGTGGTGACGCCGCAGCCGATGTAGCAGCTCGTCTGGAACGGCGCGTCCTCGCGGATCTTGGCGACCGCGATCTCGGGCAGGACGGTGAAGTTCGAGAAGGTCGAGCAGCCCATATAGTGGAAGATCGGCTGGCCCTTGTAGCTGAAGCGGCTGGTGCCGTCGGGCATCAGGCCCTTGCCCTGGGTCGCGCGGATCGCGGTGCACAGGTTGGTCTTGCCGCTGAGGCAGCTTTTGCACTGGCGGCATTCGGGCGTGTAGAGCGGGATGACGTGATCGCCGGGGACGACGCTGGTGACGCCGGCGCCGACCTCGCGGACGATGCCCGCGCCCTCATGGCCCAGGATCGACGGGAAGATGCCCTCGCTGTCGAAGCCGTCGAGCGTATAGGCGTCGGTGTGGCAGATGCCGGTCGCCATGATCTCGACCAGCACTTCGCCCGCCTTCGGCCCTTCCAGGTCGACCTCGACGATCTCCAGCGGCTTCTTGGCTTCGAACGCAACGGCGGCGCGAGTCTTCATGGCGATGTGTCTCCTTTGCGGAGCGCCTTATCATTGGTGCAAATCCGGGATAAATAGCCAATAATGCAAGCAACTATTTCAGCAGGGCAATAATCATGGCGGGTTGGGACGGGCTGGAGGAGATCGTCGCGATCGCCGATACGGGCAGCTTCGTCGGCGCGGCGCGGCGGCTGCGGGTGTCGGCGTCGCAGATCAGCCGCGCGGTGCAGCGGCTGGAGCATCGGCTGCGCGCCGAGCTGTTCATCCGCACCACCCGTTCGGTCCAGCTCACCGAGGCGGGGCGCACGCTGGTCGAGCAGTGCCGCCGCATCATCGACGAACGCGACGAGGCGCTCCAGCTCGCGCGCGGCCAGGGCGAGATGCAGGGCGAGGTGCGGCTGACCTGCTCGACCGCGCTGGGCGAGCGCTTCGTCGCGCCGATCGTGCGCCGCTTCATCGAGACCCATCCGCGCCTCTCGGTCCGGCTGGAGCTCACCAACCGGCTCGTCGACCTGGTCAGCGAGGGGTTCGACGTGGCGATCCGCACCGGCCATCCGACCGACCATCGCCTCGCCGCGCGGCAGATCGCCTCGCGCCCGGCCGAGGTCTGCGCCTCGCCCGCCTATCTCGCCCGCGCCGGCCACCCGCGCGGCCTCGCCGATCTCGACCGGCACGAATGCCTGATCGGGACGAGCGTGAACTGGCATTTCCTGGAGGACGGGCAGCGGCGCAGCTTCGTGCCCAGCGGCCGCTGGCGCTGCAACAGCGGCAATGCGGTGGTCGACGCGGCGCTGGCGGGGATGGGCATCTGCCAGCTCCCCAGCTTCTACGTCCGCGACCATATCGCCGCCGGGCGGCTGGTGGCGCTGCTGGAGGACTATCGCGACCGGCCCGAGCCGGTCTGGGCGGTCTATCCGCAGCGCCGCGCGCTGCTGCCCAAGATCCAGCAGGTCATCGCCGCGCTGGAGGCGGAGCTGGACGAGGCGATGAACGCGCCCTCGCCCCGTTCCGTCATGCCGGCGGAGGCCGGCATCTCGGCGGGCTCCTGCGACGACGTTGCCGCGACTCTCCCGAGATCCCGGCCTCCGCCGGGATGACGGGAGAGTGTGGACCTAGTGGTTGATCGCCTTGACGATTTCCTCGACCATCTTCTTGGCGTCGCCGAGGAGCATCATGGTGTTGTCCATGTAGAAGACGTCGTTGTCGACGCCGGCATAGCCGACACCGCCCATCGAGCGCTTCACGAACAGCACGGTCTTGGCCTTCTCGACGTCGAGGATCGGCATGCCGTAGATCGGCGACGACTTGTCGGTCTTGGCGGCCGGATTGGTGACGTCGTTGGCGCCGATGACGAAGGCGACGTCGGTCTGCGAGAACTCGCTGTTGATGTCCTCCAGCTCGAACACCTCGTCATAGGGGACGTTCGCCTCGGCCAGCAGCACGTTCATGTGGCCGGGCATGCGGCCCGCGACCGGGTGGATCGCATACTTCACCCGCACGCCGGCTTCCTTGAGCAGGTCGCCCATCTCGCGCAGCACGTGCTGCGCCTGGCTGACGGCCATGCCGTAGCCGGGGACGATGATCACCTGCTCGGCCTGGCCCATCAGGAAGGCGGCGTCCTCGGCCGAGCCGCGCTTCCACGGGCGATCGACCTTCTCGCCGCCGCCCGAGGCGCCGCCGCTGTCGCCGCCGAAGCCGCCCGCGATGACGCTGATGAAGCTGCGGTTCATCGCCTTGCACATGATGTAGCTGAGGATCGCGCCCGACGAGCCCACCAGCGCGCCGGTGACGATCATCGCGGTGTTGTGCAGGGTGAAGCCCATCGCCGCCGCGGCCCAGCCCGAATAGCTGTTGAGCATCGACACGACGACCGGCATGTCGGCGCCGCCGATCGGGATGATCAGCAGGAAGCCGATGACGAAGCTGAGCGCGGTGATCGTGAAGAACACCCACTGCGCGTCGTCGGTCAGGAAATAGCCGATCAGGCCGATGATCGCCGCGAGCATGCCGAGGTTGATGACGTGCCGGCCGGGCAGCATGATCGGCGCGCCCGACATGTTGCCGTTGAGCTTCAGGAAGGCGATGACCGATCCCGAGAAGGTGATCGCGCCGATCGCGACGCCGAGGCCCATCTCGATCCGGCTGACCTGGTGGATATGGCCGGTGACGAGATCGAGGATGCCGAAGGCGCCCGGATTGAGGAAGGCGGCGCCCGCCACCAGCACCGCCGCGAGGCCGACCAGCGAGTGGAAGGCGGCGACGAGCTGCGGCATCGCGGTCATCGCGATGCGCCGCGCGGTGACGAAACCGATCGCACCGCCGATCGCGATGGCGATGGCGATCTCGACCAGGCCGGTGCCGTGCAGGACCAGCGTGGTCGCGACCGCGATCAGCATGCCGATCATGCCGAAGCGGTTGCCCCGGCGCGAGCTGGCCGGGCTGGACAGCCCGCGCAGCGCCAGGATGAAGAGGATGCCCGAGATCAGATAGGCGAGCGATGCCCAGGCGGGCGCGGCAGCGAGTTCATGCATGTTCTTTCCCCCTGCCCCGGCCTCAGCCCTTGCGGTCTTTCTTCTTGTACATGGCGAGCATCCGTTCGGTGACCGCGAAGCCGCCGAAGATGTTGATGCTGGCGAAGACGACGGCGACGAGGCCCAGATATTTGCCGAGCACGCTGCCGCCCGCGGTCGCGCTGGCGATCAGCGCGCCGACGATGATCACCGACGAGATCGCGTTGGTCACCGCCATCAGCGGCGTGTGCAGCGCGGGCGTGACCGACCAGACGACATAATAGCCGACGAAGCAGGCCAGCACGAAGATCGACAGGATCGAGATGAAATCCATGGCTTCTATCCTTTTCCCGTGATCAGCCGAGCAGGCGCTGGTTGACGACCTTGCCGCCCTGGGTCAGCCGGACCGCCGTGCCGATCTCCTCGTCGAGGATCGGCTTGTTGGCGTCCTTGTCCCAGAAGGCGCTGAGGAAATTGTAGAGGTTGCGCGAGAAGAGCGCCGAAGCGTCCGCCGCGAGCGTCCCCGCCATGTTCTTCGCGCCGATGATCTTGACGCCGTGCTTGACCACGGTCTCGCCCGAGACGGCGCCCTCGACATTGCCGCCGCTTTCGGCCGCGAGGTCGACGATCACCGATCCCGCCCGCATCGACGCGATCTGCGCGTCGGAGATCAGCCGCGGCGCGGGGCGCCCCGGGATCAGCGCGGTGGTGATGACGATGTCCTGCTTGGCGATGTGGCTGGACACCAGTTCGGCCTGGGCCTTCTGATACTCCTCCGACATCTCGGTGGCGTAGCCGCCAGACCCCTCGCCCTCGATCCCGGCGACCGATTCGACGAAGATCGGCTTGGCGCCGAGCGACTGGATCTGCTCCTTGGTGGCCGAGCGCACGTCGGTCGCGGAAACCTGCGCGCCCAGGCGGCGCGCGGTGGCGATCGCCTGGAGCCCGGCCACGCCGACGCCCATGATGAAGGCGCGCGCCGCGGACACGGTGCCCGCCGCCGTCATCATCATCGGGAAGGCGCGGCCATATTCGGCCGCCGCCAGCAGCACCGCCTTGTAGCCGGCGAGGTTCGACTGCGACGACAGGATGTCCATCGACTGCGCGCGCGTGATGCGCGGCATGAACTCCATCGCCAGCGCCTCGAAGCCCTTGGCGGCATAGGCGTCGACCCGCGCGCGCCCATCCGATCCGGCCCCAAACGGGTTGAGCCCGGCGACGATCCACGCGCCCGGCTTCGCGCCGGCCAGCGCCTCGGGGTCGGGCCCCTGCACGCCGAATATGATGTCGGCATTCTCGAGAGTCGCGGTGCGGTCGCCGACCTTGGCCCCTGCGGCCTCATAGTCGCCGTCCGCGATCGAAGCGCCTTCGCCGGCCCCCCGCTCGACCCCCAGTTCGGCGCCCAGAGCGATGAACTTCTTCACCGTCTCGGGCGTGGCAGACACGCGGCTTTCCCCTGCCGCGGCCTCCCTCAGCACCGCGATCTTCAAGCGATCAGCCCTTGGGCGCGATCAGGAAGATGACGAGCAGGCCGGTGAGCGCGCTGGCGATCGTTCCCACCTTCAGCAGGGTGACGAAGCCCGAATAGGTCTGGTTGTGGCCCTTATAGTCCATCGGCGCGCCATGATCGTCGGACATATATCTTCCCCGCTAATGACAGAATTTTCGGGCGCACTTCTAGACGGAGCCCCCGCACGTCTCAAGGACAAATGGCCACGCATCGCCCGACGACCGCACCGATTTAAATTTGCTTAGCTTTTCAAGGCTAAACCCGCGGGCGAAAGGGAGCAGCGAATGCGTCGCGACACCCCGCCGGGGCTCTTGCTGATCGATGCCGAACCGGCGCAGGCCGGGCTGATGAGCGCACTGGCGCAGCGGGCCGGATGGCGCGTGCTCCGTGCCGCCGACGTCGCCGAGGCGGTCGAGCGGTCGGGCAATGCCGATATTCGGCTCGACGCGGCGCTGATCGACCTGTGGTCGCCCGACGAGGCGTCGGTGCGATCGGTCGCCCGGCTGCGCGAGAGCCTGCCCGCGCTTCCGATCATCGTCGTCACCGCCCAGGATTCGGTCGATCTCGCGGTGCGCGCCGTCCGCGCGGGGGCGCACGACGTGCTCGTCAAGCCGATCGCCCGCCACCGGCTGCTCGCCGCGCTCGACCATGTCGTTGCCGACGACCCGCCCGCCGGCGAACTCCGGCCGCTGGTCGAGAAATGGTCCGAGGCGCTCGATTTCGCGGAGATCGTCGGGTCGGCCCCATCCTTCCGCCGCGCGCTCGACGTGGCGATGCGCGCCGCCGCGACCCCCGCGACGATCCTGATCGAGGGCGAGAGCGGCGTCGGCAAGGAACTGCTCGCCCAGGCGATCCACCGCGCCTCGGCCCGCCAGGCCGGCCCGCTGATCACCGTCAACTGCGCGGCGATCCCCGCCAACCTCGTCGAATCCGAACTGTTCGGCCATGAGCGTGGCGCCTTCACCGGCGCCTTCGAGCGCCGGCCGGGGCTGTTCGCCGACGCCGACGGCGGGACGATCTTCCTCGACGAGATCGGCGACCTGCCGGGCGATGCGCAGGCGAAGCTGCTGCGCGTGCTCCAGTCGGGCGAGATCCGGCCGATCGGCGCGACCCGGCCGCGCCAGGTGTCGGTGCGCGTCATCGCCGCGACCAACCGCCGCCTGTCCGACGACGTCGCGCGCGGACGCTTCCGCGAGGACCTGTTCTACCGGCTCGCGGTGGTGCCGCTGACCCTGCCCGCGCTGCGCGACCGGATCGGCGACGTCGCCCCGCTCGCCGCGCATCTGCTCGACCGGATCGCCCGCCAGCTCGGCCTGCCGGGGCTCGCCGTCGATGCGTCAGCGATCGCGCTGCTCGAAACCCATGACTGGCCGGGCAATGTCCGCCAGCTCCACAACGTCCTGTTCCGCGCGGCGATCTTCCGCGATGGCGGCACCCTGACCGCATCCGATTTCCCGCAATTGCGCGCCGCCCATGCCGGCCCGCAGCCGGCGGCGAACGACGATGCTCCGGTGCCGGCGGACGCCGCCGCCCCGCCCGCCGGGAGCCTCGCGCTGTTCGGCGCCGACGGCCATGTCCGCCCGATCGACGAGATCGAGGCCGACCTGATCCGCCTGGCGATCGGCCATTATCGCGGCCGGATGACCGAAGTCGCCCGCCGCCTGCGGATCGGCCGATCGACGCTCTACCGCAAGCTCGGCGAACTGGGGATCGAGCAGGCGGGGTAGAGAGAGTCTTCGCCTGGCCCCTCAAACGCCGGGCGCCGGGCATCCGCCCGGCTTGGCTTCCTCGCATAAGCTCGGGCGGCCGTTCGGCCTTGCGGAACGCTGGCGCGTCCCGACGCTGAGCTGATCGTGGGAACCCGCCGTGGCCAAACAAGCAACACTTGCCCGAGCCCCCTCCTCCATGAGACAATCGCGCGATGTCGAGCGTTACGCCGTCATGACCGCCCATATCCACGCCATCGGCACCGCCGTGCCCGACCACGACATCCACCGGACCTTCATCGACTGGGCGGCAGAGCGGCTGGGAGGGCGCGAACGGGCGCTGTTCGAGCGGATGGCGGGGCGATCGGGGATCGAGCATCGCTTCACCGTCCTGCCGCCCGTGCCCGGCGGAAGCCAGATCGATCCGGGCGGCTTCTACGGCGGCGCGATGCCGCCGACCTCGGCGCGGATGAAGGCCTATGCGCGCGAGGCGCCCGAGCTGGCGCTGAAGGCGATCGACGACCTGTCCGCGCGCGCGCCGCTCGACGGGATCAGCCATCTGGTGGTGGCGAGCTGCACCGGCTTCGTGGCCCCCGGCATCGACCAGGTCATCGCCCGCCGGCTCGGCCTCGACGGGTCGGTCGAGCGGACGCTGGTCGGGTTCATGGGCTGCTATGCGGCGGTCGCGGCGCTGCGCGTCGCGCACCATATCGCCCGATCCGATCCGCAGGCCCGCATCCTCGTCGTCACGGTCGAGCTCTGCTCGCTCCACATGCAGGACACGCCCGCGATCGACTCGCTGCTCGCCCAGCTCCAGTTCGCCGACGGCGCCGCCGCCGCGATCGTCGCCACCGCGCCCGGCGGGATCGCGATCGACCGCTTCTTCGCCGCCACCCTGCCCGACAGCGCCGAGCTGATCCGCTGGGACATCGGCGACGAGGGCTTCGTCATGCAGCTGGCGGGCGAGGTGCCGGGGCGGATCGCGGCGGCGCTCGCCACGCCCGAGCTGCGCGGCGCGATCCTGGGCAACCGCGCCGCCGACGAGATGCCGCACTGGGCGGTCCATGCCGGCGGCCGGTCGATCCTCGACGCGGTCGAGCATGGCCTCGGCCTCGGGGCGGCCGCGCTGGCGGCGTCGCGGTCGGTGCTGCGGCGCCATGGCAACATGTCGTCGTCGACGCTGATGTTCGTGCTCGCCGCGCTGATGGCGGAGCCGGCGGCGATCGACGGCGTCGCGGTCGCCTTCGGACCCGGCCTCGCCGCCGAGGGCTTCACGATCGCGAGCCCGTGATGCGCGCGCTCGACCGGCCCGCGCAGCAGCAGGAGCAGATGGATGCGGTCGACCTCGATCGCGCGACCTATAGCCGCATCCTGACCGACCTCGCCCAGGTCAACCGCTGGACCTTCGCGGCGCGGCCGACGCTCGACTTCGTCGCCCGCGCGGTGAAGGGGCGCGACCGCTTCACCCTGCTCGACGTCGGCTTCGGCGACGGCGACCTGCTTCGCGCGATCGCGCGCTGGGCACGGAAACGCGGCATCCATGCGACCTTGACCGGCGTCGATCTCAACCCCCGCAGCGCCGCGATCGCCGCCGCCGCGACGCCCCGCCATCTGCCGATCGACTATCTGACCGGCGACTATCGCGCGCATGTCGAGGCGGCCGAACCGCGTGGCGGCTTCGACCTGATCGTCAGCAGCCTGGTCGCCCATCATATGTCGCCGGCCGAGCTGCACGACTTCCTCCGCGTGATGGAGCAGCGTGCCCGGATCGGCTGGCAGATCAACGACCTGCATCGCCACCGCTTCGCCTATCTCGGCTTCCCGCTGCTCGCCCGGCTGATGCGCTGGCACCGCATCGTCCGCGAGGACGGCCAGCTTTCGATCGCGCGCGCCTTCCGCCCGCGCGAATGGCCGCCGGTGCTGGCCGAGGCGGGGATCGGAGCCGAGGCGCGGGTGCGGCGCCGCTTCCCGTTCCGGATATGCGTCGAACGGCTGCGCTGATCGCGGGCGGCGGACCGGCAGGGGCCGCCGCCGCCATCCTCCTCGCCCATGGCGGGGCGATGCCGGTGCTGATCGAACGCCAGGCCGAGCCGCACGACGTGGTGTGCGGCGGCTTCCTCGCCGCCGACGCGATCGCCATGCTGGCGCGGATCGGCATCGACGTCTTCGCGCTGGGCGCGCATCCGATCGGGCGCACCCGCATCGTCGCCGGCCGCCGCCGCGCCGAGGCCGCGCTGCCCTTCGCCGCCGCCGGCCTGTCGCGCAACCGGCTCGACGCCGCCCTGCTCCAGGCGGCGACCGACCAGGGGGCGGCGATCGAGCGCGGCGTCGCGATCCGGCGGGTCGATCCGGCGACGCGCTGCCTCGATCTCGCCGACGGCGCGCGGATCGGCGGCGAGGCGCTGTTCCTCGCCACCGGCAAGCACGACCTGCGCGGCCATCCCCGCGCCGCACCGCTCGACGCCGACCCGGCGCTGGGGCTGCGCGTGCGGCTGCGCCCTTCGCCGGCGCTCGCCGCCGCGCTGGCCGATACGATCGAGCTCCACCTGTTCCGGGGTGGCTATGCGGGCCTGCTGGTGCAGGAGGACGGCGGCGCGAACCTCTGCCTGTCGGTCGCGCAGTCGCGGCTCAAGGCGGCGGGCGGGCAGCCCGACCGGCTGATCGCGCTGCTGGAACGCGAAGCGCCGCTGCTCGCCGAGCGGTTCGGCGCGGCGGTGGAGACGGGGCCCTGGAGCAGCATCGCGCGGGTACCCTATGGCTGGCGCGCGACGCAGGCGGCACCCGGCCTGTTCCGGCTCGGCGACCAGGCGGCGGTGATCGCCAGCCTGGCCGGCGACGGCATCGCCATCGCGCTGGCGAGCGCGGTCCGCGCCACCCACGCCTTCCTTCACGACGGCCCGGACGCCGCCGCCGCCTTCCAGGCCGACATCGCGCGCCGCACCCGCCGCCCGATCGCGCTCGCCAACCTGCTGCGCCATTGGGGCGAGACGCCATGGATCGCCGGGCCCCTCGCCGGCCTGCTCGGCCATGTGCCGGGCCTGCTGCGGCAGGCGGCGGCGATGACGCGGGTGGGGGCAGGTCAGTCCTGCGCCAGCAACCGGTCGAGCGCCTCGTAGCTGCCGGCCCAGCCGTCGTCGAAGGAAGGGATCGCATCGCGATATTCGCGCAGTTCCTCCGCGCTCGCGTCGATCGGCACCCAGCTCAGGCGGACGCGGGTGTCGGCGCCGGCCTCCTCGAACAACACCGTCGTCAGCAGGCGCTTCGGCCAATGCTCGGAGAAAGGCGAGCCGACGATATTGCCGTCGCGATCGGCGAAGCTGTGCTCCCAGACGATCCGCTCCGGCGCCGCGATCTCGCGATAGACGAGCCTGGCCCAGAGCGTGCCGCCGCCATCGGCCATGTCCATCCGGCAATGGAAGAAGCCGCCCGGCCGGATGTCGGCCGCCACCACGGTGGTGGTCACGCCCCTGGGGCCGAACCATCGGGCAAGCTGCTCGGGCCGCGTCCAGGCGGCCCAGACGCGGTCGCGGGGCGCCTTGAAGAGGCGGGACATCACGAATTCATCGGGATTCGACATCGTCATTCTCCGTTTCCATCAGCAGCGTATCGAGCCGGTCGAAGCTGTCGCGCCAGAGGTCGGCGACCTGATCGAACCAGGCCCCGGTCGCGCGCAGCGCATCGACCCGCAGGCGACGCGGGCGCGACTGGCCGATGCGGCCCTGTTCGATCAGCCCGGCCCGTTCGAGGACCTTGAGATGCTTGGAGATCGCCGGCTGGCTGATGCCGAACGGCCTTTGCAGTTCGGACACGCTCGCTTCCCCGCGCGCGAGCCGGGCGACGATCGCGCGGCGCGTGGGGTCGGCGAGCGCCGCCAGCTTGAGACTCAGCGAATCTTCCATAGCCATTCAGATATATAACTTTTAGGTTATATAAAAGGACAAAAAATACCCCGGCGGACGCGCGGCCCGCCGGGGTGATCGATCAGTAGCGGGCGCGGATGCTCGCGAAGAAGCTGCGCCCCGGCTCCGGGAAGCCGTCGGTCAGGACATAATATTTGTCGAAGATGTTGCGGGCGCCGACACCGATCTCGACATTGTCGAAGACCTCGTAATCGACCCGCAGATTGGCCTGCACATAGCCGCCGGTGCGATAGTAGCGGACCGTGCCGACCGGCGCGCCCGGCACGAAGGTGTCGAGCGTCGTCCGCTTCGAGGCGAAGTCGAGGTTCGGATAGATGCTCAGCCGCTCGACCGGCGACCAGCGCGCATAGGCGAAGCCCTTGTGGGTCGGCACGTCGGTCAGCGCGAACACCGGCACCGTCTCCGCCGCTTGCGGGGTGATGTCGAACTCGCGGCGGATATAGGTGTAGTTGACGCCCAGTTCGAGCGTGCTGGCCGGCTGCCAGCTCAGCGCGATCTCGCCACCATAATATTTGCCGTCGCCGAGGTTGCGGCGCTGCGTGGTGTTGGCGGGGAAGCCGACCGGGCGGACCGCGACGATCGCGTCCTGCACGTCGCTGTAGAAGGCCGCCGCCTCGACGCGGAAGGCGCCGATCCGGCGCGAACCGCCGATCTCGTAATTGACCGCGCGCTCGGGCTTCAGGCCGGGGTTGGAGGCGGCGGTGCCGAACTGGGTGCTGAACCGCTCGAAGATGGTCGGGAAGCGCGCGCGGCGCGAGACGCCGGCGTGGAGGCTGGTGGCCTGGTCGGGCCGCCAGTCGAGCCGCGCCTGCCAGTTGAAGGCCGAGGCGTCGGCGCGCGGATATTCGAAGATGCGCGGCGCCAGCTCGCCCGGCGGGGTCGCATATTCCTCGGCCTTGCGCAGTTCGCGCCAATCGTAGCTGATGCCGGCGGTCAGGCTGAGCGTGGGCGAGAAGGCGGCGCGATATTCGGCGGCGGCGCTGTAGGTGTCCTCCTCGTTGGTCTGCGGCGGCTCGGTGGCGCCGCTCGGAAAGCCCTGCTGGAACTCGACATGCTTGTCGCGGCGATAGTGGAAGGCAAGGCTCAGCGCGTTGGCGTCGGTGATCGCGAGGTCGAGCTGCGCCGAGCCGCCATAAGCCTTGTCCTCATAATAGCTGTTGAACGAGCGGCCGAGCGTCTGCGTCGCCTGGGTCGCATTGTCGAAAGAGCTCAGTAGATTGTCGAAGCTGTTGCGATAGACGCGGGTCTTGAAGGTCGCGCGCTCGCCGAGTTGGGTGGTCGAGAGGAAATAGATGCTCTCGATGTTCCAATAGGGCCAGCTCCAGAAGCGCGGATTGGGCGCGCCGGGCGGCAGCGGGTTCGACACCGGATCGGTGACGTGGAGCGGCGCGTTCTTGCTGCCCTCCTGCCGGGTGTAGCTGATCGAATATTCGTCGGTGTCGTTGGGGGTGAAGCCGAGCTTCGCGTTGACGCGCCAGTCGCGCGTCCGCGAATATTCGCGCGCGCCGCCGTCCTCCGCCGATCCGGCGACCGGCACATAGTCGCCCGGCAGGTCCCAATGATCGGTGAAGCTGCGGGCGTAGGAGCCCTGCGCATACCACCGGTCATGCTTCGTGCCGAGCAGCGCGAAGACATTGTAGCCGGCATAGTCGACGCCGCGGTCGAGGTTGAGCGTGCCGCGCACCTCCGCCTCGATCTCCTTGGTGGGCTTGCGGGTGACGAGGTTGATCGCGCCGCCCATCGCGCCCGGCCCGTCGAGCACCGACGCATAGCCCTTGGCGACCTGGATCTCGGCGATGTCGGGGGTCAGGAAGCGGCCATAGTCGAGCCGGTTGTCGGCGGGCAGGTAGACGCGGATGCCGTCGATCGAGATCGGCACCTGGAACCGGTCGAAGCCGCGCACGAAGACGAGCCGCTCGTTGCGCGACCCGCCGCTGTTGCCCGACGCGACGCCGGGGATCAGGTTCGCCGCCTCGTCGAGCGTGGTGCGGTTGAAGGCGTAGATCGCCTCCGAGGTCAGCGTCGATCCGCCGACCTCGACGCCCGCCGGGCGGACGCCCGTGACGATGATCTGGCCCAGCGAAAAGGCGTTGCCGGCGGAGTCGCCGGCGGTCTCGGCATGCGCCGGCGCCATCGCCGCGACCGCCGCGGTGGCGAGGAGGATCGTCTTCAACTGCATCAGGCTTCCCTTTTTGTGCCGGCTTGTGCCGTTTCGAATCACTATATATGGCCATATATAGTCTCGACGAAAAAGGGGAAGCCCGGTGCGGATGCTGATGGGAATGGGCCTTGCCATGATGATCGGAGCGCCGGCCCTGGCGCAGATGGAGGCGGCGGCACCGGCCGACTGCCCCGCGACGGCCGCGCCGCCGGCCGAGATGGCGGGCTGGGCCGGACGGACGCCGCTGGCCGCGGCGGACGGCGCCAAGGGCCTCTCCAAGGCCACCCTCGCCGTCGGACAGGGAATCGACGCCGCGCTGCGCCCGACCGGCGAGGTGCGCTATGTCCTGCGTCCGGAGAAGCCCGGCGGGTCGGTCAGCCATGGCGGACTGTTCGGCTTCGCGATCGCCGAGCCGGGCACCTACCGGGTCGCGATCGGATCGGGCGCGTGGATCGACGTGCTCAAGGACGGCAAGGCGGTGACGTCCTCGGCGCATGGTCACGGCCCGGCCTGCACCGGCATCCGCAAGATGGTCGACTTCCCGCTGGCGCCGGGCCGCTACGTCCTGCAGATCGCCGCCAATGGCGAGCCCACCCTGCCGCTGCTGCTGACCCGCCTGCCCTGACCATGCGCCGCTGGATCGGCCCGGCGGTCGCCGCCGCGCTGCTGCTGGCCGGCGGCGCGGGATCGGCGGGACCGTGGCGCTGGGCGCTGCCGGCCGGGATCGCGCCGCCCGCCACGCCCACCGACAACCCGATGAGCGCGGCGAAGGTGGAGCTGGGCCGGCGACTGTTCCACGACGCCGACCTGTCGATCGACGGGACGATGGCCTGCGCGACCTGCCACGAGCAGCGGCGCGGCTTCGCCGACGGCAACCGCACCCGCCCCGGCGTCCATGGCGATCCCGGCCGCCGCAACGTGCCCGGCCTCGCCAATGTCGGCTGGCTGGGGCCGCTGACCTGGGCCGATCCGGCGCTGACCACCCTGGAGAAACAGGCGCTGGTGCCGATCGCCGGCGACCGTCCGGTCGAGATGGGGATGAAGGGCAAGGAGGCGGAGATCCCCGCGCGGCTGGGCCGCGACCGCTGCTACCGCCGCATGTTCGCCAGGGCCTTCCCCGAGACGCGCGGGCGCATCGACCTCGCCGCCGTCGCCAAGGCGCTGGCGGCGTTCGAGCGGACGCTGATCTCCTTCGACAGCCCCTATGACCGCCGGGGCGCGACTCCCCTGCCGCCCGCCGCCGCGCGCGGCCTGGCGCTGTTCGAGGCGCGCTGCGCGAGCTGTCATGCCGGCCCCCATTTCAGCGACGGCCGCTTCCACGCGATCGAGACGCGGGCCGACGATGCCGACGGCGGGCTGGCCGAGAAGAGCGGCGATCCCGCCGACCGGGGCCGCTTCCGCACCCCGGCGCTGCGCAACGTCGCGCTGGCCGCGCCCTATCTGCACGACGGATCGGCGGCGACGCTCGGCGACGCGATCCGCCGCCACGACCGGCTGCCGGCCGTCGTCACATCGAGCCCGGCGCAGGTCGACGATCTCACCGCGTTCATCGGGGCGCTGAACGACGAGCGCTTTGTCACCGATCCGCGCTTCGCCTATCCCGACAAGGCGTGCGGTCGAAAGCTTTAGGCGATCGCTCAGAACAAGGAAGAGCAAGCCAATGGCGCGGATTCTCGGCTATATCGCAACCAGTCTCGACGGCTTCATAGCGACCGAGGCCGATGATCTCGGCTGGCTATTCAAATATGACGGCCTCGATCTGGGCGAATATGACTACGCCCGCTTCCTCCAGCGAATCCGGACCGTCGTCATGGGCCGGGGCACCTATGATTTCATAGCCGCCGAGGATGTGCCCTGGGCCTATGGCGATCAGCGCGTCCTGGTCGTCACGTCGCGGCCGATCCCCGCGCCGAAAGGCCCTTTGGAAACGCGAAGCGACGTCGATGCGCTGATCGCCGAGTTGCGATCGCTCGATGATGGCGACGTCTGGATGCTCGGCGGCGGCCAGTTGCAGATGGCGTTTCTCGAGCGGGGGGCGCTCGACGAGATCGAAATCTATGTGATCCCCGAGATGATCGGCGGCGGTCGGCCGCTATTCCCCGCAACCGGCTTCCAGTCCAGCCCCCGCCTGATCAGTGCCCTGCCTCTGGATCGCGGCTGCGTGCGCCTCCACTATGCCTTCGATCGTGAAGCTGGCGCTTCGGATCGCAACCCGTCCTAGTCGTCCCGCTGCTGCTGGCGGCGCGCTTCCTTCTCGGCGCGCTTGCGCTCCTTGCGGTCGCGTTCCTCCTGCTTGCGCATCTCGCGGCCGCGGTTGCGGTCAGCCTCTTCCTGGCTGGTCGTCGCCCAGTCGACGCCCTGGCCGACCGCCTCGAACGGCGCGGTCACCACCGTCTTGGCGGTGCTGACGCAGCCTGCCAGCGACAGGGCGCCGGCAAGGATCGCTGTGGCGCGGAGGGTGGGATGGAGAATCATCGGCCCTTGCTCGCACAGCCCGTATGAACGTCAGATGTCGGTCAGCGTCGCGACCAGCGCGCGGACCTTCTTCTGACGCCATTGCGGGGTCGGCGCGACCAGCCAATAGGCCTTGGGCGTCGGCACCGGATCGCCATGGGCGCGGACACGCCCCTCGGCGATGTCGCGCTCGACCAGCAGCCCGGGGACGTGGGCGGTGCCGAAGCCCGCCGCCGCCGCGTCGATCGCCAGCCCGGCGTCGGCGACCATCAGCGCGGCGTCCTTATCGGCGGTGGGCGCGCCCGGCCAGCCGATCGGGGCGCCGTCGGCGAGGCCGACCGTCACCAGCGCGCCGTCCGCCAGCCGGACGCCCTCATGCTCGCCCGGTCCCTCGGCATAGCAGATGGCGAGGTCGAGATTGGCCTGGGTGAAGTCGAGCCCCTCGTCCGACGACAGCAGGACGAAGCGCAGCTCGGAATCGTTGCGGCCGAAATCGGCGAGGCGCGGCGCCAGCCATTTGGCGGTGAAGTCGCGCGGCGCGGCGATCGTCAGCGTCTTCGACGACTGGCCCGCCTGCATCGCCCGCACCGCCTCCTCGAACTGGAGGAAGCCGGCGCGCAGCGCGTCGAGCCCCGCCTCGCCCTCGGGCGTCAGTTCCAGTCCCTTGGCGGTGCGGCGGAACAGGACGACGCCCAGCGTATCCTCCAGCGCGCGAATCTGCTGGCCGACCGCGGCCGGCGTCACCGCCAGCTCGTCGGCCGCGCGGGTGAAGGACAGGTGGCGCGCGGCGGCGTCGAGGACGCGCAGGCCGTTGAGCGGCAGATGGGTTCTCTTCACGCCCCGATCCCTTCGTTACAAGGCCACCGCCGGGCCGATCAGCGGGAAGCGCGGGATCGCCGCCTCGAAGGTCGATCCGTCTTCCGCGACCATGTGGTAGCTGCCCTCCATCGAGCCCGTAGGGGTCTGGAGCGGGCAGCCCGAGACATAGTCATAGGCCTGGCCCGGCTCGATCACCGGCTGCTCGCCGACCACGCCCTCGCCGCGCACGTCGTGCTTGACGCCGCGCCCGTCGGTGATCAGCCAGTGGCGGGTGAGGAGCTGGACGGCCTGCTTCCCCTCATTCTCGATGCGGATATGGTAGGACCAGAACCAGCGGCCGCGCGCCGGTTCCGACTGTTCGGGCATGAAGGACACCGCCACCCGCACGACCACGCTGCGGGTCTGCGCGACATGCGGGAAGAGGGCCTGCATGATCACAGGCCGACGGCCCTCAGCGCCCTGTCGAAATCCTCGATGACGTCGAGCGGGTCTTCCAGACCGACATTGAGCCTGAGCATGCCTTCCTCGACTCCCATTTCCGCGCGCACCTCAGCCGACAGCCCGGCATGGGTGGTCGACGCGGGGTGCGTCATGAGCGAGCGAGAGTCGCCGATATTGTTCGAAATGTCGACCAGTTCGAGCGCGTCGAGCAGGCCGTGCGCCTGCGGGCGCCCGCCGTCGAGATAGATCGATATGATCGTGCCGCCGGCCGACATCTGCTTCATCGCCAGCGCATGCTGCGGATGGCTGGGCAGCGCCGGGAACAGGACGCGCGGCACGCGCCCCTCCAGGAAGCGGGCGACCTGCAACGCATTCTCGCTCTGCCGGCGGATGCGCAGGTCGAGCGTCTCCAGCCCCTTGAGCACCACCCAGGCGTTGAACGGCGACAGCGTCGGTCCGGTGTTGCGGGTGAAGGACAGCAGCGTGGTGTTGATGAACGCCTCCGTGCCGCACACCGCGCCGGCGAGGACGCGGCCCTGCCCGTCCATCATCTTGGTCGCCGAATAGGCGACGACGTCGGCGCCATAGTCGAGCGGCCGCTGGAGCAGCGGGGTGGCGAAGGCATTGTCGACGACGGTGACGATCCCGGCATCGCGGGCGATGCGGCAGACCGCCTCCATGTCGACGATGTCGAGCGTCGGATTGGCCGGCGTCTCGAAGAAGAACAGCTTGGTGTTGGGCCGGATCGCCGCCTTCCACGCATCGTTGTCGCGGCCGTCGACGATCGTCGTCTCGACCCCGAAGCGCGGCAGCAGCGTGTCGGTCAGCCAGCGGCACGAGCCGAACGCCGCGCGGCCCGCGACGAGATGGTCCCCCGCCGAGAGCTGGCAGAGCAGGGCCGCCGTCATCGCCGCCATGCCCGACGCCATCGAGCGCGCCGCCTCGGCCCCCTCCATCAGCGCGATCCGCTCCTCGAGCATCTCGACCGTGGGGTTCTGGAGGCGCGAATAGGTCATCCCCTTCTGCTCGCCCGCGAAGCGCGCGGCGGCATCGCCCGCGCAGTCATAGGCATAGCCCGAGGTGAGGAAGAGCGCCTCGCTGGTCTCGCCATAATGCGAGCGGGCGGTGCCGCCGCGGATCGCCTGGGTGGCGGGCCTCCAGCGGGTGGTGATCGAACGGTCCTGGCCAGTCAGCTTTTTCATCGCGCCCGCTTTGCCGCCCCAGCCGAGCCCCGTCAATCGAGTCCCGTCAATCCGTCGCCACCAGAAGTGCGGGCGACGCGATCGGGCGCAAAACCGCCCCTTGCGCCGTTCCGCGCGCCATCCGATACCGGCGCCGTCCACCAAGAGGAGAGTCGATCATGGCCACCGATATCCAGCAGATTCCGCTCAAGACGATCGGCGGCGCCGACGCCACCCTCGGCGACTATGCCGGCAAGGTGCTGCTGGCGGTCAACGTCGCGTCGAAATGCGGCCTGACCCCGCAATATACCGCGCTCGAGGCGCTGTACGGCCAGTACAAGGACAAGGGCTTCGCCGTACTCGGCTTCCCCGCCAATAATTTCGGCGCGCAGGAGCCCGGCACCGAGAGCGAGATCCAGGAATTCTGCACGACCAACTACGGCGTCGACTTCCCGATGTTCGCCAAGCTCTCGGTCAAGGGCGACGACCAGCATCCGCTCTACGCCAAGCTCGTCGCGGCGCAGCCCGACAAGACCTTCAAGGACGGCAGCTTCAAGGAGAAGCTGGCCGGCTACGGCATCGTGCCGGAGAAGGACACCGACGTGCTGTGGAACTTCGAGAAGTTCCTGATCGCCAAGGACGGCACCGTCGCCGGCCGCTTCGCGCCCGACATCGCCCCCGACGATCCCATCATCACCGGCGCGATCGAGGCCGAACTGGCCAAGTAAGAACGGTTAGCCTCCCACGGGCTCGACCCGGGCCATCGCCAGCGCCATGCCCTCCAGGGCATCGGCCATCCGCGCGGCGAGGTCCGGGTCGCTCGTCCGTTCGACGATCGCCAGCCGCATCGCGTCGGCCCATTGCCGGGCGGTATCGGCGCCAATCGCGATCCCGCCATGGACCGACATCACGCATTTGCCGGGATTGTCCACGAACCAGTCGCGCGGCCCGCCGAGCCAGGCGGTGAGGAAGCCAGCGAGCGAGCGGCGCATCGGCGCGAGATCGTCGGCATGCAGCGCGCGCAGCGCGGCGAAGCGCGGCTCCGCATCCATCAGGTCGTAGAAGCGGTCGACGATCGCCCGCACCACCGGCGCGCCGCCGATCCGCTCATAGGGCGTCGTCCCCGCCTCGATCCCGCCATCGGCCATGCGATCCTCCCATCTGTCGGAGGATGCTTCCTGCCGGGACCGGCGGCATCGCCGCATTGACCCCGGTCAAAAAGGGCGCGCGGATCAGAGCGTCCAGCGGCGGACGCCGGGCAGGTCGAGCCCGCCCCACATGCCCTTGAGATCGGCGACCAGCCCGTCCGGCTTGACCAGCGCGGCGAGCCGGTCGGCCGGCAGCGCGGCATAGTCGCCGTGCGAGACCGCGCCGATCACCACGTCATAGCGCCCGTCGAGCGCGTCGGCGGCGAGGTCGACGCCATATTCGTGGCGCGCCTCGGCCGGGTCGGCGAGCGGATCGTGGATCACCACCTCGTGCCGCAGCCATTCGAGCCGGCGGACGACGTCGATCACCCGCGAATTGCGCAGGTCGGGGACATTCTCCTTGAAGGTCAGCCCGAGCATCAGGACGCGCGATCCGCTGGCGATCCGTTCGTGGATCTGGTCGGCGATCCAGGCGCCCATGCCGTCGTTCGTGCCGCGCCCCGCCAGGATGACGCGCGGATCATGACCGAGCTGCTGGGCGAGATAGCTGAGATAATAAGGGTCGACGCCGATGCAGTGGCCGCCGACCAGCCCCGGCACGAAGCGCAGGAAGTTCCACTTTGTCCCCGCCGCCGCCAGCACGTCCCAGATCGAGATGCCGACCTTGCCGAAGATCTGGGTGATCTCGTTGACGAAGGCGATGTTGATGTCGCGCTGGGCGTTCTCGATCACCTTCGCCGCCTCGGCCACCTTGATCGACGCGGCGCGGAAGGTGCCGCCGGTCGTGACCGCGCCATAGATCGCGCAGAGCTTGTCGAGCACCTCCGGATTCTCGCCCGCCACCACCTTGGTGATGCGATCGACGGTATGCTCACGGTCGCCCGGGTTGATCCGCTCGGGGCTGTAGCCGAGGAAGAAGTCGGTGCCGCGCCTGAGGCCCGACAGCTTCTCCAGCTCGGGCCCGCACAGGTCCTCGGTCACGCCCGGATAGACGGTGCTCTCATAGACGATGATCGTCCCCCGGCCGGGTTTCAGCACCGACGCGACGCTGCGGGTCGCCGACATGACCGGGCCGAGATCGGGGCGGTTGGCATGGTCGACCGGGGTCGGCACGGTGACGATGACGACGTCGGCGTCGGCCGCCTCGCCGATGGCCGTGGTCAGCGCCAGCGTCGAGGCGGCGAGCGCCTCGGCGGTCAGCTCGTTGGTCCGGTCATGGCCGCGCTTCAGCTCGTCGACGCGGCCCTGGTCGATATCGATGCCGACGGTCGGAAAATGCTTCGCCAGCGCCACCGCCAGCGGCAGGCCGACATATCCCAGACCGATCACCGCGATCCGGCTCGTTCCTCGTTCAACGCTCACGCATACCCCCTAGTCGACAGGTTCAGACTAAAGTGCCTCCGTCTTGGCGAGGTGCCGATACCAGGGCAATGCCTCGTCCAATCCTTCGGCGATCCGGTGGGTCGGCGCATAGCCGACCAGTTCGGCCGCGGCGCCGATGTCCGCCAGCGAATGGCGCACGTCGCCGACCCGGAAATCTCCATGCTCGGCCGGGCGGTCATAGACCACCCCGTCGCGGCGCAGCGCGTCGCGGAGCAGCGCGAACAGCTCGGACAAGGTGGTCCGGTCGCCGACCGCGACGTTGAGCAGATGCGCCTCCCCGGCCGGCGCGAACAGCGCGGCGCGCAGATTGGCCTGCACCGCGTTGGCGACGTAGCAGAAGTCGCGGCTCGTCTCGCCGTCGCCGTTGATCAGGACGGGCTCGCCCGCGATCATCGCCGCGGTCCAGCGCGGGATCACCGCCGCATAGGCGCCGTTCGGGTCCTGGCGCGGGCCGAAGACGTTGAAATAGCGCAGGCCGACCGATCCGAAACCGTAGTTGCGGCGATAGACCTCGGCGACCAGTTCGTTGTGGAGCTTGGTCAGCGCATAGGGCGACAACACCCGGCCGATCCGGCCCTCGACCTTGGGAAGATTGGGCTCGTCGCCATAGACCGAGCTCGACGAAGCGTAGACGAAGCTGCCGACGCCGGCGAGCCGGGCGGCGTCGATGATGTTGGCGAAGCCAGTGGCATTGGTGTCGTGCGAGGACAGCGGATCGGCGATCGAGCGCGGCACCGAACCCAGCGCCGCCTGGTGCAGCACATGATCGATCCCGGCGACCGCCGCCGCGCAGTCCGCCCGGTCGCGGATGTCGCCCTCGATGAAGTCGAAGCGCGCCCAGGCATCCTCGCCCACCTGCTCGCGCACATTCTCCAGGTTGCTGCGATGACCGGTCGCGAAATTGTCGAGACCGCGCACCGACTGCCCCGCCGCGAGCAGCGTCTGGACGAGGTGCGAACCGATGAATCCGGCGGCTCCGGTGACCAGCCAGCGGGCCTGGCGGGAGCGGAGCATGCGGTCGAGATCCATGGTCATGGATGGGACGCCTAGCCGATCTTCGTTACGGCGGGAATTGGCAATGTCGCGCGATCGCTCGTTTCGTACGCAATTCATCCTTTGAACCGTCACGTCCCATCGCTATCTGGCGCGGCATGACCGATTATCGCCAGCCCGCCGAATGGGCCCCGCACGACGCCGTCTGGATCGGCTTTCCGAGCCACCCCGAGCTGTGGGAGGACGACCTCGAGCCCGCGCGGGCCGAGGTGGTCGCCTTCGCCCGCGCCGTCCATGCCGGCGGCAAGGGCGAGCGGGTGATCCTGGTCGCGGCCGACGAGGCCTCGGCCGATCGCGCCGCCGAACTGGCGGGCGACGCGGCGCAGGTGATCGTCGAACCGTTCGGCGACATCTGGCTGCGCGACAGCGCGCCGATCATCGTGCGCGGGCGGGACGGCCTGGCCGCGACCGATTTCGGCTTCAACTGGTGGGGCGGCAAATATGAGCTGCCCGGCGACGAGAGCATCGGCGCGCGGCTCGCCGCCCGCACCGGCCACCCGGTCCGCACCCGCGACTGGATCTTCGAGGGCGGCGCGATCGACGTCGACGGCGCGGGCATCGGCGTGACCACCGAGCAATGCCTGCTCAACCCCAACCGCAACCCCGACCTCGACCGCGCCGCGATCGAGGCGCGGCTCGCCGATGGCCTCGGCGTCGAGCGGCTGCTGTGGTTGGGCGACGGCCTCGCCAACGACCATACCGACGGTCATGTCGACAATCTCGCCCGCTTCGTCGCGCCGGGGGTGATCGCGATCCCCGAGCCGGCCGGCGCGGACGATCCCAACGCGGCGGTCTATGCCGACGCCAGGGCGCGCGCTCTGGGCTTCGGGCTGCAGGTGGTGGGCATCCCCTCCCCCGGCGCGGTCGAGAGCGAAGGCGAGGACGGGGCGGAGATCATCCCCGCCTCCTACATGAACTTCTACATCGGCAACGCCGCGGTGGTGGTGCCGCTCTACGGCGCGCCCAACGACGAGGCGGCGGTGGCGGCGATCGGCGCGCTGTTCCCCAGCCGCGCGGTTGTCGGCTTCCGCGCCGACCATATATTGACCGGCGGCGGCAGCTTCCACTGCATCAGCCAGCAGATACCGGCCGCGTGAGGACCCAGACGAGATGACCCAGATCAGCGTGGCGGCGCTCCAGCTCGCCTTCGGCGACGACATCGACGCCAACATCGCCGAAGTCTCGAAGCTCGTCCGCGAGGCCGCGGGCAAGGGCGCGCAGGTGGTGCTGCCGCCCGAACTGTTCGAGGGCCATTATTTCTGCCAGGTAGAGGACGAGGGCATGTTCGCCCGCGCCAGGCCGGTCGGCGAGCACAAGGCGGTCCGGGCGATGCAGGCGCTCGCCGCCGAGCTCAAGATCCACATCCCGACCAGCTTCTTCGAGGCGGACGGGCAGCACCATTACAACAGCCTGGCGATGATCGATCCCGACGGCCGGGTGCAGGGCGTCTACCGCAAGAGCCACATTCCCGACGGGCCGGGCTATGAGGAGAAATTCTATTTCCGCCCCGGCAATACCGGCTTCAAGGTGTGGCCGGCCGAGGGCACCACGGTCGGCGTCGGCATCTGCTGGGACCAATGGTATCCCGAGACCGCGCGGGCGATGATGCTGATGGGCGCGCAGGTCCTGTTCTACCCGACCGCGATCGGCAACGAGCCGCACGATCCCGACCTCGACACCAGCCGGCTGTGGCGCCGCGCGATGATCGGCCATGCCGTGTCGAACGTCGTGCCGGTGGTCGCCGCCAACCGGATCGGCACCGAGAACGGCCAGACCTTCTACGGCAACAGCTTCATCTGCGACCAGCGCGGCGACCTGATCGCCGAATTCGGCGCGACCGAGACCGGCGTGCTGGTGGCGACCCTCGACATCGACCTCGCCAGGCGGCATCGTGCCGCCTTCGGCTTCTTCCGCGACCGGCGACCCGAACTCTACGGGCGGCTGGCCGAGGACATCTGAGAGGAGAACCCATGACGACCGCACGGCTCTACATCATGCACGCCAAGGAAGGCCGCGACGCCGAGCTCGAGACCGCGCTGCGCGACCTCGCCGCGGCGGTCGCCGGCTTCGCCGGCTCCGAGGGCGCCGAGGTGCTGCGCGACGCCGGCAACGAGCGCCGCTTCGTCCTGATCGAGAAATGGGCGAGCATCGAGGCCCATGAGGCGACCAAGGAACCGTTCAAGAAGCTGCCGATGATGGGCGCGCTGATGGAAGCGCTCGATGGCCCGCCGGACGGCTCCTATTACGATTATCTGGTGCGCTGAACCGCGCATATCGCCGTCATTCCAGCGAACGGCGGACCGGAATCCGGCCTCCCCTCCATCGTCATTCCCGCGAAAGCGGGAATCCATGGACGGCGGCACCTCGCGTCAAACAGCGTTCCGTGACCGTGGATTCCCGCTTTCGCGGGAATGACGAGAAATAAGGAACCCGGTCAGCCCCGCGCGCCCTATGGCGCGTGGCGCGGCTCGATCTCGGCGGGCTCGATCTCGTCCAGCCGCCCGCCTTCCCATTTCGCGACGATCACGCTCGCCACCGCATTGCCGACGACGTTGGTGGCCGAGCGGCCCATGTCGAGGAAATGGTCGACCGCGAGGATCAGCAGCAGGCCGGCCTCGGGAATGTCGAAGAAGGCCAGGGTCGACGAGATGATCACCAGGCTGGCGCGCGGCACGCCGGCGATCCCCTTCGACGTCACCATCAGGATCAGCAGCATCGTCACCTGGTGCGCGAAGGTCAGCTCGATCCCATAGGCCTGCGCGATGAACATCGTCGCGAAGGTGCAGTAGATCATCGAGCCGTCGAGGTTGAACGAATAGCCGAGCGGCAGCACGAAGCTGGCGATGCGCGGCGGCACGCCGAACCGGTCGAGCGCCTCCAGCGTGCGCGGGAAGGCCGCTTCGGAGGAGGCGGTGCTGAACGCCAGCAGGATCGGCTCGCGGATATAGCGGATCAGCAGCTTCGATCGGCCGCCGACGATCAGGTAGCAGAGCAGCAGCAGCAAGCCCCACAGCAGGAACATCGACAGATAGAAGCTGCCCATGAACTTGCCGAAGCTGAGCAGGATGCCGGGCCCCTGCTCGGCGAGCGCGGTGGTGACCGCGGCGAACACCGCGAAGGGGGCGAAGCGCATCACATAGTCGGTGATCTGGAGCATCACCTGCACCAGCGCCTCGATGCCGCGCACCAGCGGCGCAGCGCGCTCGCCGACCGCGGTGATCGCGACCCCGGTGAACACCGAGAAGACGACGATCTGGAGGATCTCGTTGGTCGCCATCGCCTCGAAGAAGCTCTTGGGCACGAGATGGGTGACGAACTGCTTCAGCGAGAAATCGGCCTGCGAGACACCCGCCGACGCGCCCTCGGGCGGCAGCACCAGATCGGCGCCGACGCCGGGCTGGAGCAGGTTGACCATGATCAGGCCGAGGGTCAGCGACATCAGGCTGGCGGTCAGGAACCAGGCGATCGAGCGGAAGCCGACCCGGCCGAGCGCGGCGGTGTCGCCCATATGGGCGATGCCGGTGACGAGCGTCGCGAACACCAGCGGCGCGATGATCATCTTGATCAGCCGCAGGAACAGCTCGGTGAGGATCGAGATATGGCCGGTGACGTCGGTCAGGGTGGCGGGATCGGTGATCGTCCGGTTGAGCGTGATGCCGACGACGATGCCGGCGATCATCGCGCCGAGGATATAGTAAGTGAGGCGCTTGGCCACGGGCGTCTCCGAAAAGGATGTCGCCTCTGGTCGGGCCAAAGCCAGGCCGGGTCAACCCCGGACGCCGCCCAGCCGGCTGAAAGCCATGGCCGATCGATCGGTCATGACCTCCGAATGTTCCTATTTTGTTCTTGACAAAAAGACGTTCCCGCTCTATAGGAACGGCCCATTGACCGAGGCCTACATATGCAAAAGCGCAGCCCCCAGCCGAACCGTCCCAAGCCCGGACCCAACCCTCTCACATCGCCGGTGGTGGCGAGAATTGTCGCCGACGTTCGCCGCCGGCAGGCTGAGGCCGAACAGGCCGCAGCGAACCGCCTGCTTCCCTCGAACCGCTTCACCGATGCCTTGGGGAAAGCCTATGCCGCACCCCTTATATTCGCCGGCGGCGTGGCTGGCCTGGCGAATGTCGCCGCCGCCCGACTGGCTGGCGACAGGCGTGCCGGCATTTCCGTGCGGGACAACGGCATCCAGTTCGAAAGTGGCTATCTCGGCGAGAAGGACCGTGCATTCACGCTCGGCAATGCCGTTCTGCACGGCCCGGGAAGCATGGCGGCAAAACCAGCCGGACGCTACGATCAACAACCCACGCAGGCCGACACGGCAGAGCATGAAAGCGGCCATACTTATCAATATCAGAAATTCGGCTTCGTCCCTTTATATCTATTGAACGCATTGCACAGCGCATTGACTGGAACGCCCAACCCATATGAACGCGAGGCCGATGATTTCGCTAGCTGGACACATCGCCAGAGAGGACCACAGCGGTGAAGCATTTCATCCCGCTTGGTCTTCTGGCACTGGCCGGCTGCGATGCTAGTCCGGTCAGGATATCCAACGACACCACTCAGGTCGTCTGGATGGATATCCTCGACCGGCGGTTCCCGAGATTTGCGGAACTTCAGGAGATCACTCCCGGGTCAGGAACCGCCACCCGATATTGTTGGGAGAAAAATGACGCCATCCTGTTGGCGACCCGGCAATATCTCAACCCCGTCGCCTTCGATCCCAAGGATTTCTGCGATCCTGACGAATGCGATTGCGAGATTCCCGTCAGCCGGATGGTGAAGCGCATGACTCCCGCTTTCGTGGCCGAGAATCGGCGACAGACCTGCGCGGGCCAGGGCGCCTTCCTCACAGCAGAAGTGCGTATGCAGCTCTGTGCGCCGCCGGCTCCATCGCAATAACCGCCGATAGCCGGCTTTCCTCCTGCGACGGCTCCGCTATGGTCGCCGCATGAACGACAGATCGGGGGCGGACGGCGCGGCCGTCGAAAGCAAGGGCATCATCGCGGCGATCCGGCCCTATACCGAGCCGGCGCCGCTGGCGGCGCTGTTCCTCGGCATCAGCTCGGGCTTTCCCTATGCGATGATCGGGGCGACGCTGACGACCCGGCTCGCGCAGGACGGGATCGACAAGAAGGCGGTGACCGCCTTCACCCTGGCCTTCCTCGTCTACAACCTCAAATTCCTCTGGGCCTGGGTCGTCGACGGCGTCCGCCTGCCGGTGATCGGCCGGCTCGGCCAGCGCGTGTCGTGGATGCTGGTGATCGGCGTGCTGGTGATCGCCTCGGTCGTCCATCTCGGCCTGGTCGATCCCAGGGCCGGCCTGATGGAGACCGCGATCGCCGCGATCCTGGTCGGCGCGGCGGGCGCGACCTTCGACATCATCATCGACGCCTATCGGATCGAATTGCTCGAGGCGCGCCAGCTCGGCGTCGGCGCGGGGATGTCGCAATATGGCTGGCGGATCGGATCGGCGACGGCGGGCGCGCTGGCGCTGGTCGTCGCGGGACGGATGGGCTGGGGCGCCGCCTATATCGCCTGCGCCGCCTTCGCGCTGCCGGCGATGATCGCGGCGCTGGTGATGGGCGAGCCCGAACGCCACCGCGAGCCGACGATGCGCCGCACCGGCAGCGAGGTCGTCGCCTCGATCGTCGGCCCCCTCGCCGAGTTCTTCCGGCGGCGCGGCGCGCTGCTCGTGCTGCTGTTCATCCTGCTGCACAAGATTGGCGACACGCTCGCCAACCTGACCTTCCGCCTGCTGTTCGACAGCCTCGGCTACAGCAATGACGAGATCGCGATCTACGATGTCGGCTTCGGCTTCTGGGCCTATCTGATCGGCATCTTCATCGGCGGCATCCTCTATTCGCGGATGGGGATGAAGCGCTCGGTGCTGCTCAGCCTGGTGCTGATGGCCGTCTCCAACCTGAGCTTCGCCGGGCTCGCCGCCAGCGGCCACGACAATTGGGCGATGGCGGGCGCGATCGGGTTCGAGAACATCGCCAGCGGGATCGGCGGCGTCACCGTCGTCGCCTATTTCTCGGCACTGTGCGACCTGCGCTTCACCGCTGCCCAATATGCGCTGATCTCGGCCGCGGCGAGCATCGTCGGCCGGCTGCTGACCGGCACCAGCGCGGGCGCGATGCTCGACGCGATCGGCTATGTGAATTTCTACCTGTTCACCACCGTCATCGCCCTGCCCGGCATCATCCTGTTCTGGCTAATGATGCGCGCCGGCCTGATCGACCAGTCGATCGGCAGCGCGGGCGAGGAGGAACCGGAGGCGAAGTCAGCTACCTGACCCCACCGTCACCCCTGCGAAGGCAGGGGTCCATGTCTCTCCTCACCTGAGATGCCATCTGAGAAGATGACAGACATGGATGCCTGCCTCCGCAGGCATGACGGAAAGTGGTAAAGCGCTCACTCCGGCAGGAAATCCGGCACCGAGAGATAGCGCTCGCCGGTGTCGTAGTTGAAGCCGAGGAAGCGCTTGCCCGCGAATTCGGGGAGCTTCTGGGCGATCGCCGCGAGGGTCGCGCCCGAGCTGATGCCGACGAGCATCCCCTCCTCGCGCGCCGAGCGGCGGGCATAGTCCTTGGCGTCGCCTGCGTCGACCTGGATCGCGCCGTCGAGCAGCTGGGTGTGGAGGTTGGCGGGGATGAAGCCCGCGCCGAGGCCCTGGATCGGGTGCGGGCCGGGCTGGCCGCCCGAGATGACCGGCGACAGCGTCGGCTCGACCGCGAACACCTTGAGGTCCGGCCAGCGCGGCTTGAGCACCTGCGCGACGCCGGTGATGTGGCCGCCGGTGCCGACGCCGGTGATCAGCACGTCGATCGGAGCATCCTTGAAGTCGGCGTAGATCTCTTCCGCAGTGGTGCGGACATGGACGTCGATGTTCGCCGGATTCTCGAACTGCTGCGGAATCCATGCGCCCGGCGTCTGCGCCTGCAGTTCCAGCGCCCGCTCGATCGCGCCCTTCATGCCCCGCTCGCGCGGGGTGAGGTCGAAGGTCGCGCCATAGGCGAGCATCAGCCGGCGCCGCTCGACCGACATGCTCTCCGGCATGACGAGGATCAGCTTGTAGCCCTTGACCGCCGCGACCAGCGCCAGGCCGATGCCGGTGTTGCCGCTGGTCGGCTCGATGATCGTGCCGCCGGCCTTGAGCTTGCCCGAACGCTCGGCATCCTCGATCATCGCCAGCGCGATGCGGTCCTTGATCGATCCGCCCGGATTGTTGCGTTCCGACTTGATCCACACCTCGGCGTCGCCGAACAGACGGTTGACGCGCACATGCGGCGTCCCGCCGATCGTCTCCAATATCGATGCGTATTTGGTCATGCTGCCTTCTCCTGACCTGGAACCGTTTCGAACGACGTGGGCGGATCGAAGGTCCTCGCCCGCAATATTTCCGGAAAGAGCCGCGCCCACAAGACCGCGACCATGATCGTGCCGATGCCGCCCGCGACGACCGCCGTGACGGGGCCGACCAGCGCCGCGAGGAAGCCCGACTCGGCCTCGCCCAGTTCGTTCGATCCCGAGATGAACAGGGTGGAGACCGCCCCCACCCGGCCGCGCATCTCGTCCGGCGTGTAGAGCTGGATCAGCGTCTGGCGGACATAGACCGAGACCATGTCGGCGCCGCCGAGCAGCGCGAGGCAGACCAGCGAGAGCGCCATCGGATCGGGAAAACGATAGGAGATGCCGAACAGGATCGTCGCCGCGCCGAACACGCCCACCGCGACGAGCAGCTTGAGCCCGACGTTGAAGTGCAACGGCCAGCGGCTCAGCCAGATCGCCACCGCCGCCGCGCCGATCGCCGGCGCCGCGCGGAGATGGCCGAGCCCCGACGTCCCGACATGGAGGATGTCGCGCGCATAGATGGGCAGCATCGCGGTCGCGCCGCCGAGCAGCACCGCGAACAGGTCGAGCGAGATCGCGCCGAGCACCAGCCGGTTGCGCTTGAGGTAGGAGATCCCCTCCAGCATCTGCCCCAGCGGGTGCTGCGATCCGGTGACGACGGCGCGCGGCACCGGCCCGATCCGCAGCAGCATGACGGTGGCGAGGGCGAGCAGGCCGGCGCTGACCGCATAAGCGAGCGGCGCGTGGATCGCGTAGAGATAGCCGCCCAGCGGCGGCCCGGCGATCGCCCCGACCTGCCAGGCGAAGGAGCTGACCGCGATCGCGGCGGGGAGCACCGCCTTCGGCACCAGATTGGGCGCCAGCGCCTGGAGCGCCGGCCCGGCGAAGGCGCGCGCGACGCCCAGCAGCGCCGCGATCACGAACAGCGCCGGCAGGTTGATGAGGTCGAGCCAGGTCAGCAGCGCCAGCGCGGCGGCGCAGAGCATCTCCAGCGCGGCGGTGCTGCGGGCGATCCAGCGCCGGTCGATCCGGTCGGCCACCAGCCCCGTCACCAGGGTCAGCAGCATCAGCGGCAGGAACTGGACGAGGCCGATCAGGCCGAGCTGCAACGCCGCCTCGCGTGGGGGCATGGTCCGCCGGGCGACATCGTAGACCTGCCAGCCGATGATCACGACCATGCCGTTGAGCGCGAGGGTCGAGGCGAACCGGGCCAGCCAGTAGGAGCGATAGGCCGGGATCGAGAGGGGGTGCGCGCTCTTCGCCATGATGTTCCTCTAGGCGGTCGGCCGGGCCTCCCGCAACCGCCCATCGCAGGGGCGCGGACAATTTCTACCTAGATGGTAGAAATATATTCTCAGGCCGGGCTGACGAAGCTGTCGAGCACCCGCTTGCGGCCGGCATGCTCGAAGTCGATCTCGAGCTTGTTGCCCTCAATCTCGGCCACCGCGCCATAGCCGAACTTAGTGTGGAAGACGCGCTGGCCGAGCGCGATGTCCTTGCGCGGCGGCTGCGCGAAGCTGACCGCCGAGGCGCGCGCCTCGACCACGCGCGACCCCGCCTGCGGGCTGCCGAGGCCGCCCGCCGCGGTGGCGCGCTGCCAGCCGGGGCCCCGTCCCTGCGACCGGCCGACATGGGCGAAGGGATCGGCATGTTCGGACCATTGCGCGCGCCACAGCGATTCGCCGCCCGACATGGTCGTCTCGGCCTCGACATGCTGGTCGGGCAGCTCGGCGACGAAGCGCGACGGGATCGACGAGGTCCACTGGCCGTAGATGCGGCGGTTGGCGGCGTGGATGATCGTGCAGCGCCGCCGCGCCCGCGTGATGGCGACATAGCCGAGCCGCCGTTCCTCCTCGAGGCTGGCGAGCCCGCCCTCGTCGAGCGACCGTTGCGACGGGAAGACGCCCTCCTCCCAGCCCGGCAGGAACACCGTGTCGAACTCCAGCCCCTTGGCGGCGTGGATCGTCATCACCGTCACCTTGGCGGTCTCCGCCTCGGCGTCGTTGTCCATCACCAGGCTGACATGTTCGAGGAAGTCGCCGAGCGTCGCATAATCCTCCATCGCGCGGGCGAGCTCGTTGAGATTCTCCAGCCGGCCCTCGGCCTCGGTCGACTTCTCGTTCTGGAGCATCGCGACATAGCCCGATTCCTCCAGCACCTGCCGGGTCAGCTCGGGGTGCGACAGCTGCGACAGCATGTCGCGCCAGCGGGCGATGTCGCCGACCAGGTTGCCGAGCGCGCGGCGCGCCTGCGGGGTCAGCTCATCGGTGCCGAGGATGCGCGCGGCGGCGAGCGCCAGCGGAATCCCCTCGGCGCGGGCGAGCTGGTGGAGCTTGGCGACCGCCTTGTCGCCCAGCCCGCGCTTGGGGGTGTTGACGATCCGTTCGAAGGCGAGGTCGTCGGCGGGCTGGCTGATCGTGCGCAGATAGGCGAGCGCGTCGCGGATCTCGGCGCGCTCGTAGAAGCGGAAGCCGCCGACGATGCGGTAGGGCATGCCGATCGCGATGAAGCGGTCCTCGAACTCGCGGGTCTGGAACTGGGCGCGGACGAGGATCGCGACGTCGTCGAGCTTGCCGCCGCCGCGCTCGTGCGCCTCGATCTCGTCGCCGACGCGGCGCGCCTCCTCGGGCCCGTCCCAGACGCCGACGATGCGGACCTTCTCGCCCTCGGCCGCCTCGGTCCACAGCGTCTTGCCGAGCCGGCCGCCATTATGCGCGATCAGCCCGCTCGCCGCCGCCAGGATATGCGGGGTCGATCGGTAATTCTGTTCGAGCCGGATCACCGCCGCGCCGGGGAAATCGCGCTCGAAGCGCAGGATGTTCGCCACCTCGGCGCCGCGCCACGAATAGATCGACTGGTCGTCGTCGCCGACGCAGCAGATGTTCTTGCGCTCCTGCGCGATCAGGCGGAGCCAGAGATATTGGGAACTGTTGGTGTCCTGATATTCGTCGACCATCACATAGCGGAAGCGCTGCTGATAATCGGCCAGCACGTCGCGGTGCGTCTTCAATATGGTCAGCATGTGGAGCAGCAGATCGCCGAAATCGCAGGCGTTCACCGCGCGCAGCCGATCCTGATATTGCTGGTAGAGCTCGCCGCCGCGGCCGTTGGCGAACTGTTCGGCCTCGCCCGCGTCGATCTCCGCCGGGGTCAGGCCGCGATTCTTCCAGCGGTCGATCAGCCCGGCGAGCTGGCGCGCGGGCCAGCGCTTCTCGTCGAGATCGGCGGCCGCGAGAAGCTGCTTGAGCAGGCGGAGCTGGTCGTCGGTGTCGAGAATGGTGAAGCTGGGGGTGAGGCCGACCAGCTCGGCATGGCGGCGCAGCATCCGCGCGGCGACCGAGTGGAAGGTGCCGAGCCACGGCATCCCCTCGACCGCCTGGCCGAGCAGCCGCCCGACCCGCTCGCGCATCTCGCGCGCAGCCTTGTTGGTGAAGGTGACGGCCAGTATCTCGGACGGCCAGGCCCGCCGCGTCGCGACGAGATGCGCCAGCCGCGCGGTCAGCGCCGCCGTCTTGCCGGTGCCGGCGCCGGCGAGGACGAGCACCGGCCCCTCGGTGGTGAGCACCGCCTCGCGCTGCGGCGGGTTGAGGCCGCGCAGATAGGCGGGTTCGGGAACGGGGGCATCCTGAGTCACCCGCGAACAGTTAGGGAACGGCGTGCCCCGGGGCAAGGCCCCGATCTGCGCGCCCGCCCCGCCCCCGACAGAAAAAACCCCGGCCGGGGACACACCGGCCGGGGCAGCGGAAGCGGGTTGGGAAGGAGCCTCCGGGCTTAGGAGGCCTTCATATTGTTGCTGACGTTGTTGAACGTCGTCGAAAGCTGATTGCCCAGCGCCGTCATCGCGGTGATCGCCGCGACCGCGATCAGCGCCGCGATGAGGCCATATTCGATGGCGGTCGCGCCGCGGCTGTCGCGAAGGAGCTTCGTGAACTTGTGCATTCGGACCATCCTTTTGCCGTCCCGTACGACTTTCGTCTAAACCGCCCCGCCTTAAAGGCGGGTAACCCGCAAGGGTTAAGCGGCCGAAAACCACGGTTTCCGCCGACACCCCCGATCACGCCCCGCTCCGCCGATTAGACTAAGATCGAAGGAAAGGATCACGCCGACCGGGCCCGACCGATTGAGCCGCATGACCGCCGGCCTTATCTGGCGGGCCGAAGCCAGTTGAGGATTTGCAGTCGATGGTCGAGCGTTTTCCCGGTCATGCCTATCTCGTCGCCGCGCTGATCGGCGCGGGCGCTCTGTGGCTCCTGGCGAGCCAGATCATCAGCATCTTCGTTCCCTGATTGGCCGACGCGCCGGCGAGTCATTTTTCTGCATATACAGAATAATATTGACGCATCAATTAATCGCATCTACATTTAATCGATGGATATCGAGTTCGACTCCGCCAAGGATGAAGCGAACATCGCCAAGCATGGCATCTCGCTCGCCCGCGCCGCCGAAATCGACCTCCTCGCCTATGTCGCCGACGACCGTTTCAACGAGCCGCGCTTCCGGCTTTACGGCCTGATCGACGACGAGGCCTATTGCGTTGCAGGCACCGATCGCGACGGCAAGGTCCGCGTGATCAGCCTGCGTCGCGCCCATGCGAAGGAGATGCGTCGCTATGTCCCCTAAGGTGCCGCCGGTCGTCTTCGACGACGACAATCCCGAATGGACCGAGCAGGATTTCGCTCGGGCCAGGCGGGGCGATGACATTCCCGAACATATCCGCGCCGCCTTCCCCAAGGCCGGAAAGCGCGGCCGCCCGGTCGGCTCGACCTCGTCGAACAAGACCCAGGTCGCGCTGCGGATCGACAATGATACGATCGCGCGCTTCAAGGCGGGCGGGCCGGGCTGGCAGTCGCGGATGAACGAAGCGCTGCGGAAGGCTGCCGGACTTTGATGGATCGGAAGCCGATCGGCACCTTCGGATCGGACGATGTCTGGTGGGTCCGCCGGGATTCGAACCCGGGACCTCTCGATTAAAAGTCGCTTGCTCTACCGACTGAGCTACGGACCCACCGACCGCGCCTCCCTATTGGGAGCGGCTGTCGCGGTCAACCCGCCCCGCGGAGAAGCCTTGCACGGGCGTGGCGGACCGTCCGGCGGCCCTCACCTACCGGCCAGCCGGGCGCGATCGCCAGCAGCGGACGGAGGACGAAATCGCGCCGCTGCACCTCGCGATGCGGGATCGTCAGCCGCCGCCCGCGGCGCTGCGACCAGCGTCCGTCCGACCACAGCAATATGTCGAGATCGAGCACGCGGGCGCCCCAGCGCCGTCCCCGCCGCCGCCCGAACGCCGCCTCAAGCCCCTTGAGCCGGGCGAGCAGCGCGGGCGGATCGAGCCGGGTCTCGACGATCACCGCCGCATTGGCGAAGCTTCGCCCCGCCGGCCCCAGCGCCGGGGTCGCGATGATCGGGGAGCGCGCCACGACCGCGATGTCGTCCGCATCGATCGCCGCGATCGCCGCCCGCACCACGGCGGCCGGAGCGCCATGGCGGCCATGGCGGCGGTTCGACCCGATGCCGATCGCGTAACGATAGGGCTGCATGCGATCCGCCTATAGCGGCGGTTCGCGGGCTTACCAGAGCCTGGTTCGCTCGAAGATCCCCGTCATTCCCGCGAAAGCGGGAATCCATGGACGGCGGTCCCCAAGAGGCGGGATGCCCCGTGACCATGGATTCCCGCTTTCGCGGGAATGACGAAGGGAGAGAGATAGGGGGCTCCCCTCGCCACTCTACCCCCAGTTCGCCACCAGCGCCTGCATCACCTCGGTCGCGACGCGCGCGCCGACCTGGTCGACGGTGGGCGGCAGCGGGCGTTCGCGCTGATAGCCGTTCGGTCCGGCGACCCAGCGGCCCGGCCCGCCCGAGGGTGGAATGCCCTGGGTGACGACGGTGGCGAGCAGCGTGCCGCTGCGGATGTCCTTGACGTCGACGCGGAAGGTGTAGCCGCTCGGCGCGCCGTCGTCGGGGGTCTGCAGCACCTCGACCAGCAGGTCGGCCTTGCCGACCAGCGCCGACATCTCGACCGACTGGGCGTCGCTGCGGTCCACGCCCTTGCCGAGCGCGGTCGAGCGCATGATCAGGGTGCGGTCGATCAGCCGGGCGCCGCCGGCCAGCATGGTGCGGTTGAAGCCCTGCGCGGCCTTCCAGTCGGCGCGCTCGGCGAGGCCGGTCATGCGCGCGCCGTCGGCTGCGGTCGCGGTGCGACCCGAGCGCAGCTCGGCGTCGACGGCGCGGCCGGCAACTGCCGTCGAGCCGTCCTCATAATAGGTCTTGTCGACCGCCCGGCCGTCGGTCAGCGTGAAGCGCGACCACTCCTCATAGCTGGTCGACAGCGAGTCGGTGAGCTGCCGGTTCCAGAAGATCACCATGCGCGGGCTCTTCCGGCGCGCATAGGCCGACCGGAAGGCGCTGGTGGTCGCGGCGTTGTTCTGAGCCGCATGGTTGGCGCGCGGCGGCGCGGCCAGCACCTCGGGCATGTTGTCCCGATATTGCTGCGCGGCGGCGGCGGTCGCCAGCAGCACCGCGACGGCCGCCCCCGCGGCCACGGTCCTGATCCCCATCACATGTCCCCCCACGAAGAATAGCCGTCATCGCCGAAATCGGCATCGGCATAGTCCGCATCCTCGTCGATCCACGCGACGACGGGGATGCGGCGATCGGGCGACCAGCCTTCGATCACCGGCGGCGTGTCGCGCCACAGGGCCGGCGTCGCGCCATAGGCCATCGGCGACGGCGCCGCGATCAGCGCCGGCTGCACCGGACGGATCGGACGCGGCGGCGGCACATCCTGCCCGGCCTGCACCGGGACGGCCGCGAAGCCGACGGCCAGCGCGAGGGCGGCGCGGATCATGGCTGCGAGGTCCGCACCTCGACGAGGTAATATTTGACCTCGTCGCGGCCGATCGAAAGCCCGCGATAGACCCCGGTCGCCTTGGGCGCGAGGATGACCTTCTTCCAATAGGTCGAATCCTCGGTCGGCACCTGGTTCTCGTCCATGAAGGAGGAACGCGCGTCGAGCTCGACCGTCTTCTTGGTGCAGTTGACGAAGCGGGTGATCACCTCGACCGAATTGGTCTCGGTCCGCCGCGCGAACATGCCTTCGACGACGACGCGGTTGGCCAGCTTCTTGTCGGTCATCTGCACGGCGTTGAGGTCGATCGGCGTCATCGCCGACGGCACGTTGGCGACCAGCGCGGGCCCGCCCGCCGAGAGCGACCGCTTGGCATCGCCGATGTCGCATTTGACCGGCCGGTTCTCGCGCGCCTGCGCCGGAATGGCCAGAAGCGCGCCGGCGGCGATCGCGCTGAGCAGATATGTCTTCATCACAACCGTCTCCCCAAGCAACTAGCGCAGCTTCGCGCGGAAGGCCTCGTCCTTGGCCCACACGTCCTTGTCCCGCTTGCGCGCCAGCGCGATCTTGGCGTTGTTGCCGGGCGCCTCGGACGGCAGGCTCGCCACGCTGCGCGAGCGGGCCCAGACGATGCCGCACTTGCCGGCGCTGGCCGCCATCGGCTTGGTCCCCGTCAGGTCGAGCGCATTGTCGTCCTGGCGATAGGTCATGCTGACCGACGGCATGCTCCACTCGCCGGCGCTCAGCGAAGCCTTGGGCGCGGGCTTCTTGCCCTTGCCGGCGGCGGCGGCCGGCGCGGCGGCGCCCCAGCGCGTGGTGCCGACCATGATGCTCGACGGCAGGCCGTCCCACATCCGGGTGTCGGCGGTCGGCCGGACCGACTTGGAGAACATGCTGAGCGCCGCGCCGATCCCCTGCGCATAGAGGGCATTGCCGCCCATCTGCTGGGCGAAGCTGCTGCCGACGGTGGTGGCGAGAGCGCTGGTCGTCTCCAGCCCGGACTTGAACTGGGCCTTGCCGTCGAGGATGCCGTCGATCGCCCGGCCGCCGCGGGTCGACGCCTGGGTATAGATGTCGGCGGCCGGCGTCAGCGGCCAGGCGCGCGTCGTCTTGCCGGCGCCCAGCGTCACGATCGCGCCATTTTCGGGCATGGCGGCGCCGGGGCGGAAGACCAGCTTCTCCTGATATTGCCCGTCGGTCGCCTTGACCGGGCCGATGCCGAGTTCGGTCAGCACCAGGACATTGTCGTTGGGCCCCGGCACCTTGAGCCTGGGATCGATCTTCGCGGCCTGCTCGAACGCGTCGGCGGCCTGGCTGCCGTCGCCCGCGCATTGCGACGCCCAGCCCTGCAGATAGGTCAGCAGCGCGAAGTCCGACTGGAAGCTCTCCTCGCCCGAGACCGTGTCCTGATATTCGGCCGCCTTGAACGAGGCGCGGGCATTGTCGTAGTCGCCCTTCCGCAGATAGAGCAGCCCGCGATAATAATAGGCCATCGCCCGTTCATAGGGCTCGCCCTTGAAGTCCTTGTTGACCTCGAGCCGCGTCGCCGAGGTCGCCTTCTCGGCCTGCTTGTCCTTGTTGTAGAAGGCCTCGATCCGGTCGAGCGCGCCGTCGAACGCCTTCTCGGCGTCGCCATAATAGCCGAGCTCCATCGAGAGCAGGCCGAGCCGCTCATAATTGAGCACGGCGTTGTGCTCGCCGTCATAATAGAGGACGCGATAATAGCCGCGCAGTTCCTCCTGCCGGCCCTGGGCGAAGGTCTCGACCTCGTCGGGATAGGGGCCGGGGCCATATTGCGCCTTCCAGGCCGCGACCTGCTTGGCCCGCGCCTTCGCGGCGGCCTTGGCGGCGGCGGGGTCGACAGGGGCGGCCGCATCCTGCGCCACGACGGCGGAGGCGAGCGACAACAACGAGAAAGCGGCGATTCCGGTCGCCAGCCGATGGATGGTCTTCATCGGGGCCTCCTTCAGCGATAGACGACGTCGTCGGCGCCGGCCCGGCGGATCTTGTAGGTGCCGTTCCAGACGAGGGTGCCATATTCGAGGTCGAGCATCTCGAGCGAGATGACGGTCAACCGCTCCTGCATGCCGGTGTCGTTGTTGCGGCTGTCGAGCGAGGTGATCTTGCCGACCAGCTTGTAGTCGGCGCCCGCCGTGGCGCGGGTCAGCCCGGTGGTGCCGCTGTCGACGACGCCGTCGCGCTTCAGCGCGCGCTCCTGCTCGACCGCGGCGATGAACTCGCGGCTGACGAAGCGCATCTTGCCGCGCGCGGCGCCCATCAGCTTGCCGCGCAGCTCGTCGGTGATGATGTCCTTGTCGATCCGCTGCGAGCTCTGGTTGCGCAGGTCGGAGCTGTCGAGGATGATCCGGGGCGGCGTCGCCCGGTTGGAGATCTCCGGATTGGCCATCAGGTCGCGGACCATCTGGTCGGCCATGCGGCCGAGGTCCTGCCCCTCGATACCGACGCCGGAGACGACGCCGCGCTGATCGGGATCGAGATCGACCGCCTGGTGCGATCGATCCTTCTTCGCGAGCGCGGGGCCGGCGGCGATAACCGCCAGGCCGACGCCAAGGAATGCGGCTTTCGCCACAGGACGCAGTTTCAGCATTGTTCCCCCGTTCGATCCCGGATGTCGCGACGCCCCCGCCACGACAGCCCATCTTCCCGACGGGGAAGGCTAGAGCGGCCACCCCCGGCGTCAAGCCTTTCGTTAACCGATCTCCCCTGAATTTACATGACGTGGATCACACCCCGATCGGATAAACGGCGTGGATGGAGCCGATCGCCGAACCGCCCGCCGACTGCGCCCTGTGCCCCCGGCTGGCCGCCTATCGGGCGACGCAGCGGATCGAAAATCCGAGCTGGTTCAATGCGCCGGTGCCGACCTTCGGGGATTCCGGCGCCCGGCTCGTCATCGTCGGGCTCGCACCGGGACTGAAGGGCGCGAACCGCACCGGACGCGCCTTCACCGGCGATGGATCGGGCACGATGCTGTTCGACGTGCTGGCCGATCACGGCCTGGCGCGGGGCGGCTATGGCCATGATGCCGACGACGGTCTCCGCCTCGACGGCACGGTCATCGTCAATGCGGTGCGCTGCGTGCCCCCCGCCAACCGGCCGACCCCGGCCGAGGTCCGTGCCTGCCGCCCCTTCCTGGCCGGTCCGCTGAACGGCGCCCCGGCGCCGCGGGTGATCGTCGCGCTCGGCCGCATCGCCCATGACGCGACCCTGGCCGCGCTCGGCGAGACGCCCGCCCGCTTTCGTTTCGCCCATGGCGCCGAACACCGGCCGGAAGGGTCGATCCTGATCGACAGCTACCACTGCTCGCGGTACAATCAGAATACCGGACGACTTACCTACAAGATGTTGTGGTCGATCTTCGAGAAGGCCATTCGTTACGCGTCCGAATCACCTTTCCAATCACCAGAAAATATCGGTAATTCAGCGCCCAAAGCGCGCGAAAGGACTTGATCGCGCGACTCATCGGTGATTCTGTCCCTGGATGAATCGCGTCCCCCTTTTCCAGATTGCCCGCAGCGCTGCGCTGCCCGCGGTCGCGATTCTGATCATCGGCTATTTCGCCAGCGCGGCGCTGATCGGCCCCAACGGCCTGCTCGCGCTCGGCGGCTATCGCACCCAGCTCCAGGCCAAGTCCGACGAGCTGCATCGCACCGAGGCGGTGCGCGACCGGCTGCGCCACCACGCCAAGCTGCTCGACCCCAGCCGCGTCGATCCCGATTTCGGGGAGGAGCTGGTGCGCCGCTCGACCGGCCAGGTGCGGCCGGACGAGATCATCATTCCGCGGGACTGAACCGAGCGCCCTTCCCGCATCGCGCCGTCGTCAGCGCGGCCAGAACTGCGCGCCGTGCAACACGCGAAGGATGAGGACACGCTGTTCGTCTTCCGCATAAACGACGATGTAATTTTGCCGGACGAGCATTTCCCGTGTGCCATCGACACGCCCCACCTCGTATAGTCGGGGATGGTGGAGTAATTGCTCCGCCTTAGTTTTCTATGTCGTCGAGCAGCTTCAGCGCCGCATCGGGATTATCGTCGGCGATGAAATCGACAATCGACAGCAGGTCCTTGCGGGCAGCCTCGCTCCATTCAAGCGTCGGGCTTGCCACGCCGCTTTCCCACCACGAGCGCGCGCGCTTCGTCCATGACCCTCGCTTGCGGACGGGTTGGGCCGCCGTCGTCCAGCGCCTCCCGCACCTTTGCCCGGAACCAGGCATCATGCGTCTCGGGATCGACGGTCAGGCCGGCCGGCAGCCCGCCCTCCTTGGCGACCCGTGCGAGCAATATCCTCACCGCATCGGACACGCTCAGCCCAACATCGGCGAGCGTTTGGGATGCGCGCGCCTTCAGTTCCTCATCGACCCTGACATGCAGCATGGACGTGCGGCCAGCCATAGCGATCTCCTCTCCGGCAATATGTATCTCAAATGAGATACAGTCAATGGATAGGACACCGCGATCGACGGCCACGCCTGTTCGTCACTGGCCCCGCCGGGAAGCTTTATTGCCACCGAGCTCTACAGCACGTTGAAATCGGCGCGCACGGCGGCCTATATGCGTCCCAGTCACCCCCTCCCCGGGACAAGGAGCAATCCGCTTGGCGAAACCAGCACAGCCACGCGCAGCGGCCAAAAAGGCCGCGCCGCGCAAACCCGCATCTCCAAGGGCGAAAGCCGCCGCGCCGAAACCGGCCGCTGCCGCCGCCACCACCGCGCCGCCGATATCCAACCGCGAACGCCCTGCCGAACCGCAGCGGTACAAGGCGAGCAAGGAGGAGATGCTGGAGTTCTACCGGCAGATGCTGCTGATCCGCCGCTTCGAGGAGAAGGCGGGCCAGCTCTACGGCCTCGGCCTGATCGGCGGTTTCTGCCACCTCTATATCGGCCAGGAGGCCGTCGCGGTCGGCCTGCAGTCGGCGCTCGAGGTGGGCAAGGATTCGGTGATCACCGGCTATCGCGACCATGGCCACATGCTGGCCTATGGCATCGACCCGAAGCTGATCATGGCCGAGCTCACCGGCCGCGCCGCCGGCATCAGCCGCGGCAAGGGCGGATCGATGCACATGTTCTCGGTCGACCACCGCTTCTACGGCGGCCACGGCATCGTCGGCGCGCAGGTCAGCCTCGGCACCGGCCTGGCCTTCAAGCATAAATATGCGGGCGACGGCGGCGTCGCCATGGCCTATTTCGGCGACGGCGCGTCGAACCAGGGCCAGGTCTACGAGAGCTTCAACATGGCCGAGCTGTGGAAGCTCCCGATCATCTTCGTGATCGAGAACAACCAGTACGCCATGGGCACCAGCGTCAACCGTTCCTCGGCCGAGGACCAGCTCTACCGCCGCGGCGAGAGCTTCCGCATCCCCGGCATCCAGGTCGACGGCATGGACGTGCTGGCGGTGCGCGGCGCCGCCGAGGAGGCGGTCGCCTGGGTCCGCGCCGGCAAGGGGCCGATCCTGCTCGAACTCAAGACCTATCGCTATCGCGGCCATTCGATGTCCGACCCGGCCAAGTACCGCTCGCGCGACGAGGTCCAGTCGGTGCGCGAGAAGTCCGACCCGATCGACCATCTCAAGAAGGAGCTGGAAGCGGCGGGCGTCGGCGAGGACGAGCTGCGCACGCTGGAGAAGGACATCCGCGCGATCGTGACCGAGGCGGCCGACTTCGCCGAACAGTCGCCCGAACCCGAGCCCGAAGAGCTCTATACCGACGTGCTGGTGGGACAATATTGATGGCTGTCGATCTGAAGATGCCCGCGCTTTCCCCGACGATGGAGGAAGGCACGCTCGCCAAGTGGCTCGTCAAGGAAGGCGACACGGTCAAGTCCGGCGACATCCTCGCCGAGATCGAGACCGACAAGGCGACGATGGAGTTCGAGGCTGTCGACGAGGGCACGATCGCCGAGATCACCGTTCCCGCCGGCACCGAAGGGGTGAAGGTCGGCACCGTGATCGCCCGGATCGCCGGCGAGGACGAGGACGCCGCTCCGGCGCCGAAGGCCGCCGCCGAGCCGAAGGCGGAAGCCCCGAAGGCCGAGGCTCCCGCCCCCGAGAGCCCGACCCCGCACAAGATGGAAAGCGGCGCGCGCGACCTGGTCGCGGCGGTCGCCGACACCCGCGACGATCCCGAGGTGCCCGCCGGAACCGAACTGGTGAAGACCACGGTCCGCGAGGCGCTGCGCGACGCGATGGCGGAGGAGATGCGCCGCGACGGCGACGTCTTCGTGATGGGCGAGGAAGTCGCGCAGTACCAGGGCGCCTACAAGGTGACCCAGGGCCTGCTCGACGAGTTCGGCGACCGGCGCGTGATCGACACGCCGATCACCGAATATGGCTTCGCCGGCATCGGCACCGGCGCCGCGATGGGCGGCCTCAAGCCGATCGTCGAGTTCATGACGTTCAACTTCGCCATGCAGGCGATCGACCACATCATCAACTCGGCCGCCAAGACCAACTATATGTCGGGCGGCCAGATGCGTTGTCCGGTCGTGTTCCGCGGCCCCAACGGCGCCGCCGCCCGCGTCGCCGCGCAGCACAGCCAGAACTATGCGCCCTGGTACGCCAGCGTGCCCGGCCTGATCGTCATCTCGCCCTATTCGGCGGCCGACGCCAAGGGCCTGCTGAAGGCAGCGATCCGCTGCCCCGATCCGGTCGTGTTCCTGGAGAACGAGCTGCTCTACGGCCAGAGCTTCGAGGTGCCGAAGCTCGACGACTATGTCCTGCCGATCGGCAAGGCGCGCATCTGCCGTACCGGTTCCGACGTGACGATCGTCAGCTATTCGATCGGCGTCGGCGTCGCGCTGGAGGCGGCCAAGCAACTCGAGGGCGAGGGGATCGACGCCGAGGTGATCGACCTGCGCACGCTGCGCCCGCTCGACAAGGCGACGGTGCTCGAAAGCCTCCGCAAGACGAACCGCATGGTCGTCGTCGAGGAAGGCTGGCCGGTCTGCTCGATCGCGTCGGAGATCATCACGATCGCCATGGAGGAGGGCTTCGACGACCTCGACGCCCCGGTCCGCCGCGTCACCAACCAGGACGTGCCGATGCCCTATGCCGCCAATCTCGAAAAGGCGGCGCTGCTCAAGGTGTCCGACGTGGTCGCGGCCGCCAAGGCGGTGACCTACAAGGGCTAGATTCCGACGCTCCGGCGGGGCGGTCGGCCCTTTCTAGGGGTTTTTGCGGACCGCCCAACCGCCGTTCTGTGATAATGGTCCCCAACCGGTCCGAGTCGGTTGGGGACTATGCTCATGGAACAGAAAGGCCCGCGTTCCGCAGCGTCATCCGCGACCGGGCAGGCCGGCGATCCCTTTCTGGGCCGGCTCCTCTATGTCGAGGACAATGCCCAGATCGCCGAGATCACCTGCCTGATGCTCGAGGATTCGGGGCTCGCCATCGTCCAGGCCGGTTCGGCCGAGGAGGCGTTGAAGCTGGTCGACGCGGACGAGGCCCCGTTCGACATCGTCCTGACCGACGTGGTCATGCCGGGACTGAGCGGGGTGCAGCTCGCCCGCCGGCTCAACCAGCGCTGGCCGAACCTGCCGATCGTGCTGGTCAGCGGCTTCAGCGAGGAGCTGACGCTGGGCTATGGCGCGCAATATGAACTCCTCCGCAAGCCCTTCACCCGCGGCGCCCTGCTCGACTGCCTGCAGCGCCATCTCGACGGCAGCATCTATCAGCACGCCTGACCCCGCCCTGCCCCCGCTGTCCGATCCCGAACGCCTGCTGGCACTGAGCTACGCGCCGGCGGACCGGCGCGACCGGCTCGCCCTGCTGTGGCGGATCGACGAGCGGATGGGCGCGATCGTCGCCGCCGCGCGCGAACCGGCGATCGGCGCGATGCGGCTGATCTGGTGGCGCGACGCGTTGACCCGGCTCGACGAGCCGGAGGTGCCGGCGCCGGCCGAGCCGCTGCTGGCCGCCGCCGCCGGGCAATTGCTGCCCGCGGGCCTTTCCGGCCGGTCGCTCGCCGCGATCGAGGAAGGCTGGGCGGCGCTGCTCGAAGAGGAGACGCCGGGCGAGGCGCAGATCGTCGCCCATGGCGAGGAGCGCGGCGGCCCGCTGTTCGCGCTGTCGGCGGCGTTGCTCGGCGCGGTGCCCGAGGATGTCGGCCGCGCCGGCGAAGGCTGGGCGCTCGCCGAGCTCGGCCATCGGCTGCGCGATGCCGAGGCGCGCCGCTTCGCCCGCGCCGCCGCCGCCGAACGGCTGGGTGACGTCGCGATCGGCCGCTGGCCCGCCGCACTCCGGCCGCTCGCCCTGCTCGTCCTGTTGGCGCGGATGGACGCCGCGATGCCGGCGGAGCGGCAACGGCGACAAGGCTCACCGAAACGGATGCTTCGGGCGCTCGCCTATCGCCTGACGGGACGCTAAGCTCCGCCCCGGGGAATATCCGGGGGAGAAGCGATATGTGGCGATATCTGGCGGGTGCGGCCGGCGGGCTGTTGCTGGCGGGCGGCGGCGTGATGCTGTGGCAGGGACAGGGCAAGGGCCCGCAGCTCGCCGCCGCCCCGCTCCAGGCCGCCGAGCCCGCGCCGCTCGTCGAGCCGCCCGCCGCGACCGAGAAGACCCGCGAGGAGAAGCGCTTCGCCCGCTACGACAAGGACAGGGACGGCAAGGTCAGCCGCGAGGAATTCCTCGCCAGCCGGCGCAAGGCCTATGCCAAGCTCGACAGCAACGGCGACGGCCGGCTGAGCTTCGAGGAATGGTCGGCCAAGACCACCGACCGCTTCGCCAAGGCCGACGCCGACAAATCGGCGACGCTGACCGCCGAGGAGTTCGCCACCACCCGCATCGCCCGCAAGACGACCCGTCCGGCGCCGTGCGTGCCGGAAAGCGAGGGCTGAGATGAGGATCGGCCACGCCCTTGCGATCGGAATTGTGCTGACGCTGCCCCCGCCGATCGACAGGGCCGCCGCGGCCCCCCTTCGGATCGAACCGAAGGGCCCCTATGTCCATCGCGGAACCGGCTTCGTCTTTCCCGAACGAGCCGGCGATTTCCGGCGCACGTCGATCATCGAATATGACGACGAGGCGACCGACGTCAGCGCGGGATACAGCTATGCCGTGCCCACCCCGGAGAGAACGACGATCGCCACCGTCTATGTCTATCCCGTGCCGCCGGTGGCGGACACCGCCGATCCGGCCGCCCGGAAAGCACAGCAGGACCGCTTCTGCCGCGAGCATTTCGACACCATCAAGGCCGAGGTCGCCGAGAAGCATCGGTCGACCGTCGTCGTCGAGGAGAGCAAGGTCGCCTCGCCTTCGCCGAACCATCGCCAACCGGGCCTGCGCGCGGCCTTCACCTTTGAGGATGTGTTCCGGGGCAAGGAACAGCCGCTGCGATCGGAAGCCCGCCTGTTCTGTCATGTCGACGGCCAGTGGCTGATCGCCTATCGCTTCACCGCGCCGGCCGGCCATGACCTGTCGCCGGACATCGCCAGGCTGACGGCGGCGCTGCCCTGGCCCCGCCAATAGTAGCGGACCTCTGGTCATCCCAGCGTTCGCTGGGATGACGCCGTGGCGAGTGGGATCAGCCGACCTCGAACCCGGCGGGCTTCGGCCATTTCGGGCTGACCATCGCGATGGCGCGGAACAGGGTGCCCATCTCCTCCTCCGACGTCAGCCGGTGATAGGCGGCGCCGATCTCCTCGGTGCGATCGGGATGGTGGCGGGATAGCGCCGCGGCACGGGCGGCGATGCCGAGCGTCGCCAGGAAATAACTCTGCGACACCGGCCCCTCGATCCGCGCGCCGCCCAACCGGCCGGCCTCGCCCAGCGCGGTGAAGTCGACATGGGCGGTGATGTCGTTGGCGCCGGGATTGCTGAACACGTCGGCATAGGCATGGGCGTTGAGCGCCTGCAGCGTGTCGCCCGCCGCATAATTCTCATGCCCATAGTCGATCGCGAGCAATGCCCCGCCCTGCTTGACGATCCGCGCCGCCAGCGCGCGGGCGACGGCGAGACCCGCCGGGGAGGTCTCGTAGATGCTGCCCGCGACCGCGTCGTGGAGATGCTCGGGGACGACATCCTCGGCCGGGGCATCGCCCGGCACCGGGCGGAAGCCGTCGGCGTCATGGGTGACGACCCGCTCGCGCCAGCCGCTATAGGTCTTGATATATTGGCGATAGGGCAGCGCGTCGAAGAATTCGTTGGCGACGATGATCAGTGGCGCGTCGGTCGGCAGCGTCTCGATCCCCTCGTGCCAGACGGCGTCGGGCACCCTCTCCTTCTGGAGCCGTCGCAGCACCGGGCTGGTCTCGACGAAATGCACCTCCGGATGGCGGCGCAGCGCCCCCATCGCCCGCAGCGCGTCGGCGGCGAGCGTCCCCCGCCCCGGCCCCAGTTCGACATAATAGGCGCCGAGCGCGCGCGAGCGGGTCCAGAGATCGGCGATCCAGATGCCGATCAGCTCGCCGAACATCTGGCTGATCTCGGGCGAGGTGATGAAATCGCCTTTCACGCCGAACGGGTCGTGCGCGGCATAATAGAGGCCGTTGGCCGCCTCCATATAGTCGGCGACCGGGATCGGCCCATTGGCCTGGATCACTCGAACCAGCGCGTCCGCCAGTTCCGCGGCTGTCTCCATCTCGCTCGCTTCTTCGACGTCGGAATCGCCGCCTGATAGGCGATCGTGGTTAGCAAAGGATTAGGATCGGCCCCTATCCTTTCCGTCATTCCCGCGAAAGCGGGAATCCATGGACGGCGGCCCGCAAGAGACGGAACGTCCCGTAACCGTGGATTCCCGCTTTCGCGGGAATGAGGGCGGTGGGTGGTTCAATCGGCGTTGATCGGGGTCCGCTTCGAGGCGGTGGCGATCAGGTAGAGGCCGCCGATCAGCATCGGCACGGTCAGCGTCTGCCCCATCGTCAGCCCCCAGCTCAGCGTGCCGAGCTGCGCGTCGGGCTCGCGGAAATATTCGACGACGAAGCGGCTCAGCCCATAGCCGAGCAGGAAGATGCCGACCAGCTTGCCCGGCTGGTTGCGGGCGTCGGTGCGCCAGAAGAAGAAGGACAGGACGAGGCCGAGCACGATCCCTTCGAGGCCGGCTTCGTAGAGCTGGCTCGGGTGGCGCGGCAGGCCGTCGGGCGCGCCGGGGAAGATCATCGCCCAGGAAACGTCGGTCGGCCGGCCCCACAGCTCGCCGTTCACGAAATTGGCGATGCGGCCGAAAAACAGCCCGAACGGCGCGCAGCAGGCGACATAGTCGTGGATGCGCAGCCAGCTCAGCCCGTTGCGGCGCGCCATGTAGAAGATGCCGGCCGCGACGCCGAGCGCGCCGCCATGGAACGACATGCCCCCCTGCCACAGCTTGAGCACGTCGAGCGGGTGGAGGAGGATGTCGGGCTGATAGAAGAAGACATAGGCGAGCCGCCCGCCGATCAGGATGCCGAGCGTCGCGTAGAAGACGAGATCGTCGGCGTGGCGCCGCGCCATCGGCGCGCCCGGCTGCGCGATCAGCCGGGTGAGATAATACCAGCCGAGCAGGATGCCGGAGATATAGGCCAGCGAATACCAGTGGATCTGCAGGAAGCCGAGGTCGAGCGCGATCGGGTTCAGGCCGAGATCGGCCCAGTGGATCGCCTGGGCGGCGTTGGCGATGACGGCTTGTTGCAAGGATCTTCCCCGAAAACTGGACTGGGTTTGCCATAGCGGGGGGATCGGTCGAGCGGAAGGGCGGCGATGCGGCCGATCGCCATCAACCGACCGGGATCGACAGCTCCATCCGGTTGCGGCCGCCCTCGCTGCGATAGTCGAGGATGGTCGCCCAGGCGCGGACCAGGTTGAGCCCGGCGCCGCCGCCGCGATCGGGGATCGCCGCGTCGTCCGGCGCCTCGCGCGGGTCGAAAGCGGCGCCGTCGTCGCTCAGCACCAGCGCCACCGGCCCGCCGTCCGCGCGCGTCAGGCTCAGCTCGATCGCGTCCGCCGCGCCCGCGCCGCCATGCTCGACGAGATTGGCGACCAGTTCCTCGACGATGATCGCCAGCCGCGCGGCGGCGTCGCCGTCCAGCCCGGCCGCCGCGCAGAAGCCGTGGACCGCGTCGACGCTCTCGCGGACGATGCCGTCGCCAATGCAACGGATTGTAACCGACGCGGAATTCGAGTCGCGGGCGCTCATAATTGCGCTATGTCACGACTCTCTGGTCATGGGGATGGCGAGAATCATGCGTAGGGCAATATTGACGGTGCTGGGGCTGGCGATCATGGCGCAGCCGGCCTGGGCCGAGATCGGCCGGATCAAGCGCAGCGTCGGCGCGACCACGGTCGAGCGCGGCAAGGCGAAGCTCACCCCCGCGCCCGGCTTCCAGCTCCTTCCCGGCGACACGCTGGTCACCGGCAAGGACGGGCAGATGAGCCTGACCTTCATCGACGACACCCGTTTCTCGGTGGGGCCGAACAGCCGCATCGCGGTCGACGACTTCAACTATGACCGCACCGCCCAGACCGGCAGCTTCGTGACCCGTGTCAATCGCGGCTCGCTCGCGGTCGTGTCGGGGCAGATCGCCAAGTCGAAGCCCGACGCGATGAAGGTCCGCACCCCGACCTCGCTGCTCGGCGTGCGCGGCACCCGCTTCATCGTCGAGGTCTCCAAATGAACCGTGTCCTGCCGCTATTGGCGGTCGCGGGCCTGCTGGCGGGCTGCGCCACCACGCCGACCCTCACCCTGCTGCCGACCGAGGAAGGCAAGCAGGGCGCCGTCGCGGTGCTGGAGGAGAACGGCAAGCCGATGGAGACGGTGGTCAGCGAGCTCAACAGCAGCACCAACCTGTCGGGCACGCCGCGCACCCGATCGATCGATCCGGCGAAGATGAGCGCGCGGCAGCGCGAGCTGCTCCAGGCGCTGCCGCCTGCGCCGGTGCGGCTGACCCTCTATTTCCTCGAGGGCACGACCGAGCTGACGCCCGAATCGCAGCCCGGGCTCGCCTTCCTGATCAAGGAGGTATCGGAGCGGCCGGGCGCGGAGGTGCAGGTCACCGGCTATACCGACACGCTGGGCGAGGCCGACGCCAACGACCGGCTGTCGCAGCAGCGCGCCGAGGAGGTGCTCGGCGTGCTCGCCAAGCAGGGCATCGACCCGACCCTGATGAGCGCGGTCGGCCGCGGCGAGCGCAACCTGCGCGTCGCGACCCCCGACGGGGTTTCCGAACCGGCCAACCGCCGCGTGGTGGTGACGATCCGTTAGGACGGATAGTCCCCATCGTTCCGTCATTCCCGCGAAAGCGGGAATCCACGGTCACGGAACACCTGACCTCTTGCGAGCCGCCGTCCATGGATTCCCGCTTTCGCGGGAATGACGATTGGGGGGCGACGACGGTGGTCGGGCGGCGGTCCTCACCCCAGATAGCGGACCGCCATCACCGTCAGGTCGTCGGTCGGGTCAGTGCCGTCCTCGAAGGCGCGCACCGCGTCGCGCATCGCCTCGACCATCGCCGAGGCGTTCGTCCGTCCTTGCAGCGCCGCGAGCAGCCGGTCATGGCCGAACAGCGCGCCGTCGCCATTCTGCGCCTCGCTGACCCCGTCCGAGATCAGCACCAGCGCCTCGCCGGGCGCGAGCGTCATCGGCTCGTCGGGATAGGGGAAGTCGACGATGCAGAAGGGCGGCCCGCCATCGAGCTTGTGGATCGCGATCGCGCCGTCGCCGCGAATGTGGAGCGGGTCCTCATGCCCCGCGCTCATCAGCACCAGTTCGCCGCTCGACAGGTCGAGGATGCCGACCAGCATGGTCACGTTCATCGCCTCGCTATTGTCGCGCATCAGCTCCTCGTTGAGGATCGCTGCGGCATCGGCGAGGCTGGGGACGCCGCGCAGCACGACGCTCTTCGCCAGCGCCTTGGACAGCGCCATGAACAAAGCGGCGGGCACGCCCTTCCCCGTCACGTCACCGACCAGGAAGGCGATCCGGTCGGCATCGAGCCGGATCACGTCGTAGAGGTCGCCGCCGATCGACTTGGCGGGTTCGAGCAGCGCGTCGATGTCGATGCGCGGATCGAAGCCTGCCAGCTCCTCGCGCGGCGGCAGCATGCCGAGCTGGATGGAGCGCGCCGCCTGCAGCTCGCCTTCGGTCGCGGCGGCGGCGATCCGCTCGCGCACCAGCGTCTCGCGCAGCCGCTCGCGCTCGCGCCGCGCCTCGACGAACATGCCGCCCGCCACGCCGACCGCCGCGCCGCCGCCGAGCAGCAGCGGGCGCAGCGGATCGAGCAGCAGCGAGCCGAGGTCGAAGGCGAACCAGCCCGCCAGCGCGATCGCGACCGCCAGCCCGAGCGGGACGAGCATCAGGGCACGGCGGCGCGCCGGCCCGCACAGCAGCACCGCGACCGCGAGCAGCAGCCCCACGCCCCACTCGGCCGGCGCCGCCCAGGCCGGCCGGTCGAGCCAGCCGCCGCGCAGGATCGCGTCGACCGCCTGCGCCTGCACCAGCGTGCCATAGCCTTCCGCCTCCAAGGGGGTGGCGACGATGTCGGCGGTGCCTTCGGCGGCGAGCCCGAGCAGGACGATCTTGCCGGCGAAGGCATCGGCGGGGAATTTGCGGCGGAGCACGTCGGCCGCCGAGCTGATCTCGGCCGCCGGGAAGCGGCCGAAGCGCAGCCGCATCCGCCCCTCCGCATCGACCGGGATGCGCCGGCCGGCCAGCACCACCCCGCGCGCCTCGGCCGTCACCGCCTCCTGGTCCCGCGCCAGCCGGGCGAGTTCGAGCGACAGGCTGGGCATCGCCCGGCCGCCGAGCTTCATCAGCAGCGGCACCCGCCGGACGCGCCCGTCGCTGTCGGGCTGGCCGTTGAGCAGGCCATGGCCGAGCGCGGCGCCTTCCAATTCAGGGATGTTGGCGACCGCGCGCGGCTCGTCGGGGAGGTCGGGCGGCAATGCGCCCTTGATCGCGGCGTCGACGAACAGTTGCGCGGGATCGGTCCCCCCGCTCGCCACCCCCGCGCGGCCGAGCACGACCGGCGCCTTGCCGACGACCTGGCCGTAGAGCCGATCCATCGGCGGCAGCGCCTGGACCTCGGCGGCGGCGGCCGGGCTGAGTTCGGGATAGAGCGCCGCGAAGATGTCGGGCCGCACCCGGTCGGGCTCCGGGAACAGCATGTCGAAGCCGATCGCCTTCGGCCCCCGCGCGGCGATCTCTTCGGTCAGCCGTGCCATGTGGTAGCGCGGCCACGGCCAGGGCCCGACTGCGGCGATGCTGTCCGAATCGACCAGCACGACATGGACCGGCGTGCCCGACAGGTCGCGCGGCGCGAGGCGCTGCCACAGGTCGAACAGCGGCCGGCGCATCGCCTCGCCCGCGAAAGCGCTGAGCAGCGCGGCGACCGCAAGCACGAGGAGGCCGGCGAGGCGGATGCGGTTCATGGTAGGCTCTCTCCGTCACCCCGGCGCAGCTCCCACGTCATTCCCGCGAAAGCGGGAATCCATGGACGACGGCACCTCACGTCAAGCAGCGTCCCGTAACCGTGGATTCCCGCTTTCGCGGGAATGACGAAAGGGGTTTGGCCAGCCTTGCGGAAAGCCCCCTCCTTCACCGGCCCTACAACCGCACCTCGAGCCCGTCATAGGCGCACAGCACCTCGAGCGGGGTCTCGCGGCGGGTGAGTTCCTCGTAGCGGATGCTTTCCTGGTGCATCCGCTGGATGTCGTCGTCGCTGTAGATCGGCTCATGGTGGAACAGCGCCAGCCGCTTCGCCTCCGCCTCGTGGCACAGGTCGATCGCGACGATGTTCGAGCTGTGCCCCCAATCCTCCTTCATCGAGACCGCGTCGGCGAGCGAATACATGGTGTCGCAGATCACCAGGTCGGCATCGCGGAAGAAATGGGCGACGTCGGCCTCACCCTCCATGCTGTCGATCTTGTGCTCGCTGTCGGTCGAGAAGATCGCGGTCTTCCCCGCATCGTCGGTGAAGCGATAGCCGTAGCTCTTGTGACTGTGGTGCTGCTCCATCACCTCGACGTCGAGCCCGCCGATCCGATAGGTCTCGCCCGGCGCGAGCGTGCGGAACTCGATCGTCGCGCGCAGCCAGTCGAAGGCGACCGGGAAGCTGATCTCCTCCTGCTGGCGGCGCAGCGCCTGCTCGGCATCGGCATGGCCCGAATGGATGACGATGCGGGCATTGGGATCGAAGGCGGGCCCGAAAAAGGGAAAGCCACCGATATGGTCCCAGTGCAAGTGGGACATGAAGAAATGATAGGTCCGCTCGTGCCCGGCGGCGCAGCGGCGGAAGGCGTCGATGCCGAACTCGCGCAGGCCGGTGCCCATGTCGCAGACGATGAACGATCCGTCGCCGCCCTCGATCTCGACGCAGGTGGTGGCGCCGCCATAGGTGCCGCCGGTCGCGAAATCGAGCTCGCGGTCGACGAAGGCCTCCGCCTCGGCCGTGTCGGCGAAGCCGCGCCCGCCCGCCGCGACCAGCGCGCGGGCGATCTTGCCGCGGATCGCGCCCGCGGTCTGCGCCACCGCCAGCGATCCCCGCGTTCCCCAGAATCGAACCAGCATCGATCTTTCCCCCTCGATGAGGCGCTCAGGCGGTCAGCGCCGCCTCGACCGTCTCGGTCACCCCGAACAGCTTGTCGTAGCGGCTGATCGCCAATATCTCGCGCACCACGCCGTTGGGCGCGGCGAGGAGGATCGTCACCGCCGATCCGTCGGCCTTGCGCTTGGCGAGCGTCAGCGCGCGCAGGCCGCGCGAGGACATATAGTCGATGCCCGAGCAATCGACGACGAGCCGCGCCGCCGCATCGGCCGCGCGCGCCACCGCACCTTCGAGGCTGGCGCCGAAATCCTGCGCCGTGCTTTCGTCGATCTTCCCCCGGGGTGCGGCGACGATCGCCCCGTCCCGCGCCTCTTCCGACCATATCATAAGCCACGCTCTCCCCTGCCCGCCGCCATGCTAACCATTAATTCCGGCGCAGGGAAGTTGGGCAATCATATCAAGGTGCAGGGATGCTGCGCATCCGCACCTTGGAACGCTCAAGCGCCGCGCGGGCTGATACCGATGGGCGATGAGCCAGGCTCATCGCCCATCGGTATTACGGGTCCAGCCGGTCGAGCCAGTCGGCGATCATCCTGCGCCCCGCCGCCACCGCGACCGGACCGTGGCGATCATGCTCGCCGCGCAGCTCCTCGACCGTCCGGCCCGCCGCGTGGATATAGGGCTCGTCCTCCAGCCAGGCGTCGAAGCGCGGGTCCTCGCCCATCTCCGAATGGCACTGGAGCGCCAGGATATTGTCGCCGCGCCGGAACACCTGGTGCGGATAGGCGTCGGACGAGGCGAGCAGCTCGGCCCTCTCGGGCAGGTCGAAGGTGTCGCCGTGCCAATGCAGCACCGGCACCCCCTCGATATGGCGCAGCGGCGAGGCGAGGCCCGCGTCGTGGATCGTCACCGGCGCGAAGCCGACCTCCTTGACCGGCCCGGCATAGACGCGCGCGCCCATCGCCGCGGCGATGACCTGACTGCCCAGGCAGACACCGAGGGTCGGCCGGTCGAGCATGATCCGCCGCGCCAGCCGCGCGATCTCGCAGCCGAGCCAGGGATATCGATCGGTCTCGTACACGCCCATCGGCCCGCCCATCATCACGACGAGGTCGGGCGTGTCGAAGTCGACCTGGGCGAAATCGGGATCGGTGACGTCGACCCGGTCGATGACATAGCCGGCCGCCTCCACGGGCGCGCGGAAGCCGGCGATTCCTTCATAGGGGACGTGGCGGATGACGAGCGCGGACTTCATCGCGCGACCCTAGCGCGACGCCCCGGGATTCCAACGGCAATGCTTCTTGGAGGGGGAAAAGGGAAACTCTACCGATAAGGTAGATTATCCTCACATACGGAGCCTCCTGCGTCGCAGGTCAACCAATGTCCGATTCACCCCGACGCCCGCCTATTTCGAGCAGCCCGACGACGATGCAACGCTGGTCATCGCTGGGCCCGCCAGTCACGTCGACCGCCCTGTCGGCTACGACAACATCTTCGACGCTCCACCTTTCTCCGCAATCCGAAGAAAATTCGACCAGATATGTACCCGGAGGGACGTTCTTGATTCTGTATCGGCCACTCGATTTGGCTTTGGCCCGATAGGAATTGCCGTTCTTATCCGTTGCCGTCACCGTCGTTTCAAAAAATGAGAATGTCTGAGCGGTGCCAACGATAGCACCTTTCGCGCGCTGATCCCGCGCAAGCGCTGGCGGGCTCATCAGCAGGCCAGCCGAAACGCCGATAGCCGCCACCATCAGGCGGACGCGCCCATGGGAATCCGGCCTGGTGTCGATCGCGCCGGAAACATCGATGCTCGCACGGACACAACTGCCCGGCTCGTCGCGCAACAGCTTCTCGATTCCGGCAACATCATATTGGGAGAGATCGTGAACGACCCTGTCGCATCGGGCACAGGTCCGATGCCGTTCCCCCGGCGTCATATTCTCCCAACGCTCGTCACAGGGCTTTGGAAAATTGACGTACACGTCGGACATTATCCTTCTCCCCTTCTTGGATGCGCAGTCGATCAGGTCGATCGGAGCATGAATCGACGCCCTCAGCTTTCCGCTATCTCGCATTGCAAAGTGCTTCTGCTATGCGATGCGCCCTTGGGACGCCGACGGACAACCGTCCATCCCTCCTCATCATCATGTCTGAAACTGGCCGTGCAACGAAGCATCTTGGGCGCGTTCATGTCGGTAGCGGACTTGGGATCGCTATCGCGCACTAGGTCGAAAGCGCAAAGCTGACCCTGCCTTGATGATCGGCAGCGCATATCGTCGATATGGAGCGTCAAATCGTCAAGATTGACTGATCGGAAAAAAAACGGAACCACCCCCTGACCAAGAAGAAAATCGAGTCCAGTATCATTTCTGATAGCACCATATAGTTTATCCAGGAGCGGTTGACCGGGCGTTTTTCCCGTCGGGCGAAGAGCTTCCCGATCCATGGAACAAGCCGATAGGCCGAGCCCGGACAGAATAAACCATAATAGAGATCGTCTGATCATCCTCATGGAGCCTTCCTTTGAAATAATAACTGCTGGCGATCGAGGTTCTCCTGGATCATCTTTGCGCGCTTGGCAGCCCGCTTGACTTCATTCTCCTCTAACGGCTCCTTCGCAGGATACACGAACTGGAGCCTGCCATTTTCCAACTGATGCCAGCCCACGGCCATTCATTGGGACGACCAAAGCTAAACCCCGCTCGACGCTATCGGCCATGAGTTTCAAGGGTGCCTACGCAGGTTGAAGTCTGCCCTTGCCATGCGCCGCCTCGATCCAAACATGTATCGACATCGAGGAAGTTCTTGAGAGAGCGAATGGCAAAAATGGCTGACAGAATTGTCACTATGATAACAATCACAACCGCACCTCGCTTCATCTCAACATCTCTTGTTCAGGCCGTTTAGCCTGCCGATATCTCGCATTCCATCGTGCTTCTGCTGTGCCTGCCACCCTTGGGAGGCAGGCGGTCAACCGTCCATCCCTCGTTGTCATCATATCTGAAGCTGGCCGTACAACGGAGCATCTTGGGTTCGGTCGCGTCGGAAACTCGCTTTGGGTCGCTATCGCGCACCAGGTCGAAAGCACAAAGCCGGCCCCGCCCTGATGATCGGCAGCGCATATCGCGGATATGGACCGTCAAATTCTCGAAGGCCCCCGATCCACGCAAAACGCTCGCCCAACCTCCTCCGTCAAAGATCATCGTCATCTCGGACCGGAGATCATCCCAGATAGCACCATATAGCTTGTCCCGGAGAGGCTGACCGGGCGCCTTGGCCGTCGTTCGAAGGGCCTCCCGATCCACGGAACAAGCAGACAGGCCGAGCCCGGATAGAACAACCCACAACAGAGACCGCCCGACCGTCTTCATGGCATTTTCCTTTGAAACAGCAACTGCTGGCGATCCAGGTTTTCCTGGATCATCTTTGCGCGCTTGGCAGCTCGCTTGGCTTCGTTCTCCTCTAACAACTCTCTCGCAGGATACACGAACTGGAGCCTGCCATTTTCCAACTGATGCCAGCCCACGTCTCCTTCCGACACGGTAGCTGTCGGAACAGGATCGTTTCCCAAAAGCGATCCGATATCTCCGTATATCTTAGGATCGGCCGAAAGATCATAGTAATCAGCCATCCCCTCGCTTGTACCATCGATATGACCATGACTCAGCCCTACCGTTCCGATCGGCCATTCATTAGGACGACCGAAACTAAACGTGTCAACCTGATCGGTTGACCCTGTCTTTGTATTGATAACTGGGAGCGGATAATACATAGTAGGCTTCGGATTTAACAGAGACAGATTTCTCTCATTTGGTGGATCATCCGTCTTCACGCTGAAGTCGATTGGTAGAGCTATTGTATATGCGCCCTTCTCCACTTTTCCACCCTTCACCGCGACCTGATTCTTATGCGTGTTCCAGATGGAGATCATATCCTCGTTAGGTATAGATGTTACTCCATTGGAGAGCGCGGGATCATAGGTATTCGCGTTGATCACATAATAGTCGCTTCCCCCGATCGTCTTGCGGGTGCGAACCACGTCGCTTCCCTTATCGCCCTTCGCTGCCGATCCGCGGACAGCCGTCGCCGTCAGCGGCGCCGATCGCTCTCCAGCCCTCCGGTCGAGTTCGTCCCAGTCCAGGATTCCCGCGCGGGCGTTAGCGCCACCTGCGGGCCGCGCACGGCCGGCTTCCTCGTCCAGATAGATGACGTTCCCATCCTCATCGACCCTGAACGGCCGCGGCTTCCTGGGATTCAGCGGGTCGCCCGGCAGGGTCACCATCCCCGCATATCGATCATATTTCGGATCCTTGGCCATTCGACTCTCCATGTTCCAGTATAGAACAAATAGAGAACAAATGAAATCCTACTTTGCAAGCGGTTTCGACAGCATGCCCTCCGCCCCTGTCGTCATTCCCGCGAAAGGGAGATGACGGCAAGGGTAGCCGGAATGCCGCTGGAAACCGCCCGCCGGTCTGCCAGAATAGCGGGATCAGTCGCCGGTCAGGATGCGGTCGACGAGCTGCTTCACCGTCGGCACGAAGCCGTTCGAGTAGAAGGGGTCCTGCCGGAACTTGAAGGCGGCGTGGCCCGCGAACATCAGGTTGTGGTCGACGGGGCCGCCATGGACGATGTCCTGCAGCGTCTTCTGGATGCAGAAGCTGCGCGGGTCGGCGAGGCGGCCGGTCGAGTTGTTCTCATTGTCCGCCCAGGAGGAGAAGGCGCACTGGCTGAGGCAGCCCATGCAGTCGGCCTGGTCCTTGCGGATCACCTTCATCTCGTCGGTGGTGACGAAGACGAGCGTGTTGTCGGGCGTCTTGAGCGCGTTGGTGAAGCCGAGGCCGTGCCATTCGCGGGCGCGGTGCAGGTCGCCGAGCGTGACCCAGAAGCTCTTGCCCTTCACGCCGACGTCGAGCTGGTACTGATGGTCGCCGGCCGCTTCCATCGAGAAGGCGATCTGCCGTTCCGACCGCGCCTCGAGGCTGCGGAGGAAGTCGTTGCGGACCGCCGAGGAATAGAAGCCGGTCGGCGAGAAGCGGTGCAGCAGCACGTCGCCGGGCTCGAGGACGGTGAGCTTGTCCTTCCATTCCTGCGGGATCGGGCTTTCCCGCGTCAGCAGCGGGCGGGTGCCGAACTGGAAGGCGATCTGGCCGAGTTCGGGATTGTCGATCCAGTCGTTCCAGTCGCGCAGATACCAGACGCCGCCCGCCATCACGATCGGCACGTCGTCGGAGATGCCGCCCTGGCGCATCGTCTCGCGCAGCGCCTTGACGCGCGGATAGGGGTCCTGCGGCGCCTTCGGGTCCTCGGCGTTCGACAGGCCGTTATGGCCGCCCGCGAGCCAGGGGTCCTCATAGACCACCGCCGCCAGCCATTCGGCGGCCTTCGAATAGGCGCGCTTCCACAGCGCGCTGAAGGCGCGCGCCGAGGAGACGATCGGCAGATAGTTGACGCCGTAGGAGGCGGCGATCTCGCTGAGCTTGTAGGGCATGCCCGCGCCGCAGGTGACGCCGGTCACCATGCCCTTGGTGCGTTCGAGCACGCCGTGGAGGACGCGCTGCGCGCCGCCCATCTCCCACAGCACGTTGATGTTGATCGCGCCCTTGCCGCCGGAAATGTCGAAGGCGCGCTTGACCTGCTCGACCGCGCCGTCGATCGCGTAGGCGATCAGTTCCTCGTGACGGTCGCGGCGGGTGAGCGCGCGATAGACCTGCGGGATGATCTTGCCGTCGGGATCGTAGCTGTCGGCGTTGACCGCCGAAACGGTGCCGATGCCGCCGGCCGCCGCCCAGGCGCCCGAACTGGCATGGTTGGTCGCGGCGACACCCTTACCACCCTCGATGATGGGCCAGACTTCCCGTCCACCATATTGGATCGGCCGCAGACCTTTGAACAAAGAAACCTCCACGCACGCGCCACCGGCGCCCCAGAATCCGCGCCCTATAGTCCCAAGGGCCGTAAAATGCGCGTAAAATCGCTTTTCGCGCCAAATTGGGAGCCTGTTACCGTCTCACATGGGTGTCGATCGCCCCCCAGTAAAGGTGGCGGTAGCGTTCGATCATCGTCCTTTCGTCATAATGGCGCAACGCGACGGCGCGATTGGCGGCTCCGATCGTCCGGCGCAGACCGGCGTCGGCCGCCAGCCGGGCGAGCCCGGCGGCCAGTCCCGCCTCGTCGTCGCACGGCCGGATGAAGGGCCGGTTCTCCGCCGACGCCATCGCCGCGATGTCGCCGACGTCGGTCATCAGGCCGGGCAGCCCGCAGGCCATTGCCTCGACCAGCGAGATCGGGAACTGCTCGCTGTCCGAGGACAGGGCGAAGACGTCGAACCCCGCCATGCAGCGCACCGGATCGCGCACGAAACCGGGCAGGATCACCCGGTCGGCGATCCCCAGCCGCGCCGCCTCCGCCTCGATCGCGGCGCGATCGGGCCCCTCGCCGAGGATCACCAGCCGCGCGTCGCCGGGCGCCCCGGCCGCGAAGACGCGCACCAGCCGCGCAAGATTCTTGATCGGCCGCAGCCCCGCGACGGTGCCCACCACCAGCCCGGACCCGGCGGCGAGGCCGGGGATCGGCAGCGGACGGGCAAGCTCGGCATCGTCGGGCAGGCGGATGCCGTTGGCAATCCGCTCGACCCGCGCGGCGGGCTGACGCCAGACCTCGCGGGCGATCGTCTCGAGCCGGTGCGAGGGGACGACGAGGCGGTGCGCGGTCGGCAGCATCAGCCGGCGAAACCAGACCCGCGCCGGCTTCTGCCGCACCGCCTCGTCCTCGTTGAAGCCGTCCTCATGGTGGATCAGCGGCGGCAGGCGGCGCGCGGCGGCGAACAGGCGATGCGCGCCGGCCATGTCCATCGCCCCCCAATTATAGCTGAGCACCAGATCGAAGCCGGCCATGTAGCGCGCCAGCTCCGCATAGCGGCCGACGCCGGGGCGGCCGCGCAGCGAGGGCGCCGCGTCGCCGGGAAAGTCGACGCGGATGCCGGGATCGATCGCCTCGCGCGCCGCCAGCGCGTCGGGCACCGCGCTCAGCACGACATGTTCGGCCGCGTCGCCGAACGCGTTCATCAGCCGGACGGCCCGCGCCTCCTTGCCCCCCAGCGCGAAGGTCGAATGGCCATGGAGGATGCGGACGGGCCGCGCCATCGCCTCAGCCGGCCCGCCCGACCCGCGCGAGCAGCCGGTCGATCGCGGCTTCGCATTCGGGCTCGAACAGGGTCGGCGCATGGCCGATGCGCGGCAGGTCGACCCGTTCGAGCAGCGGCAGCTCGGCCTGCATGCGATCGGCGGTCCCGGCCGACACTATGTCCGACAGGCCGCCGCGCACCAGCAGCGCCGGGATCGGCTTCAGCGCCTCGGCCAGCGGCCAGAGGTCGCCCGCGCTCTCGTTGCCCGGCACCTTGAACGGCTCGGCGATCGCACTGTCATAATCGGCGACGATCCGGCCGGCCGGCGTCAGGCGGTACAATCGCTTGGCCATGCCGAGCCAGTCGTCGAGCGTATAGTCGGGATAGGCGACCGCATGGACCTCGGCCAGCGACCGCGCCGCGTGCAGCCAGGTCGGATAGCTGCCGCCGCGCCCGACATAGCCGCGAATCCGAACCAGCCCCGCCGGATCGATCGCCGGCCCTATGTCGTTGAGCAGCAGCCCCGCGACCCGCCCCGGCATCGTCGCGCTGATCAGCATCGACAATATGCCGCCCAGCGAAGTGCCGAACAGGACGAAGCGGTCGAGCCCCGCCTCCGCGATCAGCGCCGTCACGTCCTCCAGATAGGTGACGGGGACATAGCTGAGCGGGTCCTTGGCGCGCTCGCTGTCGCCGCGCCCGCGCAGTTCGACGACGATCAAGCGCCAGTCGCCCGCCAGCCGGTCGGCCAGCGGCGCGAAGTCGCGCGCGTTGCGGGTCAGGCCCGGCAGGCAGATGATCGGCGGGCGGGTGCTTCCAGCCTTGGCCGGATAGTCGCGATAATGCAGGCGCAGACCATCCTTCGAGGACCAAAAACCGTCTTCCCATTCCGCCATGCTTGCGCCTCCCGCTGATCGCCCCCCATATCGCCCCATGACCATCGCCCCGCAAGCCGCCGCCTATCGCCCCCATGTCGCGATCGCATCGCTCCAGGATCGCCTCGCCGATCCGGTCGCCGCCGCCGACTTCCCCAGAACGATCCTGCGCTTCCGCAACCGCCGCTGGGACAGGGCAGTCGGCCTCGACGGCCTCAGCGACGAGCAGTGGATCGCCCATTTCGGCCGGTTCGAGCCGCTGCCCGACAACCTCCCCCAGCCGCTGGCGCTGCGCTATCACGGCCACCAGTTCCGCGTGTACAACCCCGACATCGGCGACGGCCGCGGCTTCCTGTTCGCGCAGCTCCGCGACGGGGCCGGACGCTTGCTCGACCTCGGCACCAAGGGTTCGGGCCGGACGCCCTACAGCCGCTTCGGCGACGGCCGGCTGACGCTGAAGGGCGGGGTGCGCGAGATATTGGCGACCGAGATGCTCGAGGCGCTCGGCGTCGAGACCTCCAAGACCTTCTCGCTGATCGAGACCGGCGAGCAGCTCCAGCGCAACGACGAGCCCTCCCCCACCCGCTCGGCGGTGATGGTGCGGCTCAGCCACGGCCATGTCCGCATCGGCAGCTTCCAGCGGCTCGCGACGCTGGGCGAGGCGGAGACGATCCGCGACCTCGCCGCCTATGTGCTGACCGAGCTCTACGGCGAAGCGCCGGGCAACGCGCCCGCCGGCCAGCTGCTCGACCATGTCTGCCGCCGCACTGCGCGGCTGGCGGCGAGCTACATGGCCGCCGGCTTCGTCCATGGCGTGCTCAACAGCGACAACATCAACGTCACCGGCGAGAGCTTCGACTATGGCCCGTGGCGCTTCACCCCGACCTGGGACCCCGGCTTCACCGCCGCCTATTTCGACCAGCAGGGCCTCTACGCCTTCGGGCGGCAAGCGCAGGCGATCCACTGGGACGTCGTCCAGCTCGCGCTGTCGCTGCGGCCGATCGCCGAAGCGGAGGAGCTGGCGCCCGCGCTCGACGCCTGGCCGGCCCATTATGAGCGCGAGGCGGCGGCCGCGATCTGCGGCCGGCTCGGCGTCGCGCCGCGCGGCGAGGAGGCAGATCTCGCCCTGATCCAGGCGATGGATGTCGCGCTCCAGCGCAGCGGGGTGGGCGTCGACCGCTTCTTCTTCGACTGGCGCGGGGGGAGCCGCCGCGCGCCCTCGCCCGCCGACGGCGCCTATGAGGGCGAGGATTTCGCCGCCTTCCGCGACGCGATCGCCGGCTATCAGGGCGTCGTCGCGCTCGATCACGACTATTGGTCGGATGCCGCGCCCTGCTCGATGCTGATCGACGAGGTCGAGGCGATCTGGTCCGCGATCGATACGGACGACGACTGGTCGGTGCTCGAAGCAAAGATCACGGCGATCCGCCGCATGGGCGAAGCGATGAGAGCATCGCCGCCAAATAATAAGAAGCATTCATGAAAATCTGAACGCCAGATGAACACATGAATATCCGTTCATCTTCTCCGTTCATTGCACGACAGATAAAAGCATTCGAAAATCAACTCGTCGTATCGACTGTGCAACTTGTCGGGAACATCTGGACCTGATTTTGAAATCGCAGGTTCATCTGTGCATGAGCTACGCACCGAACCCCGTCCGCCCCGGCCTCACCGCGATTGCCGCGGTCCTGGCCTTTTCCTCAACCCCGTCCTTCGCGCAGGATGCCGCCCCGGCCGTGGTGACCCCGCCGCCGGTCGTGGAGCCGGCACCGGCAACCATCGCGCCCACCGTCGCTCCGATGACACAGAGCAGCGCCGCGCCGTCGACCGGCGACCTCGTCACCGTTCCGACCCGGCCGGGCGGCATCGCCGCCGGCCTCGACGCGGCCCCCGCGACGCCGGCCGCCGTTCCCGAACCTGCGGTCGAGACGGTGAGCCGTCCCGTCGCCCGCACTGCACCGGCGCGGCGCGCCAACCCGGCTCCCGCGCCGCGCGAAACCGCTCCGGCCGCTCCCGTCGCGGCTCAGCGCGCGGCGCCCGTCGCGCCGCCCACGGCTCCGGCCGTCGATACCGCTCCGCCGCCCGTCGCGCCCATCGCCGAGGTTCCGGCCGTCGCGCCCGAGCCCGCGCCGGCGCCCGCCCCTCGCGCCGCGCCGGCCGATGCCGACAACGACGTCCTGCCGATCGCCGGCGCCGCCGGTGTCGCCATCCTGCTGATCGGTGGAAGCGTCTATGCGATGCGTCGCCGCCGCCGCGACGAGGGCGAGGAGGAACTCCTGCTCGCCGACAGGGTGGCCGAGACGCCGGCCGAACCCGTCCCGGTCCCGGCCGCCGCCACGGCCACCGATGCGCCCGTCACCGCCATCCCCGCCGGCTTCGACATCTCGCGCTTCGGCCGCCACACCCAGGCCGCCTATCGCGGCCCGACGCCCGGCAATCCCTCGCTGTCGCTGAAGCGCCGCCTGAGGGTCGCCAGCTTCCTCGACGGGCGCGAGCGGATGGCGGCGCAGGGCGGGCAGCCCGCCGCGACCCCGGCCGCCGCTGCGCCCACGCCCCAGCCGGCCACCGCCCCGCGCCAGCCCGGCCACATCACGACGCGGATCAAGGTTCCGCCGCGTACCGGTTTCCGGCCCGCCTGGCAGAGCTGAGGTCCCGGCCTCGCTCCGCCACGGACCGGAGCGCCGTCTCTTGCCAGGTCGTTCTCCGACGGGGGGAACGGCCCGGCGAGGGGCGGCGCAGCTTTTCAGGCCGCCAGCCGGCCGCTTTCCAGGTCGAGCAGGTAGCGCTTGGCGTCGAGCCCGCCGGCAAAGCCGGTCAACGCCCCGGCCGATCCCACCACGCGGTGGCACGGCGCGATGATCGAGATCGGGTTGCGCCCATTGGCCGCCCCCACCGCGCGCGACGCCGACGGGCGGCCGATCTGCCGGGCGATCTCGCCATAGCTGCGGGTCTCGCCGAACGGGATGGTGAGCAAGGCGGCCCACACCTGCTTCTGGAAATCTGTGCCCCGGAAATCGAGCGGCACGTCGAAGCGTTCGAGCTGCCCCGCGAAATAGGCGCCGAGCTGCCGGACGGTCTCGACCAGCACCGGATGACCGGGCTGTTCGGCCAACCCCTCCAGACGGACCCGACCCGGATCGTCGTCGGGCCAGAGGATCGCGACGAGTCCGCGCTCGCCGGCGACGAGCGTCAGGTCGCCCACGGGCGAGGGAAGGATGGTGAAGGCGAGGGTCATCGATCGGCTCCTTGACGGGCGCGGATGTCTCCGCATGTGCCATGCTATGCCGCAGGCGGAGAGGCGAAGCTCTCCGTTCCTTGCGGCATAATCGCACCTTCGCCGTCCGCTCCGACCAGCCCCCTTCGATCCTACTCCGTCAGATCTTCCCACATGCCCTTGA